>CBDVDR010000001.1:0-347799 GCA_965372795.1 uncultured bacterium
AAGGAAAAACAAAAGTAGAATTGATTGATAAAAATGAAAGCGGTATTGTAACTGCTGATGCTGTTAAGTGGATAAAAAGATAATTTTGCGAATAAACTGGAGTCGTTCATGATTAAACATAATAAAGCATTCAGGGTAATACTATTAATTACGCTGATCACTCTTTTTACATCAATTATACACGCTGAACCATTGACCCTTGAACAGTCATTAGAAATAGCTTTTGCAACCAGTCCAACGATGATTAATGCGGGTTATAATCTTGAAATCAGCGAACGAAATCTTGAGGCGCAAAAAGCAGGTTTTAAATCCCAGTTTAATTTGACAATAACGCCTTATAGTCTAACTAAAGACGAGGTTTTTGATGATCGTTTTTCTGATTACATCACTCAGGAACAAACCAGATCGTCTACTCAATTTTCAATAATGCAGCCTATCAAATGGACCGATGGAACCTTGTCCCTAACAGAGCAGCTTATCTGGCGGGATGCTTCAAGTTCATTACCCAATTCTTTAAATGAAAGCTCTTACTATAATTCACTGACACTCAGATTCAGCCAGCCTTTGTTTACTTATAACCGATCAATGATGACCCTTCAAGAGCTTGAGTTGTCCCTTGAGAATGCCCGTTTGAATTATGCCTTGCAGAAGTTACAGATCGAAAGCCAGGTAACCCGTGATTTTTTGAATTTGTATCATCAACAGATGTCAGTTAAGATATCAGAAGAAGAAAAAAATAATTCTCAGGAAAGTTTTGATATTATAGTAAGTAAAGTTGAAGCGGGTATCTCGGCCTCGGAAGAGCTTTATCAAGCCGAGCTTACTTTAGCCAATAACATTGCATCACTAGATAATTCTAAAATGCAATATGAAAATTCTCTGGATAACTTTAAAATACTTTTAGGCATTCCCTTAGCAGAAGAACTTTCGGTAGTTTCTGATATAAAGAAAAATATTATCGAGGTTGACTATAATAGAGCAATTGAACATGGTTTGACCCATAGAATGGAATTGCGCCAAAAGGATATTCAAATTCAGGAATCAATCAATAATCTGGTTCGGGCAGGTTCTCAAAATGAGTTTAAGGCTTCGATAGATTTGTCATACGGACTTACCGGGACGGATAAAGAGTTTGGGGAGGTTTTCAGTTCTACCAACAAAAATCAATCAGTAGCCATTACGTTGAATATACCGGTATTTGACTGGGGTCAGAAAAGACATCGGATAAAAGCAAGCGAGCTTCAATTAAAGAGCAGTCGGCTTTCAGCCAGTGAAGAGAAAAAACAAATACAGCTTCAGATCAGACAATCATATCGTAATCTTCTGAATGAAAGAACTCAGATTGATATAGCCGAAAAAAATATTAAAAATGCCCGCTTAACTTATGAAATAAATTTAGAGCGGTATCGAAACGGTGATTTATCATCCAAAGATATTAGCTTTTATCAAAATCAGCTTTCCCGTGAACAGCTTAATGAAGTGGCAACCCTTATCAGTTATCAGCTTGCCTTACTTGATTTAAAAATACGAACCCTTTGGGATTTCAGTAATAACCAATCGGTTATAGAATATAATTAGGAGTTTTCAAATGAAAAAACTTTCAGCAATATTATCGACTTTAATTTTTTCGGTGCTAATCATCGGTTGTGATGATGACGGACCTGATATTGATCTTGAGTCGTCTATCCCGGTTCGAGTTGAGGCGGTAACTCAAAAGCCGATCAAGGAATATACTTTTGCAACGGGGACAGCCCAGGCAATGAATGAATCCAACTTTAATTCGTTTCAATCGGGATTGTACCAAGTTCAAGTCAACGCCCGAACAGGAACACCCTTTACAATGGGCGACAGTGTTGAAATCGGTGATGTGATTGTCAAATTGGAAAATCCTGAATTTGAAAATCAGATATCGATTAAGTCTAAAAGTCTTAATTATGACATTTCGAAACGAGAGTTTGAAAAGCAAAAGAAGTTGTTTGAAAAAGGCGGTATCACGCTGCGCGAGTTAACCGATGCGGAGCGAAATTATATAGATTCAAAATACGCTTTGGAGAATGCCTCGCTGCAACTGGCTAAACTAACGGCTATTGCAACCTTTGGCGGTATAATCGTTGACCTGCCCTTTTACAGTGAAAATCAGCTTCTCAGTGCAGGCACACACTTAGTCAGTTTTATGGATTATTCAAAAATGGTAATTGATATTACGCTTCCCGGAAAAGAGATGGGTCGAATTCATAAAAATCAAAAAGCTTTTATCACCAATTATAATAATGCCACTGATACATTAGATGCAATAATTACACAGGTCTCCCCTACCTTGAATCCGGAGACTAGAATGTTTAAGGCTTCTTTAGAAATTGATAACAGCTCATTAAATTTCCGTCCCGGGATGTTTGTCAAGGTTGACATAATAGTAGATTCGAAAGATTCCACGCTGGTTATTCGAAAAGATGTCGTTCAACAACGACGTGGCGAAAAAACCGTTTATATAGTTGATAAAGGTGTTGCTCTTGAGCGAGTTATTGAAACAGGTCTTGAAAATAACGAAGAGATTGAAATTCTCAGCGGACTTGAAGCTGATGATCGGCTGGTTATTGAGGGATTTGAAACGCTCCGTCATCGTTCAAAAGTTAGAGTTTCAAAATAAATCCTGATAGGAAAAACTAATGTACAAATTTGCACAATTCTCTGTCAGGTACCCTACTACGGTAGTAATGGTTGTTTTAGCAATCCTCCTGCTCGGATATATTTCGTTCACAAGATTAGGGGTTGATCTTCTGCCTGATCTCAACAACCCAAGACTGTTTGTTGAAATTGAAGCGGGTGAACGTCCGCCTGAGGAGATGGAGAATCTATTTGTTGAGCAGATGGAATCGGTAGCAGCCCGGGGCAGGAAAGTTGTCAATGTTTCCTCTATTTCAAGAGTCGGTAAAGCTCAAATAGCAGTTGAGTACAGCTGGGATGCTGACATGGATGAATCGTTTCTCGATTTGCAAAAAGCGGTAGCGGATTTTTCACAAAACAGCGATGCCGATAAAGTCAGGGTCAGTCAGTACGACCCGAATGCTATGCCGATTGTTGTGGCGGTGCTCTCGCATCCTGAAATAACTGATCTCAACGAACTTAGAAAGACCGCAGAAAATAATATCCGCAACGAGTTGATTCGTTTACCGGGGGTCGCTTCGGCAGAACTTGTCGGTCAAAGGGAACGTGAGATTGAAATTAAAACCGACCCTTACACGCTTGAGGCTTATGGCATAACCATTGAACAGATTGCCAATGCAATTCAAAGCAATAATCGCAATGTCAGCGGCGGTTCATTGGTGGAGATGGGGACACGTTATGTAATCAGAGGGGTTGGTGAATTTGGAAACCTTGATGATTTAGAAAATTTGATTATAACTTATAAATCACCCGGAGTAAATCAACAGGAGTCTTATAAACGCTCGCCGGTTTATTTAAGAGAAGTAGCAGAAGTTAATTTTGTTTTAAGTGAAGCCGAAAATATTGTACGTTTGAACGGCAAACGAGCTTTAGCAATTGAAATTTTCAAAGAAGCCCGTTTTAACACTATTGATGCCTCTCAGGCTGTCAATGAACAGCTTCGTAAAATACAAAAATCTTTACCCGGCTATAAAATCCAGATAATAAAAGATCAAGCCTCTTTTATTCGTTCATCTGTTGAAGAAGTCGAACAGACCGGATTGATCGGAATTCTTTTAGCGGTGTTGGTTCTGTTTGTATTCTTAAGACGTATCGGGGTTACGGCAGTGATTAGTTTTGCCATTCCTATTTCAATTGTTGCAACATTTAATCTTATGTTTTTTAACGGGTTGACCCTCAACATAATGACGCTGGGAGGGCTGGCTCTGGGAGCCGGGATGTTGGTCGACAATGCGATTGTGGTGGTTGAAAATATATTTCGTCATTTGGAGAGCGGAAAACCGATTTCAGAAGCGGCCGTGCTTGGCGTTGGTGAAGTAGGCGGTGCAATCACCAGTTCAACATTGACGACAATCATTGTTTTCCTGCCGATAGTTTATCTTCATGGCGCCGCCGGGGAGCTTTTTAAAGAGCAGGCCTGGACAGTGGCGTTTTCTTTGATTTCCTCACTCTTTGTGGCGCTGTTTGTTATTCCGATGCTGGCTTCAAAATTTCTAAAAAAGAAACAACAACAGGTTAATCCAAAAAGTTTATCATTCCCGGGATATAAAAAGCTGTTAAGTTTTACTTTATCCAAAAGAAAAACAGTAATTCTGGGCAGCATAATTTTAGTAATTATTACTATCTTAGCCATTCCATTTGTCGGCAGTGAGTTTATGCCGGCGGCTGATCAGGCAGACATATATATAGAGATCACTCTTCCGGAAGGCACCTCGCTTGAGCGTACCGAAGGGGTGATAAAAAATATAGAGACACAAATATCTCAAAACTTTGGAGAATATATATCAGATATTTTTTCCAAAGTTGGTCCCGGCGGAGCATCGACTGATGAACTTGATGCCTTGAAAGATGAGAACAACGCTGTCATTCATTTGAATTTGCAAACTGACAGTAAAATTTCAATTGGAACTCTTGCCGGCGGGTTAGACGAAATCATTTCTGATATACCGGATGCCGAGACAAAGTTGATTTTACAACAGACAGCCCTTCAAATGACATTGGGTACAACTTCCGCTCCGGTCGCTATTGAAGTCAAAGGTGAAAATCTTGATGAACTCCAAAAACTGTGCGATTCAATAATTGCACGCATCTCCCCTATTGAAGAGCTGGCGAATATTGAGTCGAGTTTTCAAAAAGGGCGTCCGGAAATAAATATTGAGATAGATCATACGGTTGCTTCCCAGTTTTCACTTGATGCTTCAACAATCGGTACAACGGTGCGGGATCTTTTATCCGGACGTGATGCCGGACAGATGGAATATCAGGGTGATTATTCAGATCTCGTTTTGAGGCGGGCGGATATGTCAATTAGTGAGCTTGAAAGAATTCTGATAGAGACTAACACCGGACAACGAGTCCGGCTTGATGAAGTAGCCCGGCTGACTTTTTCAAATTCACCAAGAGAAATTATTCGCAACAATCAGTCTCGAATCGGACGGGTAACATCCCAAATCATCAGCGATAAATCGTTTGATAAAATTTCCGGCAAGGTCAAAGCTGCAATCGCCGGCTTAATTTTACCGGCAGAATATTCACTATCAATAACAGGCGAAGAGAAATTACGCGAAGAAGCTTTTGGGAATTTAAAATTTGCCCTGTTATTATCTTTAATTTTAGTATACATGGTAATGGCAGCTCAATTTGAATCGTTGCTTCATCCCTTTGTAATTCTTTTATCTGTACCACTGGCAGGGGTCGGAACTGTTTTACTTCTGCTTATTATGGGGATGCCTTTTAATATAATGTCATTTATCGGGATTATCATGCTTGGCGGAATTGCAGTCAACGATTCGATTATCCTTGTAGATCGAATCAACCAGAACCGCCGATCCGGCTCTAATTTGAATGATGCGATAGTGGCTGCCGGTTCAAGTCGGATCCGGCCGATTATTATGACATCGGCAACGACTATTTTAGCTTTGCTTCCTTTAACATTTGGATTCGGTGAAGGAGCATCCCTGCGGGCACCTATGGCGGTGGCTGTTATCGGTGGATTGGTCAGCTCGACCTTTTTAACATTAATTGTTATTCCATCGGTGTATCATCTATTAGCAGGTCACAAAGAAATCAGAACGGAGTTTGATAAGTAGTAAGCATGGTAAAGTTTTTTATTAAAAGACCTGTTCTGGTCGGGATGTTGATTACCGGATTCTGTTTACTCGGGATAATCTCATATTCACAACTACCGGTCGAATTGATTCCATTTACCGAACTCCCCATGCTCATAGTTCATGTCGGCACAGCCCGTGATGCTACCCCTGAGTATCTTGAAAACAACGCAGTGATAAAGCTTGAAGGCGCTATCGCTTCATTAGAAAATATTGAACGGATAGAATCGAACATTGATCGGCGGCGGGGTATAATTTTTGTTTATTATAACCAAAAAGCTAATATAAAATATGAGTATTTGAAACTTCAGGAAAAAGTAAATCAGGTTCAAATCGAATTCGGTCAGGATTTTTTTGCGGCAGTATGGAAAGTTGACTCGGAACAACTATCGAATATGTTTATGAGCCTTCAGGCTCGCGGAACAGGAAGTCTGGACCAGATCAGAGAAGTCATCGACAAAAAGGTTACCAGGGATCTTGAAAATATAGACGGCGTTTCAAATGTAGAAATATATGGCGGGAAACAGCGGTCGGTTGAGGTGCTGCTTGATGATCAGACACTAAAAGCATACAATCTGACCCCTAATCAGGTTTCATCTGCTATTTCAAAAGAGAGCAGTAATCGCCAATTTTTGGGTCAGGTTACCGAGGGTAACAGGCAGTATTTTGTAAACCTGATATCGGGCTATTCTTCCTTAAGCAATATTGAGAATGTGATAATTAAACCAGATGGTCCTCTTTATTTAAAAGATATTGCAGAGATAGTCGAAGGCGGGTCGGATGAAACTTCCATCTCCCGCATTAACGGAATGGAATCAATTTCCATTACCCTGATTCGCGACCAGCAATCGAATCTTCTTAGTCTGTCACATGAGACCAGAGATATTATTAAATCTTTAAATGAAAAGATAGCTTCGGATGGAGTCGAATTAATAATCCAGAATGATGCCGCTGAAATTATAGAAGATAACATTGATACAATAAAAATGCTCGCCTTGATAGGCGGAATTCTTGCAATAATAATTCTCTGGATATTTTTGAAAAATTTACCGATGGTGCTCACCGTCGCAGCCTCGATACCTATTTCAATTTTGATCTCGATGAATTTCTTTTATGCCTTTGATATCTCAATTAATACTTTGACTCTGGTCGGGATTGCGATAGCGATTGGTATGCTTTTGGATAACAGCATCGTTGTCCTTGAAAATATTCATCGAAAACTTGCTCTTGGGAAAAGTAAATATGATTCTGTGGTTGACGGAACCAGTGAAGTTATCAGAGCCGTATCGGCATCTACTTTGACAACTGTTTGTGTGTTTTTGCCGTTTGTATTTTCTGAAAACTTCCTTATCCAAACAATGGGTCGTCATGTGGGTGTATCAATAATATCAACTCTGTTGGTATCTTTGGTTGTCGCCTTTTTATTGATCCCTGTTTTTGCTTATCGCTTCCTGTTAAGTTCATCCGGAGCCAATGTTCATAATTTTAATATAATTTCCCAGAAAAACCGTTTGCAGCAGATCTATACCCTGCTGTTAAAATCCTGCCTTCGCTTCCCCGCCCGAACGGTCCTGCTTGGGATAACTGCCTTTTTTGTCAGTATAATAATCAGCCTTGCCCTTAGTATTAATATCAGCGAAGAAGTCGAGACCGAGACATTTCAGATGTACGCCACGATGCCTTCCGGCACAACCCTCAAGTCTTCAGATGAGCAAGTCATTTTGATGGATGAACGTCTATTAGAAATAGCAGAACTTGACGATCGCACGGCAAATATTCAGGAAGATAATATAGTTTTCTCGTTTAAATTAAAAGAGGATTATGACGAAATTGATAAGCGGGATTTACCAGAGATCAAAGATGATATTCTTGAAAAACTGAACAATGGATTTCCGCGAGTAGATTTTTCTTATGAACAACCGGCAACAAACTCCCGTTTTCGCGGTAGAGCCGGCGGAGGGTTTGGCGGCAGAGCTTTCCAACGATTATTAGGGATTGGCGAAAGCGAAGAAAAAGTTGTTATTAAGGGAAGTAACCTTGCTGTCCTTCGTAATATTGCCGATGACATCGAATTTAATATTGGAAACCTTGTGACGATTAGATCGGTTGACGTTTCTGTTTCAGATCAGCAACCGGGGATTGATCTGATAATTGATAAATTGGTTATGGGTTATTACAATGTTTCAAACAATGCGTTAATCAGCGAACTGGGTAGTTTCCAAAATGAATCATCCACCGGAGTGAACCTAATACAAGGTTCGGATAAAATAAGTATCATTCTAAAAAATGATGATTTGGAAGAGAAAGACAGCGATGATTTAAAAGAATTACAAATTCCTTCAAATTCAGGTGGCACCGTTCCGCTGACCCAGCTTGCATCACTGGTATATAATACCGGCTATTCCAATATCAATCGTGTTAATCAGGAAAAACAGGTTGAAGTTATTTATAAATTTGTCGCCGATGTTAATGAATCTAAAGAACTGCTTGATAATGCCCGTCTTGAAGTTGACCAAATTGCCGCAACTATTACTCCTCCGGCTGGCGTGGCAATTGAAGTTGTTCACGATGAGACTGATTATTCTGAATTCTATTTTCTAATTGCAGCTTCGATTGTTCTAATATTTATGATCCTTGCATCGGTTTTCGAATCACTTATAACGCCGCTGGTAATGATGTTTACAATTCCGCTGGCAACTATAGGTGCGTTTTGGGGATTAATCCTGACCGGCAATTCAATTTTGAATGCTAACGCCCTGATTGGATTATTGATCCTGCTTGGGGTTGTTGTAAATAATGGGATTATTTATATCGACTATTCAAGATTCCTAAGGAAAAAAGGTTATCGTCCTTCGCGAGCGTTGATTGCCGCCGGACAAGCGAGAGTGCGACCGATTTTGATAACTGCTATTACTACGGTACTGGCTATGCTGCCGCTTGCGATGGGTAAAGCAGAATATGTCGCTCAAATCGGAGCACCTTTTGCAATCACAGTAATTGGAGGATTAAGTTTTGGAACTTTGTTTACATTGATATTAGTTCCAACTGTTTCTTTTGGAATGAACAATGCTTTGAAATGGTGGCACGACCTTTCATGGAAATTAAAAGTTTTACAAGGGCTCGGTTTTCTTGGTGGAACTATACTGATTTATTTTAATGTCGAAGCGGTATTGTGGCAATTTGTTAATGTTACAGCCCTGCTCTCAATAATACCATCACTTGTGTATTTTGTTCAGGTTTCCCTTAGAAGGTCACGATCAGATATTATTCCAGCCAACAGCCCAATAAAAATAAATATCAGAAATCTGGTAAAGAAATATGACGATTTTTCCAGATTTACAAGAGAGTGGAATAAAGCTGAACGACAGAAACAAAGTAAATTTGGCAAAGTCAAAGATGCTGAAACGGATTCAGCTTCAAATATTTATTGGCATCTTCCGTTATATTTTTTCCATTACTATTTTGTATTCATTTATCTTGAAGGAAATTTCTGGAACATATTACTTAGCGTATCATTTTTCATATACTCTTTGAAAATTATCTCCATGATACGGGTGCAAATTTCAAAACTGTCTAAAAAATACCTGAATAAATTAATGTCGATCGTTAATATATTATTTTTCTGGTTCTTCCCTTTGGGATTTTTGATATGGCATAATATGCGCACAGAGAATCTGACAGTTACAATCCTGCTTAGCCTGCTCTGGTATCCAGCGATTCTAATTTATCATGGTTCAAAAAAATTGTATCGTGAAAAAATTGACATCAACCGTCTGAAGGGTCGATTCAAATGGATACGAAAAAACTTCTATCGGTTAGTTAAAACTATCCCGATCATTGGGAAAAAGAAAATTCCTTTCTCGGCTCTGAATCAGGTCTCTTTAGAGATCGGCAACGGGATGTATGGTTTGATTGGTCCCAACGGCGCCGGCAAAACTACCTTGATGAGAGTTATTTGCGGTGTGCTCGAACAAAGTCGGGGAAAAATTACAATTAACGATATGGATATTAATGAGTATCGTGAAGAACTTCAGGCTTTAATCGGATATCTTCCACAGGAATTCGGCACCTATGAAAACATGACCGCTTATGAATTCCTTGATTATCAGGCCTTACTCAAAGGCAATACCGACAGTGTTAAACGGGCAGAAATTGTAAACAAAGCGATACAATCAGTTCATCTGATGGAAAATCAAAATAATAAGATTAAAACATTTTCCGGAGGTATGAAACAAAGGGTCGGTATTGCTCAAACATTGCTGCATCTTCCGAGAATTCTGGTTGTTGATGAACCTACAGCCGGATTGGATCCTAAGGAACGAATCCGATTTAGAAATCTTCTTTCAGAGTTGTCACGAAACCGTATTGTAATTTTCTCAACTCATATTATTGAAGATATTTCCAGCTCTTGCAACAAACTTGCGGTCCTTGATGATGGGAAAGTAAAATTCACCGGAAGTCCGCAGGAAATGGTGGAACTGGCTAAGGGCGTTGTATGGCAGATGAAAGTCAGTGAAGAAAAGTTCGAAGAGTTGCGATCAAAATATCGAGTAGTGCATCATATAAGCGAACATAACGAAATCCGGGTTAGATTGATATCAAACATCAAACCATCTGATGATGCAATTCCGGTCAACCCGTCACTTGAAGATTCTTACTTATGGCTTTTAGATCAAAAGGAAGCCGATCATGCATAACAGTTCCACAAGCAGAATTTCTTATTTAAAAAGTATGTATGCTTTTTTCAAATACAATGCCTCAAATATTTTTGCAGGTAAATTTGTTTATTTTCTATCTTTTTCAATTTTACTCTTTTTAACCATTGTTATCATTTACTCTGTTGATGAAAATGCGCCACCCTCACCTGAGAATATTTATTATTTTCTATTATTCCCGGCGGTTCTTCTGGTCTTTTATCCCTCAACTTATAATATCCAGAGTGATGTCGATTCTCGAATGATTGAGACTCTGTTTGGCATACCAGACTATCGTTATAAGGTGTGGCTGGCAAGGAATATCACCCAGCAATTTATAATTGTGTTTATAATGTTTGGGCTTTCGTTGTTTTGCTATTTTGCCATGGCTGATTTTTCGGTCTGGGAGATGACGATTCAAATTATGTTTCCACTTTTATTTTTGAGCAGCCTGGCTTTTATGTTATCGACTATAACCAGAAGCGGAAATGCTACGGCTGTGATAATGGTAATTTTGAATCTGTTTTTTATGATTGCCGATGAAATTCTGGAGGGTACCCGGTGGAATTTGTACCTAAATCCTTTTAGTGAAGTGGAAGCATTTGAAGTCTTTCTTCAGATAGAGACCATGATGTATAATCGGATTTATATTGTTGTGGCATCTATTCTGTTTATGATGATAGCCATGTTACGTCTTCAAAAACGAGAAAAATTCATTTAATCATATTTCCCTTTTCATATTGTTTGTTTCTTATTCATCAGTTAAAACGACTCAAAACCGTTATGACTTTTCGATTTATATTCAAACGCTCTCAATTTCATAAAAAGCTGATTGAGCCAATAACCAATTGTAAGTTTTTTATGACTGAAACGGTTACTAATTGACTGAAAGATTAAACAGCTATATATTGATCTAAATTAAATGAGGTTGAATGAAACGACGAGATTTTATAAAGCAAACAGGTAAAGCCGTTGCTCTTGCCGCAGTAACCGGTGGCACCGGATATTTATTTCATAATCGAGAGTCGACCACCTATACCCCGGTTCTGACAAAGTTAAATGATTTTAAAGTTCCCAATAATCCGGCCCTGCCACAGATAACCCTTGCAAAACATATTGATCCTGTTAACGCCCTTAATTTTTCACTTGATGCTATCGGTGGTATCAAAAGATTTATAAAGCCAAATGAGACGGTTACTATAAAACCAAATATCGGCTGGGATCGCACTCCCGAGCAGGCTGCCAACACCAATCCGATTCTGGTGGCAGAAATGGTCAGGTTGTGTTATGAAGCCGGTGCTGCTGAAGTTATAGTTACTGATGTAACCTGTAATGATCCTCGTCGTTGTTTTTTACGATCAGGGATCAAAGAACAGGCTGAGAAAATGGGCGCTAAATTAATTCTTCCGGTTGAAGAAGATTATGTAAAGGTTAATCTCAGAGGGAAAATACTTACTGAATGGCCGGTATTAAAATATTTTGTAAATACTGACCGCTTGATAAATATGCCGATTATCAAACATCATTCTCTTTCAAGCTGCACTCTGGGAATGAAAAATCTATATGGGATTCTTGGTGGACGACGCAATCAATTACATCAACAAATTGACCAATCAATAGTTGATCTGGCTGCTTTCACTCAACCTACACTGACAGTAATTGACGGCACCCGAGTGTTGTTGCGGGGCGGTCCTCAGGGAGGTTCTTTAGATGATGTTGCAGAAGAAAATACGGTAATTTGCGCAACCGACCAGGTTGCCGGGGATGCGCGCGCTGCGGAATTTCTTGGTTTAAAAGCTGATCAGGTCAGCCATATAGTTCTTGCCGATAAAAGCAAACTTGGGAATCTTGACTACAAAATTTCAGGATATAAAGAAATCATCTGATGACAATCAAAACGGTCAGAAATCTTCGGCGTATATCACAGATTTTATTTTTTGGGATCTTTTTCTGGTTAATTTTAAAAACAAATTTTGAAGTAAATTTTAGTCCGGATGACAGCTCTGATATTTTACTGCCCTATCCGGTTTCAATATTTCTTAAGTTTGATCCTTTGGCAGCCATTGCTATTCTTTTAGCTTCCGGAACGGTCTACAAAGGATTGCTCTGGTCGCTGGTTATTTTAGTACCAACGATTTTTATGGGAAGATTTTTTTGTGGCTGGGTTTGTCCAATGGGGACAATGAATCATTTTATATCTGAAATCGGTTCTGAGAGAAACTCACGTAAAGGGATTCAAAAAATTGAATCAAACAGGTATAAAAAATACCAAAGGATAAAATATTATATTCTGTTTATTTTTCTTGGCGCATCTTTCGCCGGCACCCTTCAAATCGGACTTTTGGATCCGCTACCATTGCTGGCAAGATCGATTGGAACATTTATTTTACCCTTAACCCATACGGCAGCCATTGAGACCCTGTCCTGGTTTAAAGATTTCGGAATTCCCCCAATAATCATTCCCGCTCAAATAGTTTTTGATATCATCGCATTTTTGATTTTACCGTTTAAACAAGCCCATTTTAATACCATCTTCAGTATCGGGTTTATATTTATATTAATTATGTTCCTTAACCGAGTATTTACCCGATTCTGGTGCCGCGGAATTTGTCCTCTGGGTGCGTTACTGGGAGTTTTTTCAAGATACTCGATTTTCGGATTACAAAAGGATGCCGGTTCATGTGATCATTGCAATCAATGTCTTATCTCCTGCCAGGGCGCCGATAACCCCGAGATTGGATCTACCTGGAGACAAACCGAATGTCACCTTTGTTTGAATTGTCAGGCGTCATGTCCACAGGGATCATTGTCGTTTAGATTTTTTCCCAAACAAGAAAATACTCCGCAAAACCCGGGTTTGATTCCGACGGTTGATATTACCAAACGCAAATTTACCGCCTCGCTTGCAGGCGGATTGGCAATGTATCCTCTTTTAAGATCGGGGATTGATTTTGAATCTAAAGCTAATCCATTGTTGATCCGTCCTCCCGGTTCGGTTGACGAAGAGACCTTTCTTGAAAGATGTATAAGATGCGGACAATGCATGCGGGTCTGCCCTAATAACGCCTTGCATCCAACTCTTCTTGAATCCGGAGTTGAAGGAATTTGGACTCCAATACTGATTCCCAAAGTTGGCTACTGCGAGCCTACTTGTACTCTTTGTACACAGATTTGCCCTACCGGGGCAATTTTGGAACTGACCCAGAAAGAAAAGATTGGCGACAAAAACAGTCCGGCTAATGTAATAGGTACAGCATTTATAGATCAGGGCCGGTGTCTCCCCTGGTCAATGGCAATCCCTTGTATTGTCTGTGAAGAATGGTGCCCAACTTCTCCAAAAGCTATTTACCTGAAAGATGAAATTGTAATCAATCGTCAGGGACAAGAGATAGCCGTTAAACGCCCCTTTATTGATCCAGCCGAGTGTACCGGCTGCGGAGCTTGCGAATTTGCCTGTCCGGTAAATGATAAACCAGCGGTTTATATAACTTCAGTTGGGGAATCAAGATCCGAAAACAATCAAATTCTGCTTAAAAGCAAATAGGGCAAGCCCTCCCCGATACATATCCTGTTGTTCTGCAACAACTTTCCGATTTGTGGCAATGTTAAGATTATTTTAGATTTTACCGATATAGAATTTATATATTGTTATCCACAAAAGGATGTAATGCAAGAAGATAAAAAAAATATCGAATCGTACAACCATGAGATTAATCCTCTTTTGGAGGCTGTTTTAGAATCTACCGAAGATGGTATTCTTGTAGTAGATGAAAAAGGCAAGGTAGTCCATGTCAATTCAAAGTTCTCAGAACACTGGAGTATTCCTCAAGAATTGATTGATACCCGTGATGACGAAAAGTTATTAAATTTCGTTCTTGATAAACTTGCTGATCCTGAATCATTTATAAAAAAAGTACAACAACTTTACCAATCCTTTGAAGAAGATTTTGATACAATAAAATTTAAAGATGGCCGGTTATTTGAAAGAAGATCACTCCCCCTTGTTTATCAAAACAAAATTTCAGGCAGAGTCTGGTGTTTTAAAGATGTAACCCATCAAATAGCAATTGAGAAGGACTTATATGAGAGTGAGCAAAAATACAGCAATCTATTCAAGTATTCAGGCGATGCTATAATAATACATGATTTGGAAGGCAATATCGTTGATATTAATCAACAAGCGATTAATCTCTTTGGTTACAGACGCGCCGAATTTTTAAAAATCCAAGTCAATGATCTTCATCCAAAAGATGCGTTAGAAAATTATAATTCAATTTTTAAAAATATTCAAGAGACCGGGTTTATTTTTGCTGAGCTGAATTTTGTAAAAAACAATGGCACTTCCTTTCCGGCAGAAGTTGTTTCGACTTTTATCGAAATAGGTGAACATAAACTAATTCAAGGGATTGTTAGAGATATTACCGAGCGGAAGCGAGTGGAACGCATAAAATCCGTTTTATTTAAAATATCTGAATATGCGACTACCTCGGTCAACCTAACAGCCTTCTTAAAAGAAATCCATCATTCTCTTAGCGAGATTATTGATACAACCAATTTTTATGTAGCTCTATATGATGAGAAGAAAGGAACCTACTCATTTCCTTATTGTGTTGATGAAGCAGATGACCCTCTTCTTATTGATGAACCCCTTAAAAATAGTTTAACTGATTATGTAAGACGTACCGGAAAACCTCTTTTAATTGATGAAGCAATTCACCGGAAGCTTGAAAGAAAAGGTGAAGTCAAGCTATGCGGCGAACCATCAAAATTATGGCTGGGCGTACCTTTAAAATCATCTAAAAAGACATTAGGGGTTGTTGTCGTCCAAAGTTACCACGATGATCAGCTATATAGTAAAGCCGATCTTGAAATTCTTGTCTTTGTTGCAGAACAAATAGCGATGGCAATCGAGAAAAAACAGGCTGAGAATTTATTGAAAATCGAAAAAGCATACCTTGAACAACTTTTCGAAAGCTCACCAGAAGCAATTGTTGTTATAAGCAATAAAGGTCTCATTTTAAAAATCAACAGTGAGTTCACTAATTTATTCGGGTATTCCTCAGATGAAGTAATGAATGCTATGATCGATGATATTTTAATCCCTCATGACAGGATGGATGAAAATATAGAGATTAAACGTAAAGTTGAACAAGGCGAAAAAATATTTATCGAGAGTCAGCGATTACACAAGGATGGAAAACTCCTGGATATATCGCTTTTAGCAACGCCTATTAAAGTTAGCGGCGGACAAATTGCAATTTATGCTATTTACCGGGATATTTCAGAACAAAAAGAGATTGAACAAAAACAGATCAAATTAAGAGAACGTCTTTCCCGGGTTGAGAAGATGGAATCTATTGGTGTCCTCGCCGGCGGTGTGGCTCATGATTTAAATAATATGCTTGGTCCCCTTGTTGGTTACCCTGAACTGATTTTACGTAAAATGACTGAGGATACTCCATTAAGAAAACAGATTCAAAAAATGGGTAAAGCGGCAAAAGATGCCGTCGATATTATTCAGGATCTTTTAACCCTCGCCCGACGCGGCCGATATGAAATGGTTCCAACCAATCTAAACGAAGTGATTCAATCGTATCTTGATTCTCATAGTTTCCAAAGTAAAAAGGAACATTGTCCAGAAGTCTCTGTTGCCATTGAACTTGATGATAATATAAATAATATTACAGGATCGTCTCCGCATTTGATTAAAGTTATAATGAACTTGATTATAAATGCCTTTGATGCCATGCCAGATGGTGGCGCCCTTTCTATTATGTCGTCACAAAAAGAGATTAGTAATAATCAGTCTATTATACCAAAATTTGAATCCGGACAATATGTGACTTTATCAGTAAAAGATACCGGTCAAGGGATTGCTGAAGAAGATATCCCAAGAATTTTTGAACCATATTATTCAAAGAAAAAAATGGGTTCCAGCGGAAGCGGACTTGGGTTGTCAGTTGTTTATGGAATCGTTAAAGATCATAAAGGGTATTATGAGGTAAAATCGACAGTTGGTAAAGGCACCGAATTTATTCTTTATTTCCCGGTTTCAAAAGAATTGATTAAGAAAAATGTTCCTACAACGCAAGATATATCGGGCAGTGAAAGAATTTTGGTCGTAGATGATGTTGCAGAGCAACGTGAGATGGGGATCGAAATCTTAAGCAGCTTGGGCTACAATGTTGACACAATCAACAATGGTAATGAAGCAATAAAAATCCTAAAAAGTAATGACTATGACCTGGTAATACTTGATATGATTATGGAAGATAATTTTGATGGATTGGATACTTACAAAAGTATTATCGCAAATCATCCAAAACAAAAAGCTATAATTATCAGCGGATTTTCACCAACAGACCGTGTGATTCAGGCACAAAAACTTGGAGCCGGTGAATTTGTAAAAAAACCATTTACTATTGATTCATTAGGATTGGCTGTAAGACAAGAACTTGACAGTACAATAAATACCAGAAAAGTGATCCGTAAATAATAACTAATATTATTCGATAAAATTCCCAAAAAAAAGCCAGCACATTCATGCTGGCTTTTTTTGTTGGGTGAACAACTTATTTCATCAGAGTCATTTTCTTTGTTTTAACAAAGTCGCCGACTTCAATTCGGTATAAATAAACACCCGATGAAACAATTTTTCCATAATCATCATTACCATCCCAATGAATCTCGTAAGAGCCTTCGGAATAATTTTCATTCACCAGATTACGAATATTTTGCCCGAGAACATTAAATATTGTAATACTGACATAACCTGATTTTGGAATTGTAAATCCAATTTGAGTACTGGGGTTGAATGGATTAGGATAATTCTGCTTAAGATTGTAATTCGCCGGCATTAGTTTAAGTGAGGTTGTTAATTCACTCAATTCGATCCGGCTGCCATTAGTTTCCCAGATTATTCTCTTTTCAATTTCCATTCCATTAACATTTATAATAACATTCTCACCGGCTTGGGGGTATCCTTCCGATTTTAAATCATCAGGATCATAACCATAGGCTGAAGTAAATTTCAACAGGTTGTTATTATAAGTGCCCTTTCCACAAAGCACTCCGCTTTCGGAATATAATTTAATTTCTGAATTATTATCCAACTGAGTTCCATCTACCGTAATATTGGCTCCATAAACAGAAACCCATTCACGGGTAGAGTGAATAATGTCATTATTGGCGGCAATGTTGGAAGTGACAGTTTTAGCCGCCTTATCAAATCCTTCGTAGATCAAAACATCATTGCCTGATGATTTGATCCAGTATCCAAGCAATGGTTTCATCTCGGTCAGATCAGCAAAGCGAGAGAAAAATTCTCCCGGCTTCCAGGTTAAACCGCCATTATCAAAACCAAGAACCATCTGCACATTACCAATAATTGATAGTAAAGCATTCTCAACCAACATCGGTTCTTCGGGCCAATAACTGACCAGATTCCAACCCGGATAAATAGCAATATTATCATTCTGATCTATTGGGAATCCGCACAATTCAACCGTAACATCACAATTCATCCTGAACCAATAGCCAAAATGATAGTCAACTGATTTCAGGGTTGAGAACTGAATTAAACTCGGATCAAAGGTTACTCCGCCTTGATTATAACCAAGGATGACATCGATACAATCCAAATTATCATTCATCATATTGACAATCTGATCAACATATTCAACATTCCAGGAAATTAAATTCCATCCGGTTGCCAGCTCGATAGTGCGACAGCGAACAGTTGTAAAATTACATAATTCGAAAACATCACCTTTTTGAGTCCAGGTAACAATCGGATCAGTAATAACTTCCAGTCCGTTAATTTTAAAAGTAATTTCATCACCCGGCTCAGCTCCTTCATCAATGGAAGGGTCAATGTCATCGGCATAAATTGACATAAAGCCGTAGATTCCATCGCCTGCAACTGTATCAATTCCGCAAAATACTCCATCAGGATCAAAGGCTGTGATTATATCACCCGGATTAAGAGGGATTCCATCAAGAGTCGGATTGCCACAAAAAACAGCAATCCATTCGGTAGTCGGATGGAGACACATCGAACAGGTCACACAAACAGCGTTTTCAACCGACATTACTCTCTCACCACACTCATCAAGGACTGATAATGTTACCGAATAGCACCCCTCTTCTTCATAAACATGACAGGGTTCAAATTCAGTACTGGTAGTACCATCACCAAAGTCCCATAGGTATTCGACATTGCCAGTGGAATTTGAACAGTTTGTAAAACAAACTTCCAATGGTTTTTCACCATTGTTAACATCTGAGTTAAAACAGGCGGTTGGAGCTTCATGGAGATATACATCTACGACTACTTCACAGGTTGATGTTCCACAATCGTTGGAACAAGTAAGAGTGAAAGTATAAGGTCCTGATTGAGCCGGAGTGAAACATAAAATATTATCTATTAAGGTGGCACTTTCTGAAATAGTCGGATTACATCCAATATCACCAAGGTCAACACAAACTTCCTCACCAACACATGCTCCTGCACTCAATTCTCCTTGAGGACAAGCTATCACAGGAGGACTATCAATTGTTACATTTACAATAACATCACAGGATATTGTACCACACTCATTAGTACAGGTTAGAGTAAATAGGTTTTGCCCTGCAACAGGTGTGAAACATAAGGTTGTACCATCAAGAGTTGCATTACCGGAGACAGTAGGATTACAGCCGACATCACCGATATCAACACAAGCTTGTTCACCGGCACAGACAGTTATATCAAATGGAGTTTGAGGACAGGTTATAAACGGAGGTCCACCTATTTCAACAATTACAGTAACCTCACAGGATGATTCTCCGCATGAATTTGAGCAGGTTAGTGTAAATGTATATGGTCCCGAAACATCGGCATTAAAGCAAAGATCAGAACCATTCAAAGTCGCTCCACCAATAATAGTTGGTATACAATTCATTTCACCAAGCGGTACACAAACTTCACCGGCTTCACAAATAGAGATATTGACTGGTTCACTCGGACATGTTATAACAGGTGCGCCACCAAAAGTGACATTGACAATAACATCACAGATACTTTCTCCACATTCATTAGTACAGGTCAGAATGAAAATATTTTGACCTTCAACCGGGTCAAAACATAATGTTGTTCCGTTTAAAACTGCATTACCAATTACTGATGGATTACAGCCGACATCACCGATATCAACACAGACTTGTTCTCCGGCACAGACTGAAACATCTATAGGTTCAGGACATGTAATCACAGGTGGATCAGTTATTGTAACATTTACGATAACATCACAGATACTTTCTCCACATTCGTTAGTACAGGTCAGAATGAAAATATTTTGACCTTCAACAGGATCGAAACATAAAATTGTGCCATTTAAAGTGGCATTACCCGATACGGTTGGATAACAGCCGATATCACCAATATCAAGGCAAACTTGTTCACCGGCACAGATTGTAACATCAAATTCTGGAGGACAACTGATTACCGGAGGATCAGTTATTGTAACATTTACAACAACATTACAACTGCTGGTTCCCGCTTCATTTGTACAAGTCAAAGTAAATATATTTTGACCTTCAATAGGATCGAAACATAATGTTGTTCCGTTTAAAACAGCATTACCGATTACTGACGGATTACAGCCGACATCACCGATATCAACACAAACCTGTTCACCAACACAAGTTGTTACATCAAAAGGACCCGGGCAAGTAATGACAGGAGGGCTTATTATTGATATCAAATCTGAAACTGAATTAGATCCACACTCGTTAGTAACTGTCAAAGTCACACTATAAGTACCTTCAGCAAGATAATCATGACAAGGGTCAGAATCATAACTAATAAAACCATCACCGAAATCCCATTCGAATTCTACATTACCGCTATAATTTGAGCAGTTTGTAAAACATACATTTGGTGGGAATACGCTATAATCAACATTTGAAGTGAAACATGCAGCAGTTGGTTGTTCATTAATTGTAACATTAACGATTACTTCACAACTGCTTTCTCCACATTCGTTGGCACAGATCAGAGAGAATATATTTTGTCCATCAACAGGATCGAAACATAATGTTGTGCCATTTAAAGTTGCATTACCCGATACGGTTGGATTACAACCGACATCACCAATATCAATACAAACGGTTTCCCCGGCACAGACGGAAACATCGAATACGGGCGGACAGCTGATTACCGGAGGATCAGTTATAGTGACATTGACAACAACATCACATCTGCTTTCTCCACATTCGTTGGCACAGGTCAGAAAGAATATATTTTGTCCTTCAACCGGATCGAAACATAAAGTTGTTCCGTTTAAAACAGCATTACCCGATACGGTTGGATTACAACCGACATCACCTATATCAACACAAACTTGTTCACCGGCACAGACGGAGACATCAAATGCTGGTGGGCAATTAATTACCGGAGGGTCAGTTATTGTAACAATGACAACAACATCACAGCTGCTGCTTTCGCCGCAATCGTTAGTGCAAGTTACAGTAAAAATGTTTTCTCCGCCTAAGGGAGTGAAACATAAATTTGTACCATCCAGAGTTGCATTACCTGATACAGTTAAATTGCAATCAAGATTAACACTAATGCCAGTAAGATCAACACAAACGGTTTCACCAGCACAGATTGAAACATCAAATGGTAGAGGACAACTTAAGACAGGAGGGTCACAAATTTCTCCACCTGCTATATACATTACAACAAAGGCTGAGCTGGAATTTCCGCAAAGTTCATAACTTGTTGTTGTAAACATATCATCCACTGCGACAGCACCATTTACATCCATACCTGCGATTAGTTTATAGGTACCGTTTGGGTCGAAGTTTGCAGGATCCCATGTCAGCGAGGCACACCGGCTGATGGCAGGGAATCCAACATTTCCACGAGGATCAAAATCCAATAACCATAAATTTGTATCGGCTCCGGCAGCTCTAACATCGATGAAAAAAGGTCCCGAATAATCAGGGCGATACATCGATATCAAAGTTGTGTACTCAGGAGGTTCCGGTGGGGCATCCATTGATTCAGCGACAGCCTCTACCCCAATTGTTACTTCAGAGGTGGTAACAGCTCCGGTGGCTTCTTCGCCAGTTGCATTGATAACGGAACGCCAATAATCCTGTCCAAAGACAGGTTCGCTGGCTCCTGTTATCAGCAATAAAAGTATTAAAAAAGGTAGAACTTTATTATAAATTTCCCGGTTCATAGTTACTCCATTCTATCAGAGGGATTCATTGATTGAATCCCTCTGAAATATGTTTATCACATCTAATATTCATCCAAGCAAAGTCAAAATATTGTCTTATTTCATCAGAACCATTTTTCGGGTATCTTCAAAGTCCCCGGTAGAAATTCTGTAGAAATAAACACCCGAGGCTACTTTATCACCCTGGCTGTTGGTTCCATCCCATACAACTTTTTTATGACCGGCAGCTTCGTAGCCACTTACAAGCTGATCAACTTGACGACCCAGAAGATCGTAAATAACCAGTTTGACTTGCGAAGGTTTCGCCAGATCATACGAGATAGTAGTTGACGGGTTGAACGGGTTTGGATAACACTGATACAGTTGATATGCCAATGGCATATTGTCAGGCGTTGATCCGGAAAGACGATGAACCGTGAAATAAATATCCTGATTACCACCTGTTACGGTAAATTCAGAAACCTTGCTCATATCATCAATCAGAATCTGCCCGCTGCCATCATATCCTTCCCGTAGGATATACAAATCATCACCAAACTGTTTCTTGTTCCAACTCAATTTGGCTGATCGTTCTGAACCGGAAATAATATTACCGTGCGGATTGATGGCCAGAACCCAGCTGTTAGTTTCATCAGCCCTATTCAGAACATCCTGATAGAAAGGACCTTCTCCAGAAATACGGTACAATGCCATCTTTGCCGAATATTTAGGCGGAGACGGCGGAGCCGGGATAGAAGCCGAAGAGTTATCCACACCTAAAATAACATCATAGGTATTAACTTCACCAAGGTCTTCCCCGGTAACATTCAGTTTTATGAAATTATTATCTTGAGCATAATCATTAACAAGTTTAGCTGAACCCGGTGTACTACACTCAAGAACAACATCTGAAGCTTGATTCAGTTTTATCCAATAGCCATAATATGGCATGAATGTTTGTGTAGGATAATAACCATTATCAAAGCCGAAAATCGCTGTAATAAATGATGCTTCGCCTACATTGTACGGTGTTACCGGACAATTCATACCACCTACAAGACTCCACCCCTCGCTAAGAGGTAAGTTAGTACCTGGCAATGGTATACCGCAAACCTCAAGGGTTGTAGTTTCTGGTACTTTTACCCAATAACCTTTATACGGTTCAATAACAGTTGCCGGAGAATAACCATTGTCAAAGCCAAAGTATGCAGTTGCTGTTGGGAATAATGTTGCGATATCGTTATTATCAAGTTCGAAAGGAATCGAAACAAGATTCCAACCGGTACTCAAAGTAATTGCTTCACAGATTTTCGGTGCCCAATGCAAGGTAAACATCTGAGGGTCTGATCCACAAATTTCATAACTGGTTTCTATACGCATATCAGAGACAACAATTGCACCGGTACCATCAAAACCTTCTCTCAGGTAATAATTCTTATCCGGTGAGAATTGGGTCGGATGCCATTTTAAGGTTGCACAACGCTGCATCGCACCGCCAAGATTACCCATCGGATCAACTTCTAAAATCCAATAATATTCTTCCATACCTTGATCTCGAATATCAATAAAGTATGGACCGCTGAAATCAGGTCGATAATCTCTGAGGTTAGTGGTGTATTCCGGCGGAACCGGAGGAGCATCCATAGTTTCATTTACACTAACTCCGATAGCAATATAAGAGGAGTCAATAGCACTCTGGCTATCTTCACCAATACTTATTATATCTGCTCTCCAACCATCTGTAGGTGGATTATATATATGGAAACATTTATCACCGGTAAAACCAGGATAGAAGTCACCAGCCGAGATTGACCATTTCCAAACCCCGGCGGGGGCGTAGTAAGATGTGTCAATACAGAATATCTGAAGCTCAAGTGATTCAGCAAATGGTCCAATTTTAATTGTCCAGACAATTTCATCAAATCCTGTCGGCACGCCTGATTCCATAATTCTGAATCCGGCAAAACCAATGGTGTCAATTCCGCTGCCATTTGCAAAATCATTTACAAAAGTCTGATTGACCATCTCAGGAGTAATTGCACCGGTAAATTCACCAATAGTTGAGGTCCAGGAATGTCCGGACGGAGAATAAATCTGGAAGCCATTGGTAAAGCCATGGATAAAGCTCTCAGTCTGGTTAGTAAGTCTGATATTAAGAATCAGATCAGGGAGCGAATAAATTGGATAAAATTCTGAAAAAGTAGTATCTATCGGTCCGGTACTGCTGATATGATCAACAAACAAATACCCCTGACCATTGGGTTCATCACAACCATCGATAACAGTGATATTTATTAGTTCGGAGGCACCTAAACCTGAAGTAGCAGCTGAAACAAGAAATCCTGCTTGATGGACACCAGCATCATCTGCAGTTGGAGTCCATACAAATAACCCGGTACCGTCGCCATTATCGGTAAATGTTGCTCCAAATGGAAGTACTGGTGTTACTAATGTTAAGTCAAAACCTTGAGGATCGGTTGCTGAGACCATAAATGACAAATTGTCACATTCATCTACAGTTTTATCACCGATTGCAGCCATTACAGGTGGTAAATAATCTTGACCCGGAACAACTTGGAAACAATGTGGTCCATCCCATTCAGGATATATACTACCACTACCAACAGTCGACCATTTCCATTCCCCTGCCGGAGTATAGAAAGTACTGTCTAAGCAAATATACTTATCGTGAGACGCCTGAGGAACACCGGCAAGATTTATTGTCCATACTATATCATCAAAGCCGGCCGGAATACCGGCAGCAAAAATTCTGAAGCCTCCAAAACCAACCGTATCATCAGCCATGCCATCAACACTAAATTGATTCACGAACTTATTGCCTTCTTCAATCATTGAAGGTAAAATAGCATCAGTGAAAGATCCAATTATACCACTGGCGGGAAGCATCCACTGGGCTCCATCGGGAGAATAAATTCTGAATCCATTTGTCCAGCCATAAATTGGGCCAGCAGCATTATTAGTCATTCGGATATGAAATGTCAGAGGAGTATCAAATGGAATTTTACCTTCCAATGTTAATCCATCAACGTGATCGAGAGATAAACTGCTCATGGCCTGACTGACATTATAAACTGTTATACTGATTGTTTCTTCATCAGTATACATGCCATCACTAACCTGGAAAGTTACCGAATATACACCGGCATCATCAAAAGTTGGAGTCCAGTCAAAAATATTTCCAACAAAAGTATAACCAACCGGTAAATTTGTCGCAATTATCGAGTAAGTTAACGGATCGCCATCTATGTCAGTAGCAGAGACACCAAAATTAAGATTTATACCTTCGTTTACTGCCATATTTCCAATCGGATTTAAGACAGGTGGATTATTAATAACATCTCCACCGATTGACCAACATTGTTGATCGAACCAATCCGGGATTATATCACCAGTCACAGTAGACCAGGTCCAGTTACCCGCCGGCGGATAATAAGAGGTGTCAATACAAATAGATTTCCCAATATCCAATTGATCAAATGGTCCAACGGTTAAAGTCCAAACAATTTCAGAAAAACCGGTAGGAATACCAGGAGCAAACAATCTAAAGCCGCCAAATCCAACAGTATCTGCCCCCATGCCATCTTCACTAAACGAATTTATAAAATTCTGTTCTAAAATAGCCGGTGTAATAGCACCGGTAAGTTCGCCTAAAGTAGTTGTCCAGGTGGCGCCATTTTCTGAATAAATGCGGAAGCCATTAGTATAACCGGTAATGTTAGAGTTTCCATTATCAAGCCGGATATTTATAGTTGCAGTCGAACCATCGACCGGCATGTTCCCTTCAATCAAGCCTGAGACATGATCGACACTGAACATACTTTGACCTTGAATGAGTTCATCAACAGTAATAGTAAAAACTTCATCATCAAAGTCTATGCCATCAGTAACAGAAATAGTTATAGGATACACGCCAGCTTGTCCTGACAAAGGTGTCCAACTAAACGAAGCGGTTCCATTTCCGTTATCATCAAAAATTGCACCGACTGGTATGGTCGAAGTCGAGAAAGTCAACGGATCCATATTTGCATCAGTAGCAGATATAAATATATCCAATGGATCGCCGACGTTTACTGTACGGTTCATAATTGGAGCAATTATCGGAGGGGTATTTATAAACGGATTAACCGTAACAGTATAAGTTTCTGTATCAGTTAATTCGCCATCAGACACCTCAATAATGATAGTATAAAAACCTGCATCTCCAATAGTTGTAGACCATGCTAAATATGCAGTTCCATTTCCATTGTCGATTAAAGTTGCACCTAACGGTTTTTGTATTGCTGAGAAGGTTAAGTCATCCCCATCAGGATCAGTAGCTGAAATAGATGTTAATATTGAGTCACCTTCAATAATGACTCGATCATCAAGGGTAGCAATGGTTGGTTCTGTATTTGGTTCAAAGGTACCAATACCAAAACAATGAGGTCCATCCCAGGTCGGCATTGCTGATCCACTGGTTGTTGACCAGCTCCAGGCACCGGCGGGTGGATAGAATGTAGAATCCAGGCAGATTTCACCGCCATTGTAATTAGCATCAATAGTACCAATATTTATAGTCCAGACAATATCATTAAATCCAGCAGGAATACCGGCGGCGAACAGAGAAAATCCCCCAAAACCAACAGTATCGGCACCCATGCCATCAATACTGAACTGATTAACAAATTTTTGTTCAGCCATAGTTGGCAAGATTGCCTCGGTATAATAACCGATTGTATCGTTTGCAGGGACTGTCCACTCGGCCCCTGAGGTTGTATATATTTGAAAACCATTTGTCCAGCCTTTGACGTTACTGCCCGTATTGTTATTCATTCCGATATGAAAAACAATCGGCGTCACACCATCAGCGGTTAAAGTGTTTTCTGGAGTTAAACCATCCACATGATCTAAATACATTTGAGTTTGTGCTGATCCGGTGATTGTTATGCTAAACAGGCATAGAACGGTCAGCAGAAGAGTTTTAATTCGCATCCCTCACTCCTTCTATAAAATAGATTATTGATGTGCTCAATCGTGATTGTTTAAATTTGTAGAGTTCAACTGTGTAACAGGACATTTTTTTACCTATCAATGCTGTTGAATCGCTTTCAACGCTACCGTACTGTTAGCATCTTGCTAACCATTTTACTCAATGAGACTTAGTACAGCTTCGCCTACGTTCTCTCTAATATAAAAGTAAATAATAAAAGGCAATTTTGTCAAGCAAATATTGACCTATTAGACTATTTCACGCATCTCATTCAATATTTGAATTAACTAATAGATATTAGCTTTCAATTACATTTTTATTAAATTAATAACAATTCGTTTATTTCCCTCTGAATTTATTTGCTCAAAAGTGATTGCATACACCGAGTTGTTTAACGCAATTTCAAATAACCCAACTGGATTTAACTCTGGCCAGCAAATATCAAATCCTGCATTTTCATCAGGATGGGAGCTCTCAAGATATATACTCATATCTACAAACATATGATATTTGCAGGAGACTTCACAAAGAGGCACATTTTCAATCAGTTCATCAACATCATTTCGCATTGAGAAAGTCGAGTCAGTAAACTCCAAAATAACATTCTGCTCAGCTATAAGCACCCAATTATAATTTTCATAAGTTGCTACGGTATAAGTTCCTTTGTAAGTGCCAAAAAGTTGCAGTTGATTACAGGGTTGAGGCGACCGCCCGTTAAAAAACATATAATCGACAAGATAAACTATATCTAAGATGTTAAGCCTATTATCTCCATTTATATTATATTCACCATAACATGATATTCTATAGAATGGTCCGTAAAAATATTTCACCATAAGCATCAAATCTGAAATATCAACCGCAACTGAACTTATTCCATTTTTAACAATATCTCCCCTTTGAACACAACAACAGGCATTTCCGACACCATTTTGGTCATCGTCTTCCTGATTCGGATTTGATCTTGTTGGGCAATTATCCAATTCATTAAGAATTCCATCGCCATCAATATCATCATCGCAGGCATTACCAAGACCGTCAGCATCGGTATCAAACTGGAAAATATTAGTAAAATTAGGACAGTTATCGCACGCATCACCAAAGCTATCTCCGTCAGAATTTACCTGCATCTGATTAGATGTTTTAGGACAATTATCACATATATCACCTATATTATCTAAATCAGAATCTATTTGAGTCGGGTTTGAGATAGAAGGACAAATATCGCATGCATCGCCGATACCGTCATTATCAAAATCTGCTTGACCGGCATTAGCAGTTTCCGGACAATTATCACACTTGTCCCTCATTCCATCACCGTCCCCATCCGGTAAGCCACCGCAATCAATCGGAGTTTCGATGCACAAAGTATTATTACTTATAGATTCCAGCGGAGCTATGTCATAAAGCGGATATCCAAAATCAAATGCCCTGACTTCAAAACAATAGCCCTGTTTAGGGAGAAGATGTTCGACTATTAACTCATATTCAAAATACTTAAAGTATCCATCCTGAGTTAATTCAGAAGGATCAGCTTCTTCTGGATTTAAACTTGATGGATATACCTGATTAGGATAAGTTTTGATTATATCAGTTTCAATTGCTAATTCCAAGTTCAGATCGAATGGTACAAAGTAAAAAACTTCACTATCAAAAGTTAAGGGAGATTGTTCGGTAAAGTCATTTGGATTAAATGTAAAGTCATTACAATCAGATCCGAATCTACATCTCAATTCTTCAATTGTACCAGGTAAACCTTCTAAAGTCCAGCTTCCATCATTGTTGTTGAAATTATAAACGCTGTAATCATCAATATCATAAGAAGCAATATAGCTAAGATTAAGATCATCTGTCCCAAAATAAACCCGATACCCCTCAAAGTCATTCACTTGAGAGATATGATCTAACATAGTTTCTGAAGGCATACCATTCCATCGAACTCTAACGGTTGATGAGTCAATCGCTTCCGCCCATGTTACAGGTGTCAGTAATGGCGTTGAAGCATTATAGTCAGGGACTCCATCACCTTCATAATAAATAGTATCACACACCCCGGTATTGACATCACAACAGACATGAAATTTTCCAAAATATCCATCACCATCAGTATCAACTCCCGGATTGTCAAACACCCACGATGCCATCTTTGTATTTTTTGCCAGATCAGTAAAATCTAAGTTGTTGTAAAAAGCATCAGGATTGTAACCATTCCCAAGATTGTTGTCATAATTGTTAGGGTCAGAATGGAACCCTTCGCCAGCGACATATGCAAAAGAAAGGGGTAGAGTTTCTCCCGGGGCTATATCATAAGGTCCAAATGATAATAAATACTTAGTATCATATCCATTGGAGAAATTCTGTGCCAACGCTTGATTAGGATACATCCACAACGGATCGTCGGCATTGATCGCGGCAGTAAAAGCCTGGTCATAATCAATTTCTTGATTCATCATTAAATAATATTTATTCCTGTCACCACCCGGTGTACCCAATGCCCCGTTAACAAAACTTCTAAATGGGTCGTTCCAGAGTCCGGCACCTGATCTTTCATGTGGCCCAAAATCCTGCTCAACATTTCCGTTACTAATCCACCAATTATATGAAACTCTATCATTTTCAATCGGAGTTTGAAGCATCGACAATCCTGTAACAGAAGGTGCTAAAAGTTCAAAATCACCATCATTGTCAGCAATCCAGGCAATATTCAATGAGTCCTCATAATCACATTTTCCATAACGCCTTGATTTTGTGCTTAAAAAACCGGTAATATCATCAGAATAGCACAAGGTCTGAGAACATGTAGGATTATACCCAACATCACCATCATGATACATCCCCAGATAAACTTCAGAAAGATTATCGTTTCCGATATTTGTGATTTGATAATTGAACAGAACAAAATCTTCAGAATGCTTGTATGACCAGGCGTAAGATGTTTCATTAACTTTGATATTTAGTGGTATATGTGGTCTCATTTCGACCATGTCTAAATCAACCCCTTCTACAGTTGTATCAGTATAAGTCATAATGAAATCTTCTTCGGATACAGCACCTATAAATTCAGTAGACAACGGATCAATTATTGATCGCCTGATTGGATTGCCAAAAGGAGCCTCATCCGGATAAAACTCACAAGCTGCGGGAGTCCATCCATCAGCTCCGGTTGAAACAAGGGTGTCATCTCCAACAATTGCTCCAATCCAAAAGGCTCCCGCAAAAACATATTTCACGTCAGCATCCTTTGGATATATTCCTCCAACCACTCTCTGCCCGGTAAAGAAATCTGCGCCGCCAATAAAACCATCACCAAAGGTTCCTATATTTGAAACCGTCAGCTGCAACTGCCCTACCCTGTGATCAGCAACTGCATGAGCTGGATATGCTTTGTTGAAACTTGAAGGCAATTTATTTGATTTATCTACTGCATCTCTTGCCTGGATAGAACTGACAATAAGTATTAGCATTAAAAAAATGAATGTAAATTTAACAGCTTTGTACATTTTCATCCCCTTGTTTATTAAAAACATTCCGGGTTGATAAAACCAGTCCGGAACAGATAATCAACCATCAAAGTTAAGTCAGTGATGTCAATTGTTCCACCTACATCAAGATCAGCAGCCCCAAGGTGAACCGGCTGGGGACCATTGTGAAACAGATATGATATCAAATAAGTAAGATCCGATATATCAGGGCCATCCCTCTCATTGTTCACATCACCACAATAGAACAATTGATTGAATAGTATTGAAATATTGTCATGATGTCTATTGGAGGTTACAAGATCAAGGGTGCCATCACCATTAAAATCAGCTACCGCTATGTCAGTACAGTCATACCCAAGATCATACTTATGATTAACATTTAACTCAAAATTACTTTCACCAATATTTTGAAGAAACTCAACAGTCATCAAACTGGTATTGGCGGTTGCTAAATCCAAATCTGAGTCAGAATCAAAATCGGCCGAAACAATTGAGTTTGGTTCAAGTGATACAGAGTAGGGTGAATCGGGATAAAAAGCCCCATCCCCATCATTGGGAAATATTGTCACTTTATCATTGTAGAAAAATACACTTGTTACTGCAATATCAGCAAAACCATCACCATCAAAATCATTCACTTCAAGTGAAAAAGGGCTATAATCAACATTATATAGCGAATCATCATATGTATTATTGCCATAATTCAAAAAAACTTCCAGCCTTGATGATTCTGGGCAAACCAGAGCAATATCATTCAGCATATCATTATTAAAATCGGCAATCTCAACATCAATGGGTCCATTCGCTGTAGGTTCTGTTTGAAGAATGTAAGGTCCCGAAGGAGTGCTTAATAGAATTGTCAAAGCATCATCGGTTAAACTTAATACCGCAAAATCATCCTGGCCATCAGAGTTTAAATCACCAACAGCTACATCTACAGGATAATTTCCAGCTGGATGATATTGATAATCACCAAACCCACCCAATCCGTTATTGAATAAGATAATCAAATTGTCATTATCTTTACTGGTAGTTACAAGGTCAAGATAGCCGTCACGATTAATGTCTGAAACTGCAAACCCTCCCGGATTCGGGTCAATAGGATAATTATCTAAACTTATGAAATTACCCAGACCATTGTTCAATAAAACGCTTATGCTGTTACCGGCATTAAGAGTTGCAATATCAGCATAGGAGTCATTATTAAAATCAGCCGTGATCACTTTGAAAGGTGAATCATCAGTTGCAAAAGTTGTCATCCGATTAAATTTCCCTACCCCATTTTCAACTGCAATTGTAAATCTGGCAACCACACCTCTTACCATCTTCGAGCCTACCACAGCATAAGCCGATGGTTCAACAATAATATCAACTTTCTCACCGTCGGCAAAATCATCATAAAGATCAAACTGAAGTGCTCTTGATGAAGAATCATACGTAAAAGAACCATCATGCAGCCCGCTGACAGTTCCGATGGCCGAGATTAATGATTCAGAAAAGGAGGTCTCATCCATATCCTGATCGAAATAAAAAATTACAGATGTTTCCGGATTGACATTGGTTGAGTTTGATGCCGGAGAAATATTGATAATATTTGGCGGAATATCAGCAATTACAAAGCTCCAGGAATATATACCATTTAATGGCTTACCTCCAACGGTTTGTATATCAGTTGATAATTCGACATATACATTTTCACCAATAATAAAATCAATTTCAGGATCAAAAATCGCCCGGTTCCCAATATCTTCATAACTATAAGTGCCTGATTTTATGCCTGAAATTGAACTTGTAACAATAAAGGTTGAGTTGTTGAATGTAGTCGGATTCATGGGCACATCAAATTCAGCAACGATATTAGTTTTGGTAGGGACATTATGTTCATCAGATGCCGGAATACTGTTTTCAACAACCGGAGTTAATTTTGCGATTGTGTAACAGTATGGTCCGCCCCAATCAGGGAAAAGTCGATCGCCAGAACTGGCCCACTCCCAATCATTCACCGGTGGGTAATATGAACTGTCGATACAAATAATGCCACCATCGTAGCCAATATCAATTGGACCGATTGTAACAGACCAAACAACTTCATTAAACCCACTTGGAATACCTGGTGAAAACATAGCAACTCCACCAAATCCAATCGTATCCGCTCCAATACCATCAAGGCTATATGGACTGACAAACTGCAAATCCATCATACTTGTCGTAATAGCACCGGTAAATTCTCCGTAAGTAGTATCCCAAACGGCACCGGATGGAGAATAGACTCTAAAACCATTTGCAGAAGCCCTCAGTAACTCAGACATAGTAACCTCTAATCGAAAGTTAAAGGTCAGCTGCTGTCCGGCGGCAACCGTATTCGGTGCAATCATCCCTTCAACATTATCAATGGTAATGAGTCCTGTTTGCCCGAATGAAATTACCGGTGAAAGTACCAGCAACGCGATTATCGTAAACAGAGTTACCCGCTTACATTTAAAGCAAGATGCAGCCACCCTCATATATTGCTCCGTTTTTTTATTATTTGGATTTAAGATAATATAGGAATAAATACTCTATTTGTCAATATAGCATCTATTTTTGGGGGGGTTAAAACCCACCCCCCTTGATAGCCAAGAGGGGTGATTTTAATAATTATTTACAAATGTGGTAATCAACTGGCGGTGGAGAACCCGGAACAAACATGAAGTCTACAAAGTAAGTCAGATCTGAGATATTTAGTTCACAGTCTCCATTATTGTCAAATGTCACAAAACAGTGTGGTGCCGGTGAACCGGGAATAAACAAATAATCTACATAGAAAGTCAGATCGGAAATGCCAACATCTCCATCACCATTCGCATCTCCCATAGTTCCACAAGTAGGAGTTAAAAAATATAAATCAAAGAATGATTGAGCATCAGCAGCAATATTTTCAAGATTATTAGCTCCACTCGTATTGTAAATTCCATCAGGATAAGATGCGTTCATGGTCGTCATAAAGGCTGTGAAAAAGTGGAGAGTATCGCTACCACCCATATCAAGACCGGAAACATAGGTAAAACCGGAGTGCATATCGGTTGCCGATGAATCTGAAAGTATTGTCCCCGGAGTTGTATGCATCATGCGCAGCGTGTCAGTATCAAATCCAAGACCATACTGATAGACTAAACGATTATTGGAGCCGGTATATTTATTAAACAAATTAAAATTGTTGTCAGGGATTGTTTGATGATTATAAGGCTGGGAAGAGAATTCAAACCCTCCAAGATACATCATGGCGCCAAATCGTTCATCGCTGGGCCATTCTTCACTGGAAGATGGAAGAGTGTCAGAATATTCAAGTCCGCCCTGCCAAACAAAATCAGCAATCCCATAACCTTCAAACATCGGATCGTTACCAAACCCGTGCGAATTATCAGCCCCCGAATCTGAAGGTATGTCCCAATCCATTACTTCTCCGATTATGACACCGTTTTGAGGAATACCACTAAAGGTATATACTTTGGTCTGCTTGATAACAAAACCACATGAATAATTCGGATCGGTCGGCGCATACCAAATAACTTCAAAAGCCAACGACGAATCATTATTGGTGAAGACACCCGTATAGTAAATATCCGCCCAGTTTTTTACTGAATGATGAGGAATTTTACCGGGAATGTCCTGCGGCAGCAACGCTACCGAGTCTGCAATGTTAACCCCATACATCCCCCAGTTCATGATAGAATTGTCAGAACCAACAACAAGACTGTTGTCATAAACATACCTATCAAAGTGATGGTTCCATTCGCCATCATCCAAAGTATCATACGCCATATTGGCTCCCCCCGGAGTACCGGCATTTCCGGCATTACCATTAGTTCCGACAATAAGCTCGGTACAGGCGGTGCGGATAGTATCCCAGGTCGGTTGAACGCAAGTATCGGCAACGACAAGTTCGACTTCAAAAGCGCCCGAACCACTCGGTGCATCATGTTCAAAAATAACCCGCCCGGTCACTTTTACAACCCAACCCGGTGAATTGATTGCAAGATTACCATTAAGTGTTATAGTACCTTCTTCTTTATTATTCTGACCAAATTCAATCAAACCATCAAAATCAGGTGAGATTGTTAACCATCCGGTTAAGGCAGGCTGATCTTCTACGATAGTTGTAGTATAATGCAAATCAGCTGTACCGTTGTTTTCAAGAGTAAGGTCAATAATTTCTGATTCCCCATGTTTAACACAGTCAGGAAAGCCAAATCTTATTGGATACATTACACACTGTGGAGCAGTTACTTCTTTTACACAAGGTATTCGCATCCACAGATAATCATTAGCGGTCCATTCTCCTTCACTATTGATGGCACCACCCGGAATTTGATCATCCATAAAAGCTACATCAAGATAATAACTGTTGTCATGAACGGCACCGGTAGTCATCGCATAAGTGGTGCAAATATTAGAAACCAACGGACCAACTATTGGATAATCGGAGCCTTGTTCATTCATGGTTGACCAGCTTTCCGAAGGACAGGGACCGTTACCTTCCGGGTCACAGGCTTTGCCGTCAAAATAAACATCCGGTCCACCATAGGAATTAGTTATCCCTCTTGGATTATCCCAGGTCAAGCCGGACAAATCACCGGAGACTGAAATAAACAGATCACCATTGGCGGCACCACTTGCATCACCATCAAAAGCACGTTGTCCGCAATCATCATGGTTCTCATTGCCCGAAGTGTTTGGGCTGTTATATTCCACCCACATCACATATAATCTATTATTACATTCGGAAATTTGTACTTTAGCGACATTCTCACTAAATAATGAAGGCGTGCAATTTTCAGGATTCCATTGAGCCGAAGTTACTGTTCTGAGATTACCCTGTCCCCCGGGGATAAACCCGAGGTCTTCTGACCAATGAAATATACGGGAAGCATAACGCCCCATATCCAATTCGTCCCACTCCATCGCTACATAGGCAACATGATATTTTTCATCAGTTGTGATCATCGTTGAAATATCATTAAATGGGCGAAAACCATTTTGACCGGCAACGTTCTTTGTAATATTAATTCTTGGTTCCCAGTAGTTTCCTCCCGGAGTCGGGTTGTATAAATCGCCAAGGTTTCCCCGTCCGAAATTTCTATTTATCTGATAATACAGATCATTGTCCCATCGATCACGTTCGGCTGATCCGGACGAACTGCTCTGGGAGCAGGTATCACATCCCGGCTCATCGGGAAGCAATCCCACCCAGGTTATCGCCACAGTTCCGTTAGGTGAGGCACACAGGTCGTAGCCTTCTACACCGTAAATGGTATCAAGCGCACAGCCATAAACCCAGGTTCCGTTGGACCCGTCTTCTGGGTCAACTTTCTGAAAATAACTTAAATTTTTGACTCCATCAAAACGACCACGCGAAGAACCGATCAAATGAATTATCGGGGCACCATCAGGCGGGTCCTGATAAGCAATATCAGGCCAGATAACTTCTGCATCTTTTGGAAAATCAGGAGATAAATTTCCGCAATCGTTCAAAGAATCCGGTACCCGATCAGAAACAGAGAAAAATGAAGTATTGCAAGTATGTTGAATCCAATATTGAGTCCGAAAATCTCCCCCATTTGATAACTGTTCTTGAGCAATATAAATTAAACGATTATCAGATGTTGTAACAACCGAAGTGAACCCGGGATAATAATAACAACCCCAACAACTATAAAATCCTACTATAGTACCTGATACACCATCCCAACCGCTATGTTCTACTTCACGGTCTTCTTGTATAGCACTGGGAAGCATTGTCCAGGCAAGATGCATTGTCCATGGGCAAGCCTCACTTGATCCCCATGTTATCTGGCGGTGCATTGAACCGTAATGCTGTAACTCATGATAAGAGAAACCCATTTTCTCACCAAAACCGACGCCGGCTTTAGTATTATCAAGTGAAGTTCTGGTTCTTGGGCTATCTGTCACAATGCCCGAACTGGTCTCCGGAAAGGCATATTCTACTACTCGGCTGGCAAGGGGCGATTTAACCCGAGCTTGTGACTCGTCCTGAGATTTGGCGGCGAAAAGATTCAGCGAAAAAAAGGCGGTGATAAAGAGCGTGAGGATTAAAACTAAAATAACTCTTTTTGAAACCATCATTTTCCCCTGTATAAATCTGTTCCCTCTATAATATATCATATTACCCTTATTTGCAAATATGACATGGCACCGGTTCCGGACAAAACGGATCAAACATATAACATACAACGTAAGTTAAATCTGATATCCCAAGCTCACAATCACCATTCAGATCAAACTCTTCAAAACATGCTGGAGCCGGAGCTCCGGGAACAAACAAATAGTCTACAAAGTATGTTAGATCAGAAATACTGAAGTCACCATCATGATTCGCATCACCCATTAACTCACAGCATCCGGGTGGAATAATTGGAGTAAAGAAATCTCTGGCATCAGCAGCTATATTAGCCAAATTATTTGCGCTGGCAGTATTGGTAACACCATCCGGATAGGAAGAATTCATGGTCGTCATAAAGGCTGTGAAGAAATGAAGAGTATCTGTTCCACCCAAATCAAGACCGGAAACATAGGTCATGCCGGAGTGCATATCGGCTGCCGATGAATCAGAAAGGATTGTGCCCGGAATACTATGCATCAGGCGCAATGTATCAACATTGAATCCGAGATGATAAGGATAGACCAGACGACCATTGGAACCGGTATATATATTAAACAGATCAAATCTACGATCTGGTATGGCACCATATTCATAAGGCAAAGTTGAAAATTCATATCCCCCAAGATACATCATCGCCCCATACCGTTCATCACTTGGCCATTCTTCATCTGGTGACGGAAGCGTATCAGCATATTCAAGTCCGCCCTGATAAACAAAATCAGGAATCTCTTCCCCCGCAAACATACCATCGTTACCAAAACCGTGCGAATTGTCGGTTCCCGAATCAGACGGCACATCCCAGTCAGCGACTTCACCGATTATAATATCATCATGCGGAGCCCCATCAAATGAATAAACTTTGGTGTGCTTAATTACAAAACCACATGAGAAGGCTGGATCAGTTGGCGCATGCCAGGTAACTTCAACTGCAATAGAAGAATCATTATTGGTGAAAACTCCCGTGTTGTAAATATCCGCCCAGAAAGTTGATGAATGTGACGGCGCTTTACCGGGAATGTCCTGCGGCAATAACGCCACCGAGTCAGCAATATTAACCCCATACATCCCCCAGTTCATCGTAGCATTGCCACCCGTTCCCGAACCAATGATGGTACTGTTGTCATACAGATACCTATCAAACAGAGGGTTCCACTCGCCGTCACTCAGTGTATCATAAGCCAAATTGACTCTCCCCGGAGAACCGGTATTACCGGCAGTTCCATTAGAGGCTACAATAAGTTCGGTGCAGGCAGTTTGAATAGTGTCCCAGGTTGGTTGAACACAGGTGTCAGCTACTACCAGTTCTACTTCAAAAACATCGGAACCGCTCGGTGCATCATGATCAAAAATGACCCGTCCGGTAACTCTTACAACTGTACCCGGAGAGTTGATGGCAAGATTACCATTTAGAACAACAGAACCAATTTCTTTATTGTTTTGTCCATACTCAATCAAGCCGTCAAACGGATCAAAATCACCCGACAGCGTAAGCCATCCGGTAACACCCGGCTGATCTTCTACAATTGTCGTAGTATAATGCAAATCTGCAGTGCCATTATTTTCTATCACCAAGTTTACAATTGCTTCATCCCCATGTTTAAGACAATTTGGAAAACCGTATTCTGTAATATTCATAGTAAAGCCGGCAAGAGTAATTTCCTTTACACAAGGAATCCGCATCCACAGATAATCATTATTTGTCCATTCCCCTTCACTATTGATCGCACCCCCGGGAATAATATCATCCATGTAGGCAATATCGAGATAGAAACTGTTATCATGAATCGCACCGGTGGTCATCGCATAAGTGGTGCAAATATTAGAAACTGACGGACCAACTATTGGGTAATCGGAGCCTTGTTCATTCATGGTTGACCAGCTTTCAGTCGGACAGGGACCGTTCCCTACCGGGTCACAGGCTTTACCGTCAAGATAAGCAGATCGACCACCATAAGAATTTGTTATTCCTCTGGGATAATCCCAGGTTAATCCATAATCTCCTGATACTGAAAGAAACAGATCACCATTAGCGGCTCCATCAGAATCACCATCAAAAGCACGTTGTCCGCAATCGTCATGATTCTCATTCCCGGTCGTATTCGGGCTGTTGTATTCCACCCACATCACATATAATCTATTATTACATTCGGAAATTTGTACCTTAGCAACATTTTCACTGAAAGAAGAAGGGGTGCAATTTTCAGGCTCCCATTGAGCCGCTGTCACAGTGCGGATGTTCCCTTTTCCACCTGGGGAAAATCCAAGGTCTTCTGACCAATGGAATATACGGGAAGCATAACGCCCCATATCCAATTCGTCCCACTCCATCGCCACAAAGGCAACATGATATTTTTCATCAGTTGTTATAATAGTTGAAAGATCGGCAAATGGTCGATAGCCATTTACGCCGGCATCATTTCTGGTAACATTAACTCTTGGTTCCCAGTAGTTTCCTCCCGGTGTTGGATTGTAAAGGTCTCCAAGATTCCCCCGTCCGAAATTTCGATTAAGTTGATAATACAGATCATTGTCCCATCGGTCCCGTTCAGCCGAGCCAGTCGAACTGGATTGGGAACAAGTATCGCACCCCGGCTCATCGGGAAGCAACCCCACCCACGTAATCGCAACGGTTCCATTAGGAGACGCACACAGGTCGTAGCCTTCAAGCCCATAAACCGTATCAATCGCACAACCAAAAGTCCAGATACCGTTACTGCCGTCCTCAGGGTCAACTTTTTGGAAATAGCTTAAGTTTTTGACTCCATCAAAACTACTACTCGAAGAACCGATCAAATGAATAATCGGGGCACCATCTGGTGGTTCCTGATAAGCGATATCTGGCCAGATCACGGCAGCATCATCCGTATTGCCGATATGAGTATTACCACAATCATTAAGAGAATCAGGCACTCGATCAGAAACTGAATAAAACGAAGTATTACAGGTATGTTGAATCCAATATTGAGTACGATAATTGGCACCCGCTGCCAGACGATTGTGAGCAACACGAATCAAACGATTATCATCTGTTACTTCTAAGGTGGGAAAACCCGAATAACCATAATTCGGCCATTGTGAATAAAAACCAACTATAGTTCCTGATGCACCATCCCAGCCACTTGTTTCAACCTCACGATCTTCTAAAATCGCACTGGGAAGCATCATCCAGATAAGGTGCATTGTCCAGGGACAATTTTCAGTTGACCCCCAAGATATCTGGCGGTGCATCGAACCAAAATGTTGAAATTCGTAATAAGAAAAACCCATTTTCTCACCAAACCCGACTCCGGTTTTGGTGGGATCAAGCGAGGTTCGTTCATATTTGTTATTAGTCACAAGGCCCGGATTACTCTCCGGGAACGCATATTCTACGACTCGGCTGGCGAGCGGCGATTTTACCCGCGCCTGTGACTCGTCTTGAGATTTGGCGGCGAAAAGATTTTGCGAAAAAAAGGCGGCGATAAAGAAGATGAGGATTAAAACTGAAATAACTCTTTTTGAAACCATCATTTTCCCCTGTATAAAACTGTTCCCTCTATAATATATTATAATATCCTTATTTGCACAAGTGACAAGGCGGTGGTCCCGGTGAACCCGGTACAAACAAGTAATCTACAAAAAATGTTAGGTCAGATATATTTAATTCACAATCAGCCACATTATCAAATTCTTCAAAACATTCTGGTCCCGGCGACCCCGGAATAAATAAGTAATCTACAAAAAATGTCAAATCACCAATTCCAACATCCCCATCCCCATTGGCATCACCCGGTGTATCAAGGCAACCTGAGCAGCCTCCACCAAGATATGAGTCAAAGAATGCTCTGGCATCATTTGCAATATTAATCAAATTCATCGCACTGCCGGTGTTGGTTATTCCGCTCGGGAAGGTAGCATTCATGGTGGTCATCATGGCTATAAAAAAGTGAAGAGTATCAGTTCCGCCCAAATCAAGACCGGATACATACGTCATCCCCGAAAGCATATCAGTTGCCGATGAATCTGAAAGAATTGTCCCGGGAGTTCTGTGTATATTTAAAAGAGTATCGAGATTGATATCAGATTTTAATTGATCAATCATACTATTAGATGATAAAGTATATTTATTAAAAGGATCCCTAAAATATCTATCTGCTATTCCTATATAAGTATATGGATGAGTTGAATACTCAAATCCTCCAAGATACATCATCGCCGCATAGCGTTCATCACTGGGCCATTCTTCATCAGGTAATGGTAATGTATCAGAATATTCAAGTCCGCCTTGATAAACAAAATCAGGAATCTCTTCCCCGGAAAACATAGCATCATAACCAAAGCCGTGCGAGTTGTCTCTTCCCGAATCAGAAGGCACATCCCAGTCGATAATGTCTCCGATGATTATATTATCATGCGGGAGTCCATCAAACGAATAAACCTTGGTGTGCTTAATTACAAAGCCACATGAGAAACTCGGATCCATCGGCGCATACCAGGTTGCTTCAATAGCAATAGATGAATCATGCGTTGTATAAACACCGGTATAATAAATATCCGCCCAGGCAATGGTTGAATGTGAAGGCTCTTTACCGGGGATATTCTGTGGTAGTAACGCTGCCGAGTCAGCTATCATTGTCTGGAACATTCCCCAGTTCATATTATAATTCTCGGAGGTTCCATAACCAATAATAGTTCCGTTATCATACAGATAAGTATCGAACAGAGGGTTCCATTCACCATCAACCAATGTATCATAAGCCATGTTGCAGCCGCCCGGAGAACCGGCTTTTCCGGCGTTGCCATTGGATCCTACAATCAGTTCGATACAGGCAGTTCGAATAGTATCCCAACTTGGTTGAACGCAAGTGTCTGCTACGACCAGTTCAACTTCAAAGTTATTTGATCCATTCGGTGCATCATGATCAAAAACAACCCGTCCGGTTACTCTGACAACTGTACCCGGAGAGTTGATGGCAAGATTTTCATTCAGGGTGATAGTACCTTCTTCTTTATTATTCTGACCAAATTCTACCAACCCATCAAAATCTTCCGAAATTGTCAACCATCCGGTTGATGCCGGCTGATCTTCTACGATTGTCGTAGTATAATGTAAATTTGCTGTTCCTGAATTCTCAATGGTTACCTCGAGAACTTCGGCTTCACCATGTTTAACACAGTTGGGGTATGAAAATTGGGTTAAGCTTAAAGCAAATCCCGGATCGATCACTGCTTGTACACAAGGTATCCTCATCCACAAATAATCATTGTTAGTCCAATCCCCTTCACTCATAATTGCCCCACCGGGAATTTGATCATCTATATAGGCAATATCAAGATAGTAATTGTTATCATGAACGGCACCGGTTGTCATAGCATAAGTAGTACATATATTTGAAACTTCCGGTAGTGCCACCCGGTAATCAGAGCCATGCTCGTTCATAGTCGGCCAATGTTCTGCCGGACAGGGACCATTGCCTTCCGGGTCACACGCTTTACCGTCAAGATAAGCCGATGGACCACCGTAAGAATTGGTTATCCCTCTTGGATTATCCCAGCTCAGACCAACAAGATCATCGGAGACAGAGAGAAACAGATCACCATTGGCCGCCCCATCAGGATCACCGTCAAAAGCTCGCTGTCCGCAATCATCATGGTTATCATTTCCGGTAGTGTTCGGGCTGTTAAGCTCGACCCACATAACATACAGTCTGCCGCCACATTCTGAGATTGAAAGTTTCGCTACGTTTTCGTTGTACTTTTGAGGAGTGCAATTTTCAGGCTCCCATTCTGCTGAGGTAACTGTTCGTATATTTCCCTGACCCGATGCTAAAAAGCCAAGGTCTTCTGACCAGTGAAATATTCTTGAGGCATAACCGCCGATCGCCGCTTCATCCCATTTCATTGCTACAAAGGCAGTATGGAATTTTTCATCTGTAGTTATCAATGTTGAAATATCTGCAAAAGGACGGTAACCATTTTCACCGGCTACGTTCTTTGTTACGTTGATTCTATTTTCCCAATAGTTTCCTCCCGGAGTCGGATTGTAAAGTTCCCCGAGATTACCGCGACCAAAGTTTCTATTTAGTTGAACAAACAGATCATTGTCCCAGCGGTCACGACCAGTAGATCCGGTTGATGTTGATTGTGAACAGGTATCACACCCCGGTTCATCGGGAAGCAACCCCACCCAGGTAATCGCAACTAAACCGTTGGGCGAGGCGCACAGATCGTACCCTTCACCGTTAAAGATTGTATCAATCGCACAACCATACGTCCAGCTGCCGTTGCTGCCATCCTCAGGGTCGACCTTCTGGAAATAACTTAGGTTTGAAGGACCATTACCGCCACCAAACGCAGAGCCAATCAGATGAATTATTTCGGCACCATCAGGCGGATTCTGATAGGCAATATCAGGCCAGATAACAACGGCATTATCAGGAACATCAATATGGGTATTACCACAATCATTCAGAGTATCAGGTATTCGGTCGCTGACTGAGTAAAATGAAGTATTGCAGGTATGCTGAATCCAGTATTGGATGCGATAACGAGCCCCTGCTGCTAAACGATTATGAGCCGCAAAAATATGACGGTTATCAGATGTAACCGCATTAGTTGGATAACCAGCATAATTTCCACTAGGTTGCCATTGAGAATAAAATCCTACCATAGTTCCACTTTCACCATCCCAGCCATTAGATTCAATTTCTCGATCTTCGAGAATCGCACTGGGAAGCATCATCCAGACAAAGTGCAGTGTCCAGGGGCAGGATACACTTGAGCCTAAAGTTATCTGGCGATGCATCGAACTATTGTGTTGATAGTCATAATATGTAAACCCCATCTTCTTACCAAAACCGACCCCGGATTTTGTTGGGTCAAGCGAGGTTCTTGTTCTTGGATTACCTGTTATAAATCCCAGATTTTCATCAGGAAGAGCATATTCTACGATACGGCTGGCAAGTAGTGATTTTACCCGATTCTGTGCCTCTTTTTTATACTTGGCTGCGCCAATATTCTGCGAAAAAAGGGCGGTAATAAAGAGGGCGAGGATTAAAATCGAAATAACTTTATTTGAAACCATCATTCTCCCCTGTATATATCTGTGCTCTTAATATAAAAAAACCTTGGTTGTCTGCTGGTTTTGTCCTTAAAACTATTTATAAACGACCCTGCTAACGGAGAAGTTTATTGTACTATTAACATAGTTATACTTGATAATTCTGTCAACAATTTAAACTTTAAGAGAAGCAGGATCTGCGTTGGATAATTTATAAAGGCATAAAGAAATGGCAGGTCTTGCTTTCGGGTGTCCAAAAACGTGACCTGCCATAGGAATAGGTCTCTACAATACTATATTAATGTATAGGGCTTCTAAATATTAAGCCAGTAACTGGTTTTAATCAGGAATACATTATTTGCACCGGATGAGAACAAACGATCAAAATCCCTTGAGACATTCAAATTGTTCACACTGTCATCAAATTGCGGGCGCGAACGGGTCCATACCATATACATCGTGCTTCCCGGTAAATATTCCCAGCGAAGCAACAGCGTTGAGTTCAGAGCCGAGTAATTGTAATCCGAATTATATCCGCTTACCTGGGATGAATACTGGTTTCCACCCTGATAGAAACGGTAGTTTTGATAATCCAATCCGGCTATATAACCTTCAGCTGATAACTGAATTGAAAGCTTGCTATTAACTACTACCGACATCGAGGCATTCAACGAAATTTGGTTCTTATTCAAATCAGCAAAGAGCGAAGAATCATCTTCATTGGTTACCCATCGAGTAGCATCATAGTTGCGGGTGAAATTGATACCGGTTGAAAATTCAAGATTGCTTCTCGGGCGAATTTCAACCCCCATATAATTTGCCCACCAGTGACCGCCTCGATCACCGCCACTGCCGGGATTTAAAACAAATGATATTGGTTTTCTTGAATCGGTGTTCAAGCTGAACCACCAGCTATAAGTCGGATGAACCGGCCATTCCCAGAGTCCATTCCCTCGGGTTTCACGATCGCTATATTTTTCAGCTTGAATTGATGATCCCCCACCGAGAGTCCAGTTGTTTGTAAATACTATATGAGTATTAAAATTACTACCTAAACTATAGGTAATTCCATCGTAATTTGAAGAAGTATAGAAATTGAAATTATTATAACTGTCCTGAATAATCCACCAGGTATCATTGGTGCGATACTGTGTCCACAACCAGATATTTTTTGAATCCGTCCGGGAAGTAAAACCTAAGCGATTGAGGTTCAGATCGGGATGTTTTATAGTCATCCCCAGAGCCCCTCGGATATGCTTTCCTCCGATCTTCTCAAATGTTAAATCAACGCCATATCCGGAAACACTTCCTTCAGTACGACTTCCAACAACCTGACCAACCATCATCCATTTATTGTCATTGGTGCTCAATCTCCAGTCGATACCACCGGTCAGATTTGGCTGCATGCCATCCTGTCCGGCGAAAGTAAACATCCCGCCAAAACTTGAATTTTTTAGAATATCCTGCTTAACTCTCAAAATTGTATAATTGGCAATCGGCTCTGCCACAAACGAGTTAATAATTGTGTCTGCCGAAGTTGTATTTATCTGAAGTTCTCCGTTGTTATAGGTCGAATCCAAAACAACATTTCGTAATGCAGCATACTCTGCTTTTTCCTCTTCGGTTACCGCACTTAGTAAAGCAATCGAGGTCCCGCCTGAAAGTTTTCCGGTTAATTTCAAAGCACCTAATATAGTTGTCGATTTTGGATAATCACTATAGTAGGCGAAATCATCATCATCGGCACTTCCATTTGGATTCCTCCCTATCCTACGTGAGTAAAAGAGAGTAAAAGGCGTTTGAAATAGATCGGACCCTTCGAGAAAGAACGGTCTCCTTTCAGGGAAATAGGTTTCGAATGATGATAGATTCAAAACCGGATCATCAAGTTCGACCTGACCAAAATCAGGATTAACGGTAGCATCCAGAACTAAATTTGATGACAATGAATACTTGGCATCGAATCCCATATTTTTATAAATATCTTTCCCGTCAAAATTGCCCGGTTCTTTGGGAGCGGTTTCAAAACTTGACACCATATAGGGGAGAATTTCTATATTTTTTTCAGGGCTAATATCTTTGATACCGGATAGATGACCGAAGTTGGAAACATGTCCACCCTTTTCGCTCGGCGTAAATGCCCATTTTACTACTTCATTTTTTCGATTTATATAGCGGACAAAATCAACTCCCCAGGTATGTTCATCCTTTTCAGCAAAGCGTAAAACCGTTAAAGGGATTTTCATCTCAGCCGTCCACCCCCACGGTTGCCGTTGAACCTCTGATTCCCAGACAGCATCCCACGACATATCAGCATTACCGTCATCAAAATAACGACAATCTTTTTGAACATTCACTGAACTGACTTCAAACGCATTGCCGGTTTGATGGTCATGGAAGGGATCGACCCTAAAGGTTACTCTGTCGCTTTGCGATGTTCTATCCCGCCGGACCAGTTGTCCGTCGATTTTTGATGGTTCTGAATCATAACACCAAAAAGCTACGTACATATTATTATCATCATAAGCAACAGCGACCAAGGTTGATTCAGAAGCTTGCTCGCCTTCATCCGGTTCAATCTGTCTAAATGAATTAACTTTATGAATCTTCTTTGAGCTCCAAATAGCATCGTCAAGCCTGCCATCAATTTTAGGGGCATGGGGATTTATTCGATAGGCTCTTATTTCGGGGACGTTTTCTTCAGTAACCGTAGCTTCCTGCGCCATGACAGTGAGTGTTTGCGCGAAAAACATAGTTAATAATATGACTGTGAGAATTAAAGACCGATTCACATTGTACCTCCTAAATTGCACAATTTGTTCCAGCTTTCAAACACTCACTATCCCATTCGTTAATTATCTATACGTGTACCTTTTTAGAAAAGTTCCATTTTTCCGTAAATAATTTCTCGTAACTACATCTATAGACATTAGTTATGAACTTAAGGCGGGTCGAGAGCATAACTCCATTACTATCAGTTAAAATCAAGTCTACTCTTATTTTATTAGTTTTTCATCAATATATTTTGTTTTCCTATATAATTTTAATCGGTATATAGTGTGAACCAGATCTAATTTTATAGGAGGATACAAATTGATAATAGACCATATCGGTATAGTAGTAAAAAATATCCCCGATGCGATAGAGCATTGGAAAACTATTTTTGGGTACGAACAGATGACTGAAATTGTTGAGAACACACGACAAAAGGTAAAAGTGGTCTTTTTAAAAAAAGAAAATTCTCAAACGATTAAGCTTATTGAACCATCGGATGAAACCTCCCCTATTTTTGCCCTGGCAAAGCGAGGCGGCGGATTGCATCATCTTTGTTTTAAATGTGATAGTCTTGAAAAGCAACTGGATGAATTCACAGAAAAGGGACTTCGGATTCTCACGCAACCGCAACCCGGAGAAGCTTTTGATAATGAAAACATCGCTTTTGTTTTTGCCAAAAATGGACTCAATGTTGAATTGATTGATACCGACAAAAAAGCTGCCCTACTTTAAGTTCAAAAAAAACATGAAAAAGAGCAGTCATCTTTCGATGACTACTCTCTTACCTAGTATCTAATATTACTTAGATACTTACTATTCAAAGCGAATAGTATTTGAACGATGGGTCACTGTTTTACCACGGCTCTCCATCTCAATTATAGCTTCACCGCTTCCTGAAGGATTGGTGTCAGGTGATGCTTTGAAGCGGTACCTGACTTCGATCTTCTGTTCGCGGTCAATTTTATCAATCTCGATCAACAGATGTCCATCGCTGCCGATAGCAGCTCTTGCTGCTTCACCGTCAACGGTAGCACTCTCTAAAACATATTCACCATTGATTGGAAGAATATCTTCTAAGACAACATTCTCAGCCGAATAATAGCCAACGTTTTCTATCACTATCAGAACTTCCCAGGTATTAGGACCAATTTGAGCTGCACCATCTGTATCAGGTACCAGCACCGTATCCCAATTGATTGGTTCGAGTTCTAAAATTGTAGTAGCTTCCCAGTTATTAACTGGAATCTGGCTATAGTCAACCTGTGAACGATTTCTACCAGTAATAAAGACTTCCACTCGACGATTTTGCTGCCAGTGCACTTCGGAGTGACCCGTATCAACCGGGATCGTTGCTGCAAAGCCTTCGTATGACATCAAGGAAGTGTCAATGTTGTGGTTCTCGTTCAACCAGGTTAATACTGACAATGCCCGAGCTTCCGAGAGTTCCCAGTTTGATGGGAATCTGACAGTATTAATCCGGCGGTAATCACAGTGACCTTCGGTTCTAATCGTTACATCAGAATATTTTAGAATCGAATCTGCAATTGCCTCAAGTATCGGTAAAGCTTCCGGTCTTAAGAAAGCCTTAGATGTTTCAAAATAGGCACCGATAATATTCATTTTGATTTGGGTATCAGGAGCAGTCCGTAATGGTCCAACCGCAACAGTTACAGTTGTAGATTGCCGGGTATATTCCTTTGCCGTTGTATCAGGACTACCTTCAATATAAATAGTGTTTTCAAGGAATTTACGTGAACCCGGATCAAGATCCTCAATGGAATATTTCATTGATTTCCTGAAGCCATCAGCACCAACTGTAAATTCATTATACAACTGTTTACCATCAGAACTAACAATCAGCTCGGTACCATCAACCATAGATAGTTGGGTTTCATCCGGAAGTGAATCGACAATTTTCAAGCGTACAGCTTCCGCTCCGCCGTTATAGTCAATTGAGATTTCATAATCAACTACGACTCCGGTACTGTCATAGGTTTGAGTGGTATCTATCGAAGCTGATTTTGTAATCATCGCTGTCGGTACCTGAGCAGCTAGTTTATTAAGTTTTAATATAGGCTGTGCCGGGCAGACTTTAAAAATCAGATACGATTCACCGGTCTCATGGACAAAAACAAAGACAGATGCAATCTGACCATCCGCCAAATCGTACAGTCTATCTGAGAGATCACGAGTATCGATCATGACTGCTCTTTGACCGGGACGAACAGTACTGAAATAGAACATCCCTTTATTGTTCACTTGTGAGCGTGAACCATCATCAAGGAAGAGGTCAACCCCTGAAAGGGTTGTGTCAAATTCTATCTCACCGTCACCGCAATCGACAATCACCCGACCGCGAATTGAACCTGATAGAGTTGATGGAATTACATTAACACGACAAGTCGCCCTTGATGGTACAAAATCATCGGCATGCGCCCAGGCAATGTTTTCATTGATCCCGCCTAATATACGGGTACTAAGCTGCACGGTGTAACGCAGGGTTACTTTATCACCCGGATCAAGGTCACCCATTTGCCAGGTCAATGGATTAATTCCGGCTGGGTCAGGCGCAATAGCCTGATCAATGATTGTTGTACTATCAATATATGCAAACCCATACGGTAGAGTATCTAAGATAAAACTGTTCAATGCCGTAGTCGTTGAAACATTTTCAACAATGATGGTAAAATCAATTATATCACCCGGGAAGCCACTGTTAACATTGGATCGTTTGGTAATAATCAGCGGTGGCACCTCAACTCCCACCCTTGCCATGACAGGTCCCCATGAATGACTTGCCCCATCACCATTATTATCATAGAGAGTTGCATAGTTATCAAATGGTAATGAATAATCCAAGCCTGTAGGTATCTCTGATAAATAAGTAATAACAACCGTATCAGGGAAACCGATATCTCCTATCACAATTCTAATCGGATCAGTACCTACTGAGATAGCCGGTATACCGTCAACCATTGCCGAACCCTGAACAAAGTTGAAATCATCAGGATGATCATCCTCAATGATAGCATCTGTTAATCCATAGTTTCCGGTATTGGTTACCTGAATCGTATAAGTAATCGTATCCCCGGCATTGGCAATAGTTGGATACGCACTCTTTTCAATAGTAATCGTTGGAGCAATGACCTCGGTTGTAACTACAGATTCTGTATACTGATCAGCCGGGTTTGTAATTATTGCTTTGTTTGTTACAATGTATCCATTTGGAGCTGATTGATCAATTACTACTTTGAATTCCATCTTAACCGAATCAAGCGCATTAATTGTGTCAACACTCCAGATAATCATATTATCAAGGGCATCAAACAGAATTGTTGAAGTCGTTTGAGCCAAACCATCATAAGATGTTTTAGGTCTCTGTGATGCTCTTGAGACAGCAGAGGAAGCGACATAAGCAGTAAGTTCAGGAATAGTGTCTTGAACAATAACATTGGCTATCGGAGCATTCTCGGTATTACGAATTGTTATCGTATAAAGCAATGTATCTTCAGGCGGAGCCTGTACTTTATCAACAGTGGTAAATAACCTGAGCATACCCGGTGCAAATGTTCGTTCAACAACTATTTCTGTTGTTTTTGTATCAATACCACAAGCATTCTTAGCTGTCAATACGACCGTAAAATGTCCCGAATCAACATAAATATGAGTCGGGTTGGGACTGGTTGAAGTATTTCCATCACCAAAATCCCAACTCCAGGATGTTGACCCGGTTGAGATATTAGTGAAATTTGCTGTGACAGGAGCTTGACGATTACTTGGGTTAGTTATATAAGTAAAGTCTGCTATCGGCGGTGCTAAAATAATGAAAGTATATAGTTTACTTTCTGTATCAGTTCCATCAGGACCGGTTATCGTCAAGGAAATCATATAATCTCCTGAAACCGTATAATCATGATTTGGATTCTGATCTGTTGAACTCGTTCCGTCACCAAAATCCCATAACCAGCTTGTTATATCACCGGTTGATAAATCACTAAAGTAAACGATTAAAGGACTACAACCGGATAATGGTTCAGCAGTAAAGTCGGCGTTTAAGTTCGGGTCTTTCACAGTAATGATTTCAGTGGATTTTTTACTGCCACATTCATTGGAACTTGTCAGAGTAACAGTATAAATTCCAATAACTGTAAAAGTATGGGTCGGATTTTGATCGGTTGATGCTGGAGAGCCATCATCAAAATCCCATGACCAGGAAGTCGCAGCGATTGAATTATCAGTAAATTGAACTGTTAATGGCACATCACCATGAGTCGGCAGTGCTGTAAAAGCAGAGGTTGGAGAAGAAAATACGTTAATATGATTTACTTTTGTCTCGGTATCAGTTCCATCAGCAAAAGTCGCTGTAAGTGAAACTGTATAAATCCCAGGTAATAAGTAAGTGTTATCCGGATACTGTAAAGTTGAAGTATTTCCATCTCCAAAATTCCATGCCCAGCTAATTACTTCACAGTTTGAGAAACCGTTAAAGTAAACTGTTAATGGACCACAGCCCGAAGGGACTTCTGAACCAAAGTCAACTTGACAACTTGGATCTGTCACAATTATCTCTTTGGTTGACTTCCTGCTGCCGCACTCATTGGTACTCGTCAGTGTAACCGTAAAGGTTCCAAAAGTCGCAAATGTGTAAGTAGGATGTTGATCAGTTGAAACAGGTGTCCCATCATCAAAATCCCATTCCCAAGATGTTGCTCCTAAAGATAAATCGGTAAAATCAACTGTTAATGGTGCCTCACCCTGTGTTGGTGTCGCTGTAAATGCTGAGGTCGGTGCATCTTTAACTTTAATGAAATCAATCTTTGTTTTCGTATCGGTTCCACCATCAAATGTAATAGTCAGTGAAACTTTGTAGAAACCAGGATTGATATAAGTATGATCTGGATTTTGAAGAGTGGAGCTGCTTCCATCACCAAAATTCCATAACCAGTTGTTTACTTCACAATCAGACTGATCATAGAAGTAAACTGTTAACGGACTACAGCCATAAGGAACTTCTGAATCAAAATCAGCTTGACAGGTTGATTCAGTAACTGTAATAACGTCACTTGACTGGTCATCACCACATTCATTAAAGGTGCTTAGGATTACAGTATACTGACCTGTGGCAGGATAAATATATTGGGGATGTAATTCTGTTGAGGTTGTCCCGTCACCAAAATTCCATTCCCAGGTTGTGGCATTAGTCGATTGATTTGTAAAATCAACCGTTAATGGTGCGTTGCCTTGAGTAGGAGTCGCAGTAAAAGCTGAAACAGAAGATGGCAGTACAGTTATATACTCAATCTTAGTCTCAGTATCATCACCACAATCATTCCTGACGGTTAAAGAAACTGTATAATCGCCAGCTCTTGAATACTGATGAGATGGGTTTTCCTGAGAAGATGTAGCACCGTCACCAAAATTCCAAGACCAGCTGTTTACATCGTGAGAGCTCAAATCAATAAAATGTACATCTTCTTCAACACAGACGGTTGTTACCTGAGCAGTAAAATTCGCTGTTGGCAGTTTCTTTATTAAAATATATTGTACTTTTGTTTCGGTATCATAACCACAGTCGTTTGACACTTTTAAACTTACAGTATAAAAACCGGCTGTGGAATATGTATGAGATGGGTTTTGATCTGTCGATGTATTGCCATCTCCAAAATTCCATTCCCATTCATCAGCCAGATATGACCTGTCATCAAAATTAATTGGCTTGCCAACACATCCTTCTAATGGGTCAGCTCTGAAATCTGCATGAGGTGGTTGGTCAACAGTAATAGGGATAGATTTTGTAATATCATCTTCCCCACAGATCCCTTTTACTGTTAATTTAACATTGTAAGTTCGTGCAATATTGAAGAAATGTTCAGGATTTGGATCAGTGGATATATAACCATCATCAAAATCCCATAACCAGGAAATGGCATCTGTAGACTGATCAGTAAATTGTACCCTGCCACCTGAACAGAATTGAGTCAATTCATAAGTGTAATCTGCAACAGGATCAGGAATTATAATAATCTTGAGGGTTATAGTTTTATCATCTTGACCGCAATCGTTTTTAACAGTCAATTTAGCGTCATAAGTTCCACTGGCGGCATATGTATGAACTGGCTCTTTTTGAGTTGATGTATTACCATCACCAAAATCCCAGTCCCAGGATGTTGCATAAGTTGATAAATCTACAAAATGAATTTCATTGGCAGTACACTCATGATAAGATTCAGGTCTGAAATCAGCTACCGGACCTGTACTTACAGTGATATATGCTTCTTTAAGCTCTTTGTCAATTTTACCGCAACTATCCATTATTTCTAATTCGACATTGTATACACCAGTAGCAGCATAAGCATGAGTCGGATTTTGATCGGTTGATGTATTACCATCTCCAAAATCCCAATACCAGGAAACTGCACCTGTAGATTGATCTGTAAAAGTCACAGTTTCATCTATACAAGCATTCGTTTTATTAACTGTAAAATCTGCAATTCCTTCCGGAGATGAATCAATGACAACACTTTTGGTTTCAACATCACTGTTACATAAGTTACTTGCCGTCAATGTAACTGTATAAGTGCCGGGTTGATTGTATTTATGTGAGGGATGTTGATCTGATGAATAATTTCCATCGCCAAAATCCCATTGCCAGGCATCAGCATCAGTAGAATGATCAGTAAACTCTACATGCCCGGTAAAACAATCAGAAACCGCATCAAATGTAAACTTTGCATCAGGATTAGGATAAATTGAGATATAAAGGACTTTTATCTCGTCATCTTCCCCACAATCATTTTTGACTGTTAAAGAGACTGTGTATTGCCCTTCAATAGAATATGCATGAGAGGGATTTTGCAATCCTGAAGTATGACCGTCTCCGAAATTCCATGCCCACGAAGTAGCATCAGTTGACAAATCTGAGAATAATATATTTTCACCAATACATGCCGTAGTTGAACTTGCCCTGAATTCAGCAATCGGATCAGGAGTACTTGTTACATTAATGTCCATTGACTCAGTTAATGATCCACATGAATTTTTAGCTGTTAATGTAATCGTATAAGTTCCGGGAGTACCATAATAATGATCTGGTGGATTTTCTAATGGTGAAGAAGTGCCATCACCAAAGTCCCATAACCATGATTTAGCACCCACTGATTGATTCAATAATTCAACCGTTGAGCCATTACAATCCGGAGTATATTTAACTGAAAAATCAGCTGAAATTGGTTTATCATAAACCTTGATATAAGTAACTTTAGTTTCAGTATCAAAACCACCCGGACCGGTTACTGTCAATGAGACTGTATACAAACCTGATTGAGTATAAGTATGTTCCGGCCATCGGTATATATATGTACCACCTTCATAGATCGTACCATCGCCAAAATCCCATGATAGATAATTATATAAGCCGGATGATAAGTCTGAAAATTCAACTGTTAACGGGTTGCATCCCTCCAGAGGTTCACCAATAAAGTCGGCTACTGGAGGATCACATTTCTCAGCCTGAGCTGAGACTGATAAAGAACTGCCAAATATGATTAAGGCTGTAAAAACTAATATCATAATTGAAGTTCCAGGGCTATTTAATCTTGTTGTGTTCATATTCATTACCTCCTAGAACTTTCCAACGATACGGGTGAAAATTCCATGACCCCGATAATAGTTATCAGGGAAAACTGCATCAATTGAGTTTTCAATTCTCTCATAACCTAAAGAAACGCGAAAACTTTTTGGGTTTTCATAGCCTACTTCAATTTTAAAAAATGTCTCCTCATCTTCAAATATATTTTTAAGTAAAAATCTCTTCACCGAAGCAAGAGCAAATATATTATGGGTTATTGAAAGAGAACCATTAAGAAGCATGAGATAATTTGTTGATGTCAATTCCTGCACCGGCTCATCTTCCTTTAATTGCTCTCGTCTGATTAAGCCGACGGTAAATTCATTTAACCGGTTTCTGTTCCAATGAATTCTGGCACCTATGTCCCATGTTTTGTTTCTGGAATTCAGAGTAGCGTCTCGTTTCACTTCATGAACTTCGGTCTCAACATTTAACCAGAAATGATGAGTAAAGAAATAAGTTAATTGCCCGAGGTAAAAATCATCTATGCTGGACAAGGTTGAATCAGTCCAGACCTGATAAAGATCATGGCGCGTGAACTTGCCTAAAGCTTTGACTTTTTCAACAGGTAAATACTCAAAGGCTATCGTGCCGGCTTTCTCCTTTTTGTTGGGATCAGATTGGCTAAAGCTTAAATCATTACCCGGCACTGTAAATTTCTTATATTCGTAAGTTGAGAAAGTGCTGAAATTCTTCGAATGTTGGGTCCGCAGTTTAATGAATGTGGCGTCTTCACGATCAGACCATAAATCATTATCAGTATCTTTTACAAGGCGGATTCTTTGTGTTATTTCAATCCTTGTGCCTTTCCGATGTTCATTGGCAACTGTAATAGAAAGTTGATCCGTATTACTATCACCTGTGTTGTCGGCAATGTTATCGAATCCTATCCGTTCATAGTGGGCACCGTATTCAAATTTATTCATAATTCCGAAATTTTCTTTCGTTCCACTAAGATCGCCTATAAACCGTTTCTGTCTTTTATTTTCCAAAAGCGGGTCATCGGTATTTTTAATATTTCTCAGTTCAAATCCGGCTCCGAAATTAAAACCATCTCGTTCACGGTTTTTGTATGCAACTGTATAGATATCTTCTTTTTTGGTTCCGTTGTAAGTATTATTTTTGCCGTTGGGAATCAGATTTTTTAAATTTCTGAATGAGCCAGTGAATTGTTGTTTCTCTGTTGAGTTATAAATTCCTTCAAAATTCAGACGCTGTTGATTTATAGTAGGCGTAATATTGGCATTACCAAAAGTTTGAAAATTATCTTCTATTCGTTGAACATCAGCATTGAGCTTAAGACTCTCAAAAGGATTGACTGACCAGCCTGCCCGCAACGCCATGTCATTATCAGTATAACTGTCGCTTTCAGCACCGGCAATTTCTACATAACCCTTACCAAGTTCGTTTAAATCAAGAGATGCATCTCCGACAATCAGATTCTCCGGTTCTTCCAAGCCGATTCCGGTAGCATTATTATCCTGGAATTGATGGAGATAGGATATGCTGGTTTTAACTTTGCCGTTTTCACTCGCAAATTTTGCCCGACCACCTAACAGTTCATCATTACTGGTTCGTTGATAATCATAAGTGATGACAATATATAACGGGTCGTTAGCAGCTGTAACACTTGGAACAGGCTGATGAAGTAAAATACGACCTCGTTCATAATCAACCGCATAATCAATGTCCCGAATAAGTCTTCGAGTTGAAATAAGGGTTGTTAAATCAAAACGATCTCGAATTTCAATTTTTACTTCCTCACTGCCCCGCGTTACAGAAGCATTTGATAAGTAATAAGGTCCCGAGGTGCCATCGGCTGGAAATCCAACTGAAGTCCCTTCTCTAAACCTTTTTCCATCAAGTTTTCCACCAACAGCCTCTACGCCAATCGACTTATTATGCAGATCGGCATAAGCTCCGAAGATAGAACGGTTATGAAGGCTGAATTGGGATCCTTTGAAACTTGGTTTGATAGAACCGCCTTCAAGATATCCATGATCGTCTGATTCAAATCTGGCGAACATTTCCAAACGAGCTTTCTCCTGCGGTTGTGTTAATAGACGGGTATCAAGGTTTGAATATTCCCATAGATAATTGGGATCGTAAGTGCTATGTCCGGTAAACCGCCAGGTGTCCCAAAGCGGTTCAGTCGATTCAACCGACATCTTAAGTCTGAAAATCGAGGGATCATACACCCGATATTCATCATCTATTCGAGAATCAAGGATTGTCACCCCGTGTATAAAAAGACCATTACCAATATTTCCATCAGCAAACAAGGAAGCTCTAAAATTTGTGGACAAATCCTTGGTTAGTTCCGGATTATTGATATTAAATGCTGGTTCATTCCCTTTCACAGTAAGGCTATGAATGGTTAATTCACCTAACCCCAAAAATAATAGCTTTTGACGGCTGGCATAAGTTGAATCTTCTAATAGATTACTATTGGGTACAAATAGCATTGTATTTGTACCTATTTCCGGTAATGATCCGGTTACTACCGTTTCATCACTAAATGCAGTTAATGGCACCAAACAAATCGCAAAAAAGAATAGACATAACTGCAACGTTGTCTTGTGATTCGTGAACATTTTTTTCATTGTTAACTTTCAGAAAAAGTATTTATTCTTTTGCAGAAAAAATTGTCCTGCAATTTAGGTTTATTTGTCTTATTTATGGTAAATATACAATCATTCCCTATAATGTAAAGATTTATCTCTTTATACACTTACACTTCCTTGCAAACAAGTCTGAATTGTGCAATTTATATGCAATTAATTTCACCCAATCCTTCCCAATGTTACCCTATAAAACGTAACTGATAAATACAATCTCTTAGACAACAAGTATCATGCCATAGTAGATAATTTTTCCTTTTATTGCTGTTTCGAATGAGCTTCGGTAGAATAATTTTCAACACACAATCACTACAAATATTATCTTATATTGATTTGTTTATTCATAACTACATGAAATGGGTGCACTATTGAGACTCTCATGTTGAAGAGATTTGAAAGGAAGGTTGGGAGCAGACGAGGGTTCGCCAAGGCGAACCGCCCACAAAACGTATTCCATTGAAATATTAGACGTTAAGTAGAGTCAAGTTGAGTTAACTTCAGCGAAGTAGTTTCTTAGGGAATTGTTAGAAAGTATGTATTAAAAAACCCACTGAGATTGAATCTCAATGGGTTTATACAACCAAGATTCAACTAACCTATTTAAGCAGCATCATCTTTTTGGTGCTTGTATATGTCCCAGCTGTCAGACGGTAGAAATAAACTCCGGAAGCAATCTTTGACCCTGCTGTATTAGTACCATCCCATTGTACAGAATGATATCCAGCTTTCAAGTGACCATCAATCAAAGTTACAACTCGCTGTCCAAGGACATTGATAATTTCCAAGTTTGCATGTGCATCAACCGGTAATGCAAATTTTACTTTTGTAATAGGGTTAAATGGATTCGGGTAATTTTGGGATAATTCAAAGCTTTCTGGAATATATGGCGAACCTTCTTCCACAATCGCATCAATAGAATTATGATTCATATTTGAAACTTTTGCCCATTCAATTATATGATATCCAGGCACCTTAAAAAGCTCATAAGTTCCATTTTCAAGCAGAGCCGAACCTCCTAAATCTGCTAAACCTACACGAAGAGTGCTCTCGGTACGACCCTGCAAAAGTTGAAGACCTCTCTCTGAAGAAAGTTCGGCCTTGGATAAATCGTTACCAGTCAAATTTAATTGAACGCCACGTAACTGCTGATCAGAATCAAGATGAACAAAAGTTGTATCGTCATGGTAATCATAATATAATGTAACATTTGCTTGATTCAATTTATTTATATTAGATGAAAATTCCCCACACATTGCCGGTGGATTCTGAGAAACAAATAAATAGTCTACCGTTTTTGTAACATCACCTATGCTAATTTCTTCATTGAAATCACCATTGACATTAGCTTCTTCTATACAATCAGGAGCATCTCCTGATGTAAATAGATAATCAACCATATCCGTAAGATCAGAGATATTACAATTTACTTCATCACCATTGAAATTACCGCGCAATCCCTGACAACATTCTTCAATTGTGAAGCAGTAAGGACCTCCCCAGTTCGGATATACTGCATCAGACTGACCGTTCTCCTTTCTTAGTCCCCAATTCCACGTATTTCTGCCTCTATTTCTTCCTTGCATAAAATCAACCTTATCAACACAAATCTGTTGTCCTATATTATCACAAGAAACAAAAGTAGTAATTCGCCAGGCAGGTACTCTTATTCCGTTGACTAATATATTATCAACCGGAATCACATCACTTCCTTGAAATCTTACCGAATCAATCTCTTCATTATGAATTACCTCTTCATTAAACCACATATCAAGAAAACTAGCCCAATCCAAACTATCTGTTACCCATTCAATATCTACAGGATCAAATTGAGCATTATCAGGTGAATATATTTCGAAACCATGTTCAAAATAAAGAATTGTTCCCGGCTGATCGTTATTAATCCCTAATATGAAGCTGAATTCTTGACCGCAAGGAACATTCTTCGTTTCCGGCAACAGAAGTTCAACTTGTCCCCCAGCTCTCAAAGTCGAATACCGGTACAAATTCCATTCGGAAATTTCGTAACCATCAGAACCTCTTATTTGCCACCAGTAAGTAGCGTCAGTCTCCCCTTCAAATCGAACATCCACACGTGACTCTTTACTATCGATAACACTGAAAATCACAGAATCCATATTAGCATCATACGCCAACATTATATCATATGTCATACTATCTCCCTCAGGATCCACCACCGGATCAAAGCCGAGTTCTCCGACATATGGTCCCTTTTCATCAGCAAAATATGCATCGGATGGGGCACCCAGAAAACCATTCATATGAATGTTAAAGTATCTCCATCCTCCCCACGAAATACTGTTGGATACTCTAACTCTTACAATATAGTCATGGCTGTCCATAAGGACTGATCCAGCATATTGAACAAATGTATCAGGATTATTAACAATACCAGAGGTCCAAACCAAACTGTCCTGCCAATCCAGGATAGTATGACTTAGTTGGAGTTCAAATGCTTGTTGAGTCCCAACACTATCTTGAAAAGACCAGTAGAATAATGGGGTATGTGATACAATCCGGAATTGAATTTCATTACCTACATTTATGTTCAAGGCGAGTGGTAGACTGTTATTAGATGCTGCATTAAATGCCCCCATATCTCCGCGGGTGCCGTCCAAATCATTAAATTCTGAAGATGTATCTGCCGCATCAATACAAGGTGAACCATCAGCTAATTCAAAATTACCATTCGCCGCATCAACAAAGAGAGGATCGGCAGATATAGAACCTATACCCGGAACTGCCCTCACATAATTACTATCATAGTTCAAATAAACGTTGTTATATTGAAAACTCAAACTATCTATTTCATTACTTATGATTCCATATCCCGGACCATTCTCTACTATAATATTGTTTCTAATATCATAATTATAAAATGTGGAACTACTTATACCTGCTCCCCCCTCTGGAGGATTACCTTCAAATGGTATACTATGATTACGATAAAAAGTATTATTGTAAACTTTGGTTGTTCCATAACAATGATTCAACCGCAATCCTCCGCCTTTATGAGCAGAATTCTCGATAAACAGATTATAGCTTATAAAGGCTCCGTGAGAAAGCCTCATAGAAAGACCACCACCCTCTTCAATAGCCTGGTTATTTATGAATTTGTTATTTTCAATAACATAAGTACCTTGTCTGGTATACATACCACCACCGCTGACATCGCCCTGATTGTTTTCAATAACACAATTACGAACAACTGTTGGACAGTGGCCGGAACCATTTCCACCTCTTACATTAATTCCAATACCAGCCGAATTTTGAATTACACAGTTCAAAATTGAAAGTGAACTAAAGTAAATTTTAATCCCATCACCAAGTGAGTTACGAAGTGTAAAACCCTGCAAAACGGTTGTTGAATCTTCTTCCATTCCAGCCATTACAAGGACCGATGTGTCGCCCATGATCGGCTCTATAAAAGTATTAGCTGCACCATCAACCGATGTCAGTAATATATGTTTCCCTAAAAAGTTAATATGCTCTGCATAGACACCTTCCGATACATATATTGTGTCATTGTCATAAGCAGCATTGATGGCTGATTGAATTGTAGGAAATTCTGATGGAACATAAATAACAGTTGTAGCTTTAGTTGGCATTAAGCATTCGAACCACCCACCCCATTCAGTACCATTATTCACTCGTAACCTGAGCATGTATACAGTTCTATCTTCAAGGGGAAATCCGGCATATAAAATACTTGAATCACTTGAGACAACCACTCCGGTATTCCACATCTCGGCAACATTCCAGTCCCAATCAGTTCCTACTTGAAGTTCATATTGATACTGAGAGGTTTCCAATGTATCGTAAAAGGACCATTGAATTGTTGGATTGAGATTAGTGGCAACTTCTAAATATATTGGGTCAAATGTAACTGCTAATGCAATTGGATATTCAATAGTATTTCCGTTCACGGCTCCAATGTCACTTCGACTGCCATCAGGATCATCAAATATTGGATCAGGGTTTCCAGCATCAATACATGGTGAATTTGATAAAAGGATAAAAGTATTCTTGGTTGTATCTAAGATTCTAGGATCGACAGCCATATTATCATCGCCATTAGAAAAAAACAGAGAATTTCCCCATATATTATTATATTCTACAGTTGCATAATTATTTCCTGAAAATAAACCCTCTGAAATCCCTATGCCTTTATTGTAAATCACAAGGTTGTTGGTCGCCAATGTGGGACTAACTATTCTTAATCCGTTTCCAATATTTCCATATACTGTATTATTATAAACTAAACCTTCAACATTTACCGTATCAATTAAAGCATACAAACATTCATTTCTGGAAATAATGTTGTGATGTATATCAATATATCCCTTGGTAGTTTTTATTGCTGAATTACTTCCACAATAGTTGTTTGTGACAAGGTTTGAATCAAATTCTAAAGTTCCTTTGATTAAATCTAAAACCTTGGCGTTACCGCTAAACTCAGATCCGGTTACACGAAGGTTTTCAGGTCCGTTAGCAAGAACACCATATAAAGAATTATTTATAATTTTACAATTTCGTACTTCAATATCAGTCCCACTGGAAACTAATATTCCCGTCAAACCGTTTTGAATTGTAAATCCGGTTATTGATGATTTATTCGAACCACCATACGTTATTATTGTTGTTTGACTGCCGAGAGTCGGTTCAATTATTGTTACTGAAGGTCCATCTACTGCATAAAGTGCAACTCCATTTGAAGGCAATGTAAGTGATCCCTGATACAAACCGGGGCTCACAAATATTGTATCACCCGGGTTTAAAATATCAATTGCCGGTTGAATTGAACTAAAATCTTCAGGAATATAAATATGTTGACCATCATAAACAACACCTTGAATAGTTTGCCATTCACTCCATGTCGCTCCATCGAATACCCGCAATCTAAAATAGTAATTATTAAATGATTCAAGCGGCATTCCGGAGTAAGTAACATAATCAGATGAAGACACGATCACACCAGACTCCCACATCTCTGCTACATCCCAATTATCATCACTCCCGACCATGATTTCAAATTGTGTCTGAGGAGAACCTTCCCAACCTATAAATGTCCAGTTCATTTCAGGACTTAAAGTATTCCTGTTGGTCAAATTTAAATCTGTAGCAATAGGCATACTTAACGGACTATATGGGATAGCTCCTATATCGTTTCTACTGCCATCAGGATCATTATAAATCGCTTCTGGACTTCCTGCATCTATTGCAATAGAAGTTGGCAGAAGTCTCAAATCATTGCTTGATTTACTAACAAAATCAGCATCACCAAAAATTTGAGTTGCGGTGTTAATCTGGAGAGTATCATCCCAATCTTGAGCGTTACCCCAAAACAGATTGTACTCAAATTCATCAAATGTAAATATACCGTATTGACCAAACCCATCAGAGAGCTCAATTGCTTTAACATTATCACCAAGAAATATATTATTCAATATGGCTAATGAAAAAATTCTATACATATATGGCACACAATAGTTAGCAATTAATATACTTCTATTATTATTAACAAATGTATTATTAATAATGCGTCCATCATACCAACCACCATCACAAATGTGAAGACATGCTTCCCCGCCATTATTTATAAACAGATTATTATTAATTTTCCAATTGTCATTTTGATTTTGATCAAAAACTTTTATTACTACCGTACCATATTGAGTCAATTCTGCCGGTGAATTCAAATTATTATCAATAAAAATATTGTCAGTAATATTGACACGGTGAGTACTTGCATCAATTACCATATTTCCATTAACCATTGTAAATGTAAAACCTTTTATCAGTGGTGCATCATAAATCCCACTGCCAACTTTAATAATTGGCTGATCAGACTGCAATGGTCGAATTGTTGTAAATTTAGCACCCATCTCACTTAAAAGGACTACCGATTTATAAGTTAAATCGATATTTTCATAATAATCTCCCGGTGCCACAAGAATAGTATCACCAGGCAGAGATGCTTCAACGGCTTCCTGAATTGTACTATAACCTGATGGTACTCGTAACGCATTCGCACTACCTCGAATAGCAAGAATCGATGCCATTGGATTTATCAAACCAGCACCTAATTCTCCTTCAAACCCTTCATTCAGATGATCGATATTTGTTGCTGTTTCTAAAATTGCATTCACAACCTGCTGACGAGTGGCTTCTGGTTCAAGTTGCCACAACAAGGCTGCCTGGGCGGCAACAAATGGTGCCGCAAAACTGGTACCTCCCCATTTGACATAACTGCTGTCAAGATAAGGACCACTTATAGAAGTTCCCGGGGCACAAAGATCTATATGATTTCCAAAACTTGAAAAATCAGCCAAAAGATTCAAAGTATCAATTGCGGCAACAGTTAGTACATTAGGATCACTTGCCGGATAATGAGCTGATTCATTCGGCCCGTTTCCTGCAGCTGCGACAACTAATACATTATTTGTCGTAGCATAAGCGATTGCATCTTGCACTGCCTGATGTACATCAATTGTTACCAAACTAAGATTAATTACTCGGCACTTGTTTTCAACTGCTTGTAGGATTGCTTCTGCTAAAACATAGCCATCACTAAGTCCTTCAATATCTGTAACCCGATAAGCCTCAGAAATTGAATTGGGAGCAACCAAATGTGATATACCCGCAACAAAAGTGCCATGCCCGCTGTTAACTCCCCCCGGCTCATCAAATGAATCTTCATCCATATCTATATAATCATAACCGGATTGCACAAATCCATTCAAGGCAGGATGAATATAATTTACACCGCCGTCTAATATTGCAATTTTTATACCGGAGCCATTAGCAACATTGTGAGTAGTGTTCAAATCCAATTGATTGGTGATAGTTTGATTGGAATTGCCATCACCGCCAACATCATCAGAAACTGGGAGGCTACTCTGAACAGCTTGTAGTGGATCAATCATGAAATTTGGATGACAAAATGATACTGAATTTTGATCACTTATTATAGCAGCTACGCTATCAAGATTAGTCTCATTGATATTTAATAAATAAATATCAATTTTAGGAAGATACCGATTTATTGAGGCATCAAATTGCTGAATAACTTCCGAAATATCATATCCTGGGGTCATTTTTACGACTAATTGCCCAATTTCAAATCGCATAGTTCCTGAAGCTTGAGAAGTAACTGCAAATATAATAATTAGACAAATACTTCCTATTACACTTTGTAATTTCTTTTTCATTATTTACTCCTTAGCCTGCTCCAAACACCGAAAAAGGTGCCCAGTAATATGCAGAATGATATTTTTCTTTTAATTCTTTGGACGCTAGTCTGGCAGAATCCTTAGCAGATTTACCATCAAATATATATTTATAAAATATTGTCATCCAGGCAGCAGTCGATTTATCTGAGACAGCCCAATGACTGCCGACAACATTCTTAGCACCCATCTCAAGAAGACAACGAATGATTCCTGTCGACTCTTCTCCGGGAAGAATTGATTGATGTGCAGTACGACAAGCTGCCAAAGTCACTAAATTAACCTTGCAATTTTTCAATCTAAAATCAGCTCCAAATAACTGTTCACCTTTCAATGAAAGTGATGAATAGGATGGGTTATCACTTCGATACTGTGCATGACCAATATAATGCCATGCACCCCATTCTCCATCTTCGGGCCAATCTACTCTAGAACATGGGTCAAAAACAGATATATCCTTTTTCATTGCTGTAATATTATTAAGTTCTTTTTGGGTATGTTTAAGTTCACCCACCTCACCTACAAATATATTCATCTTCTGCCCTTTAACAGAAAGCCTTGAAGCATGTCCAAAATGTTGTATTGTAGGGGAAAGTATAATCGAATATTTTTCAATCAATTGTTCTTTATTATACGAAAGAGCTGACCAGGGTAAATTTGATAAAATCCCATCGAGAATAATTAAAACAGTTTTTTGATTAGTAGGTATTTCAAGCGGTGCCCACAAATAATCACCAATTTTTGCAAATAGTTTATTTTCCTCGAATACATCCGAACGGGTATTTAATTCACTTCCGAAAAGTACTCGATTTATCAATATCTGCCAATAACCATACATCTCTAATAATTTTTGATGTCCATCTATATAGCGATGTTTTCTTGTAGTTCCTTTAAAATGAATAAATGAGATGATATCATTCTTATCAATATGAAATTGTATGATTGGCATTTGCATAGAATACTTAATCAGATATTTATCTATGTGGCTTGTCTTCTCATCATAAATCTGTTCATTGTGATCTAATAAAAGTAAACTTTCACGTACTGATTTGTGAGATTTATCCAGTGAACGATGCGATCCCAGAGCAACACCAATTCTTGAATCTGAAATTGAGTTCAATTGACCGGATAACATTGAAACTTGATGAGATAATTTTGCTAATGATTGTTCTACATTAGTTCGCTCACTCATAGCATTGAAAGATTTTCCTGATGTTGCCCAGATTCCGGCGGTTTTAAATCTATCAGCCCATATCGCTGCTTTTCTGGGATCCCTTTCGATATTCAACGAAATCATCTGTTCATATGGGTCAGATTTACCACTCATAAATGCTGCTCTCATTTCAATCGGAGGTAATTTTGCTCGCACAATATCAAGAACGTTTGCAGCTTTTGTCCAGTGCTTTGCAGCCACACTAACTTTACCTTTTAAAAACTGCCGATCACCTTGGAAGGTCTGCCACTTTGCTAAAAGGTGAGGGACTGATTTAACGGCTTTATTTTTTGACAATCGTTTAAATGCTTTTTCATCATTCGGTTGCTCTGTTATAAAAAATAGATCACATACCGCTTCCCATAGAGGTAGCTGAGCCTGCTTAAAGAGCCGTCTAATAGAACCATAGCTTCGATGATCAATTTTCTGATTATTAGTAATTTGAGTTTCAAACAACTTTACAGCAGCTTCAAATCCTTTATTCTTTTCCTTAGCAAACCCAGATTTGGCTCGATCCAATGCTTTCAAAACTTCCTTATCACGTCCACACCCATAAGCAGCTTTTGCTCTAAAAAAAGCAGCTTTTGAGGCTTCATAGTTAAGCTTGGTTTTCCTTGCTAATCTTTCGGCATTGCAAGCATAATCATAGGCATCCGAAAAAAGGTTAAGTCCTAAATAAGCTTCTGCCCTGTCCAAAATACAAAGCATCACACCCTTATTCTGTCCGGATTCCAAATAACTCTCTTCACATTTTTTCAGGAGACTAAGAGCAATGTGGTAATCGCCCTTTAAAAGAGAAAGCCAGCCTAAACCATATTCACATTCAGTTACATATAAATTAAAACCTAATTTGCAGAATATATCTTTTGCCTGATTGTAAGATTCTGATGCTTTTTCAAAATCAAGCAACTGAACAAGAGTATTGGCCAAATTGTAATGACAAAGGCCTAAAACAAGTCTTTGCCTGTTTGTTTTTTCCAAATGACAGCGAGCTTGTTCATATTGTCGTTTTGCTTCAAGATGTCTGTCTTGACGATGAAACAAGTTCCCATAGTTAATTCTGGTTTTAGCTACTTCATCATATTCTTGAAGTTTTGTAAAGGCTTTGATTGCATTTTGGGCTCTGCGACGAGCCTTGGGAATATCCATCAAATACATATATACATCAATAAGAATACGATCTATCTTTGCTCGATCTATCGGACGACTTTTTGACAGCTTACGAGCTTCAAGGTATGCTTTCTCAGCTTCCTTATAATTACCACTACTGTTTAATGTCCAGCCGAAAGCACGTAACGCCACATCCAAGGGCATGTTTGGATTTTTGCGGGTCCTGGTTACAAATTGACGTGCTAAAGATAAGGCTAAAGGAATAGATTTTTGAGTTTCTGCTCTAATAAGTTGATCGCATGCTTTAGCCAAATCGGATAAATCTACCTGGCTAATAGCCCCTTCTTTTAAAAAGGCAATAGCTGCTTTTGTCAGAGAATCTGACTTTACCATTGAAGGCTCCCAAGATCAATTCCAATCTCTTTTGAGAGGAGTTTCAAACGATGAGGCGGATGTTTTGCTACCCAGTGAAAACAGTCATCATTCCCAAGATGTATTTTTTTAGAACCAACCTGTAGAATAAACTCTGAATTTACTAATTCATCTTTATAAACGCGCCCGATAAAGTTCCATCCCTCTGTATAACGGGAACCTACAAATTCAAAGGTGAATTGTTTGAAAATGAATCGAATTCTTCGTTCTATACCAAAAGGTGCCTGGCGCACAGCTAAGGCAGGCATATTTTTCCAAGAATCAAATTGCACGGTTCCTTTGGAATGCTTTAGCGGTTTCCGTGATTCAATCATAAGCGGAATACGTTTACAACGGGTTATTAAATCTTTTGGTGGTTCATACCTCAACTGGCCAATATTAGTCAATAAAAGTAATTGGTAAATGTCATTACACATTTCACATTCTTCTAAATGTCTTAATATTGATTTATTCTCTGTCTTGATAGCTTTCAAAAGTGCATTTCTGTCTGGATGTTTTGAAGAAGGTATCATTAAATTTCTCATAATATCATTTTGACATTCATAAAATCTGTTAATTGTTTACATTTGCTGTTACAATTATATAGTTCCATCTAATATCGTTTTAGTACTCGTTTATATCATATTTTGCTAATATTTTTTTTAATTTTTCAAGACATCGCTTTCGAGTAGGACCAAGACTGTTCATGGATATTTTTAATTTCTTTGCAATTTCTTTATATGATACATCTTCCGATGAAAAGAAAAGCTCTTTTAATAGTTGAGCGCATCGCTCATCCATTTCATCTAAAGCTTTCTGCAGCATTTCATATCTTCTGAGATAGATAACATGTTCGTACGGCGTTATAGGTGGATCAGATTCGATACTATTTTTTTCAATTTTCTCTATAGAAATCTTTTTCCTAAGAATTCTCATTGATCTGCGATAAGCTGTGCTTGCCAGCCAATTTGGTATTTTTTCGACTTCTTTGATTTTAAATCGTGAACTGTAGAGTGCCATCCAAGTCTGCTGAGTACAATCTTCGGCGTCAGCAGAATTGAGACCGTTACGATGTGCTACCGAATAGACAAGTACCGTATATTTGTCAACAAGCTCTCCCCAAGCGTTCTTGTCACCCTCTAAGATGCTCTTCCATATTCCATCTAAAGTCTTACTCATTGTAAAGATAGGGATGTAAGCTTGGCAGAAGCATAGTATGCCAAATCATTACCCGGTGCTCCAAAATTAATCAATTTTACTGAATAAAAACTAATGACAATATAAATAGAAATTTAATTCTTACCAAAAGAAATAAGTTAAAATATTTTCATTCTTGATGTACTAAAGATGTGATAAGATGGAACATAATATATGGAGAGTTTTTAATAGATTTTCATTTATTTTCAGACTTAATTATTTTTAATAAAAAAGACATCTGTAGATTTAGACATCTATTTATTCAAATGTACTTCCTTCTATCAAATTACATCAAATAATATCCTCAATGTATGTTGCGACCAGTTCTTCCTTTTTGGCTCGTGACAACTTTTTAACCGCTCTCTCTCTTATTTGAGCCAGATTCCTTTCGGAAGCGCATTTCTCGGAATATATTAATTTGCAAGGACGGCGCGATCTTGTGTATTTGGCACCTTTGCCGGAATTATGTTTTTCCAGGCGGGCGTTGATATCAAGTGCAATCCCTGTGTAAAACGAATCGTCTGCACAACGGAGGATATATAAATACCATTCTTTACTCATTTATCCCTTACTAGTTCATGTAGAGCAAGATCCATGTGATCCTGCCCTCTTAATCTTTTATTTAATTTATAACAATAAATAAAGGCTTGCAATCTTTAATAGAGGGCTACTTGGGATACATATCAAACCAACATAGTTGGAATTTTAAGCATGAAAAAACCCTGACCTATTACGCCAGAGTAAATCATACGAAGTATGCTGGGACACAGGGATTCGACGCATGCCATTTTCACCAACTTTTTGCATATCAATAAATTATGCATAATTCACTTACTTTCATAAAGTTAACTTGAGTTAAGTTAAGTTGAGTTATGTTGGAGCTTGTTGAGCTAACTCCAGTGAAGTAGTTTGTTAGAAAATTGTGAGAAAAAGTGTATACCAAAATATAACACACTGGGTATTTAAGTTCAATTATCTATTTTGTGAAAAATAAATTTTGAATATTTAAAAAAGCCCCACCTGTGTGGGGCTTAAACCTGTTTTCGCCAAATTTAATATCTTAGTTTATTATTACCGACACACAGGTGTTATAATTGGACAGTCACCAACAAGCTCTACCAATTCTGCAGGAGGTGGAGTAGTGTGGCAAGTCCACCAACCACCATAATATTTATGGAACCAACCAGCACCTGCAGAGCAACCACCGGTTGCTGGCTTGATACAACAACCATAACCATATGGTTCAGGATCTGCCTCAGGCACGGGTGCAGCTCCAGCATATACTTGAGCAGTTATGCCAGCAACAAATGAGAAGATAAAAAGTAACAGAAATCCAAAAACAAAGTTACGTTTCATAATTACCTCTTCTTTCTTAGATTCGGTTTGCACGACTCAACACCTATAATCCATAACTGGTATCGAGCAGAGCGGCTCTTTGATTCCACAAATTCGTTAATTTTATGACGGTTTGTGAATGATAAAAGAGCTGTAGTTTAGTAAACCTGAGTCATTCAGGTACACGATTACAAAGTGTTTGGCGAAGACAGATAATTTTTCCTCAGTATCAGCTCTTTGGAGCTATAAATTAGATATCCGTTTAATGTCATCTACAGTTAATGCCGCTGCAATAGCTTCACGAATAACGAGATCCTCATCGACTATCACAGTAAACGGGTAATGATACAATTCAAATGCAAAAGTGTAAGCACCCTGTTGATCGAAAAGAATCGGCATCTGCAAATTGTGTTTTTCTATCAATGTTTTTATTAAGTCTCTATTACAGTTTGCGATATAGATGAATTTTCGAAGGTCCTGACTATTCAGAATGGTTTTAGTCACTGAAATCATCTCTTTTTGACAACTTTCACACTCAGGGTCGAAGAATGTGATTGATGTGGGACCATCAACAAGATGTGAAAGAATTTGAGGTAATTGATCAATATCCTCAAACTGGTGGTCTGGTATAGTATCACCGGGATTAAGTCCCTTAAGATATGAAAGAGCTTCTCTGGTAAATACCTCTCTCTCCTCATAATAATTATTCACCTGTTGTGACTTATTCCTGGAAATCATTACTCCAGCAACTTGTACACCAACAAGGTAAGCTACTCCAACAGTAATAACTACAGCTATGAAATACTTCAGAAACGATTGTATCTTTCGCATGTTTCTTTTTTAGTTTAAACCTCCCTGGTTTTTCTATTCATATTTAAATTGTTTTGCTTATATTTTTTCTAAAAAGAAAAGTAACAACTAAATGCTTTTTAGTTAATTAATAACAGATGCATTTAGCTCATCCCCGCTTCAATTAATTATCATGAAACATTTAACCTATTTTACAATTCTCATAGTCAACTTTCTTATATAATTATCTTCTTAGAAAATCCCTTTATCTTTAAACTTTAACTAATTTCTTTTTTTATAAGTCTAAGATTGAAGAAATAATATAAATTGAGAAAATATTAAATTATTTTCTCATAAAACCCTCAGACATAACTAATAATTCTATCTGATTTACATCATCAACATAACTAATGAAGGTGACAAATTTGGCACTGATGAAAATAGTTTTTGTAAAAAATTATTATTATAAAAGGTAATAGTCTAAAAATTGCTTTCAGTGGTGAATAGATTTAGGCATTGAAGAAATAGAATAAAACAATCCTTTAGAGTGAATAAGGATATTGCGATAAAGTTAGTTTGTTAGAAAATTCCGAGGGCGTCTACAGCCCACGGTTACAAATCGAACCAACCTAGTTGGAATTTTAAGCATGAAAAAACCCTGACCTATTACGCCAGAGTAAATCATACGAAGTATGCTGGGACACAGGGATTCGAACCCCGATCCTACGGTCCAGAGCCGCATGTCCTACCATTGGACGATGTCCCAGTATAATGCAAGCATTGATAATTCCAGAAATATTCCGGTTATCAACTTCGGGAATATACAAAACCTAAAGTCTTTGTCAAGGAATCTTTAAATCCCATAACTTGTTTTATATCAACCACGTCGACGACTATTAAAAAACCTTTAGGATGCCCTGTCAATATTTCTAATCAGGAGCGCTCCACCCTTAATTTCTATCTCCGCTTTAGACTTTACGATCAGATTTCGGAGACCATGGCAACTACCTAATTTTATGACCTGCTTAGAAACATTATATCTCATGCCATCGCAGCTTAATTCAATTTTAGAAGTCACCGGTATTACCGAGATTTGACTATCTTTACATTTTTCTAAAATGATTCGTTCATCTTTCAGGTAATCTATCTCATAATCAAAATTAATGATCCGTTTTCTAACGATCTCTTTGGAGTTTGTCTTGAATATATTTGCAAGCAGCATGACAGATCCCAAAAAATGATCCACCTCACCATAACCGGGCATTACAATTTCGATTAATTCGGCATTTTTATTTTTACAATAATCCAATGCAAGTTCAGTATCGGTCATATCTTTATCAGTGGGGAATTTTAATACTTCGGTTGTATCAGAAAGCTTTGAGGGGAGTTTTTTTAATGAATCAAAATCACCAATCAGAAGATCAGGAGTTATTTTAGTTTTACGAAAAAACTCATAGCCCCCATCTACGGCAATTTTGAATCTATCTTTACTGCAAAGACGGTAAAAATCCAAATGTTTTGACGGGTACTTGCCATTCAAAAAGAGAATACAATTCATTCTCCGACCTTTTTAAGCGCAAATGAGGCGGCTCCTAAAAGAGCTGTCTTTTCATCGATAATTAAACTAACCGGCATTTTCTCAAGCAGATTTTCCATCTTGCCCTTTTTAATAAACCGCTCCATAAACCGCCCTTTATCAATCGAGGTCATGACCTGTTTGGCAATCATGCCGCCAATATAGATTCCACTAAGCGTCATCCCTTTTAAGGCAAGGTTCGCAGCTTCCGAGGCAAAACAGCCAATGAAAATTTCAATCGTATCAATAGCAAGATCATCTTCACCGGAAAGACACATCTCAATTATTTTCTGAGGACGATCATCAGTCTGCTTAAGCCATTCGGGTTCTTCCGCATTTCGATTAAACAATAGAAATCTAAAAATATTTTCGATCCCGGAAAAACTAAGAACATCTTCTATCTCCACATGACCATTATCAGAATATAGATATTCCCACAGATCCATCTCAAGCTGATTCGATGGTGAAAAATCACCATGACCGCCTTCGGAAGCATATGGGTAGTAATTGTTTTCATCCCGATAAATCAACGACTGTCCCAATCCGTTCCCGGCTGCTATCATTCCCATATTGCCATCAACGGGTGATTCGCCGACATTCAAACGGATAAATTTATCCTGCGGTAATTCAAAAACCCCATGAGCCGTTGCGACCAAATCATTAAGAAGTTTGACTTTGCCGAGTGAAAACTTTTCTGAAAGTTCGTTGGCTTTAATTTGCCAGGGTAGATTGGTAACCTGAACTTCACCTTGAATCACCGGACCAGCCACTCCAAAACAGGCGTAATCCACCGGTTCGGATATTTTTTTCATGTAAAGTTTTAAGAGAGAATCAAGATTAGAAAATTCCTGGGTTTTATAAGTCACCTGATTATATAGTTTCATTGCTCCGCGTACTTTTTTTACGCAGGTAATATCTACTGTTCGGGCTGTTATATAACCGGAAATTATCATTTTAATTACTCACTATAATAACTTCTTAATCTTCTCCGCTACCGAAGCCCCATCCAGTCCAATTAACTTATACAAATCGTTGGCAGATCCCGATGGAGCATAATTTTCAACTCCAATTTTGATTAACTTAGTTGTCAAACCTTCTTCAAAAAGTTTCGCTGCTATCTGTTGTCCAAGTCCGGTTTTGACATTATGATCTTCAAGCACCACCAAATTATCTTCCGAGGCTAACAATTTCAGATCATCAGTATGAATCTCTGACCAATCTGATATAGAAACAAGTTTAATCTGAACCCCTTCTTTATCCAATAACTGCCAGGCATCAAAGGCGTTGGCTAATATATTACCCGAGGCAGCCAGCACAACTTTGCTTCCATCCCTGATAAAATCAACCCGACCATGTTCATATTTATAGTTTTCCCCAAAGAACGGCTTGCCGTCAGAATCTGAAATAATATTCAATTTTGAGCGTCCCATTATAACCGCAAAATTACCCGGATTCGACAATACATATCGCACTACGCGGTCGGTCTGGTTAGGGTCAGCCGGAGTGATAACTTTCCATCCAAAAGTTGAGTTTAATAAGCCGAAATAATCTATCGACTGATGGGTTTTGCCATCCTCGCCAACATTAATACCGCAATGAGTACAGAATAATTTCATATTTGAATGATTGATATCATTCAAACGAGCCTGATTATAGGTTTCTGCTAAGGCAAACACGCCAAAATCCGCCCAGACTGAAACTGCTTTTTCAGCCGATAACGAACCGGCAGCCGTTGCCGTGCTATGTTCGGTAATTCCAAACTGGAAAAAGTTATCTGGATACTTTTTTTCAAATCCGGCAGTTTTCACCGATCCGGCAAGATCACAATCAAACACACCGATGTTAAAATCATCTTTAGACATATTAGCATCAGCCACATCAACCAGAGCATTGCCAAATGCCGAACGGTTATCAGTTTTTTCATCAATGGCGTAGATTCTCGGTTTACCCGGATCAACCGTTGGATATTCAGAGCGGTCAATTTCAAAGACAGGCATCTTTTCATTCGACCTTTTAGCTTTCAAATCTTCAATATTATTTTTAAGCCCGCCGAGTTCTTCAAGGGCACCATCAAGCTCTTCCGGTTTGATCGGGGCGCCATGATAGCCTGCTTTGTTTTCCATGAATGAAACCCCTTTACCCATTATGGTTGAGGCAAGAATCATTGTTGGACAACTGTTATCATTTTTAGCATCTTTGAAAGCATTATAAATCTGATTTAAATCATGACCGTCTATTTCGACAACTTTCCAGCCATCAGCTTTCCATTCATCTGCGATCGCCTGAGGCATAACATCCTCAATGCTGCCGGAAATTTGAAGCCGGTTATAATCAATAATTGCAGTAATATTATTTATTTTATATTTTTTAGCAATCCGGCGCGATTCTGAAATCTGCCCTTTTTGCTGTTCACCATCGCCCATGAGAACATAAGTATGAAAATTCTGGTTTGTTAGTCTGCCATAAAGAGCTTTACCGATTCCCACAGATAAACCCTGACCCAAATTTCCAGTATCCCATTCTATTCCGGGAACCGATTGTTCAACATGACCCTCAAAAGGTGAGCCGGCTTTTCTGAAAAATGCAATGGCGTCTTCTCTATTAAAGTATCCTGCCGCTGCCAGCGATGAGTAGGCGCCCGGTGAAGTATGTCCGTTTGAAATAACAATTCTGTCGCGGTCATCCCGCTTTGGTTGTTTCGGGTCAACCTTTGCCATATTAAAAAGAGTCATATAAATTTCGATAAATGACATCGATCCGCCGGGATGTCCCGATGATGCCAGAGTTGTCATTTTGAGAATATCGCCTCGTGCATTACGAGACATCTCAGATAATTTTTTGTGCCAATCATCCGGTAAAGATGGAAATTCAAATCCGCGCCAGTTATCAAACATCGTATTGCTGTTCCCTTTCCATGGAAAATTATTATATAAACTAAAGAGCTTTTACCAAATCAACTACCGCCTGGCGGTTCTCACTTTTATAGAAGGCGGTTCCCATTACTAAAATATCCGCACCTGCCTGGGCTACTGATTTAGCATTTTTGCTGTCGACTCCGCCATCAACCGAAATTTCGGTTTTTAATCCATTTTCATCAATATATGTTCGCGCCATTCTAACTTTTGGCAAGGCCGATTCAATAAATGATTGCCCGCCAAAACCAGGATAAACCGACATCACTAAAAGCAAATCAAAATATTTCAAAAAGGGAAGTAACGGCTCAATAGGAGTGTCAGGATTTAAAGATATGCCTGCTTTGATACCCATCTTATGAAGTTGCTCAGCAAATTTTATTGGATCCGGGTGAACTTCAATATGAAAAGTAATGCAATTTGCGCCCGCTTTTTTAAAGGCATCAAAATAATTCTCAGGCTCGGACAACATCAAATGAACATCAAGAAATGTTTTGGTAACACTTTTGATCGATTTTACAATCGAAGGACCAAAAGAGATATTTGGTACAAAATGCCCATCCATTATATCAAGATGAAACCAGTCAATTTTTTTGTCATCGGAGTCTTTTATATCTGTTTCTAAATTTGTGAAATCTGCTGCAAGAATCGAGGGAGCGATTTTAGCCATATGTCAATAATCCCTTATTTTTGTGTTCCGGCTTTCAACTATAAGTCCAAACAGAACTAATCGCAACCGATAATCCAGAATTAAATAAAATTGAATAATTTGTTACTACACAGGTAATTATAGAAGAAAGCAATTTGAAACGAATCATGAAAACTTTCGTAAGTTAAATTAAATAGCTCTTGAAAGGTTTAATATGGCAACTTATATTTTATGGATAATCCTTTTTGTTGTGTGCTGGCCTTTGGCGATTATAGCAATTGTTCTTTATCCGATTCTCTGGCTAATATTACTTCCCTTCAGAATATTGGGAATTGCTGTTGATGGAATCCTTGAATTAGTTCAGGCTCTTATTTTTCTTCCGGCACGGTTATTAGGGAGCCAGAAAAAATATAGTTAGATTATTTTAGCGTTTGCAGGCTCTTTAATAACAAATTTCACGCGGCGTTTTTTCTGATTATCGATAATCAAAAGAATTTTAAGAGAAAATATTTTCATTATTTTAATAGTATCATGAGTTTTATAACCAAACTGACTTTGAACTAAATAACTTTGCTCATTATATTTTTCTACTAAGCAACAAAACCTCTCTGCCCCATTGTTTTTGTAATAATCATAATACTCACTAAGCAGTTTAGCATATATCCCTTTCCCTCGTGATTCCGGTAATGTGAAAACCCAGAAAAGATATGGCATTTTATCACCAAAGTCATAGTCCCAACCGGCACCATTAACATAACAATGACCCGAGGCTGACCACAAAACTGAGGAATATGGCTGATTATTTTCACCGCCAAGAAACACTTTGACCCCTTGTTCCAACAAACTTCTCACGTTCTCAATCGGCCGGCTGCTTACCCGCACAACCTCATCGATATCATCAATAGTGGCGACTTTAACTGAAATATTATTATTAAGTTTGTTAGGGAAATTTAACTGCTTGGCAGTCATAAAATAGTACAAATTATAATCGATCCACTCGGGTAATTGCAGGCTAACCTGATGAAGAAATCGGGAGAATTCACCCTTAAGAATCAGACGAATTAGTTTTGTAATTTTAGATAAAAATTTCATAAATATTATCTTTATAATTCAAATTATCTAAACATTAAAATTCGTTGTAAAATTCTTTTTGACAAAGCTCATATCAATATAAATAACAGAATTTTTCTATTACTTGTTCCTCACTTTTCATTTTCAAGCACTATCTTAGCATTGCGCTGTAAATTCACAAGTTTCGGTCGTACAAGGGGCGTTCCGGCAGTTATTTTCAAGAAATCCTCCTGCGACTGCAAAGCCAAAACTTTCTTCGCCTTCAAAAATTCCCCGACTCCGTTCTGTTCGTCGAACTCCTTATGATTGGTCAATATAGCCCTTCCGTTGTGGGGACAGACGTCCTGACAAATATCACACCCGAAAATCTTATCACCGATTTTTTGCTTTAACTCCTCGGGAATCGTTGTCGGCCGCTCAATGGTCAAATATGAAATACATTTTTTCGCATCAACCACGCCATCTTCAATAATCGCACCGGTCGGGCAGGCATCAATACAACGGGTACATTTACCGCATTTTCCATGATTTACAGCCCACTGATCATCTGATTCCAGTTCAATTGTAGTTACAATCTCTGCCAGAAAAAACCATGAACCGAACTGCCGATTGATAAGCATCCCGTTTTTCCCAATATACCCAAGTCCAGCTTTGGCTCCATAAGGCCGCTCGATAAACGGACCATAATCAACCCACCATTTAAACTGTTCGCGGGCTTTGGCTTTTGATTCATTATCAAATTTATCAATCGACGGATCAGCTGATTGCATCATTTTGAAAATCAAATGTTCTATTTTTTTCTTAATGACTTTGTGATAATCTTTACCGCGGGCATATCGAGATACCCGACCATGACCTTTTGGAGTCTTTTCAGACACTTCCTGATAGTAGTTCAAGCCAAGCATAATGATGGATTTTGCATTATCCATCAACATTGTAGGATCGGTCCGTCTGACAACATTTTTACCCAGCCAATCCATTTCACCCTGATAATTATTTTCAAGCCATTTCACATAATGATCTCTGGCTTCGGGAATCAAATCAGGAACTGTTATCCCGCATAAATCAAATCCGCAAGCATAGGCTAATTCTTTAATTTTAGAACTGTTCATTTTCACCAAGTTATATATAACTCTTTATAAATCGTCTCATAATATACGTTTTTAAAAGACTACATGAAAGTATGTATTTATCTAAAACTAGATCAGTACTATCACCTATAAATATAAGAAAAACCTTTATCATAAAATGAAAAACTTACAGTCTCACAACAATTTATTGCATTTTTCAACCTATATCAATTGACAAAATAATGCCGTATGGTTAACTTCCCCAAAAAGAAAAGTAATTTTGTGGGCTATTGAAAATGTATACGAAGCTTATCTTTGTTAGTGAAAGAATTCTCAACCTTCCTCTTCTGATAGTGATTGATTTATTCAATCCAAATCAATCCCATAAATATAATCTAATTATTAAAAATTTAATTTATATAATATTCGAAAGGAGCTGCGATGAGCGCAGGTTTTTACCTTTTGGTCAGATTTGACAATCGGCAAAAACTACCGGAAATTATTAACAGACTCGATGAGTTGACGCAGGTCGACCATTGGAATGCGGTTGATGGTTTCTTTAGTTTAGTGCTGAAAGTAAATGATGATCCTGAATCGGTCGTTTCAAGCCTGAAAGAATTCGATGGATCGCTTCAGGTTGCAAAATGCGAATTAGTTTCGGATGTAAAAACGGTCGAAACTAAGGACGATTTTTTTCAAAGTTTTGTCTTTGCTGAATTGGACAAAACAAAAAAAGATGAAATTATTGCCAAAATTGATAAATTTGATAATGTTGCTGCCTGTCATACAACTAAGGGCGATTATGATTTAGTTGCCTATGTTCAGGGAGAAACTTTCGATATTATAGACAGAACTGTTGAAGATAAAATCCGAGTGATGGATGGGGTCCTGAGAATTAAACAGGACCGGATTATCACTCTTGATAAAATGTAGGAGTTGCCAGATGGCTGCTAACTTAGATGATAAACTAAAATCTTTCAATGTTGACCTTTGGAAGTATGACGGACAAGCCGGAGCATTGATTCCATTGCTTCAATCGGCTCAGGATACATACGGGTATGTTTCTGAGAAAGCGATTGATTATATCAGTCATGTTACTGATATTCCTGCCGCCGATATTTACGGCGTTGTTACATTTTATGCCCAGTTCCGTACCAAACCACTGGGTAAATATGTTGTAAAAGTTTGTAACGGTACTGCTTGTCATGTGAACGGCGCCCGCCCTATTGCTGACACAATCACTGATGAACTAAACCTCGATTATGAAGAAACTTCAGAAGATAGAAATTTCTCGATGCTCTCACTTGCCTGCGTCGGATGCTGTTCGCTGGCTCCGGTTGTTTTAATAAATGATGAAACATTCGGTCGCCTGACTCCGGCTAAACTTCGCAAGATTTTAAAAAAATACAAAATGCGCGCTAAAAAAGAACAACAAGCCGAACAAGGTGAAGGTTAAGGATAATTATGAAAACTGTAAAAGTTGGTCTGGGTACTTGTGGAATCTCTGCCGGCGGAGAAAAGGTTTTCAAAGCTTTTCAAGATGAGCTGAGAGAAAATCCGAACGCCTTTGTCCTGTCTGAAACCGGCTGTATCGGGATGTGCTACCGCGAAGTACTCGTTGAAATTACTAACGGAAGCGATACCGGTCATATGTATGGCGAGATTACTCCCGACCGGGTCGGTGATATCGTCGAAAAAGATATTATCAATAACTCGGTTATTGATGAATGGCTGGTAAGCGGTGATAGAGAAAAAGGCTTCTTTGAAAATCAAACCCGAATCGTTCTCCGCAATTGCGGCGTTATTGACCCCGGTTCAATTGATGAGTATATCGCCCAGGGCGGATATGACGCTATCAAAAAAGCTGTTACCGAGATGACTCCCGAAAGTGTCATAGCAGAAGTTGAAAAATCAGGACTAAGAGGTCGTGGCGGTGGTGGTTTCCCAACCGGATTAAAATGGAAATTCACTCGCGGAGCCAAAGGCGATCAAAAATATATTATTTGTAACGCTGATGAAGGCGATCCGGGTGCCTTTATGGATCGTTCAATTCTCGAAGGTGATCCGAATGCTGTATTAGAAGGTATGATTATCGCCGGTTATGCAACCGGTGCCACCGAATCCTACGTTTACTGTCGCGCCGAATATCCAAAAGCAATCGCTCGTTTAAGACAGGCAATTGCTCAAGCGATAAAAAAAGGATTTCTCGGTGAAAAAATATTCGGGTCTGATTTTAATTTCATTATTAAAATCAAAGAAGGTGCCGGAGCTTTTGTTTGTGGTGAAGAGACTGCTCTTATTCACTCAATCGAAGGTAAACGCGGGATGCCGCGCTTCCGTCCGCCTTTCCCTGCCCAATCAGGACTCTGGGGTAAACCAACCAATATAAACAACGTAGAAACTTTCGCAAATATCCCCTGGATCATTATTAACGGCGGTGAAAAATACGCCTCCTATGGGACTGATGACAGCAAAGGAACCAAAGTTTTTGCGATGGCTGGAAAAATTAAACGATCCGGCTTGGTTGAAGTTCCGATGGGTATTACCATCAATGATATTATTTTTAAAATCTGTGATGGCATCGTTGATAACAAAACATTTAAAGCTGTTCAGATGGGCGGACCTTCTGGTGGTTGTATCCCGGCTGAAATGTGCGATATCGAAATAGACTATCAGAAGATCAACAAAACCGGTGCTATTATGGGTTCCGGCGGTTTGGTCGTTATGGATGAGACAACCTGCATGGTTGATGTTGCGAAATTCTTCCTTGGATTCACTCAGGAAGAATCATGCGGAAAATGTACTTTCTGCCGAATCGGCACCAAACGGATGCTTGAGATTCTCGAAAGAATCACCGAGGGTGACGGAACGATGGAAGACCTCGACAATCTCGATGAATTAAGTCATCAGATTTGCGATACTTCTCTCTGCGGACTTGGACAAACTGCTCCAAACCCCGTTTTGACTACCCTTAAATATTTCCGACATGAATATGAAGCCCATATCAAAGACAAAAAATGTCCGGCTCATGTTTGTGCCCCGCTTCTGACTTATACTATCAACGATGCTTGTACCGGATGCGTCGTTTGTGCGAAAGCTTGTCCAACTGATGCTATCACCGGTGAAAAGAAAGAGCTACATTTTGTCCATCAGGATAAATGTATTAAATGCGGAAAATGTTTCACTGTCTGCCGTTTTGATGCAGTGGTAAAGGATTGAGGTGAGCCATGGTTAAACTTACTATCAACGGAAAAGAAATTTCGGCATCACCCGACAAAACAATTTTGCAGGTATGCCACGAACAAAACTTAGACACCATTCCAACCTTATGCTACGACAAGAAGCTTCCCCCTATCGGTTCCTGCTTCCTGTGCGTAGTTGAAATGGAAGGACAGAAAAAACTGTTCCCTTCCTGTGCAACTAAAGTTGGCGAAGGAATGGTTCTTCACACTCGCTCAGAAAAAGTTGTCAGAGCCCGAAAAAGCTGTCTGGAACTTTTACTGAGTGACCACTATGCTGACTGTTTCGGTCCCTGTCGACTGAACTGCCCGGCTGATGTTGATATTCAGGGTTATATGTCCCTTATCAATCTTGGCAAATTCAAAGAAGCAGTCGCTTTGATTAAAGATAAAAACCCGCTTCCATCGGTTTGCGGGCGTGTCTGTACCCGTAAATGTGAAATCAACTGCCGCCGGTCAAGTCTTGATTCTCCGGTAGGGATTGATTTCCTCAAACGCTACGCCTCTGATCAGGATATGATTGGTGAGATGTGGCAACCGGAAGTCAAACCGGACAATGGCAGACAAGTTGCCATTATTGGTGGCGGTCCGGCTGGATTAACAGCCGCTTATTATCTGGTGATTGACGGCTATCGTCCAACCATATTTGAAGCTCTTCCCAAAATGGGTGGGATGCTTCGCTATGGAATCCCTGAATACAGACTTCCTAAAGATGTTCTTGATAAAGAAATCAACTGGATAACCTCAATGGGCGTTGATGTCAAAACTGATACCATGCTTGGTAGAGATATCTCTATTGATGGTCTTTTCAAAGATGGTTTTGAAGCTATCTTTGTTGGTCTTGGCGCTCAGGTTGGAAAACCGATGTGGGTTGATAACGAAGATGCCGAAGGTGTTCTCTCCGGCGTTGAGTTTTTGAAACAAGTCGAGATGAAAACCAATCCTCCGGTCAAAGGCAAAGTTATCGTTGTCGGTGGTGGTAATACTGCTATTGATGCCGCCCGTACTTCTTTGCGTCTCGGGGCTGATGAAGTCATCCTTCTCTATCGCCGTACTCGCAAAGAAATGCCTGCAAATGAAATGGAAATCGTTGCCGCCGAAGAAGAAGGCGTCAAAATGGAATTCCTCGCCGCTCCGGTCATTATCAACAAAGACGACAATGGAAGACTAAAATCAATCAGTTGTCTTCGGATGGAACTTGGCGAACCAGATGACAGCGGTCGCAGACGTCCGGTTAAAATCGAAGGATCGGAATATATTCTTGAATGTGATTGGGCTATTGCTGCCATCGGTCAGGAACCTGACCTTGAAGGTATTGATGGCGACAAAGATATTGCTACTACTAAATGGAAAACTATTGATGCTAAAGAAGGCACCTTTAACACCGATCGCCCCGGCGTTTTTGCCGGCGGAGATGTTGTTACCGGTCCGGCTGATGCTATTGATGCTATTGCTGCCGGTCGAATGGCTGCCCGGGCAATCCATAAATATATCACCAAAGGTGTAATCGAACCTCTGGCTGATCGTTTTGAAAGCAAAAGAGATAATTTCCACAAGATCACTGCCGATGATTTAAAAGAGATTGAAACCAGTGATCGCCACCATATGCCCGAAGTAGAAGCCGCTGACCGAATCAAAACATTTGATGAAGTCGAAACCGGCTATACTGATAAAATGGCTTTTGAAGAATCCCTGCGTTGCGCCGAATGCGGTTGCGATGTTGGCTTGGATTGTATCCTTCAGGATTACTGTACCGAGTACGGTGTCGAACAGGATCGTTTTATCGGTGCCTATAACCGCTACAAAGTTGACACCCGTCATCCGTTCATTAAAATTGATTCCAACAAATGTATCCGGTGCGGACGTTGTGTCGGTGTCTGTTCTGAAATCTTAAATGTCTCTGCCTTAGGCTTTGTAAATCGCGGTTTCAAAACTATTGTGAAACCGGCTATGGAAAAAGCATTAAATCATACCAACTGCGTCTCCTGCGGTAACTGCATAGATGTTTGCCCGACCGGCGCTTTGGTTGAAAAAATGCCGTTCCGCCGTAGTGGTCCCTGGCAGATGGAATCAGTCTTTAATGTCTGCAACTACTGTTCTGTCGGTTGTAACATTACTCTTAATGTTAAAACTCCGGACATATTTTATGTAACCGGTGCTCCGCCTGATGAAGGTCCTAACAAAGGGGAACTTTGTGTTAAAGGTCGTTTTGGATACCAGCATTATCTCGACGGAAGCCGTATCACTAAACCGATGATTCGTAAAAATGACCAGCTTGTCGAAGCAAGTTGGGATGAAGCTTTTGAAGCTATCGAAAAAGGCTTCAAAAACATTTACGATGAACACGGTCGCGACTCGGTCTTTGTGTCAGCTTCTCCAAAACTGACTAACGAAGAGCTCTACCTTGCCGGTCGTCTCTCTCGTGACTCTATCAAGACCAACAATATCACTTCATTCCACCGTCAGATAAATGACGCCGACTATCATTCACTTGATGATATGATTGGAACAACCTTTGCTACGGTAGATGAAAAAGATATTGATAACGCCGACCTGTATATTTTCCTCGGTGGTAATCCAAGTTCTGAAAACCCGGTCCTTGGCTGGCAGATGAAACGGAAGATGCGTCATGGCACCAAAGCTATTGTCATAAACTCGTCTGAAATTGATCTGGCAAAATATGCTTCTGCCTGGGCAGATAACCGCAGAGGAACCTCCACTGTTCTGTTAAACGGCATAATGGGTGAGCTGATTCGTCAGGGTAAAGTTGATGAATCTTTCTTAAATGATAAAACAACCAACTACGATCAGTTTAAAAAAGAACTAAGCAAAGTTGATCTGGAAGAAACCGCCAATATTACCGGCGTAACTTCTGATAAGATTAAACAGATTGTTGAAATTCTTTCTAACCCTGATCAAAAAGTTGTTGCGGTATATAATATTGAAAGCCGAATTGACCGATCAACCAACGATCTGAAAGCTCTGATGTCTTTGCTTATGCTTTTAGGCAAAGTCGGAGTCGACGGTTCCGGCTTAGTTTTACTGAGCAATCAGTGCAACTTGAACGGGATGCAATCTTCCGGCTTTGATCGTCATATTCTCCCCGGTGGTACAACCTTTGATGACCCTGCCGGTCTCAAAGAATTGTCGGCGGTCTGGCAGAATGACATCACCGAACTGTTTAAAACTTCCGGAATGAATTTCCAGAAGAAAGTTCGTGAAGATAAAATCCGCGCCGGACTTATTTTTGGCGAAAACCCGGCAGCAGCTGATGAGTTTAACAGTGCTGTTGATAAACTCGATTTCTTAGTCGTTGCCGATCTGTTTAAAACCGAAACGGCTCAGATGGCGGATGTTTTCTTGCCGCTGTCTTCATATCTTGAAACTGAAGGGCATCTCACCAAATGGGATGGCACCTCGCAATATACTAATCCAATCGGAGAACCTCTGAATGGAATGAGTAACGTTGACATCATTAAACGCTTGTCGAAACTTCTCGGCAAAGAATTCCACTATAATAAGTTTAATGAAATCGCCAGCGAACTTGATTATCTCAAGAAAAAACTCAGTCCTTCAATAAATGGCTCTTTCCCGACTTCTGACGGAAAAGCGCATTTTGTTCTCTATTCTTCTGAAATTTCGTCAACTTCGGCAAAAATCACCGAAGTTATCGAGATAGATGCAAGAATTTCTAAAAGAACACAGACTATCAGGTCCTGATAAAATCTGTGTTTAGATTGCCTAAAGCCGTTTTTTTAATTTTTGGAAAAGCGGCTTTCTTTTTTCTTATAATTTTTTTAAAAATAACCATTTAGACCCTTGCGCAAAAATTTTAAAATATTATCTTGGCGCCAAATTGAGATTATTAACTGCTTTTTATCGAGGTGAGCAATGAACAATGTCAACACTGTTGAACAAACAAATCTGGGGTTTTCTCAGGTCTCTGACAATGAAATTTTTGATAACGAAACCAACTTCGGGGCTCATCATTATGGCCGCTTGAAATTGGTCGTCCGCAAAGCCGAAGGATGCTGGCTCTATTCTATCGATGGTAAAAAATACCTCGATTGTCTCGCTGCCTACTCGGCTGCCAATCAGGGGCACTGCCATCCTAAAATTATTAACGCTTTAACTGATGCCTTAAAAAATTCTTATGCCTCAGTTATCTCCAATGTCGTCTATACTGATTCACTGGCTATCTTCTTAAAAAAATTAGCAACCTTAGTCCCGCAGCTCGGTCTTCGCTTTGGAGCCAATGGTAACAAAGTGCTCCCGAAAAATGGCGGTGTGGAATCGGTTGAAACCGCAATCAAAGCGATGCGTTATTTTGGTTACAAAGAAAAAGGCATCGAAGACGGTAAACAGGAAATTATTGTTTTTAACAATAACTTCCACGGCCGCATGATTACAGTTGTTTCTTTCTCCCCAAGTGAAAAATCAAAAACCGGTTTTGGTCCGCTTACCCCGGGTTTCAAAATGGTTGAATATGGTGATTTTGAAGCGGCTAAAAATGCCGTCAACGAAAACACCTGCGGTATCTTAATTGAGCCGATGCAGGGTGAAGGCGGGATGTTCATTCCACCGGCAGGATTCCTTGGCAAATTAAGAGAACTCGCTGATGAAAAGAATCTGATGCTTGTCTTTGATGAAATCCAGGTCGGCATGGGTCGTACCGGAAAAATGTTTGCCTTTGAACATGAAGACGTAATCCCTGATGGAATTATTCTTGGTAAAGCTCTCTCCGGCGGTCTGGTTCCGTTATCTTGTTTTGTTACCAATTCAAAAATTATGGACATGGCTTTCCAGCCGGGTCGTGATGGTTCCACCTTTGGCGGTTACCCTCTTGCCTGTATTGCCGGCAACGCTGCTCTTGATGTTATCGTCGAAGACAAACTTGCCGAACGTTCTGCTGAGATGGGTGCTATTCTCAAAAAGAAAATCGAAGAAATTGCCTCACGCTCCACTCATGTTAAAGAAGTTCGCGGTCGCGGCTTGTTTATCGGTATCGAAGTGAAAAACGGAGATGCTATGCATTTCTGTCGTCAGCTTCTGGAACTTGGCGTCATGGCTAATGACTCGCATGGTCATACCATCCGCATCTCTCCACCGCTGACAATTACTGAAACTGAAATTGATTATATGGTCGAACGCCTCGAAAAAGTCCTCGTCGACTAACTTCGTTAGCTTGATAACTTCGTTAGTTACTGACTTCCTTAGTTACTAACTTCGGCAGTTTGATTATTAATTTAGATTTTATCTATAAATTAAAAGGGAACCACATCCGGTTCCCTTTTTTAAATTTATTATTATACATTTACTCTTCCGTAGGTCAGATATCTCTTGGCTTCGAGACCTGATCTATACAGACAGCAATCTTACTTATACGGATTTGTTCTAAACTTTTCCTCTTCGGCACACCCACAAACCGGTGCTGGCCCATTATTAAACATATAATCTACTAAATAATTAAAATCAAGAGTATCAACCTGACAATCATTATTGACATCTGCTTCTTTAAGGCACTCTGGTTTAACTCCAATCTGATTTACAAAATCCACCAAAAATGTTAAATCACTTATTCCAACCATTCCATCACTATTCACATTTCCTGCCATTTTACAACAATTATTATCATTCAATGTACATGAATATATCGTTAGCAAAGAAACTAACATTATGACAACTATAACTGACTGCCGTTTCAAAATATTAAAACTACTCCCACGATTAGCTGAACCATATTACATATCCCTGCTTTGATTTATCTAATTCAAATATAATATGAAATTGAAAATTAAAAAGGACTTTTTACACGAGATTTACAAACCCTTCTCATCGGGTGCCCCACTCCGCCAATGGCGGACGGTGGGATTAGTTATTAATTGTCGGGTTTCTCGATGCTTGAAGCATCATCGGAACCCTACCTACAACTAAAATCAAACACACAAACCCTACGCCTTGCGCCAAACCGACCCCACATAAATCGCCCCAAGCGTCACCACCGCCCCGATAATTTGCACGAACAAAAGCTGTTCGGCAAAAAACAAAACTCCCCACACCGTTGCCAGAATCGGCTGAAGCAACAATGTTAATCCGCTCCTCGCTCCCTCAAGTTTCGGAATCGATGAAGATATCGCCCACCATCCAAGTGACTGGGCTACTAATGCCAATGAAAACAACACCGCCCAGCTATACCGGTCAGGAGGCATCATCGGAACCTGTTCGATCAATAAAATTATTCCGATAAAAAATGCCGTGAACATACTGACCCAGGCTAACAGCGTTATCGGGTGCGGCCGTTCGGTTTTCTCACCGGCAAATTTCAAAGTCACCAGATACATCGAATACACAGCTCCGGTCGCCAAACCGAATATTATTCCATCAATATACCTTTTTGTAAACTCTACTTCCGACCCGACCCCCACTAGTAAAGCTACCCCAACAATTGCAGTTAGTGCCGTTATAAAAAATATTAGTGAAGGCTTTTCTTTAAAGACAAAATAACTCAAAACAGCCGTTCCAAAAACCTGCGTGTTTCCTAAAATAGTAGACATCCCCGCCCCGCAATAGATAATCGAACGATGCCAGAAAAAAAGATCCAGAGCAAACACAAACCCGGCTATCATTGAAAGTAATACCATCAATTTTGAAATCTTTAAAGAATGCCTGGCAACAATCGACCAGGTAAATAAAATCAATGCTCCAATCGCAACCCGCCAAAATCCAATCGCAGTCGGACCGAGTAAATCCAGATTGATCATCTTCACAAACACCGGCGCAAAACTGATGCAGAGCGCTCCAAAAAGAAGGAGAACTATTGGTGGTATTTTTTCTGTAGGTAATTTATTTTCCATAAGTATAAAAACAGGCTATGCCTGTCACCTAGTATTCTTGCCAGCGGTAATCAGCAAGAACAATTAAAGCTATCAGCGACCACGACATCACCAGCGAAGTCCCGCCATAACTTAAAAACGGCAGAGCTAATCCGGTCACTGGCATAAACCCGAGGGTCATTCCTATATTTACAAAAAACTGAAACAGTAAAATGAATGCCGCACCCATAACAAGATTGGATGCAAACTTTGACCGGCTCCTTGAAGCGATCATTACTGCCCGGTAGAAAATATATCCAAACAGGAATAACACAATCAAGCTCCCCCAGAATCCGAATTCTTCACCTAAGACTGAAAATATAAAATCGGTATGACTTTCCGGTAAAAATTCAAGTCGGGTTTGGGATCCTTCAAGCATCCCTTTGCCAAGGACTCCGCCCGAACCGATTGCGATTTTGGATTGGATTATTTGATATCCGGCACCTCGCGGGTCTCGCCCTGGATCAAGAAAAGTCAGGATGCGTGATTTTTGATAATCTGCCAGCCGATTCCAGAGAAACGGCGTTATCGTTCCAAAAGCTAAATTCCCTATTACAACAACTATGCTGAATAACATCCCCGGTCGGATTAAAGCAAGCATGACTAAAAGAACAACCAGATAAATTATCCAGGCAATCCAATGCGAGGCTGCGATAAGTGAGACCAGCGGTGAAAGGATCAAAACCAAATACCACGGTGACAGCCCTGACCAAAACCATAAACCGAATAATATTATCGGAAAAACCATCGAGGTTCCAAGATCAGGTTGTTTAAGTATCAGAAGCATCGGAATAATTGTTAAAATTGCCGATATAGCAAGTCGCCGTTTGGATGCGACCGGAAGTTTGGTATATGCTAAAAAACGAGCCAGAGTAAATAACAATGCAAGTTTCGCAATATCTGACGGTGCCAGATTCATTGGACCAAACGAAAGCCATCTGGTTGCCCCCATTTTTGAAGATCCGATAAAAAGAACCAGAATCAATAATATTAATGAAATACCATATAACAGGTAGGCTGAAAAATCAAAAAGTTTTATCGGAAGATGAATTATTACCGCGAAAATAACAAAAGCAAACAGGAACCAATATATCTGTCTCTGAAAATAGTTTCGCATGAACTCGCTGTCAGCACCCTGTTGTGATGAAAATATCAACATAATGCCGACCAAAGACAGCATTACAACTGCGCTAATTAATTTCCAGTCGAGATCACGATAATTAAGCATTAATCTACATCTTCTACATTAACGGTGGCAACTCCATCAAGCAGGAGTTTCTTTTCCATAAATATCTTGATAATCTTTCCAACAATCGGGGCGGCAACATCAGATCCATGTCCCGAATTTTCAACAATGGCCGCAACAACAATCTCGGTATTTTCAAGGGAAGCAACTCCCACAAACCAGGAATGGTTTTCACCATGAGGGTTTTCAGCCGTTCCGGTTTTCCCGCCGACAGTGTAATATTTATTTTTTAATCTTCGCGCTGTTCCTTTTTCACCTTCAACAACCAGAGTTAAACCTTCCATCAGAATCTCAAGAGTTTTTTTTGAAAATGGTAGTTGAAAAGAAATAGTCGGTTCCGTTTCCTGTATCTGTTTGTCCGGATAATTTACTTTTTTTATTAAATGAGGACGATATACGACCCCGTCATTTACCAGACCACAAAAAAACTGGGCTAATTGAATAACATTGACAAGAAGCTCACCTTGACCAATCGAATTATTCAACACTAAGCCAGTGGTCCATTTCCTTTTTCCATATCGCTTATCATAGTATGTTGTATTTGGATTTAGTCCTTGCGATTCCCGAGGCAAATCCACTCCGGTAGTTTTTCCAAATCCGCAAAGATCAAAATAGCGGCTCAAACCATCAATCCCCAACTTCAAACCTAACTGATAAAAATACACATCACAGGATTGTTCAATCGCATGAACACTGTTTAATTTTCCATGCCCACTTTCAAGCCAGCATCTGAAAAAACGATTCCCGAATTGATAACCACCGATACAACTGCTGAAAGTTGTATTAATATTGACTATTCCTTCCTCTAAGCCGGCACCCAAAGTGATAAATTTTGTGGTAGAACCGGGTGGATATAATCCGTTCAGCGGCCGGTTTAATAAAGGATGCGTGCTGTCGGTAGTAATTGACTGCCAGAGGCTTTCAGGTATCACTGAAGAAAATATATTTGCATCATAGCCAGGGTAAGAAATCAAAGCCAATATTTCTCCGTTGCGAGGATCAATGGCAATTATTGTCCCGCAACAAAAAGTATCCAAGGCTTGAGTACAGGCATTCTGAATATCATTATCAATAGTTAAGACCAGATCCGCCCCGGGAATCGCCGGGTCTGTTTCCTTCTTTTCATATTTCCCAATATTTTGTCCTGAGGCAGTAACCTCAACGTAATCAGTCCCTTCAAATCCCCTAAGCAAAATATCGTACTGTTTCTCAATTCCTTTTTTACCGATGACACTTCCCAAACGATAATTGACAGCACTCGTTTTTAATTCATTTTCAGAGACTTCACCGACATATCCAGTAAATGATTCCGCGCTTAAATCATTATCATATTTCCGAACCCGTTCCATTTGATAAGTTATGCCCGGGAAAAGAGAATTCTGTTCTTCCAAAATTGCAATTGTTTCAAATGACACATCCCGTTTGACCGGAGTTGGTTGATAACGATTAACCATATTTTTACGGATACGTTTGCGAATCATTGTTGTATCCATTTTCAAAAGTTCTGCCAGGGCGGGAACGGTTACCCCTTTGACTTCCTCGGTTGGAACAACGGAGACAGTATAAGACGGACGGTTATCAATGATGATTTTTCCTTCACGATCAAGGACTCTGCCCCGTCGTGGAATAATCGGGACCACTCTTAAGCGGTTTGTTTCTGACTTTAATAAAAGTTCTGAATGCTGTATTACCTGCAGATTAAACAGTCCGGCAATAAGCACAATAAAAATTATGCCGACGGCAACAAAACTTACAAAGCGTCGACGGTCAATAGAAAGCTTGAATTGATCCATAATTTTAAAATATCGTTTTAAACCGCTTATAAGTTATCTTGCCATCCTTGATCAAAAAGAACAGCCAGACGATTAACATAGAATAAATCGCTCCCAAAATAGCATTTGTTCCCAGAAGAATCCAAAAACCATCGGTTCGATAAAGAAGAAGCGTTAAAATGTTTGAGATAAAAACACCAAAGGCAACAACCAGGACTCTTGAAAAAATAGATTCTAAATTTAATTTCTGGCAGATATTATAACTTAAAATCGCAAGAGTGGCATAGACTAATCCCTGCCAACCCATCAAACCCGGTTCAGCTACCGCAACTACCACACCAGCTAAAAAAGCAAACCATACAACCGTTAATTCTGATTTATACAAAGTTAATATAAGAACAATAATTATCGGCAGATTAATTGAGGCAGTATAAATCTGCGTTAAGTCTTTGAGCATGACCTGATGTAAGCCGATCAATAAAAAATAAAGCAGATAAGGAATATATTTTATCATTATAGCCTTGGTCTCAAAATAAAAATTTCTTCTACTGAGTAAAAATTAACCGAAGCCTCAACCTTAACTCCGCAGAATGGTTCTTCTTCGGGTCTGATAACTTCACTGACCAAAGCAACATTTAAACCGGAAGGATAGATTCCGCCAAGGCCCGAAGTAACAATTGTATCACCAATAGCAATTTCGCTTTGAATCGGAAGATTTTTTAAAATCATTCTATCTTTAATGTTGAATTCAACAATTCCCATATCACGATTTTTAGCTACCCGAACAGCTACTTTATTAGCCGGATGAGTTAATAGCTGAACTGTTGAAAAATTGTAAGAGACAGCCGTAATTTTCCCTATCAACCCCTCCTGATTGACAACGACCTGATTCAATATTACCGAGTCACGACTGCCTTTATTGATCGTTACCAATATTGGGACAATATCTGAAGTAACCGAAATTACCTTTGCGGGAAGCAGCCTATACTCGGGAGGAGCTGCAAAACCTAAGACCTCGCGAAACCTCTCATTCTCCCGAACGGTTTCTTCGAAGGATGAAATTTTGATTGAAGTTTCAACCAGCGCTTCTTTTAATTGGTCATTTTCAAGTGCAATATCCATCATACTTTCGTATTTATGACGAACATTCGAAAAAGGATAATAAAAACCGGTGAAGACGACTTGGCTTACTATGCCTCTAAAAAAATCTCCTCCGCCAATTAATAAAATAGATATAATTAATATAATCCCCAAATTTATATTTCGCCATTGTTTGGGGAATAAAGATGAAAGCCAACTCATAATTATACTGCATCCATGCAGAAAGGTTATTATTCTACATTATCTATTAGTTCTAAAACATCTCCGGGAGAAGAAACGGCAAGTAATTTTTTACGATTTTCTTCTGATTTCATTAAATAAGACAATCTCGCCATGACATTCAAGTGAGCGCCTATTGCATCTTCTGGAGCAGCGATCAAAAAGAAAAGATTTACCGGCTTATGATCCATCGCATCAAAATCAATCCCATTCTCTGAACGACCAAAAGCAATCACGATTCCTTTTACAGATTTTGTTTTTGCATGTGGAAATGCAACCCCGTAGCCGACGCCGGTTGTCACCAGATCTTCACGTTCTTTAATGTCAGTTAACAACATCTCTTTATTATTGACCATGTTTGATGAAGCGACTAACTCTACCAGCTCATCAATTGCTTCGCTTTTGTTGGTAGCGCTAAGATCAAATTTAACTAATGTTTCATCGCAAAATTTTGATAATTTCATTTTTCTCCGCCTTATATTTTTTCCGCTTCATCTAATAATAGTACCGGAATATTATCAGTTATTCGGTACGATAGATGACACTTTTCACAATTCAACAGCTCTTCCTTTTCAATGTAATCAAGTTTTGATTTACACTGAGGACAAACCAGCTTTTCGAGTAATTTCTCGCATAATGACATATTACTTCAACCTATTCTTCAAAATCGCCCATTTTTCTATATTTCTTTAATCTCGCAATTAATAATTGATCAATGGGCATCTTTTTTAATTTTTCTAGTTCGATTAGAATCTCTTTTTTCATTGATGCTGCGACTACGGCATGATCTGTATGGGCTCCGTTTGGCGGCTCTGGAATGACTTTGTCAATGATATTAAGATCAACCAGATCACTGGATGTCACCTTTAGAGCTTCGGCAGCTTCAGGAGCCTTAACTGCATCTCGCCAAAGAATCGCAGCACAACCCTCAGGCGAAATAACTGAATACCAGGCATATTCAAGCATCATCACACAATCGCCAATACCGATACCCAGAGCCCCTCCAGAAGCACCTTCGCCAATAATGACAATAACGATTGGAACCCTTAAATTGAACATCTCACGAATATTTTTAGCGATAGCTTCCGCCTGCCCTCGTTCTTCGGCGCCTATTCCCGGGAACGCACCCGGAGTATCAATTAGAATTATAATTGGTAGGCTAAATTTCTCAGCCATCTTAAATAATCTTAATGCTTTTCGATATCCCTCAGGATGCATCATTCCAAAATTTCGGTACAACTTATCTTTTGTGTCTCTGCCCTTTTGTTGTCCGATAACCATCACTGGCTGATCATCCAAATTTGCAAACCCGGCAACAATCGCATGGTCATCACCAAACCCGCGATCACCGTGCAACTCGATAAAATCGGTTGTCATGTGTTTGATGTAATCAAGAGTATATGGTCGCTTGGGATGTCTTGAAAGTTGAACTTTTTGCCAACGTGATAAATTTGAATAAATTTCTTTACGCAATTTATCGAGCTTTTTGTTCATTGATGCAATTTCATTCGACAACTCTATATTTTCTCCGACTGCAAAATCTTTCATGTCAGAGATTTTCTTCTCAAGCTCTATAATTGGTTTTTCAAATTCTAAATTTTGAAGTTCACTCATAAAATAATACTATCTCTTTTATCCTTTTAAGTTCCTTCGATTATTTTTAATTCGACCGGGAACAATATTGGTAATTATAATAAAGAATATAGCGAAAATTACAACCATAAAAAAGACCAGACATCCAAAGACTATCAGTCTGTCCCAGAAAAACATAGCCAGCGCAAAACAGCCAAAAACAACCGCCAGGGAATAAAATATTGTAACCGTCTGTTTTGGGGAAAAACCGGCTAAGGCAAGAAAATGGAATAAATGCCGTCTATCTGCCCCAAGTACATTTTTACCCGTTATTAACCGTCTGACAAAGGAAGAAACTGACTCAAGGATCGGTACCGCTAAAACCAATAATGGAATAAACAAAGCCGATACGGTATATGACTTTAAAGGGAATATCAGCGACACAACCGCAAAATAATACCCGATCTGCATCGACCCGGAGTCTCCCAAAAATATACGCGCAGGATATCGATTAAAATAGAGGAATACAGAAAGAAATCCGATCAAACCTGCTATAAATATCTGAATTTCAACAACTTGATAAAGAATACTTATTATCAAAAGGGTGACTGCACCGATAAGTGAGACTCCCGAAGCAAGCCCATCAAGGCCATCGATCAGGTTTATCGAGTTGGTCAGCATAACCACCCAGATAACCGTTATAAACACTGAAAACCAGCTCATTTCAACTGACCCGAAAGGAGTTGACAAAAATTCTACCTGTAAACCGGAAAAAAACAGTACCAACCCTGCAGAAATCTGTGCCGCCAATTTGACCCAGGCAGCAAGAGGCGTGAGATCATCGGCGATCCCTACCAGCAGAATAATCAAAGCTCCCATAAATATATAGATAATCGAATCTGATAATTGAGTATTCAAATTTTCAAAAAACAATAATGCGACAAAAACTGTCATCCAAAAAGTTATAAACAATGCCACCCCGCCAAATATCGGCATTGGCTTTTTATGCCGTTTATGCTTTCCCGGAAAATCCAATAACGAATATTTGTGGCACAATTTAATTACAAGGGGGATTATAAATATCGCGCTGATCGAGCTTATTAAAATTCCTGATAATATCTGAATATAGTTCATAGTTTTCCTTTAGTTCTTTCGAACCAAAGAATATAAACCGATTAGGGTAAGATTAACAACCAATAATAAGGGAAGTAACAACAATGAAAAACCATTTGGATAATGTTTTAGAAAATATTTCCAAACCGATGAATGATGATAAAGCTTCCTTTTGAAAAATCCGACCTCACTCCCTTTCCCCCAATGATGACACCCCATTGCATCTGGCACAAAATAATTTTTATAACCGTTACGATGCAAACTCAGACAAAGATCGGTATCTTCCATATACATAAAATACCTTTTATCAAACCCGCCTAATTCATGAAAGAGAACCCGCTTGATAAATAAAGCTGTTCCGGAAACTGCCGGAACTTCGGTGAGTTCATTATAATCTTTATGAGTATATAGACTATTTGAAAACATTTTCCCTACTAATGAGCCTCTTGAAAAAAAGATATTATTGATTGTGGGGAGTTCCCGGCAGGTTGGATGGAAACTTCCATCAGGGTTAACCATTCGAGCCGCCAGAGCGCCGGGATTTTCACATCTTTGAAAAGCTTCGCTCAATTCTAAAATTGCATCGTCTTCCAAAATAACGTCGGGATTTAAAAAAAACAAGAATTCACCTTTGGCAAAAGATGCCCCGACATTACATGCCGGACCAAAGCCGATATTCTTTTTGGTTTTAATCAGATATATATCAGGGTGATTTTCTTCAATAAACTGAATCGTCCCATCAGTTGACTTATTATCAATGATTATAATATCAGAAGATTCGGCACAGAGTTCTAGAGCCTTAAGGCAGTCAGGTATTGTCGAGAGAGAATTACAAGTAACAATAATAACCGAGACTTTGTTTTTGTTCAAAGCCTGATGTTCCCTATTTTAATTTTCCAAAAATTGATTTGAGTCGTAACATCCAGACCATCCAGATTGCCTCACGAACAATTTTTTTGGACATTTTTGAAGTCCCAATAATCCTATCTACAAAAACAATTGGAATTTCTTTGATTCTGAATCCTTTTTTCCAGGCTCGCATGGTGACTTCTATTTGGAATGAATAGCCGTTGGAGCGTACATCATCAAGATTTATTGCCTGAAGAACTTCTTTACGGAAACATTTAAATCCGCCGGTAGCATCTCTAAGCGGCAGACCGGTTACAATTCGAGTATATACATTAGCATAGTAAGACAGCAACAAACGCATCATCGGCCAGTTGATAACATTGACTCCCGAGATATATCTTGAACCGATCACCAGATCATGATCTTTAATCTCACGAAAAAAATCTTTGATATATTCCGGTCCATGAGAAAAATCAGCATCCATCTCAAAAATCAGATCAAAATCTTTTTCAAGAGCCCATCTAAATCCGGCAATATAAGCCCGGCCAAGACCCTCTTTATTCTGACGATGAAGCACGAACACTTTTTCTTCCTGTTTGCTTAATCGTTCAGCAATTTTACCGGTACCATCCGGAGAGTTATCATCGACTATCAAAACATGAATTCGTGCATCCAGAGGTAATACTGAATGAACTATTTTTTCAATATTCTCTTTTTCATTGTAAGTCGGGAATATTATCAGTGCCCGTTGCGAATGAGTCATTCTATTTGAGTTTCCTTTTCTTCTTTTCGGGAAAATCCCCGGTAGCTATAAAAAACTAAAATAACAAACAGCCAGACCATTGTCAAGCCGGTTAACATCTTGCCTGTACCGTATTTACTTGACTTATACTTAAATTTTACCTGTTTTGTTCCAGCCGGCAGCTCTACTGCTCGAAATGAACCATCAGCCCGTAACAATTCAGATTTTTCTCCATCAACGAATACCTGCCAGGCATAGTAATAATTGTCGGTTAAAACCAACATTCTGTTACTCTGACAATTTGTCCCAATTACAATTGAATCATTTGCATATTCGATTATCCAGGCGGAGTCACTCAACATTGAATCCGGTTTTATCTGTAAGGTAGGCGTTTTTTCAAGATATACAACATGGCTCAAATCTTCATAACCATTGATAACCTGATCGACAAGTTTATCAATATCAGACATGACTATAACACTATCTGCTAAAAATACCCTGTCAATTGCATTATCATTTTTTAGAACTTTTGCCGGTCCAAAATCAACAATCTGCTGAACCGGTTTATCACCAAAATAACCAGGGTTGAAACCATCATTTGTTTGAAGTAAAAGATATTTGGCTCCAACAAGGTTCAAAAATCGAGGATTCCTCCGGTTTTTCTTCTGAGGACCGCCTAATAATTTGTCATACCAATTAAGCTGGTTGCCGTGATAACCCACAACCACATCTACCCCAAAAAACGGCAGCATATCTTCGGGGATAATTCCCATGTTCATGACCCGGTATTTCCCATCAATATTTTTAAAATAATCGGTTACCGGATTACCCGCAAAATACTGTTGAGGTTCAATTGTATCAATAAACCGGGAATCAAAACGCAACCCGTCCCAGACCACAACCAATGGTATTACTGCAAGTATCAACATTCCTGATTTCTTATTTGTGTACAGATATATACAACCGGCAACAATGGCTGTAAAAATAAATCCCATCCATGCCCCCGACACAATCGCCGGAAGATTCATATAACCGATATCCAGCTTTGTAACCCCTTGCTGAACTAACGTAGTCGAGGCGGTGCTATGAAAAATAGATGCCCACAGATTCAACATCCCTTTTCCGGCAACGGTAAACAGGAAGGCTAACAAAAACATGAAAGATGGAAAACCGAACAATAAATATTTGAATCTTTTATGAGAATCTGAAAATAGCTGTTCCCTTTTATCTTTAATTGTCTGAATTGCAAACCCCGACAGCAAAGCCGTCGAGAAAAGGAACATAAACATTATCATTGAGGCTGCCCGAAGGGCACTCACCTTTGGTATTAAATAGAAAAAGATATAATAAATCGGCGTTGTTGCCGCCAGCGCATAGATCAGCGAAAAGAGCGCCAAGCCCCCGAAGAAATACCCTTCCCTCCTGCGGCTAAAGAAAAATCCGATCAATCCCAAAAATATTCCAATAACCGTTACCGATTCAGAATTATCCTTAAAAGCATTTTTTCCCCAGTAGTAAGTCTTGGTATTATTGCTTCTTGTTCCGGAGAATTCATTTACCACCAACGAAAAGGCTTCCTCCTCATGTAACGACCATGAGGTTGACCATTCCCAACCCTGCTTGGTGTCGGTCCTTGGTGAGTAATTTGTCGTGTAATTATAACCCGGATAAAACTGTATCGCCGACAATGTCAACCCGATCACTACCGCATAAGCAGTCAATGCTCCCGGCTTAATCAGCGGTTTAATTGATTTTTTCTCTCTGAAAAGATTAACTAATTTCAGCAAAGCATAAAAACTAACCGCCCATAAAGTATAGTATGACATCTGAGCATGTGGTGAAAGAATTATTACCCCGATAACCATTCCTAATAGCGAAAAATAGAGTAACTTGTTACTTCGGGTAAAGCCTAATTCTAAAAACATTATCACTAACGGAAACAGAGTAATAACATAAATCTTACCATCATGCCCCGGTGCAATCATCGAAACCAGTAATGGGGCAAACATATAAATTGTCGCACTTACTAATGACGCAACTTTAGAAAGATTAAAACTCTTGGCGCAGAAATACATAAACACACCGGCAAGATAGATATGCCAGATCAGTGTCCAACCCTGTATCCGAACGTAATCGGTATAATCGGTTGCCAGAAGTTTCATCATCGACAGCGGATAGAATATATCACCATGGAAGGCTTCGATATACGGCATCCCTCCAAAAATATATGGCATCCACTGCGGGAATGATCCGCTATTCAAAAAATGCTCAACTAAAAACATTCTGAAAAACACTCCGGCTTGTATCTGATCCGACATCGCCAGCATCTTATCTGAAAAAACAAAATCACGAAACAAAAATAGCAAGGCTACCAGTATAACTGCAAAATATGCCGGTACAAACCATCGCTGTTGCTCAATATGAAATTCTGACTTGGGTTTGATTTGTCTTGTAACAGGTTTTTTCTTAGCCAAACTATTCTCCAATTTATTTTTTTACAAACAAAGCCATCGTTGCTGCAATCGACTCAATTACAATCGACCACAACCGCGCCATTATCGCAACCGCCGGAGCAATAGCCCCGACAAACGGCGTTAACAGCATCCCCATAATTATTTCCCTCGGTCCAAATCCTCCCGGTGCAAATAAAGCCAGATACCCCAGTTGATAGGCAGCATTAAAAATACCTATCGAGGCAAACAAGCCGACTTTTGAGTCCGGAATTACCGCCTGAAGAAACAACCAGAACGCTGCTCCGTACCCGACCCAGGCAATAGAATAACCTACAAATAACTTCAGAGCAACTTTTTTGTCCGGATTGAACTTTACTTCAGGGCGTGAGAATTTTCTTAAAACAATATTCCCAAATGATAAAATCTTCTCAGGGAAAAATATTATCGCAAAACTTACCAATAACATAAATGCAAAAATCAACATCGATGACTGGGGTCCAAAAATCGCAATCTGATCAATCAATATCTCGGTCTCAAACTGTGCCATCAGAATGTATATCAAAAACGAGGCTGGCAGAGCATACAACTGTGCCAGGACAAACGAAGCGGTTGCATCCTCAGGCGGAATCCCCTCTTTTTTGGCAAGATACAAAATCCCGAACAATTGCCATACTTTTCCCGGAATATACCGGCCTAAATTAGAGATGTAAAATATCCGAAACGATTTTGCCGGGCTGACCTGATGCCCCAAACTGAATATTATCCAGCGCCAGATTAACGAAAACAAAACCAGCGTCACCAATCCGGTAACAATCGACAGAACCAGATAGAGATAATCCAACTGCCAGTTGAAATCTTTTATATCTGCCCAATGTTTTTCAATTTGAAAAAATAGGAAATAAAGGACAACGACCGTCAACAGAATTTTGATAGCGTTGCCAAGATATTTATTTAAGCCTGATCGGGAAGTTTGAGTCATGCTCTTTTATTTATTTATCAGATTTATTTAATTCTTCAAGAAGCGCCTGTACTCTCCGACGCATAAAGCTCAACTCTTCTTTGACGGAAGCCTGCCCCTCGGAGATAAAACCCATCATGAAAAGACCAAGACCGATTCCAAACAGTAAAATCACCAGATACAAAAGCGGGAGTTGAGTTTCTCCGGCATAGTATTTCAGAAAGACTGCCCAGATCCCGACCAAAACTCCGAAGATCATAAATATTGAACCAAGAGCGCCGAAAAACAGAAGCGGTTTTTTCAAAAAGGTTATCTGAAATTTCACCGCAATCATATCAAGAACCCCCACCGGAATCCGCCAGAATGAAAATTTTGTTTCGCCCCAAGCCCGTTCATACAACGGAATCTTGACCTCGTCGACTCGGAATCCTTCGGTTGCGGCCAGAACGACCAGATACCGATGCCAGTCGCGGCGCATGAAAATATGTTTGATGACTTCTTTGCGGAAAGCTTTGACCGAATTCAGATCGTGAACCTGGAGATTAAAAATCTTCCGCGACACCCAATTGTAGATAGTCGAAACGAACCGTTTTTCATATTTCCCCTGTTTCCAGCCGGTACTTAAATCGGCACCGTCAAAGATTGGGCTGACTAAAGCCGGGATATCTTCGGGGATATATTGCAAATCTGCAGGATAAAAGACATAAATTTCACCGCTCGCGATTGAGAATCCGGTCTGCAAGGATTCGGTTAGACCTCGATTGCGCTGATGGCTTTTATATTTGATAAAACTGTATTTTTGGGCATTTTCTTTGATTTTTTCAAGGGTCTTATCGGTTGAACCATCGTCAATAAGCACTAATTCTGACTTGAATGGAGCTTTTTGCTGCATTTCGTCGAACTGACGACAGAGTTCATCGATATTGCCTTCTTCGTTGAGGGCTGGAATAACCGTTGATACGATACAGTTTTTGATCTCTTCTGGGCTCAATATATATCCTTCAATCTCTGCTAATTATAAATGTCTATTCAAATAGTCGACTGTATAATGCTATTTAATTACTCAAAACTCAACTTCTTTTTTTATACAGGATTAATGAAGATTTGCCCGGAAAACAGAGAATTATTTAGATTTAATAATTATTGATAATAATTGAATATTTCATAATTGAAGGCTGCTTCGGTATCAATTCGAAGTGAGATCAGATCAACTTCATCAATACACATCTCTCCAATATAATAATCAGTCTCTTTTTCAGATTCATAAGCTTCAAAGAAACTGGCTCCAATATACTTGGCAAGTAGATCAGCAATAGCAATCACTCGTCCTAAGCTTTTTGAAGGTTCTTTTTTATAAGGTTTTGATGAATGATGGACTGATATTTGTGAAATCAGGTTTGAAGGAAATTGCCATTTTGTTAATAGCGCATGTCCAACATTGACATGATTAAAGCCCAGCTCTTGACCTTCAACTTCCATAAATGGTAATTTGGTTTCTTTAACCTTTTCTATAATTTTGAGATAAGTGTTTGGTGCGGTTTGCAAAAGCACCAGTTTACCTATGTCATGCAATAAACCGCAAAGATAAGCTTCTTCTTTATCTAAGATTCCAAATTTTTGTACAATTATTCTTGATCCAAGGGCTGCGGCAAGTGAGTGTTCCCATAGTTTTTTTGCGATCTTGGCGTGTGTAGATGATTTAAATAAATTATAGGTCGAAGCACTGACGATAATTGATTTGACCTGATCAAATCCAATAATTCTTATAGCTTCAGATATTGAAGAAATTCGGTTTACCTGTCCATACATCGGAGAATTAGATAAACTAATTACTTTTAATGCCAGGGATTGGTCGGCTAAAATTTGTTTTGATATATCATTGATATTCGATTGTAGATCGGATGTCATTTTTAATGCTTTACTCAAAATCTCAGGTGCTGCGGGTAAATCTCCAAGTTGCTCAATGATTTTATCAACTGTTTCTAAATCAGTATCAGGAACAATCATAAATCCAACTTATTAAAACGTTGATCATTTTGCTCTATCCTAATGTGCCCTGTGTACATATTATATTTCGGTAAATGTTGAGAAACCTTAATTATTTTTTCTGTATATTTCGTGTTTATTTTGTCGTAAGTTATTCCGTTAATTTCATGTACAACGAAAACAGGGCAGATTTAGTGTGACTTTCTCTGGCGCACATGTTGTGTGTTTTATAATCAAGTACATTTAGTTTTTCGTAGGTCGGGTTCTGACCGAAGGGAAAAATCCGACATCTGAATTTAAATTGAATGTCGGGTTTCTCAATGCTTGAAGCATCATCGGAACCCGACCTACTATTTTTTTCATCGTTATCTATAAAACCTTAAAAATTCGTTGTAACCTTATCGGCAATTTACTTTTACAACGATTTGGCTTCGTTTCTTCACTTTTACATACTTCGTATACTTCGCACACTTTGTATATTTTACATACTTCGTATGTTTTAAGTTTCCTATATCGTAAGGCATGGTTTTTGAGTTCTTTCAATCTTAATTCTTTGTAGGGCAGGATCCCTGCGATCCTGCCAATTATCAAATGGGTTCGCACACTTCGTGTGATTTTCTCTGGCGCATTATTATTACTTTCCTTTGAATTTTCTAAATGGGTTCGTTTTGTTACTTTTATATTTAAAATACTTTCAAGCATGGTTTTTCTTCTTTCGTGCTGTCAGGTGACTCTGCCTGACAGCATTGTCACTTTGGTAGGCGTCGAGCCCGCCCAGGCGGACTGACCCCACTTTACCTCGTGTGTTTTTGTAATCGTGATTATGGACATAACTTCCCGTCCCTCCTTTTATAAAGGGTATCGAAACCTCATTCACCATTGAAAAGCTGGGGAAATTGGGAGTGTGGCAGGATAGATTCTCTGGCCTATATGGACTATCCTAACAATTCTTTGTTGTTTAACATACTAGAATATCATATTATTAACACAGGGTTTAACCATACATGGGAAAATTTTAATGATTGAATGGCTAATATATTTCTTACCAGCACTAGCAGGCGTATTAGTAGTAATGAATAATTTGCTTTCAAAACCAGAACCTGGGAAGAAATTGCAGTGGTATATGAACTTGATAGTAGTATCAACTTTATGTCTTGTTACAATTCTTATTTTTATTGAAGATAAGCCAGAACTTATCACTAAAGAAAATTTTAACGAAGCTATGTGTGAATGGGAAGATTACAAAGCACAACTTAAGATGTCATCATTGGGTGATGAAAAAACTCAAGAAGAAAAAAATGATTTAAGAGTCGAGGCAGATTGTCTATCATTGCAGGCAACAACAGCGTTTGATTCAGGTTTGGTCGCATTAGGTCGAGAAGAATACAATTCGGCAATTAAACATTTGCAATATGCACTGAGTGAGGCACAAAACACATTACCATTAGATACGCAAAAAATTATTGAAATCTATTTTTATATTAGTTTGAGTTATGATGACAATGAGGAATATACTACTTCTTTAAAATATATTAAATTGGCGTTAAATCTAGAGTATAATAATTATACTCTTTGGAATAATCAAGGTGTTGTCTTTGGGCATTTGGATATGTATGCAGAAGCTATTGAAAGTTATGATAGTGCTTTAGTTTATAAACATGATAATTCTGTTATATGGTGTAATCGTGGAAATACATTAGAAAAATTGCAAATGTACGAGGAAGCAATTGCCAGTTATGACAGTGCTTTAGTTTATAAACCTGATAATTATCTTGTTTGGAATAATCGTGGGATTGCATTTAGGAATCAAAAAAAGCATAAAGAAGCCGTTGCAAATTATGATGGTGCTTTGACTCATAAGCATGATTTTATAGATGCTTGGGATAATCGCGGGATTGCATTACATGAACTTCAAATGTATAAAGAGGCTGTCGCCAGTTATGATAGTGCTTTGGTTTATAAACATGAACATTATATGTCTTGGAATAATCGTGGGGTTGCATTACATGAACTTCTGATGTATGAAGCTGCTGTTGCCAGTTATGACAGTGCTTTGGTTTTTAAGAATGATTATTTTGATGCTTGGTGTAATCGCGGAATTGCATTCTTTGAGCTGAAAATGTATAAAGAAGCTATTGCCAGTTATGACAGTGCTATAGTATATAAACATGATTATTTTGATGCTTGGTATAATCGGGGAAATGCCTTCGTTGAACTGAGAATGCATAAAGAAGCTATTGCCAGTTATGACAGTACTTTGGTTTATAAACATGATCATATTGGAGCATGGTATAATCGAGGACATTCTTTAAATGTACTAGAGTTTTATCAAGAAGCAATTGCCAGTTATGACAGTGCTTTAGTTTATAAACATAATTATATTGAAGCTTGGAATAATCGTGGGATTAATTTAGATGAACTGAAACAATATGAAGAAGCTATTGCCAGTTATGACAGTGCTTTGGTTTATAAACATGACTTTTTTAATGCCTGGCATAATCGAGGGAATTCATTTGGTGAGCTGAAAAAGTATGAAGATGCAATTGCCAGTTATGATAGTGCTTTGGTTTATAAACATGATAATTTCAAGTCTTGGTTTAATCGCGGCGTTGTTTTCTATTATATTAATATGATTCCTGAAGCAATTAAAAGTTTGGATAGTTGTTTAGTTTATAATCCGAATGATATAGAGGCCTTAAATTTGAGAGATAAACTTCTTAATAGATGATTTATAACATTGTACCCTGGAGTAGTTAATGGCTGCTAAAATAATTCCTTCACTTACAGGAGAATATAATAAAGCACGGCGACAGTTACTGCTCTGGAGTAGTATTCTGTTTGCATGGGAATTAGTTGGAATTGATTTATCGAAAGTTGAAACTTCTGATAATTTCGGATCAATTATCTCAGCAATCAAAACTCCTCAAGCTGTTCCATGGGTAATTGTAATACTGGTAATTTATTTTGTATATCGTTTTGTAATAGAATGGTTACATTGCGACGAATCAAAAAGAACGCAATCCGTTTCTAAAACGGATATGGGTGTATCAATTTCAATTGCATCTTTGTCAATTCTTCTATTTGTTTATCAACTTACTACAAATTCTAATGTTGCCTCTGAAATAAATCTTAGTGACGTTTTATTTATGAGACTAACTAATGGAATATTAATATTTAGTATTGCTAACATGTTAAGTGGTAAATTCCTCGGATTGATACTTCTTAAAATTGGGATTGTTAAAAATTATAATACATCTATAAATATTCATTATATATTTCTAATTCTAATATTTATACTATTAACTAGGTTGCAATTAGAAAAAATACCTTTAGGTTTTACATTTATAGCTATAATTGGATTACTAAGCTTTTATGTTTTGAAATTTATAAAAAAATTCTTAGTCTTAACAAAGTAAATAAGTTAGATAATAGCATGGAGTGGTAGTTCTCATACTAGAGCACACACCCCTTACCCCACTTCCAGCAAACTGTCCCAGCGGGTGGTGTAGTTGGGAGTACGGCTCGCAGATCGCATCTTCCAGTTCTTCCTCAACCCTTGCGTCGCATAGATAAGCGTGCCCGATCCCATCTTATCATTGATATCATCAAGGGTCTCCATCAACGCCTGCGATTTTTTACTTCGCGGTTTACTAAACAGATCCGCCTGTACCTTGTCCGCCGGCACCAGTTCGGTAAACAGCACACCCGCCTTTTTGTATTTGTAACCTTTGCGGTAAATTTTTGCAAGACACCGTCCGGCATATTTTATCAGCACCGAAGTATCGTTGGTTGCGACCGGAAGTTTTATCGAGACCGATTTGTTATACTGGGGAGCATCGGTTTTATACGAATTAGTCAGGATATAAACGCTGAGATATTTGGCGGCAAGTTTTTCCGACCGAAGTTTTTGGGCGGCAATAGATATAAAACTCGCTACGGCTTCGCGTAGTTCCTCAATCGACTCAACCTCGCGCCCGAACGACCGCGACGAGGTGGTGCTTTTGCGCGGTTGCGGGCAATGGTCAAGCTCCATACATGACACCCCGTTTAGCTCCTTGACCAGTCGCACGCCGTTCACCCCCATCTCATTGCGGACGACCTTTTCATCGGCGTTGCGCAACTGGAGAGCGTTGTTGATCCGGCGCATCTTCAGTTTTTTTTTGCTCTGATGTCCGACACCCCAAATATCACCCACTTCGATATTTTCAAGCGCCTGTTCAAGGTAGGGCGAGTCGACCAGATCGAGCACGCCTCCGGCCCGGGGCGATTTTTTCGCCAGACGGTTCGCGGCTTTGGCAAGAACTTTGGTGCGAGCGATGCCGACCGAGACCGGAATACCGGTCCATTTCTGAACGGTGTCCTTTATCAGCCGACCATATTTCTCAAGGGTGGTGCGTCCGTAGATTGCCCGGTTGGATTCGACTTTTTGAAGCTGTTCAAACTGGTTCAGCCGATCACAACCGAATAAATTCATGAAGGCTTCATCAATAGAATAAATCTCGACCTCGGGTGAAAACATCCGAAGAGTATCAAACACCCGGCGTGACATATCGCCGTACAAAGTATAGTTGGATGAAAAAACATGGACGTTATTTTTTTCGATAATGTTTTTTGCCTTAAATACCGGCACCGCCATTTCGATTCCCAGCGCTTTAGCCTCGTTGGAACGCGCCACGATTACCCCGTCGTTGTTGGACAAGACCACAATCGGCTTGCCGTTCAGTTTGGGATTAAACAACCGTTCGCAGGAGGCGTAGAAATTATTGCAGTCCACCAGCGCGTATATTATATCGGTCCGTTCCATACGTTTTGCTCTCAAACAATCTCGGTGGCGGGACTTCCGCAAAAGCCATGAATGACATGGGTCACCACGCCCCAGATTTCAAACTGGGACTCTTCGTTGATTTTGATCGGTTTATAATTTTCATTTTCAGGCATCAGAATAACTTTTCCCTTTTTACGGATCAATCTTTTGACGGTAATCTCACCATCAATTACCGCAAGTATGATATTCCGGTCGGTCGATTCCAACGACCTGTCAACCACTAGCAGATCGCCGGCATGGATTCCGGCATTGATCATCGAATCACCGACTACCCGCACAAAGAAAGTTGCCGCCGGATGTTTGACCAGATATTCATTGAGATCAAGTTTTCCCTCAAGATGATCATCCGCCGGCGAAGGAAACCCCGCCGCCACATGTTCGGTCGCCAAATTCGCTTTGCCCCCGGGGGATAAACCGGTGTCTACTTCAAATATTTTATTTTTATCAGCCATATAACCTCCTATTGTTAAGTCATCCTAACATACGGTAATTCTGACAGTCTCCAATCACATATAGCAAACAAGACTAATCATGTGATGTTTGAAAATATAATCAGACTTTCTTGACTTAGATCAAGCGTACTAACTATAAAGATAATTAAATAATAGAGAGAGGTCAAAACTATATCCTATTGAGAGAGAGGTATGTAATGTACAAAATTTTAACTTCATTCGTGATGGTCTTTCTGATGACAGGACTGGCTATTGCAGATGACTGTGTTGATTGTCATCAAAAGGAAACACCTAACATCGTTGTTGATTGGCAGTTGAGTAAACACAGCGAGAACGATATCTCCTGTGACGGTTGTCATGGCGATGGTCACAAAACGGCTGATGATGTTGCCAATGTTTTAATCCCGACACCTGAAACCTGTGCCGAGTGTCATGATACGCAGGTTGAACAATTTATGAAAGGCAAACACTCGCTTGCCTGGGCGGCGCTTCAAGCTATGCCGACCACCCATCAATTGCCGATGGCACTTAATGAAGGGATGAAAGGGTGCGGCGGTTGTCATAAAATAGGAGTAAAATCTGAAGAACAGATTGCTGATTTGAAAGCCAAAGGTGCCGGGTTCGGTTTGGCATCCTGTGATGCCTGTCATACCCGTCATACTTTTTCAGTAAAAGAAGCACAACAACCACAGGCTTGTCAGACCTGTCACATGGGGTTTGATCATCCGCAGTGGGAGATGTATTCCTCATCGAAACACGGCGTTCGGGCTTTGTTAAAACAGAATGGTACGCTTCCGGAATCAACTCCGGCGCCTACCTGTCAGACCTGTCATATGTCTGAAGGAAATCATGAAGTTCGCACAGCGTGGGGATTTTTAGCGGTACGTTTGCCACTTTCAGAGGACCCGCAATGGAAAGCTGATCAGATTACAATTTTCCAGGCACTGGGTGTGCTTGATATGGAAGGTAATCCGACCGCGAGACTTGATGTTATCAAGGCGGCTGATGTTGCCCGTTTGGATAAAGAATCTTTTGATGTCGAACGAAATAAAATGATCGCTATCTGTTCCGATTGTCACTCTGAGAATTTCGCCAAAGGTGAGCTTCAAAAAGGTGATGATATGATTCGCGAAGTTGATCATTTGCTGGCTCAGGGAATTCGGATAATTGCTGATCTTTACAAAGATGGCATGTTAGCCCAGCCGGAAAGTTATTCCTTTCCGTTCCCGGATCTATTAACATTCCATGATGCACCGACCCATATTGAACAGACTCTGTTTGAGATGCATCTGAAACATCGCATGCGGGCGTTCCAGGGTGTTTTCCATGCTAACCCGGATTACGCGCTTTGGTATGGCTGGAGTGAGATGATTCGTGATTTGCAGAAGATCAAAGAAATGGCGGCTGATATGAGAGCCGAAATTAACTAACTTCGTTAGTTTGATTATAAATATAGGGAGCAGATTATTCTGCTCCTTTTTTATTTGGTAGGATCACAGGGCAACCGAGGGTTGGTAATCCTGCCCTACAAATATAAATTATTTTGCGATTACTATTATCTTTTCAGTTTTACCAAGCGGGACATTAAAATCATAGTCTCCATAAAGTTTAATCTCTGAGAATCCGGCATTGGTTAAACAATTCATAAGCTCGTCTTTTGTCCAGCAGCGCATGATTAGATCATGTTCGACTTTTTCAGTTTTTCTGTTATTAATAATTTTATGGGTCTCTTTGATATGTAACTGTTTCTTATTGGGATTCAAAGTTGTTTCAGATTTGAAATGCAGTTCGCCATCTTCAAGTTGAATAACTTTTTCAAAGATAGGATTTGTAGATTTGGCTTTTTTTGAGTTCTCCCAGTCACGGACATCAAATATTAAAAGACCATCAGGTTTTAGGTATGATTTAAACTTATAAAATATTTCCTGACGTAAATTATTTTCGATAAAATCGTTAAGTACACCCCGGCATATAATTGAATCGAATGAGTTTTTATAATCCAAGTCAAACAGATTTCCTGTTGAAAATTCTATCTGGGAGTTTTCATTGGTCAGTTTGCTTTTTGCTACTTCTATTTGCTGTTCGGATAAATCGACACCAACTGTTTTGAAACCATGATGTGCTAATTCTATAGAGTAATTCCCTGTTCCACATCCGGCATCTAAAATATAACTGTTGAGTGAAATATTATTTTTCAACAAGCTTCGCTTGATAAATTCGCAGTCTTTTTTTGTATCTCTTTCAATGATTTTATCATACGCCCAGGCGAATTTAGTATAGAATGGTCGGTTAGAAGTATTATCCATATAATAATTAAACTGTCGGGTCACAATTTTTGCAAGCAAAAATCAAGACCCAACAGAACCTAAATTTTAAAAGTAGAATTGATTGCCAGTAAAACTTAAACAGCAAATTATTCCCAGTAGAACTTAAACAATAAGTTATACCCAATAGAACTTACAAACTGTCGGGTCACAATTTTTGCAAGCAAAAATCAGGACCCAACAGAACTTAATAAAGCTGTTACAAAAATTGTCGAATTTCTAAAATAATCATTTAATCTTTTGGGAGTTTGTAATAGAATTCAGACTCAGCGCACTGTTCGAAAGCATCAGACAACAATTTCCCATCGACACCGACATTATCATAGGGATGCTCGCAAATATGTATCACCGGTTTCCATTCACTTTCACCGATAACTTTTGTATAAATCTCTGTGAACTCTGCTACCAGTTTTTGTTTCACTTCTCTTTTAATTTTTGGACAGTAAAGCAGAAAATGAAGATACGGTCTTCCTTCATAGTCGTTACACAAAACACCGCCCGATGAGGCATCGTTGAGAACGTACAAATTAAATTTTATCCCGAAAATCTCTTCCGGAAAGCCACTTGCTTTTGCAAAAGCTGAGGTCAATTGTTTGGCGAGTTCTTCTTTTCTGTTATTATCAATCTTTGGGATTGTTATTTCAAGACAGGGCATAATTAGCCTTTTTTGAAAGTTGTTATATTGAAAATTTATATAAATCTATTAAGCTTATTGATTAAGCAGCCATTTATTCGCATCTTGCTCGTTATCAAACACTTTTAATTGAAATCCTCGATTCGTGGCGACAGTTTCAGTAAAAAGATTATCCTTTCGTGAGTCGTCATTCATATCATATAATGCAAATTTAAATTTTCGGTCCCAGCCGAATGAATCGGTAGTATTGATTATATTTAATGAAGCCATAGTTGGCAACCGACCGGAAAGATTTATAACACCAAGTACTTTATTGCTATTTTTCTCCTTACAGTACTCTGCCACTTCAACCAAAACAGCACTGATATCTGCCACTTCTTGACCTGGAATTCGGTCTCCTGAAATCACTACTTTGATGTAATCTTGATTATCTTGAATTGAAAGGTCATATGACATAGAATATCTCCTTTCGTTGATAGCATGACAAAATGATCTATAATTTATATAATATTCTATCTATTATACGATGTCAAGATAGTATAAAAATTCATACTGAATTATATTGGTCAAATATATTGATCTTACAAGCTTGTTAAAAACCAAATCTTGGATTCACTACATTATTGTTTGTAGATCCAAACGAATAACTGAAACCGAACGAAGCATAATAGCTGTAGCTTGTTGCAAGTTCTGTTTGACGTAATAACACATCCGCTTCGTCGGCATCGCCGCGTCTTAATGATAGCTGGTCACGTATCCTTGATATTGACCCATCAATTTCCAATGAAAAACCTTCAAATAATCTGACTGACACATCACCGTACAACTGAATTCGGGTCTTGTCAAAATCGTGAAAATAGTGCAAACCACTCAAGGTAGCTTCTACCTCTCCCCATGGCTGGATAAATTCTGCTGTCACTCGAAATTGTTCAGATATAAGATTCTCACTGGTTTTATTATAAATCGTTATTTCATCATAATCGACAATATGACCAATCAAAAGATAGCCGAATCTGAATTGGCGCCTATTAGATTCATTGTAAGGGAACAGATTATATTCAATTCGGGGGATTAAGGAAGTTGATAATTTTTTATTGCTGTAAGTCGAGGTATAGACAGAACTCGACAAACCCACCGACCAATGATCGTTTAAACCAAAATATAAATCAACATCAGCACCGCGACTGCGTGAGATACTTAGTTCATGCGTATCTTCATAATCATATTTATCTTCATTATAATTTCCCCACATTCCAAAAATAAATCGATTCTTTTTTGTCACTTTCTGGGCTCTGATATTACCATATATATTAATTGAACGATAAGTTTTCTGACCGTTGAACCATGAGTTTGCATCGATAGTAAAAACCCAGTTTTTCCATTTATCAAATTCGACAATCTCTTCGGAGGGCTTATTAAAATTTATCTCAACATATTTTGCCAGATCGGTTTTAGCAATAAACCGCACCAGACCCATGCGAATTATTTTAATCAAACCCTTGCGAGTTATATCATCGGTATCTGATTCCTGTGAAATATATTTAAGAGTATCAGACATAGTCTTGTATTTTTCCTGTCCGATAAATTCAAGCGTATATTCCCGACCATTACTTCCGGTTCGCTGTCTTGTAACCAGAATATGCACCTCGGCTTGCTTGCGGTCGCGTACCAATGAGGCGATACCGATCTCCTGCCGGAAATAGTCCATATCGCAGGACTGACAGTCGATAAATATTTTCGGAGCCTCGTTATTGGTATTTATTACGGTTGTATCATCAGCCCAACAGAGTGATGATAAAATTATAAGTGTGATTATTATTGATATAACCTGACGCAGCATTTCTATGTTCCCTCTCTAATTCCTAATTCCTTAGTTAGACGATACAAATAGTTTTACGCTATAAAATTACATTTGTTCATTTTATTAAAAAAAAGTCAGATGTGATAATCCACCTGACTTAAAATTAGCTAACTGTCGGGTCACAATTTTTGCAAGCAAAAATCAAGACCCAACAGAACCTAAACAGCAAATTAATCCCAGCAGAACTTAAATAATCTTCTGTTTCGTATTGTTTGTCGTATTTATTATATCGTTCCATGTCAATCTTCTTACTGTTGTGTTGGGTCTTGATTTGCCAGAGGCAAATTGTGACCCGACACTTCTATTTCCAATTTGTAAATACAATAAAATTAACTATTTTGTCACTTGAGTAGTCCTGTGCACTCGACCATTTCCAATCATTGGCATTATTTACAAATCCTGCTTTCACTGGATTGTGATGAATATATTCCAGTTTTTGCAATAAAACAACTTCGCTATAAATTACAACTCTATCAAAACCATCCATCCATATTTTATTATTATCTATCCTGATATCTTTGAATGCTTTTTGCGATATATATTTTTTAAAATCTCTCATGAATGGAGAAAGATTTTTTCCTTCTATTTCAATCAATAGGTGAATATGAGAAGGCATAAATACATAACCCATTAATTTACCTTTATATTTCTTCAAATATAAAACTAATAATTCAAAAAGTTTTTCATAAACTCCATCAATGTTTCCGTAATTTTCCCAGTTGTTGAAGGTGGTCGTTACGAAAAAACAATTTCCATATATTTGTTCTTTTAAGCGTAGCCCCATAGTTGTATTAAACTGTCGGGTCACAATTTTTGCAAGCAAAAATCAAGACCCAACAGAACATAAACAGTAAATCATACCCAATAGAAATTAGTTAACTGTCGGGTCACAATTTTTGCAAGCAAAAATCAAGACCCAACAGAACATTTTAAACTGGGGCAGACGAGCACACGGGGTGTGGTTGACATCTGCCGCCCACACGAAATATTGGCAGGATCACAGGGATCCTGCCCTACTGGTTCCCCGCTTGCGCGAGGATGACATTATTACTGTTCGAAAACTACTTTGCCGCCAAGGATAGTTTTATCAACCTGTCCTTTGAGCTTCCATCCTATAAACGGAGAGTTTTTAGATTGCGAACGGAATTTGTCAGCTTTCACTGTCCATTTTTTCTCAGGATTGATGATCGTTATATCGGCAATTGAACCATCGTCAAGCGATCCGCCTTCAAGGTTCAATATTCTTGCCGGATTATAAGATAGTTTACGAGTGACATCAGCCCAGCTTAGATAACCTTTAGATATCAGATAGGTACTGACTAAGCCAACCGTTGTTTCCAGTCCGATCAGTCCGGGAGGAGCCTTGTCAAATTCGGAGTCTTTGTCTTCCTCGGTATGAGGGGCATGATCGGAGGCGATACAATCGATGGTACCATCAATCAGACCGGCGATACATGCTTCACGATCTTCTTCTGTTCTAAGCGGCGGATTGACTCTTAGATTAGTATTAAACTCTTTGCCGATCTCTACATCAGTGAGAAGCAGATGGTGCGGGGTTACTTCGGCAGTAACATTGATACCTTCTGCTTTAGCCTTACGAATAGCATCAACGGCACCTTTGGATGAAACATGCTGAATATGCAGTCTACCGTTGGTTGTTCTGCAAAGCGCAATGTCTCGAAGCACAGCAATCTCTTCAGCTACCGCCGGAGAACCTTTCATACCCAGTCGGGATGACTGGAACGATTCATTCATCACACCGCCATCACAAAGGAAAGTATCTTCAGCGTGCTGCATAACCGGGATATTAAACATCTTGGCATATTCCAAGGCTCGACGCATAATTTCCGGGTTTTGCACATAATGTCCATCGTCGGTAATACCGACCGCACCCATGGCTACGAGGTCACCGATTTCGGCAAGTTCTTTGCCTTCGATATTTTTGGTAATCGCCCCAATGACATGGACTCTGGCTTTAGCATCTTTGGCACGATCCTGAACAAATTTTACAGTTTCCTGATTATCAATTCGGGGGGTTGTGTTGGGCATACAACAGATAGTAGTAAAACCACCGGCAGCGGCAGCCTCACAACCTGATTTGACAGTTTCGGCACTTTCTCGACCGGGTTCTCTCAGATGGACATGAATATCAATCAATCCCGGTACGACAATCATCCCGGCAGCATCGACTAATTGATTTTCATCTAAAGTGCTAATCTCTTTTCGGTTGGTGCCGTTATCTTTTTCGATTTTGACAATTTTGCCATCTTTAATAAAAATGTGGGCATCTTTACCAAACCCCAGAGCGGAGTCTATTACTCTTCCGTTGGTAATAACTAAATCATATTTTTTACTGGTCATTATTCGCTCTCCTCCTCTTTTCTCCCGGATAACAGATAAAGCACAGCCATTCTGACTGCCTGTCCGTTTGTAACCTGATCGAGGATTACCGAGTGTTTACTGTCTGCAACTTCACTTGTGATCTCAACGCCGCGATTGATTGGTCCCGGGTGCATAATAGTGTAATTTTTATTCAATCTTTTTAGGCGTTCTTTTGTAACTCCAAACAGTTTTGTGTATTCACGATTCGATGGAAACATTGCGGCTTGTTGTCTTTCGAGCTGGATTCTCATCACGTTGACAACATCAGCACCCTCAAGGGCTTCATCAATATTAGAATAAACATCACAGCCGAATTTTTCAATTTCATAAGGATGTAAGGTTACCGGTCCGCAAAGAGCAACCGAGGCTCCCATCGCTTTCAAGCCCCATATATTTGAACGAATAACCCTTGAATGTTTGATGTCACCGATAAGGACAACCCGGAGACCGTCAATTTTGCCGTATTTTTTCTTGATCGTGTACATATCCAGCAGTGCCTGAGTTGGGTGTTCGTGGGCGCCATCGCCGGCGTTAATAATATTAGCATCCATGCACTGGGTCAGAAAATATGGTACTCCCGAAGAACTGTGGCGAACCACAACCATATCTATTTTCATAGCTTCAATATTCTGAACGGTATCTCTAAGTGACTCACCTTTTTTTACCGAGGAAGTTGAAGTAGAGAAATTTACAATATCAGCCGAGAGACGTTTTTCAGCCAATTCAAATGATATTCGGGTACGAGTCGAAGGTTCGTAAAACAGGTTTACAACCGTCATTCCGCGAAGAGTCGGAACTCTTTTAATCGTCCGATCAATAACTTCCCGAAAGGTATCAGAAGTATTCAGAATTAATTCCAGATCTTCTCGTGGAACCCCTTCAAGACCCAACAAATGCCGTGAACTTAATCGACTCACTTTTTAGTTCCTTTTGTTTTAGTTTTTCTGGTAGCACGCTCAATTTTAACCTGATCAGTGCCATCTTTTTCCAAGACTTCCACGATGACCTGATCGTCTTTAGAGGTAGGAATATTGACGCCGACATAATCAGCCTTGATCGGCAATTCGCGATGTCCGCGATCAACCAAGACTGCCAACTGGACAGTTTTAGGTCGTCCAAAATCGACGATTTGAGACAAGGCGGCTCGGATTGTGCGTCCTGAAAAAAGTACATCATCAACCAAAATCACATTTTTGTTTTTCAATTCAAAAAGTATCTCAGTTGCCTGTACAATCGGCTGATCCAGTTTGGAGTGCACATCGTCACGGTATAAACTGATATCCATCAACCCAACCGGTACTTTAACACCCTCAAATTCTTCAATCATCTCAGCAATTCTTTTTGCCAACCTTGAACCACGAGTCACAATTCCGATAATCCCAAGCGATTCAGGATCGGTATTCTGCTCCAAAATCTCATGAGTAATACGGGTCAGCGCCCGTTTCATTTTCTTTTCATCCAGAATAATTTCTGTTTTATCCGGCAATAGAACCTCCAGAAAATAGAAAGTAACTTATTGATATATATTTATTTAAGCAGTTAATATTTGAAGTTTTATAATTGTTCGAAAGGCTTAACATTTTTTTCCTTTAGCGACCTCACCGGATCACCTTAAAAGGGACATCATATGTCATTACAAGTTTTCGGCTAATGCCGTAGTTGCATGATAATAATAGAATTTCACTTTCAGTCAAGCTCTCTTGTCATATTTGTTGAAATATATAATTAATGCTGAAAATTTAAGATAGTGGATATATTCTCTCTTTTAAAGAATTCGGAGTTGTATACGAACTCATAGGATTTATCATCTTTTAAATAGAGGATTTTATCAGAGACTTCTTTTATCAGATCGCCATCATGGGAAATAATAATCTGCCCGATTCCTGATTCTTTCAATTTTAAAGATAAATTCACAAAACCACTTACACCCTCAGGATCAAGGGCGCAGGTCGGTTCATCAAACACAATAAATTTTGGAGATATGGCTAATACAACCGCAAAAGCCAGTCTTCGTTTCTCACCCATTGAAAGTGCCATCGGGTCGCGGTGGGCAAAACTATAAAAATCCAAGCCGACTATATCGAATAGTTCATTTAATTGATCTTTTGAGAGTTCATTCCCGAAATTCTTCGGACCAAACCTGACCTCTTCCTCACAATTGGATAGAAAAAACTGTCGTTCTGGAAATTGGAAAACACCGCTGATAATCCCTTTGGATTTTGATTCTTCAAGTTTGCTCCCTTGAATATCCATCAAGGCATGATTTCCGGTTACGGGTTCCAATAGCTTACAGAAGATATTACCAAGGGTTGATTTTCCCGAACCCGAATTACCTACAATAGCTAAAGTTTCGCCGGTTGAGACACCGCAAGAAAGGCTTTCAAATACATTGCTCATACCCGGATAGTTAAAAGAAACTTTGGTGAGTTTCAATTCATGGGCGTGGTCTGTTTCAGGGTTTGTAGTATTACTGAGAAATCTATAATTTTTGTTAGTAGAATTATTTCGTGCTTTTAGTCCTGTTTTTTGGCATAGTTCAACATTATTAAAAACATCATCTGGTTTACTATCAGCCGTAATTTGACCTTCATGCATCACCAGAAGCCGGTCGTATTTACGGGCAACACTTAGGTATTGAGTGATCCTTAAAAGAATCATATCAGGAGCTTCTATTCGCAAATCGGACAAAAGATTATCCAGGGTATTGCGACCTTTAACATCCAGAAATGAATCGGGTTCATCCAGAATTAACAATGAGGGTTTGAAGATCATCACCGACGCCAAAGCGACCCTTTGCATTTCTCCACCGGAGAGTTCTGAGATAAGTCTTTTTCTAAGATGCTGGATTGAGAATTTGTTAAGAGTTTCAAGCAGGGCTGTTTCCATTTCGTTAAAGGGTACAGCCAGGTTTTCAAGAGTAAAGACCAGTTCTTTTTCGACGGTTGCGGCAACAAACTGATTATCGGGTCTTTGAAAAAGCATTCCAACCGGAAGTTTCGAATTATTACCAAGCGATAATTCAACCTCGCCCATAGTTGGAGTATATAGTTGTGCCAGAATTTTTGCCAGAGTCGATTTCCCCGAACCGTTGGAACCCATTACACAAACAGACTCACCCTTTGCTATTGACAAGGTAAGGTTATCCAAAGCCGGTGCAACAGCCTGAGGGTATTGATATGTTACGTTATTAATTTTAATCATAAAAAAAACCGATGCCCTAATTAACGACATCGGTTTAAAATAATAAACAAATATTTACTTTTTATAATTCACATCAAGATTACGGACCGCCCCGGCTTCATCGAGTCGACGAACCGGAGTATTATAAGGCGCCGAAGTAACAATTTCGGGATTCTCAATCACTTCTTTGGCAATTTGTTTCATAATTGCGGCAAATTCATCCAGTGTTTCTTTCGATTCTGTTTCGGTCGGCTCAATCATTATAGCTTCCGGGACAATTAACGGAAAATAAACAGTCGGTGGATGAACACCAAAATCGAGCATCCGTTTTGCCATATCAGAAGTTTTTACGCCAAGTTTTTTCTGGCGACTGCCCGACAGGACAAATTCATGCATACAGTTAGTATCATACATCAGATCAAAATCTTCACACAAAAGCACTCTCAGATAGTTAGCATTTAATACTGCGTTTTCACTAATTCTTTTGAGTCCGTCACCTCCGCAATTTTTTATATAGGCATAAGCACGAACAATATTCCCAAAATTCCCAAAGAAAGTATGAAGTCTGCCAATAGAATCAGGTCTTTTATAATCGAATTTCAATCTACCATCATCCAATTTAACTAATACCGGAAGGGGTAGAAACTTTTCAAGTTCTTTAGTCACACCAATGGCACCGGCACCCGGTCCTCCTCCGCCATGTGGAGTTGAGAAAGTTTTATGCAGATTAAAATGCATCATGTCAAAACCAACATCACCCGGGCGGAAAATTCCCATATTGGCGTTCAAGTTGGCGCCATCCATGTACATCAAACCGCCTTTGGCATGAACGATTTCTGCAATTTCTTTGACGTGGGATTCAAATATCCCGAGTGTATTTGGATTCGTCAGCATCATTCCGGCAACATCTTCAGTCATTACTTCAGCCACAGCTTCAGGCGAGATTATCCCTTTTTCATTCGATTTAATCTGAATCGTTGAAAATCCAATTGATGAGACCGAAGCGGGATTGGTCCCATGAGCTGAATCGGGAATAATAATTTTCTTCCTGTTTTCACCTTTAGAACGATGATAAGCCTGCATAATCAACAGTCCGGCAAATTCTCCCTGGGCTCCGGCAACCGGCTGCAATGAGACATTCGCAAATCCTGACACTTCGCCAAGATACTCAGACAGATTATACATTAATCTTAAAATCCCGGTCGAAGCAGAGCATGGAGTCAAGGGATGATGCGTTTGAAAATTAGGGAAATTTGCAGCCGCATCATTCAACTTTGGATTGTACTTCATAGTACATGATCCCAGAGGATAAAAACCTTTGTCGATATGATGATTTTTAACAGACAGTTCGACAAAATGCCGCATGGCTTCGCCTTCGGTTACCTCCGGAAGTTCCGCATCAGTCGTTCGGCGGTAATTTTCCGGAATTAACGAAAGTAATTCTGCTTCTGTTTTAGTTGTATCCGGAAGGGTATAACCTTTCCTCCCGGATACGGATTTTTCATAGATGAGCTGTTTATCGTTCATATTTTATAAAAGATCAACCTTCAGTCTCGGTTACGATTCCTTTTAGTTCGTTAATTTTTTTCTGAGCAAACTCAACATCTTCAGATTCCGGGTACATTTCAATAAACTTTTCAAAGCGACTGATGGCATTAGTTGTATCAGCATCTTTCATAGTTATATAAGCACCCCACACATAAGCCTGTTCAGCTTGAGGTTTAGCTTTAAATTCCTCGGCAATCTTATCATAGTTTGTAACTGCGGTTTTATAATCTTTGGCACGGTAATAAGTGTCAGCGACAGCCATTCTACTTTCTCCGGAAAGTGAATCAAGCGGTTCGCCGGCATCAATCACCTTTGCAAACCATCCCAGAGCATCTTCCTGCCCGCCGCGATATTTATATTTTTCACCGATGTCAAAAGCCATAGTGCGGTCAAAGTTTGCTTCTATTTTTACTAATAAGTCTTCGAGGGTACCGATACCCTGTTTATAATCACGAATAGTTTGGAGGAATTCATCAACTTCCATGTATCCAACAATACGATCAATTTCATTGCCATCTTTATCAACGAGTACAGATGTCGGATAGCCACTGATGTTATATTTGCGGGCTAACATAGAATCAACTTCAGCGTTTATTTTTGCAAGAATTACTTCGTTAGAGAAATAATCGATAGCTTTTTGATCCCTCAATACGACCGTATCGAGGCGTTTACACCACGTTCACCAATCGGTGTAAAAATCAATAAGAATATCCCGGCTGTTTGTCTGAGCTTGATCACTTGCTTCAGTATAAGTTGCAAAAAACGGAGAACCTTTTGCAGTCTCAACTGTTTGTTCAGCAGTACATGAGATAATAAGCATTACCATCATCAGTACTACCAATAGATTTACTAATCTTTTCATCATTCCTCCTGAATAAATATTTATTTTTTATATCCGTTATTCTTTTTTATCAATTCTGTTTACGGGTTTCCACGATTCTCCAATTGTTATCCCCAAAATTTCTATCGCTTCATCTTTGCAGGAGAGTGGTACCGAGATTTCAAAAAGAGCTTCCTTGGGTCCGAAGATAGAATTTAAGGGTAATCCAATATTTCCGAAAAACCCCGAATTAGAAATAGAAACAGCGGGGATTTCTGAAGTTTTCAAGGATTCAATGGCAAAATCGGACGACAGTTTATCCTGAATATAACCAATGATTACCCAATCCTCAGCTTTGACCAGTTGAGTATTACATTCTGAACAGACAGAAATTTCATCTGAATATTCTTTGTTACATTTGGGACACAACATCATTCACCGGAATTTCTTTTAAACTATTTACAAACATTTGAATTTCTTCGTCGGTTCGCTTCTCAGTAGCAGCAATAATCAGACAATTACCAATACCTTTGAACCAGCGGCTGGCATCCAAGCCGGGTAAAATTTGTTTTTCTCCCAGCGACAAAATAATTTCACGAGCCGGGACTGGTGTTTTAACAGTAAATTCTCTTACGAAAGGTAAATCAAAGAACGGTTCGAAACCGTCAATTTTAAAAATTTCTTCAGCTAATTTATGGGCTTTCTCCATTGAAAGCAGAGCTACTTTTTTAAGACCGGATTTGCCTAACAGACTCAAATAAACCGAGGCAATAGTAGCACAAAGCGCCTGATTAGTGCAAATATTAGAAGTCGCTTTTTCTCTTCTGATGTGTTGTTCGCGAGTTTGCAAGGTTAAGACGAATCCTTTTTTACCGTCAACATCTTTGGTTCGACCGGCAATACGACCCGGCATCTGACGGGCTAATTCCTGTTTGGCTGCAAAAAAACCAAGCAATGGTCCGCCATAAGAAACTGATATCCCAAGCGGTTGTCCTTCGCCAACAACAATATCAGCCCCAATTTCAGCCGGTGTTTTTAATAATGCCTGAACCGTTGGATCAATTGACATTATTAATTTTCCGCCGATTTTGTGTATTAACTCTGAGGCAAAATCAACATCTTCCAAATTACCAAAGAAATTCGGCTGGCTGATAACAACGCAAGCAGTGTTTTCATCAACGACATCTTCCAAACGGGTTAAATCGGTCAGACCGTTTTTCATGGGAAGGGTAATCAGTTCGATAGGTTGTCCCGACAAATAGGTCTGAACCACCTCACGGCACAATGGACTTAGGGTTTCAGTAATAACCGCCTTACTCCGGCGCGTTGCCTTGACTGCCATAATTATAGCTTCTGCAACTGCGCTGGCTCCATCATACATTGAAGCATTGGCAATATCCATTCCGGTCAGACGACAGATATGCGTTTGAAATTCATAGATTACTTGCAGGGTTCCCTGAGCAACTTCCGGCTGATAAGGTGTATAGGCTGTGACAAACTCAGGACGGCTTGCAATCGTGTTTATTGCAGAAGGAATAAAATGATCATATACCCCGCCGCCGGCAAAACAGATCAATCCTTTATGATTTTCATTGGACATATCTTCAATTTCACGAAGAAGGTCCATTTCAGACAGAGCTGGAATATTTAAAGGTTTTTTTAAGCGAAGTTCATTGGGTATATTTGAAAAAAGCTCATCTACACTTTTGACACCAATCCTGTCGAGCATTTTTCTTCGATCATCATCTGTATTTGGTATGTAAGGCATTATAGCTTTCAGTATCCTATATTTTTAATCTACTAATTCTTTATAACTGTTTGCATCAAGCAAAAGTTCAACTTCAGCAGGATTTGTTAGTTCTATTTTAATGATCCATCCATCTCCGTAAGGGTCACGATTGATAAGCATCGGGTCATCATCAAGATTAGAATTCACTTCTAATACTTTTCCCGCAAGGGGCAGATACATATCAGAGACAGCCTTAACGGCTTCAATAGTACCAAAAGCCTGCATAAGATCAAAATTATCACCAATATTCGGTAATTCTACAAAAACGATATCGCCTAATTCTCCCTGAGCGTATTCAGTAATACCTAAAGTTGCAGTATTGCCATCTATTTTCACCCATTCATGTTCTTTGGAATATTTTAAATCACCCGGTACGCTCACATTGACCTCCGTTTTTATTAGTTCTCACTGCTGGTTTCAACAGTTGCTTCTTCCTTAGTATCTTTTATTGTTTCCGAAGTTTCAGGACCAGACTTGATCGATAAAGAGATCTTCTCAGCCTCGTCTATTTGTTCTTTTTTTTTATAATAATTTTCAAGGAAATTGATGTCATATTTCCCGGCTTTAAAATCTTCATTCTCCAACATTTCTAAATGAAAAGGAATCGTAGTCGGGACACCTTCAATAATAAATTCATCAAGGGCGCGTTTCATTCGCACCAAAGCCTCTTGACGGGTTCTCCCTTTTACAATCAATTTTGCAATCATTGAATCATAGTAAGGCGGGATCATATAATCGGTATAAGCGGCGGTCTCCACTCGGACGCCAAGTCCACCGGGAATATTTAAGGTTGTCAATTTTCCGGGTGTAGGACGAAAATCCTTTTCAACATCTTCGGCATTGATACGACACTCAATAACAGCCCATTTTGGAATTAGATCTTCCTGTTTGTATTTTAATTCTTCACCCATTGCAACCCGGATTTGATCCTGAACCAGATCAACTTCAAACGCCTCTTCGCTTACCGGATGCTCGACCTGAATTCTTGTATTCATTTCCATGAAGTAATAATTCAAATCATCATCAACCAAAAATTCAATTGTTCCGGCACCGCGATAGTTTACTTTACGGGCACCGTTCACAGCCGCTTCGCCCATCTCTTGTCTCAGCTTGGGAGTTAAAATAGGAGAAGGTGTTTCTTCGATGAGTTTCTGGTGTCTTCTTTGGATCGAGCAATCTCTTTCCCCGAAATGAAAGACATTACCATGGGTGTCACCCATCAACTGAATTTCAACATGATGGGGTCCAACGATAAATTTTTCGAGATATAAATCGGGGTCACCAAACGCATTGCCGGCTTCTGTTGATGCGATATGGAAGCCTCTTTCAAGTTCAGCCATATCACGACAGACCCGCATGCCTTTTCCCCCGCCCCCTGAAACAGCTTTAACAATCACCGGGAATTTAATTTCTTTAACCATTTCAGCAGCTTCTTCAAAAGTTGCTACAATTCCTTTAGAACCCGGAATTGTCGGAACGCCTGATTTTCTCATGACTTCTTTAGCTTTAATCTTGTTCCCTAACATGCGAATCTGAGCCGGAGTCGGCCCGATAAAAGTGATACCGCATGATTCACAGATTTCTGCAAAATCAGCATTTTCAGCAAGAAACCCGTAGCCCGGATGGATCGCGCCGGCGTTAGTAATTTCCGCAGCAGCAATAATCCGTTTCGGGTCAAGGTATGACAGTCCCGGTTGTGATTCTCCGATACAAATATCTTCATCAGCAAACCGGACATGAAGAGCATCCCGGTCGGCTTCGGAATAAACTGCAACAGTTTTTAATCCGAGTTCCCGACAGGCTCTTATTATGCGAAGTGCAATTTCTCCGCGATTAGCAATCAGTATTTTATCAAACAATGGACACCCTCATAAGTATTCCAAATTTTACATTCTTAATTAAGTTACACCTAAGACGGCATTATAATTCAAACTACGTAAAATTACAATAGGAAAGCAGAAAAATCCTATGCAAAATCAAGAATAATTTAAACCGTAACCTCTTATCCTATAACGGAATCAAGGCATAACTCAGGAAGCTTCCGATTTATTGCTAAAAAACAAAAAAGGCTGTTAAATTATTATAATAAAACAGCCTTAATTTTAAGAATTTGTTATGATTTATTCAGATTGAAAATCGGTCAAAACTTGATAAAATCGGACTCTGAATCGGGTTCAGAAGTTTCTGATTCACTCTCTGATTCATGACCATCCGCCCACCGATCGGAACTTCCTGTTATGCCTTTTAAGCGTAGATCAAAATCATCCGGGTTTGAGGCTTGAGTCATGGCTTCTTCAAATGAGATCATACCTTGTTTGTACAACTTCATTATTGATTGATCAAAGGTCTGCATACCATATTGAACCATGCCTTGTTCAATCAATTCAGGGATATCAACTGTTTTTTCCGGGTTAATTATGCACTCGCGGATTGCTGCGGTATTTACCATAATCTCAAGGGCCGGAACACGACCGGGCATATCATTGCGGGAAAGCAACCTTTGACAAACGATAGCTTTGACGGTGCCTGCCAGAAGGAGACGAATTTGTTGATGTTGATGAGGAGGGAAAAATGAAATTATTCGAGTAATTGTTTCAACAACATTCATTGTGTGAAGGGTGGTCATAACCAGATGACCCGTATCCGCCGCCGTTAAAGCGATAGACATTGTTTCAATATCTCTAACCTCACCAATAAGGATAACATCAGGGTCCTGACGAAATGCAGCTCTAAGAGCCATGGCAAATGTTTCGGTATCACCGCCAACTTCACGTTGAGAGATAATTGATTTTTTATCCCGATAGATATACTCAATAGGATCCTCAACGGTCAGAATATTCTCAGCCCTGGTTCCGTTGATTTCCTCGATTAGAGTTGCAAGCGTTGTGGATTTTCCAGAACCGGTAGTTCCGGTGATAATAACCAGTCCGCGCCGTTCTAACGATAATTTCTTGATTGCTTCAGGAAGGTTCAAATCATCAAAGGTCGGCACGTTGGTATTGACCGCACGAATCGCAATACCGGAAGTACCTCTTTGGCGATACAAATTAATTCTGAAACGACCCAGTTTTGCAACTGATAAAGCCAGATCCATTTCATTTTTTCTGTTGAAGCGTTCCAGCTGTTTTTCATTGAGAATTTGAGTGACAATTTTTTCGATACTTTCAATAGAAACCGGGTCGGTTGCTATCTGTTCAAGACGACCATTAACTCTCAGATGCGGTCTGACACCGACTCTTATATGTAAATCAGAAGAATTCCGGTTCAACATTTCAACCAGCATCTGTTTTAAATTCATGGAAGTCCCTTTCGAAAAAAATTATTCCGGTTCGATCAAAAACATTGTCTGACCGAATTCAACCGGCTTACCGTTCTCTACTAATATTTCGGCAATTCTACCTGAAACTTCAGACTCTATTTCATTCATCAATTTCATTGCCTCAACGATGCAAACGACTTGACCGACACGAATTTTTTCATTCAGTGAAACGTACAAATCGGCATCTGGAGCCGGTGAGGAATAAAATGTTCCCACCATAGGAGAAGTGACCGGGACAAGTTTGCTGGTATCTGCTTTAGGAGCAGCCTCAGCAGGAGCTGGCGCGGCAGTTGCATGAGACTCTGCAGATACTGCAGGTGCGGTATGTACAACCGGATTCATAACAACCGAAGTTGGATTTTGACCATTGCCGGTATTTACTCCACGATGAGTTATTTTAACGGTTCTTCCCCAGCTTTTAACTTCGAGAGATTCAATATTTGATTCTTCAACTAACTTAATAAGTTTTTTTAAATATTTCTCGTTCATCAAATTCCCCAATAATTATTGAAATTAATGGCAGGGATTTTCCTGCCATTATCATATGCATATAAAAATCTGCATAAAATTATATGTTAATCGCTTTACAGTTCCAACAATTTTTTTGTCGACTTGTTAAGAACTTTTCCACCAGTTTTTGTCACCAGCACATCATCCTCGATCCTTACTCCGCCCCAGCCAGAGATATAAATCCCGGGCTCAACCGTTATCACATTGTTAGGCTTGAGCTTATCTTCGGAAATTGCACTTAAGCGAGGTCCGACATGGACATAATATCCGATTCCGTGACCTGTTCCGTGACCAAAATTACTGCCATATCCGGCTTTTGTAATAATTGAGCGACAGGCTTCATCAACTTTTTTTCCAAGAACTCCGGCTTTTATTTTACGAACTCCGGCTTTTTGAGCTTTTAATACAAGATTGTAGATTTTTTTCTGACGCGAGGTTGCCTTGCCGACGACAACCGTGCGGGTCATATCTGAGACATAACCATGAACGGTTGCTCCGAAGTCGAATGTGATGAAATCACCTTTTTTTATTTTTTTACCGGATGCGATACCATGAGGTAAGGCTGAGCGGTAGCCGGATGCAACTATTGTTTCGAATGCAGGCTTCTCAGATCCAAGCATAATCATTTGATATTCAAGTTCAGCAGCTAAATCTTTTTCTCTTATACCCGGTTCTATCATGTTCAAAATTCGTTCGTAGGCGATATCAGCAATATCAGCTGCTTTTGAAATAAATTTGATTTCTTCTTTATCTTTCACCCAGCCGAGTTCAGTAAAAATTGAAGCCGCTTTGACAAGTAATGCATCTGGCATTGATCCCTGTAGACGTTTTTTAGCCCCAACCGTTAGATAGTCTTCATTGAACCCATATTTCAGATTTTTAGTATTTTTTTGAGTAAAATCTTTAAGGGCAAGCATAGGATCAGCTTTAACAATAGAAACTTTGGCACCACTGACTTCTTTAGCAGCTTGATCTTTATATCTAAAATCTGTTAAGAATTGTGACCCTTTACCAGATATCACAAGCAACCCGGCAGAACCTGTAAAACCGGTTAAATATCTGATATGATCGAGATGGTTGACAACTACTCCATCAAGGTTTTCTTTTTTAAGAAGTTTTTTTATTTCACCAATTCTTTTAACCGACATTTCTTAGTCCTTTATTAATTTTGCTTTAGCTTTATTCAATTTTTCAATATAGCGGGGATTTTGATTTTTCGTATGCAAGTGCTGAAAAACTTCAATCGCCAATCTGTTATGCCCCTGGCTCAGATATAAATCACCCATCGTTTCCGTCAAAAAAGGGATATCTTTTAATTGCAGTTCAAAATTATCTGACAGGGTGGCTGTTTTGTTTTCATCTTTTCTTGTAAGTGTAATTGAATGGGTTGTCTCTTTTGTTTTATCCTTAATCATTGATTTTATACCGCAACATTTTTTATCAAGTTCCAAAATTCTCTGATAGTTCATTAAGGATGAGAACTCTTCCCCTTTGGTAAATTTAATATCTCCAAGATATTTCAGGGCAACAATATTTTCAGGGTCTCTTGAAATAATATTATAAAATTGTTCTTCGGCTGATTCCAATTGTCCGGCATGGAACAACGCCCGGGCATAAATGATTCTGGCTGAAAGAAGTTGAGGAAATTCCTCTATTTTATTCTGACATAGTTCAACGGCTTTGGAATAGAAACCATCATCAAGATGCTTGCCTGCAATTGCAACCCAATAACCTCGCGAGGCTAATGAATTGAGCGTGCTATTTTTTATTGTTTCTATTGGTTCAGTCATTTCATTAAATAATTAAAATAATCCTCAAAACGCAATCATCAAAAATTATTTGTTTCTCTTTTTTACTAAATAAGTTTTATAATCTTAGTTGACGATTTACCCCGAGTAAGCCTAATTCGTTTCACCCTACCGCCATTTTCTTTTACAAAATCGGCTCCGACTATTTCAGCTGTTTTATAATCAGCCCCTTTGGCTAATATATCGGGCTTGATCTCCTTGATAAGTTTCAAGGGTGTATCTTCACCAAACAATACCACATAGTCAACCGGTTTTATGGCTGATAGAATAATTGCCCGGTCATTCTGTTTTTGCAATGGTCGCTTTGGTCCTTTTAATCTCTTGACCGAAGCGTCACTATTTAAACCAACTATAAGAATATCACCGTATGATTTTGCCAGCGATAAATATTCAACATGACCACGGTGGATTATATCAAAGACTCCGTTGGTAAAGACGATTCGTTTTTTTTGCCTGCGAATCTTTGCTAATAGCTTTGGGAGTGAATTTCTTGGAATTTGTCGTTGAATCATTTTTTCTCCTGATTATCATCAGTAGACATATTTCCAAGCGAAAAATTATACAAAAGGTCATCTTTTAATTTCTGTGCGGTTACTGAGGCAGTGCCAACCTCGCCAACCGTTATTCCGGCTCCGGCATTGGCAACTACCGCCGATTCCACCAAACTGGCTCCGGCACAGGTTGCTGAAACAAAGGTAGCGATAACAGTATCACCGGCTCCGGTGACATCAAACACTTTCCTCGCAAAAGTAGGAATATGAGTCGGCGCGACACTATCCTGAAATAGTGACATACCATCGGAACCACGAGTAATTAAGATTGATTTTGCCTGAAGTTTTTTAAGTAACCCATTGCCCACTTCAAGCAGATCATTTTCTGTTACAATTCGTTTGCCGTAGGCAAATCCGGCTTCGTGATGATTGGGAGTTGTTAATGAAACTTTTTTGTAATTATGAAAATGGGTTTCTTTGGGATCGACGGCTACAAAGATATCCTTTTCAAGACAGGTTGAAATAACATTTTCAAGCAGAGTTTTTGTAATGACACCTTTACCATAATCAGAAATAATAACCGCTTTGATATCGTCTACGATTGACATGAACAGACTTAGAACGCGCTTCTCAATCTTTTGATTTAATTCGTGCCGGTTTTCCCGATCAGCTCTGACAACCTGCTGTGAGTTGGCGATAATTCTTGTCTTAATTGTCGTTTGACGGCTTTCATCGTTTACCAGAAACTTGCTTGAGATATGTTTTGATTTCATCAATTGTGAAAGCTTGATTGAAGCCTCATCAATACCAACCGTTCCCAGCAAAATAGGTTCATCACCTAAAGTGCTGATATTAGCGGCGACGTTGGCAGCCCCGCCCAACAATAGTCTGCTTTCCGATATCTCAACCACCGGCACAGGAGCTTCGGGGGAAATGCGATTCACTGAGCCAAAAAGGTACTCATCAAGCATTATATCGCCCAATATAAGTACTTTCGAATTCCCCATTTCATTGATTATTTGATCTATTCTTTCCTTTTTCAAAGGCATCAGCGTATTTCCTTATCTTTAACAACAAATTGAGTTGACTTAACTCTCAAAAATATTAAAATGATAGTCTTCTTACAAGTGTGAATTTAAAATAAAGGAAATAATATGCAAGAGATGAAACATCAGCAGATCAATATTGAGCTGGGTGAAAAAGAGGGTGAAGGCATTTACTCCAATTTTGCCATGATTGTAAATTCTCCAACTGAGATTATACTTGATTTTGCCCGAATAATGCCCCGTATGCCAAAGGCTAAGGTTCTATCCCGCATCATTATGACGCCAATGCATGCAAAAATTCTCTTGAAAACTCTGGAAGACAATATTAAAAAATTTGAAACCAAACATGGCGAAATTAAGATTCAGGGCGGACCTAATATGCCTTCAAAAGGCATCGGCTTTGAACAAGATTCAGACGAGAAGGATGTAAAATGAGTTACGGAAATTTTGCCTTTGTCCTTCACAGCCATCTTCCCTACGTTCTTTCTCATGGCCGCTGGCCTCATGGAACTGATTGGCTTAGTGAAGCTGCGGCAGAAACCTATCTGCCGATTCTTAATATTCTATCAGAATTGATTGAAGAAGGTTATCACCCGAAATTAACAATTGGACTCTCTCCGGTTCTATGCGAACAACTTGCCGATAACAGCTTCAAAGAAGAGTTTGTATCATATATAAATCAGAAAATAAAAGCCGCCCAGCATGACAGCGAAGAGTTTATAAAATTCAAACAGGAAAACATGCTCAAAAATTCTTATTTTTGGGAAAATTTCTATAAGAAAACTCTCGAGCATTTTAATAATATCGGACAGGATATTTTATTTGAATTTAAGAAACTTCAAGATGGCAATTTTATTGAAATTATAACTTGTTGCGCTACTCATGGATACTATCCTCTGTTGTCCCGCGATGAATCGTTGCAGGCCCAGACCAAGATGGCGGTTAAAAATTATAAAAAACATTTTGATAAAGACCCAAAAGGAATCTGGCTGCCGGAATGTGCTTACCGACCGAGATATGAATGGACTCCTCCGGTGCCGATTAATAACGAACAAATTCCACGGCTTCGTAAAGGGACCGATGAATTTTTATCAGAAAATGGTTTAGACTATTTTATAATAGATAGTGCCCTTTTGAAGGGTGGGAAATCTGTCGGTGTTTATATTGAAAGATTTGACGCTCTGAAAATGCTATGGACTGAATTCGAAAAACAATATCAGGCGCGTTCCGAAGAAATAGACAAAACTCCGCGTGAAGTATATCTGGTCTCCTCATCGCCGGAAGGAAAAAAACCGACCGCAATATTCAGTCGTGATCCGCAAACCGGGGTGTTAGTCTGGTCCGGAGAACATGGTTACCCGGGTGATGGTAATTATATTGATTTTCATAAAAAAAGATTCCCGGGTGGACATAGGTATTGGGCGGTGACATCTTCAAAAGCTGACCTGGCTGATAAAGTTGAATACAATAGAGAAAATGCTCTTGGTCGTATCCCTGAAAATGCAGACCACTTTTCTAATAAAGTAGAGAATATTTTAAAAGAACATTCAGAATCTGAAAATAATGACAAATCGGGCATTCTGGTGGCTCCATTTGATGCTGAGCTATTTGGCCATTGGTGGTTTGAGGGTCCGTTGTTCCTCAAGCGAGTCTTGAAGAATATATGTGAAAGTGACAATATCGGATTAACTTTTTTATCTGATCACTTATCACAGAAAAAACCGGAAAAAATCATTTCGATTCCCGAAGGCAGTTGGGGACAAGGCAATCATCATTATATCTGGTTAAACAAACATAACGACTGGACCTGGAAACATATTTACGAATCTGAAGATAAAATGTGCCGTCTGGCGAAATCCTGGAAAGAAAAACCAGAGCTTCAAACTGAAGAGCTTGAAGAGACACTAAAGCAACTCGCTCGTGAGCTAATGCTTATGTCGGCTTCTGATTGGCAGTTCTTGATTTCCACTTTTGCAGCCCGAGATTATGCTGAATTGAGACTTTCTGAACATTATGAAGACTTTAAAAAAATTGCTAAAATTGCAGATAAGCTTTTTAAAGGTCAATCGATGGAAACCGGCGACAGAGAATTCCTTAATGATTGTAAACTTCGAGACAATTTATTTTCAGAAATCGAAATTGAATGGTTTTCAGAAGTTGAATATCCCGCAAGCTGATTTGAGCCGATTTATTGTTGAAAATTGAGTTCTTTTATAAGATATTTTTTCTATGTCTGTAATAAATCAAACTGCAAAATGCCCTTATTGTAAGGAAAAGATAGAATCCGGGGCACTTAAATGTAAACACTGCCATACAGATCTGGTTAAAAACGGTAAAAAAAAGAACCTTTTCGGTAAACTGGACAATTTCAGGTCAGGATTCATATTCGGGTTGTCTTTTACAGTAATAATAATATTGCTCATATATTTACAATTCTTTTCAAAATAAGTTTTTTTCATAGGCTAAATCTGGATTCCCAGCAATTATTCGACCGGATATAATTGTTGATATATTTTTATACTGAAAATCAATTTTTGTCCGATATAAATATATATAATCAAAGTCTTATTGGAATACAGAGGGTTTTCATGGCATCTAAATTTAAAGTGCTGGTAGTTGATGATGAGCAATTCATAAGAAAAATTCTATCTCGAATAATTAAAAGAGAAGGATTTGATGTTGAAGAAGCTTGTGACGGTCAAAATGCTCTTGATAAAATGGAAAAGGATCAATACGATTTTGTTGTCTCTGATATTAAGATGCCCAACTTGGATGGGATGGCATTACTGAAAAACATAAAAGAAAATTACCCAATGACAAAAGTTCTGCTGGTCACTGCATATAGCGGTATCTATACGCCTACTCAAATTTTAAATGCCGGTGCCGATGCATTTATTATTAAGCCGTTCAAAAATTCAGAAATTTCCAAAATCCTAAAAACTGTAGCTTTAAAAATTCCAGTTCAAGTTTGACATATTCAGTCACTCTCTTTTATTTTTTAAAAAACTTTATCAACTTATAATTATACTCCGATAATAATTATGTAACAATAATTATTTAACGGGGGTTAAATGTCTGAGTATCAAAAGAAAGAACCATCGGAAAGTTCTTTTATTTTAAGTCCGTATTCACAAAATATCAGAAGGAAAATATTAATCCCTTTTGGCGGATTAATTGTCTTGATAATTTCGTTGATCATTTTCAGTAATTCACGTTTTCAAAAAACTTATACTGACTCAGAAATCAAATACAAATTAAACACCGTCCATGAATTATTTGAATTTGAATTGCAAGAAGAACTTAACTTAATGACAGCTATTTCAATCGCTATTCAAGATAATGAAGAAATCAAAAATGTATGGAAGTCAAAAGACAGTAAACAACTTTATTGTTTGACTAAGGATTTGTACAGTTATTACAATTCAAAATTTAACATAACTCATTTTTATTTCCATGATACAAATTCAGTAAATTTTCTTAGAGTTCATAAACCGGATTTTTCTGGAGGCACAATTAATCGAACAACATTGTCTCAGGCAATTTCTTCCGGTATAATTAGTTCAGGTATAGAATTAGGTCTTTTTGGGACTACTACTTTTAGAGTTGTTGTTCCATGGAAAGAAAAAGACAAAATCATCGGATATATAGAATTTGGAAAAGAGATAGATTTAATTAGAGAAGAAATTGAACAAATCATCGATGTACAAATGGCTATTTATATAAAAAAATCACATCTATCCAAAGAGGCATTTGAAAGTGGAATGGAATTATTAGGTAGAAAATCTACCTGGGATAGGTATGATCTTGGAGTATTTATTAACAAACAGAAAGCTGACTTTTTCGATAAATTAACACCAATTGTAGATTTGAGCCATAATAAACATAAGGACAGTTATCTTCAATTTAATTCTGATGGAAACAACTATTCTGTAGGTTTTATTCAACTCAACAACGCAGCCGGAATTGATATTGGTGATTTAATTATTCTAACAAATGTCACGGAAAGAATTGCAACCTCGCACAAATACATTTTATACTTATGCTTGATTCTTCTTCCATTAGGAGGCTTATGCATATATTTATTTAATATCATATTACGAAAAGTTGAAGAAGATTTAGATACCTCCCAGCAAAAGTTATTAGTTTCATCACAAGCTCAATTTGATTACCAAAACATGAATTTACAAAAACTTAAGGGTGAAATAGTTGAAAGTAAAACCGCTGAACAGGCGTTAAGAGAGTCAGAACAAAAGTACCACGAGTTGTTCACATCAATTATTGAAGGTATCGCGGTATTTGACAGCAACGAAAATATTTTATTCTGTAATCCGGCTTTTGCAAAAATCTTTGATGTTAATCCGCATTCTATGATCGGTAGTAATTTAATGGAGTTTGTTTCTGATCATAAAAGAGGATTTATTAAATCGAAAAACGCAAAATATGAATTAGAAATATTAAATTCTAAGAAAGAATTGAGATACATACATATTTCAGCAACGGCCAGATTCGATGCCAACGGAAAATTTATTGGCACTTTTGCTGCCATAGATGATATAACTCAGAAAAAACAATTTGAGAAAGTCCTTAAAGAGAGTGAAGAAAAGTTCCGGGAAATAGTTAATAATTCAAATGACGGGGTTGTCTCAATCGATTCTAATCAATCCATAAAATTATGGAATAATGGAGCCCTTCAAATTTTTGGTTATAAAGAAGAAGAAATTATCGGACAGGACATTTCTGTTTTAATTGCCGATGGATTTGTCGAAAAATATAAAAAAACCATTCGAATTATGACTAAACACGGCCTGAGTCTTTTGGATAATAAAATATTTGAAGTTTCGGGTCGACATAAAAAAGGAAATGTAATACCCCTTGAAATAACCCTGTCATCTCGGACCAATAGTGATAATTCAATCTATATAACAGGATTCGTTCGAGATATCAGCGAACGAAAATCATTTGAAAATCAGCTTAAAACCTTAGCCGAATTTCCAAAATCAAATCCAAACGTTATTATGTCATTAAACCGGAATGCTGAATTAGTTTTTATTAACCCAGCCGGATCAAGATTGCTAAAAGTATTAAAAATTCAAGAACAATCGATTCTTAAAATTTTCCCGAAAAACATAAAAAATATTATTGATGCAACATTATTAACTTCAAATAATGTTCTCGGAATCGAATCTACCTATGCTAATCGAACCTGGCTCTGGTTTTTTCATCCGGTTAATTCATCCGGTATAGTTCATGGGTTTGCAACTGAAATCACAAAAAGTCTTAAACAGGCTGATGAACATCAAAAACTATCTGCCGCCGTATCACAATCAGACAACATAATAATAATTACCGATCCAAACGGATTAATTGAATATGTAAATCCAAAATTCACTCAGATTACCGGATTCAGTCTTGAAGAAACTATAAGTCATGATTTTGCCAGCTTTAGCTCAAAAAAACATGACCGGACATTTTATCTGGAACTGTGGAACACTTTGAAAAAGGGTAAGACCTGGTCGGGTTCTTTCCATATTAGAAAAAAAACTGGCAGCCATTATTGGGAAAAACGGGTAATATCGCCTATCTATAACGAAGATGAAATACTTGGATACCTTTCAATTGGAGAAGATATTACCAACGAGCTAAAGATTCAACAGCAATTGAAAGAAACTGACAAGCTCTCTGCTATCGGGACCCTTGCTGCGGGGGTTGCCCATGAATTCAAAAATTATCTCACCGGGATAATCGGAAATGCTTCATTTGCTCTTGATGAAATTACGGATGAGAATGATCCGATGAAAGAGACTCTTGAACAGATTATTAAAATTGGTGAAAATGCAAATGAAATAGCAATGTCATTACTAACCTATTCAAAAGCGGAACTTGAAGCCTTTGCAGAAGAAGACCCTCAACAAGTAATCGCCTCTACCCTCAAATTAGTAGAAAAAGAGATGGCAAGCTTATCTATCGAGATTGTTACCTGCTTTGAGAAAGTGCCGCTTGTTACAATGTCATCAAATAGAATCCAGCAGTTAATTTTAAATCTCCTGATCAACGCCCAACACGCTATTCGATCTCATGGAGTTATAACGATAACAATCATCCAACAGGATAATAGTATTAAAATTAAGGTTGGAGATTCCGGCTGTGGAATTCCAAATAATCTTTTAGATAAGATTTTTGATCCCTTCTTTTCCACCAAAGGGGTATGGGGCAAAGAAGAAAAATCAGGAACCGGCATGGGTTTGTCGATTTGTAAAAATATTGCTATCGAGCATGGCGGGGACTTAACCGCTAATTCCATCAAAGGAATAGGCAGTAATTTTACTTTGACAATACCTATTCTCAGAAGTGAAACAGATTTAATCCCTACTGTCGATAGCAAATTTGCAGGCTTAAAAATAATTTTACTTACTTTGAATAAAGAGTTTATAAGTTTCTATTCAAAAGAAGCCACGGTTATAGATTGTCAATTAGTTATGCTTGATGATATTGCTAAAATTTTAAATATGGAAATAAATGCTGATCTGGTTATATGTGATGCAAAATATGTCGCCAAAATTGAGCTTCAAAAATTAATAGAAATGTGTCTTGAAAAAAATATCCCTTATATGTTAATCAATGCAAAAATAAGAGAATATCAGCTTGAAGAAATTTATAGAAATTCTTTTGCAGTTTTTAAAACATGTCCCACGCTCGCAAGACTATTGACAATGTCTTATGATGTTACTAATCATAGTAATAATAAATTCATCAAAACTTAACCAAGCTTTTTAACTTTCACATACAATATTCTTTGTCCTTTGACGCTTTCGATCTCAAATTCATAAGCATTCCATTTAATCTTCAATTTTTCTTCAGGAACGGAACCAACCAGATCATAAATCAAGCCGCCGACAGTTTCTGATTCTTCTTGCTCAAAATCTGTATCAAAGAATTCCTGAAGTTCCTCTACCTGTATCCCGGCATCAACTTTAAATCTTCCATCGGCAAGTTTGCTAAAGTCTGCCTCTTCCCAGTCATGTTCATCCTGGATATCACCAACGATTTCCTCAATAATATCTTCCAAAGTAACCAAGCCGGCGACTCCCCCATATTCATCCATAACAATTGCAATATGTAACCGTTTGGCTCTAAATTCTTTTAACAGTTTGTTGATAATTTTTGATTCCGGAACAAAAAATGGTTTTCTGATATATTGTTCTATCTGAAACTCTTCACCGGGTTCCGGTAATTTATTAAAGATGTCCTTGACGTAGACCAGCCCAATAATTTTATCAATAGATTCATTGTAAACCGGGTAACGTGAATGACCATCCTTTAATACAATTTCCCTAATATCTTTAAACGTCATACTTTTTTCAAAACCGGTTATATCAATCCGGGGGATCATTATCTCTTTAACAATTGTCTGATCGAGTTGGAAAATTTGCCCGATCATCTCTTTCTCTTCGTCTTCAACCAACTTCTCACCGATACCAGCCTCATCAGCAAGAGTTTCGATGGCACGTTCTACAATCTCATCTTTTTCTTCCTCGCTAACTTTGATACTGCTGCCGGATCTTTTAAGAGCATTTCGATATATGATAATTACCGGCATGAAGATTCGATATATAATTAAAATCAGCCATAACCGTTTAAGCATATTAAAAGAAATTGCTTCACGCGAGGTTATTCGCGGGAGATATTCAATAGAAAATATATATAACAACCAACTGAAAAGTAATCCTATTGGAGTTAAGACACCACTACTAATTGGAACAAAAACTGAAAGCCAATGAAATATCTCAATTACTGCAAATGAAATAAATATTAGAACAAATGATTTATAAACGATTGCTATTTGAACAAAGGCTCTTGGGTCGGAGGCAAGTTTCGTTAAGAACTCTTTTCTGTTTTTTGAAATTTTTGGATAGAGATTTTCTATTTCATCAGGATCAATATAAACAGCCAATGAATACAATGAGATCACATATGCCGTATAGTATCCACATAGAATTAAAATAAAATAAAATAGTTCTAACATTTATCGCTGTGCTCCAAATAATTTATCCAAAAAATAGTTCTCTCGTGTTTTCATAATTTTTTCATCTTTATTTTTCTTATGATCATAGCCAACTAAATGAAGCAAGCCGTGACAGAACAATCTTAATAATTCTTCACTAACAGTACCATTATATGTACCGGCTTGTTTAATCGCAAATGGAACCGATATATATATTTCCCCAAAAGTTCCACCATCAACTGTGAGATCGTCAAGATTGAACGAAAGTACATCAGTTGCTGTATTCTTATTTCGATATTGGGAGTTTAGTTTTTTTATTCTCCTATTATCTGTAAAAATCAGATTAATAGTAGTTGTACTCGAAGGATCAGACTCTTCATCTGAAATCCATTCAAACAGCGAAGCCATTTTTTTTTGAGGTAAACGCACTTTTGTTTCATTGTGAACGTAAAGTTTCATTATCTATCTTTGTTATCAGACCCTTCTTTTTTAGGATAAGCGACTCTGTGATGGAATGCGCCAATGAGAATTTGAGTAAAGGCTTCTTTTATCTTGGCCAAATCCCTAAGTGTCAGCGGACACTGATCAAGTTCTCCGGCTTTGAAACGATCATCAATAATTCGCTGAATTAAATTGTTGATCCGTGCCGGTTTTGGATCCTCAAGCGTACGACTGGCGGCTTCCACAGCATCAGCCAGCATGGCAATTCCGGTTTCCCGCGTTTGAGGTTTTGGACCGGGATAACGGAACTTATCTATTCCGGGATTCGTTGATTCCTCTTTAAGCGCCTTATTGTAAAAATAATCCATCACCATCGTACCATGATGCTCTTCAATAAAGTTCAAGACTTCATCCGGTATATCATGCATCTCGCCTAACATTCTTCCTTTTTTAACATGAGAGGAAAGAATTATTGATGACATTGTCGGGGTAAGCATCTCATGTTTTGATTTAATCCCTAATTGATTTTCAACAAAGTATTCCGGAATTTCTATTTTACCAATGTCGTGATAGTAAGCCCCAACCCGTGACAACAAAGAATTTCCGCCGATTTTTTTGGTGGCGGCTTCAGTTAGATTTCCAACTATGATTGAGTGATGATAAGTACCCGGTGCTTCTAACGCCAAACGCTTTAACAGAGGATGATTCATATCAGATAGTTCAAGAAGAGTAATGTCGGTTGTGATTCCAAAAAGAGATTCAAAAAATGGCAAAACGCCAATGACCAGAAAAGAAGACACGACTCCATTGATAAGCCCATATTTAATCTCGGTCATAATTGAAGCAGCCGGCACCAGCATCAGGTTTTCAACAATTGCAATAAATAACACATAAGCCAAAGCTGTTAAGAAAATAATCCTGAAGAAATGAGCCCGTTTACGAACTTCCCGAGAACTGAAACAAGCAACCGTACCGACAAATATGGTCATCAGGGTTATTGAAAAATCAAATCGGTGCATAATACCCAGCAAAATCGCAAGAACAATCATTGATAACATGCCTATTTCGGCATCAAATAAAATTGTTAAAATTATAGCTAAAAATGCAACCGGGTATAAATAAGAAGAAAGATCCCAAAGATTAACCAAGTTGACCAAAAATAATTGTAATGCAAAAACCAGGAATATTGCAAACAACTTTGGATTTGATCTGAAAAGTTCCGGACGAAAATATAATAGGAAAAGATACAATAAGGTAAATGAAGCCAGGACTAAAAGTATCCGTGCTAAAACAGGAAGCAGTGGAACTATCCACCCTTGACTAGTAGCTTGAGAACGAAGGACATTAGCCATCTCTCGAAGAATCATCTCCTGCCGTTCATTAACTTTGGTTCCGGTTCTCACAATGATGTCACCACTATTGACGACTTCTTTGGTATTGGAAACAGAGGCCAACTCGATCCCAATCCGTTTATTATATTCAACCAGATTCAACTTTAGATTGGGCTTTATAAATGACCTTCCGATTAGATAATAATATTCAACATCAATCGAATCTGTTAAATAAAGAGTATTTAAAGATTCCAAAAGTTTTTCATTCGCTGATGCCAGAATCAGCAACCGGCCCCGGGTATAAATATTTTCCCGCTCTTTAAATCTGACAACAACTGATTTATTTGGTGATTCGGGCAGCGTTTGACGACCCTGCAAAACTCCGATTGAATAAATATCCTTATCAAATATTTTCATCAGACGCTCATAGACGCGTGGGAGGCTGTCATTAGTTAATGATTGCCTGATTGCAGATTCGCTTAAAAGAGGAAATGATTGAGATAGATGCCTTACCACAGCATCATTTATGTCGGTGCTTTTACTCCGGATAGAATCGATTGAATAAAAGAAATCAGAGAAAATTTGCATCACCCCATTAGTAAGAGCGGTGTCAAAATCCAAAATATACGGGACAGCCATTCTAATAAGTTCTTTTTCTTCACTCAGCTCTTTTTTAGATTTAAAAACAGTAATCTGAAAAGGCGCAATTATATCCTGAATAGCAATCTCATTGGTGCGGGGCATATCCAAAGGATCATACAAATTCTCACCCGGATAAATTATCCCAATAAAAAACGATGTTATAACCAGCAGAAATATTTTTACAGAGCGCGACCGCAGTGTTTGAGAAGTGGACTGACGGCTTTCACTTTGGACTTTTAATAATCGTTTTATTCGTCTTTTTAGCTTTAAAAGAAAAGAAAACATATGGCGATTTACCTATCACCTACTCCTTTCGTTTTCCCCCGTAATATCGACCATACGCCTTGATAATATCCTGTACCAGGCGATGACGAACGACATCCTTTTCTGTCAGATAGATAAACTCTATCCCGGGAATTCCCTTTAAAATTTTCTGAACCTTGACCAGTCCAGATTTTCCTTTATCCTCCAAGTCAATTTGGGTGATATCTCCTGTTATCACTGCTTTTGACTTTTCACCTATTCGAGTCAGAAACATTTTCATCTGAGCATTAGTCGTATTCTGAGCTTCATCAAGAACCACAAAGGCATCATTAAGAGTGCGTCCTCGCATAAAAGCAAGGGGTGCAATCTCAATGATTCCATGCTCTAACATTTTTTTTGTTTTTTCAGGTTGAATCATATCGTACAAAGCATCATAAACCGGTCGTAAGTAAGGGTCAACTTTTGCTCTGATATCTCCGGGTAAAAACCCCAATGATTCGCCAGCTTCCACCGCCGGACGAGTAAATACGATTCGTTCAACTTTCTTAGCCAGAAGTTCGGCTACTGCCATGGCTACCGCCAAATATGTTTTTCCGGTTCCAGCCGGACCGATTGAGAATACAATATCCCGTTTGCTGACAGCTTCTACGTATTTAGTCTGACCAATAGTTTTGGGCTTGATAGATTTTTTTAAGGCGTTGGTAAGAAGAGCCTCGGTTGAAATTTCATCAGCCGGTCCCCGACCATCTTCCTTAACCATATTAATAGCATAATTCAAATATTGTTCTGTTATAATGTCACCTTGCTTAATCCGTGTTACCAGATCATTAAGCAGCCTTGAAACCTGTTCGATATCTTTAGGCGGTCCTTCAATAGTAATTTTGTCACCCCGGGCAATTATGGTGCAATAAAAATTAGATTCAATAAGCCTTAGAAAAACATCATTCTGCCCGTAAAGAATCCGTTGATCGATTCCTTCCAGAGTAAAAGTGCGGCTGCCTTTTTCATCAACATTATAATTCATTATTTCTATTCTTTTTTTGCTTCCTGTAATGATAAGCCTAACTCATTCAACTGATCACTATCAATCTCCGATGGTGATCCATCCATCAATGAAATTGCATTAGCTGTTTTCGGGAATGCTATAACATCCCGAATCGAATCAGTTCCGGTCATAAGCGTGACCAGGCGATCCAATCCAGCTGCAATTCCGGCATGAGGCGGTGCGCCATATTCGAGGGCTCTTAACAAAAAGCCGAACATTCGATCAGCACGGGCATCATCTATCCCCAAAATATTCAAAACCTTTTTTTGAAGTTCACTGCTGTTGATTCGCTGTCCTCCTGATGCTATTTCCCAGCCATTGATTACCAGATCATACTGTGAAGCATGAGCTTTCCGCCACGGGTGATTAATATCCGTATGCGGTATCGTGGAATTGAGTCCTTCATCAATCATATGTAATTCGCTTTCAAGCGGATGAGAAACGATATTATGCATAGCGCTGAAACTATCAGTTTCACTGTCATAATCAAACAGCGGAAATTCAGTTACCCAAATCAGGTTCCATTTATTAGTATCGATCAACTCATGTTTCCGTCCAAGATGTATACGAAGCTGACCTAAAATTGATTCTGTTTTATTCTTAGCATCAGAGATAATAAAAACAGCGTCTCCTTTTTCTACGGCAGCTGTTTCAATAATCTTTGCCATGACGGTATCGCCTATAAATTTCTTTATCGGCGACTTGTCTTCTGTCTCAGTTCTAAGGATATACGCCAATCCGCCGGCTCCGTGCTCTTTAGCAATAGCAGTCAGTTCATCGACATGTTTTCGAGAATACGATCCCCCGCCTTTGAGGGTCAGGCATTTTACTACTCCGCCTTTTTTAACATTGTCAGCAAATACTTTGAATTCACAATCAGAAACAATATCAGTGAGATCGACAATTTCCATATCAAAACGTAAATCCGGTTTGTCAATTCCCCACCTGTTCATCACTTCATCATAGGTGTATCTTGGAAATGGGGTTTCAATATCAACATCCAGATTTTCTTTGTAAACATGTTTCATTAATTTTTCCATAATTTCAAAAACATCTTCCGGAGTTGCAAACGACATCTCAAGATCAATTTGGGTATGCTCCGGTTGACGATCAGCCCGAAGGTCCTCATCCCGAAGACATCTTGCAATTTGGAAATATTTATCAAAACCGGCAACCATCAATATTTGTTTAAACAACTGGGGTGATTGCGGAAGAGCATAAAATTTCCCCCAATGGACCCGGCTCGGAACCACATAATCACGGGCACCCTCAGGAGTAGATTTAATTAAAAGAGGTGTTTCAATCTCATAGAAATCCTGCCCGCTTAAATAATTTCTAACCGAAAGAGCTATTTCATGACGCTTTTTTATTCTTTCCTGCAATGGTTTTCTTCGCAAATCCAGAAAACGATATTCCAACTTGAGCACATCCTTGGCATTGGATTCATCTTTAATTTCAAACGGAGGAGTTTTCGATTCAGCCAGAATATAAAATTCTTCAGAAACAATTTCTATCTCACCGGTCGCCATATTTTTATTGATGGTGCCATCAGGGCGCGGGGAAACTTTACCTTTTACCGCGACAACAAATTCATGACGGGCACGATTTGCTTCGTTTAACATATCTTTATCAAAAGTTTCAGGATTTACAACAATTTGAGTTATTCCATAACGATCTCTTAAATCAAGAAATAATAAGCCACCCAGATTTCTATATCCATCAACCCAACCATTTAGACAGACCTTTTTACCATTTTGAGAAATTGTTAATTCACCGCAATTATGACTTCTTTTCAGTTCAGAATAAGGTTTCACGTATCTCCTCGCTAACTGTTTGTTATCTATATAATTATCGGCAGAATAAGCCTGCCGGTAAACCAAAAATATTGATTGGTTATCAATTTAATATTACCCCAAAATAATTGATATGTCAAGTAAGCTAATTCAGGACTCATGTTGTCCTATTAAATCGATTTTTTGAGGTCTGATTGTATTTTATTTTCTATCCTAAATCATCAATTATTTACTCTCTGTTTAAATATTTTCTATTTAGTGCATGTGATGTGACTGGGTATTTACGACGATCATGAAACTCGCCAAGCCGTTGACATTAGTAGAAATTCGTGTATACTGACTAAATTAACTGAATTAGGATACCGATAGTAATGAGTATGAATCTGGCCCGATATTTAAATGAAGATGTGATAAAGCTTGAAATGAGCAGTATCGTTGAGCCATTAGAGGATGGCGCCTCAGTCGTTCGCTGGCGTCAAAATGGCAAGGAAATAATATTGGATGAGCTTGTGACATTGATTGAAAACGGTTACAGAATTGGCAACCGCACAAAATTTCTAACCGATTTTATCAATCGTGAAAAAAAAGCTACAACCGGAATCGGTTACGGTATTGCAATCCCTCATATTCGCTCCATGCAGGCAAAAAATTTCATGCTTGGTTTTGCCCGTTCATCTTCAGGCTATGATTTCGACTCGCTTGACGGTGAAAAATCTCATCTATTTTTTATTATGGCTGCCCCGCCTTATGAGGATAATCTTTATTTAAAAGCCTTTAAAGCTCTATCTCAAATTGTGCAGTATGAATCGGTTCGGGATGAATTATTGTCGGTTAAATCCCCCGGAGAGGTTATCAGAATACTAAGATCATTCTAAGTTAAGTTATAGATACAAAAAAAAGGCGAGGATTATTCCCCGCCTTTTTTTATTGAGATATTTTAATTAAGGACAGGCTGGCAGAAGCGGACCTCCGCCGAATAAATAATCAACGAAATAAGTAATATCAGATATTCCGATCTCTTCCAATTCATCACCATTAAAATTAGCTTCTTCAATGCAGACCGGTTCCTGACCCATGTTAAACAAGTAATCTACCATAAAGGTTAAATCAGAAATATTCGCATCGTCATCAATATCATTATTAGCATTGCCCCGATCTCCAAGACAACATCCAGATGATGGTGTAAAGAAGGATAAAGTATTTGAAGACCAAACCTCGGCACTGCTTTGATCGACAGCTTTTACTTTCCAGAAAATTTGCAGGTCAGGATTCAACGGTGATCCAAAAGTATAAGTCGTATCGGGTAACAATAAATATTCTTCATAAGAATTAAAAAATTCATCTTCAGAAATCCAAACTGTATATAGAATAAAATCAGAAGGATCATTATCACTTGAAGAATTCCATGTCAAAACCGGAAACTCGGTCTCAACAGTAGACTCATTCAATGGTGAAACCAGTGCAAATCCGCTCGGAAGTTGATTGACTGCATTTATAAAGAAAATTCGATTCTCAGAATATTCAGAATATTCATAACCATCATAAACTCTGACTCTCCAAAAATATTGCGCATCTTCGGTTAAAGTCTGATCGACTACCCACGATGTATTTGTCGGTCCTTTTGTAATTCCAACAGCAGAGGCGACCAGAGTAACCATGCCGGCATCAGAATAAACTTCGAACTCATAGGTCACATCATCTCCATCAGGATCATTTATATTTTCAGCTCTCAAAGTCGGAGTGTCAAACTCGACCAATTCATTTTGATCCGGTGCAAGAAGTTCACCAATCTCAGGTGGAACATTCATATGGAAACTCTGTGAGTTCCAGTCTGACCAGGTGACACCGTTGAAGACTCTTACCTGAAAAACATAATCAGCCCCATCCATTAACGGGGTACCGGAATACACAATACTGGTGTCATTTCCGGCAATTAGTCCTGAAGACCAATAATTATCACTATTACTGCAAAGCGACCCGGTGCCCACTTTGACCTCATATTGTGTAATTGAATTTATAGTCGTGTCCAAAATCGCCCATGAAAATTCAGGCGTATGATTAATAACATTTAAGTTTGAAACCTCATCTTTGAGATCAATCGCGGTAATCGCAGGATTTAACGACTCAACACTGTTATTAAAGAAATTCATCACTCTACCAAAAAACTCAGGACGTGTGATCTTATTCTGAAAAGCATATTCACTGGAAATTGCTTCAAATCCAAAACTCATCAAAAACAGTTTATAGGTCCCCGTATAACTTAATCCGGTAACCCCGCCTGCTGCGATATTAAAATCTGCAATCGAACCATTAATTGTTGTCATCGACTGCATCTCAGTTTGATTTTGAGCGGCATCAAAAAGGATAGTAGCACCATCGCCAATCGGTGATCCGGGCAGACCATTATGAACCGGAGAAAATACCGTTGAGTTGTATTCAGCTTTCAAATAATTATTTAAAAAGGTCGGATCAGAGGAATTGAGCTGACTAATAAAAGATTGACCCGTCATGAACAGGTTGCCGCTATTATCAAGAAATAGCTCAAGAGCAGTTATATCGGAAGCTGAAATCATATTAGGTCGTTCATCACCGACAAACCAGATGACCGTTTCATAATTATTTAAATCTATGCCGCTTGGAGAACCGGAAACTGATTTATCCCATAAATCAAACGGCAGACTTTGGTTGTATAGTTCAGTTGTATAATAATTTTCATAACTGCCGCCGTTGTCATCATCAACCAATAAAATTTGTGGGACACCGATATTTAAGGCTAGACTAAAAGTATCAACTGCAATCGGATTATCTGAAGTTACGACAAGGAAAAAAGAATCAATGCAAGGTTCAAAATCAACAGGTATTGTAAAAACAATCGGATTGACTGATGAGCTATTCCCACTACTGCCGCCTTCAGCAGAAATTGTACCGATATTCACCGAAGGTATATCAAAATTTATCGACAAATTATCTGCAAACATAGCACCGACAACATTAGTTACTTCTGCCCATTGATTAGTTAAAACAAATTCAAATGTAATCGATTCACCCGGTTCGGCATTATCATCGCCGTTACCTAACTCTGAATCAGAAAACGACCAGTATTGTAAATTTAATTTTGGTCGGGAATAATTAATATCAAAATTAGCATACATAAGAGTATCAGGTAGAGAAATATCCCAGACCGCAGTCTTGGTTTGATTATTTATATAATTTTGGGTGTTCGGATTTGTTAAATCATCAAAATGGTCTTTACCGTTATAGGGCCACACATCTCCGGAGTTACCGCTGGAAGTGCCATACTCAAGTTCAAAAAGCCCATCAGCTTGTTCAATAGCTACCAGCTTGCGCCATTCATTCGAATTACCCCATTGAGTTTCATCAATGTGCATTATCTGGAGTCCCGAGGTAGGAATGCCTTTATCATTTCCACCCTTCATTCTATTCTCAATAATAAAATACTCTGGACCATAAATGCCATCTTTCCAAAGAGCATAAGCAACCGGATTATAAAGAGAAGTTGGAATTTCGACATCAATCATATTGGAAGTCACTTCGGTTAGAGTTATAAATCCAAGCTCTTTTTTGCACCAGGCATCCATAAACGACGGATAGGTCCCGCCATAATTCCAACTGCCGCCAGCCATTAGCGACCAGTCACCAATTCCTGATGAGGAATAATCGGTATCATACAGATCCGGAAGTCCAATAAAATGACCATATTCATGTGCATAAACGCCCATTGTCGTAAAACCACCACCACTTGATTCTTCAGGTTCAGAGGTATACGAACTAATATTCACTCCATCAAGATATAAATTATTATACATGCCCCAGGCATGTGACCAGATTTGATTATCACTGCCGGTAGATTCAGCTCCCGGGCCGGCATGGACGATAAAGACACCATCAACATAACCGTTGTTGTCCCCATCAAACTGAGAAAAATCTACATCCGGGTTGGCAAGCATAACAGCATCCTCTGCCATCTTTTGAGCATTTCGAGGATAATTACCAAAACCGTTCTGTCCATCGACATAATACTCATAGGTTTGAGGTAAGCGATACCAGCCGGCGACAACTCCTTTGATGAAAAATCCATCATAGGAATTATCCATATAAAATTCTGTCATTGAGTAAGTATTATCAAACTCACTGGTAGAAAATAATAGTCGTTCAAAATCAGATTTTGTTGCTGAAAAGTTTGCCGTTGAAGGGTTCGTTGAAAAATCAGCCAATATTACAAGCACAGAAAAAGTGTCTGTCACTCCCGCTGTCAAACTAAAAGGCTGGTCCAAAGATGCTTTGTTGGCGGAAATACTTGGGTTGGGTTTATCCAATCCTCGTGATCGGGCATCTCTTATACGATCAGAAATCTCCTGAAGCTTACCGGACTCTCTTAATTGTTCAATAATATCCGGACTTGCAGATACAGCATAACTCGTTGAATAAGAGAAGATTACAAATAGCATTGTAATGAGTGAACATAAAAAAACGTGAGGGTTTTTACGAACTACAAAATTGGTTGTCAATTTACTCTCCTTTTGGTGTAAAAAAGTAGACAACACCAAAATATATCAATTTACACATTTGTCAATTATATAATCTATAACAATAGATATCGCAAAATGTGCCTCAGAACTTGATTAACTTTTTTAAATAAATATATCCATTCAACTACGAAGCTTTGCTTTATTGAATACTTTATAGATCAACATATCTTATTATAAACCATCTACGCTTTTTCTGTCAGATAAACACCTAATAGAAGCAACATCCCCCCATGGCGGCTTTTAGACCAAACTGTTCGCCCAAATATGGAACGGCAAGGCTCGTTGTTGCCAACGGTTCGATACCAGCAACCTGACCGAGATCATACATCATGTTCCTCAACTTTTATTTTACCAAATTTCTCTGAGACATAGACTCCCGCGATGATCAACGCCGCACCAAGTATCAGCCAAATTGTCAACGATTCATCAAGAATAATCCAGGCTCCAATCATTGTAATAAGAGGTTCGATATAAAGATAAACTCCCACCTCGGCTGCTGTTTGTCGTTTTAATCCCTCAGACCATAACCAGAAGGCTATTGCCAAACAGAAAATACCCAAAAACAAAAGTGATACGGTAGTGTTGGTTTGCAAATTTAAAAATTTCTCATATCCGGAAGTATAAAAAGTATAAGGTACAAAAATCAACCCGGCCACAGCCGTCATATAAAATGTTGCTACCAATGGATGGACTCGGGAGGTTATCTCACGGGTACCTATTGTATAAAATGCCCAGGTAACACATGAGCCCAAAATAATTACATCACCCCTTGAGTTGATCCAGGCAAGATTACTGGCATCCCCATTATAGGTTAATCCAAACACCCCGACACAAGCCAACCCTAAACCAAGCCATTGAGGAATTGTAAATTTTTCTTTGAGATATACCCACCCCAATATTGCTATAAAAATTGGAGCAGTGGTCAAAATCAAGGCAGTGTTTGAGGCCGAAGTTTCCTGCATCCCGGTTGCCATCACCCAAAAGTGTAAAAACACCATAAAGGATGCAAATAACAGCTTCCCCTTCATTTCAAGAGGCCAAAGGCGAAGCCCTTTTAATTTTATTATTAAAAATAGTACCGGGGCAGCAAGTAGAAAACGCATCGAGACCATCTCTACCGGACTAAGTTCAGTCAGAACAACTTTTATTGCAATAAATGACAGTCCCCAAAAGAGAACCGGTAAAATCAAAAATGAAGATGCACGATTCACAGGCAAAGCCTGTTTAACAGGTTTAACCTGTTTGATAGGTTTAACCTGTTTGATTTATATATGATAAATTTTGACATATTGAGAATAAATGACGGTTAAGATTAAAAGGCAAGAAGTGTTTAACTATTCAATTTTATATTATCGAAACCACAATTCTAAATTACTTTTTTAAAGACGATACCTGTACATTTCCATATTCAGAAGTAATAAAAGATTTACATTCGTGACAAATTGTAACTTGAAGATTTATGAAAGTATTAATCGGGCTTCCGTTTTGAATAGCGGCTTCAAAAATAGATCGTTTATAAATCGCTCGTTTGACAGCCTGCCCAAACCCTTTATCTTCGGGAAATTCCCTGATGATTTTTATGTCATTCCAATTTGAAATATACCCGGTATGGAAAATCATGAATTCAACTTCTACAAACCCCGTATCGTCCTCTGATGCCAAAGCTGGCCAGCTCGGTGATCCAAGTTTCATAATAGCCGGGCGGTTTAAAAGAAAATCACCATAATATCCGTTTTCCATTATCTCCCAGTCATTTCTATATGGTGGCAAAAATGGTTGGTCGCTGGGAAGTCCAAAATCACCATCAGTGAAACCATATCCAAAAGTGTTTCCATCCTCTTCACCAATGTTTTCAGATGATAATGATAAGTCGGATATAAAACTAATTTCGGTTGATAAATTACTAACCGATGTGGAAATATTATTAAAAACCGGCAATGGAAAATCATGAACAATGCGAACTTTCCCTAAATAGCCGTTTGCAAAACTTATATCATGTTTGTTTTGATTATAATTAGACTGATTTGGAATATTGTATAGTTTACTTTTTTTCTCAACGGCAAACGGCACTCCCCGATCTCCCCCCACAATCATATTTGAATTTATTCTAATCAAATCATCCTCAAGCCCGATTGATATCGTGGCAATGATACCCCCCATAACTAACAACAGAACCGAGACACAACTCAACGCCTTGAGCAGGTTCGGTTGATATGATTTTTTATGGTCGTGCAAATGTTGAATAATTGTGTTCGGGCAATATTCTTTTCCCATATTTAAATAAACGTATTAAGGCTCTTTTTTGCAAATTTTTAATTATAAAAAAACCTCCGACAGAAATCTGCCGGAGGTTAAATTATAATTCAATAATATTCTAATTATGACCATGACCGGAATGATCTTCTTCCATCATCTTGGCTTCCATTTTTTTCAACTCTTCATTAGTGCGATCAGACCAGGCATGAATTTCCTTTTGAAGTTCAACATTGTCTGAGGTCATAAAACCCAAATACCCATGCTGAGTCTTAACTTCTTCATGAGCAACGCCTTTCATCATCAAACCGCCCATAGCATTACACATACCACACATATCCAATTTCTCACCGCTCATTGCTTTTTCACTCACAGCCATCATGTGAGCCCGGACAACTTCGTATGATTCATTCAATTTAGGTGGAACGGTCGTGATGGTAACAACCCCATTGGCAATATTATAATGTTCCCATCCGAGGTTCGGCAATAATTCAGGATCTGTACTGAGCGATTTGCAAAACTCGCATTTTTCCATGTCAAACCAGGGACTCTCCTGGGCATTGACAACACTTATCGTCATAACCAAAGCTACGACAACAAACATAGTTAAAAGCTTTTTCATTTTAGCTCCTGTTTGTAAAGTTAATATTATTCAGTGTGATGTTTGATTTATTTAACAAATTTAACAATCTAAATGTTTTGAGTCAATCACATTTTGAATCTGTGAAAAGAGACTTTAAAATCATATCAATACTATTACGTGACTAAATATGAATTAATATAAAAAAAATACAGACTTTAACGGTCTGTATTTTTTAATATTGTGCACCCACCATCGAACCGCCTCCAGAACAACCTCCAGCCAGCCAGCTCAGATCGGGTAAACCTGCAACACACATAAGAAATTGCTTACCGCTGCTACCTCCCGGTCCTCACGGGGTTCACAGGCTTATATTGTACAGGACCCAACCATCAATACCGCTTAACCTTCGTTTGAAACGTCAGCTAAGCCCTCAGGTGGGAATTCGACCCCGGTAGAGCGGATTCACGGGTTACAGGGCACCGCTAACTCCCCGTCTAGCACTTGCTTCGCAAGTCTGATAATTCAGACAATGTTTTCTCACAAGTCCAATAATACCATATATGACAACACTTTACATGGAGCAGATGGGGATCGAACCCACGACCTCTACGTTGCGAACGTAGCGCTCTCCCAACTGAGCTACTGCCCCGTTATTATCAATTTTGGGGTTGTACTATAACAAAAAATGTAGAATTAACCAAGCTGTTTTTGCTTAGAAAACCAAACCACCCCGCAGGACAATGATCGGATTGGTCGAAACCTCATAAACTTCCGATCTGCCATAAGGCGCCCCAAAAATCACCAACTCACCCAACACTGCATATTTGGGATCAATAAAAAATACGATTTCTGTGCCAAGATGATAAGTCAGCAGATTTGCTTTTTTCAAAAATCCCATCTTTGCCAGATAAGCATACCCTAATCCGATAAAAGGTTTAATCGCAAATCGCTGACGGGCTTTATTGATAATCCGTTTTAATCGGATATTCAGATCGAGGGCTTTTTCATGTTCATCATACGCATAAATATTCTGGATATTACTCTCGAATCCAACCATCAGTTTGCGATTGATCGGGATATCAAAAAATATCCCAACCGATAAACCGGGACTGGTTTCAAAATCGTTGGCATCGGTATCGGAATCTTTAAGTTTTAGATGAATGGTACTTGAGTTGATGATGCCGGCTTTGAACCCAAACCCGCCTTTAACGATACTTTTATTAAAGGCATAAATCGGACTACTAATTAAAATCAGAATTATTATTGCTGTAATTAATAGTATGATTTTTTTTGTCATCAAAACTCTCGGTTAAATCTTTCTTTGGTCGGTCATAATACAATCAGAAATAATTTACTTATAAGACGTAAAAAGTCAACACACGTTGTGTGATTTAACACGTTGTGTGATTTATTATTCGTGGGCGGCAGACGCCCTCGTCTGCCCCATACATGTAGTGTTTCTTCGTGGGCGACAGACGTCAACCACAATTCGTGTGCTCGTCTGCCCCACTCTTCGTAGGGAACAGGCATGCCTGTTCCGTTTCTTTTACATGTTTTTCGCTGTAAATTGTTCTGTAACTGACTTATACAATGAATTGGGTTCGTTTTGTTACTTTTGACATAGTGATGTCTTTGACACATTTCGTGTGGTTTCATGTTCTGTTGGGTCTTGATTTGTCGAAGACAAATTGTGACCCGACAGCATTTCTCTTGAGTAGGTCAGTAGCCCTGCGCTCCTGACGAGTTGGCAGGATCACAGGGATCCTGCCCTACTTGAACTTGATTTTGTAGTTATGATTTTGGACATAGCAAACCGTACCTCCTTTTATATAGGGGTGCAAGACCGCAATCATCAGGAAAAGTGTGGGGAATTTGTAAATTAAAGACGGGTGGCGCCCTCAAACTTGTTTGGGGGTACTGTGGACGGTTCATCCACAATTGAATTAATTGAATAGAAACCCACCCCAAGGGGTGGGCTACCCAGCTTAAATACTATTTAATTCAATATTCTCTTTTAGTCTTTGCAAATGAAAATTATTAACATCAAGTTGTAATCCTTTGTTAACATATTCTTTTGCTTTTCCTTTGTCTTTTATATTAAAGGCTAACCACGCAAATCGAGAATAATCTTGCGCGTCCGCTTCATCTATTCTTGTATCAATAATTCCTAGTAATTCAGGAATCATAATTTGTTTTTCATCCATTCCAATTTTATCAAAGCGTTCTTTAAATAGTGCATTACAAGTATTAACAGAATTACTTATGTCACCAAAAGGAATTTTAGGAATTTGACAAAGTTCCAATAAACTATTTATTACTTCATACCAATTCATATTCATTTCACATAATCTTGAAATTCTTTTCCATGAATATATTTTATCTGATTTTGAGATATTATCACTCTCAAGAAATCTCATAACTGCATCGATTGAAGCATCAATCATATTACATTCTTCGTATAATTCAGAAAGTGTTAACCATGCAGGCGTATAATTTGATGCTAAGAACTCTAATGTTTGTGAGTAATTAGATATTTCTTCTCCTTTATTACAGACCTTGTCTGCAACATGTTGAAACATACGTTCCACTCTTGGTTTAATTCCATGAATAACATCAGTTTGTTGCGATGTTCCAAAACATTGAAGAAATTTAGTGTCTTCTTCAATTTTTCTTTTCAGTGGTGCTATGGGTAGTTTACGTTTTCCAAATATAGAAGCGACCAAAGGGACTGAAATAAACTCCATATTGAAACTATCTTTCGAATAACTAATTTCAATAAAAGAACTCTTTGTAAGTTCATCAATCGCAGAAGTTACATCAAGTTTTTCACCTACCGATGGCTTTAAATATAGGGCTTGTAGGGCAAGCATAGGTATTGATGATCTCCAATTACAAAGAGTAAGGAAAATTCTCTTTGCTGCTTGAGATAATCCTGAAAATGTTCTTTCAAACAGTGCTTGAAGAATATCATCTTTTGTTGCAATAATCCTTTTTACCTTTAAAACCTTTTTTTCTTTTGCAACTTCACCTAGAAGGATTTTAATTACATATGGATGACCCCTCGCTTCCTCTATTAAAGAAGTTTTGTAAGATGAAGTAATAATTTTCTGAATCCCTAATTGCTTGGAGTACCTATCAATTAGTTCTTTACATTGTCTATCTGACATTCCACTAACTTCAATAGGATAATCTCCCTTAAATTCTCTTTTTCTTGTAGTAATTAACACTTTATTTGGTAATCTAATATTAGTATTGATCCAATTATATGTTTCAATTGGATCTCTAACCGTCTCAAAGTTATCAAATACAAATAAAACTTTTCCTATCTCACTCTTTTGGAAATAATTCGAAAGGTAACTCAATTGTTTAAATGATTTATCATTTTTTTCTTTTGGATTTAGCAAGTTTACAAATTCTTTTGCTATCTCTTTATTTGAGACAGTATGAGGTCTCACGATTTTAGGTCCTGTTTGAAGTAAATCAATGTCTCGTGCACTAAACCAGATTATTACATTAAAATTTGAATGTAAAGCAATGTCATGTAATACTGTTAGACCAAGCCATGTTTTGCCAATTCCCCCTCTACCTAAAAGTGTAATCATTGGGTGTCTATCATCAAGCAAACACTTATGAAGCTCTTCCTCTAACTTATTCCTACAAATGTAATTATTAGGCTTGTCAGGTATGTTTGTAAATGTGTCGCCAATTGTTCTTAAACTTTCCAAGCCCTGCGTTTCACTTTTAGGTAGATTTTCAACTGGTGTGAGGTATGGAGAAGAATCTTCTTCTTTTTTATTACCTGAATAATATGAAAGTAATTCAAATTTATTTTCTGTAAATCCACCATTCGGAAAATAAAAATCTGATGCATCAGGATCTGAGAAAATTAAATCAATCTTTGTGAATTTATCAGAATAAATATAAAGACCATCTCGAAGATTTTGATTTGTACTGTGTTTAAAAATATCAAAACAATCCACATTTTCGGAAATTGATGTTACCCTGTATTTTCTTGATATATTCTGATATAAATACGCCCATGGTTTCTTAAAAAGACTTAAATTTTCTACAATTAATTGAATTGATCCTTCAAGTAAATAACATGCTTGGCTGACTTTTGCTACAGTTGGTGCTCCATGCCCTCTTGTCTTATTTCTTAACACTACAAAATCAATTATCCACTTTTTCAATGGAACTTTTGGCATAGTTTCGAATTGTTTAATATCTAGTAAAAATAGTACTTGTTCCAATTTTGCAACTGCTTCAAATTGCCAATCACCTTCTCCGACCTTTTGTGTTATTTCTTTTCTATCATCAATAATTGATGGTTGGATAAATTGTGAAGCAGGTCCATTTAGGGCATCAAATAGTGCCGCTTCCCAAGCACCAAGACTGCTGGCATGGACTAAATTATACGACAATCTATATCTATGTTTATCTTTTTCATCTTCGATACACGCAATAATGCTTGCAGTAATTAATTTTGTAATCATTTCTCCAAAATATAATAAATCCAAAAATAATGATGCGTCTGAATCTTCTCTTGTAATAGAAATTCTTTCCCACATTTTATCAATTGGTCTAAATTGCATAGTATTCCCCGCACTGTAAATGTTGTGTAATGTGTTCAAATATATGATAAATACATCTTTTTGTCAATATCCACACAACTTCAATGGTGATTACTGATCCGCACCCAATTAATATGAGACACTATACAAAAAAACAAAAGCTGGCGAACCAACGGAACGCCAAAAAATCCACCGGGCCAAAGACGCCCGAGGGTAAAGCAAAATCATCGCAAAATGCGATCAAACACGGCCTCTATGCCAAATCGGTCATCATCCGCTCGCCCAACTACAACGAAGACCGCAACGAGTACGACCAACTCGCCCAATCACTCTTTGAAGAACTAAAACCCGCAACCCATTTCCAGGAAACCCTGGTCATCAAAATCATCAACTGCCTCTGGCGCAGCAAACGGGTCGTAATCGCCGAAACCGCCAAAATCTCTAAACAAATTAACCTTGTTACAAAAAACCACGATCCCAAAAATGGGGAGAACGAACTTGTCAACGAAATTGGTATCAATCTGATTCCGACCGATAATTACAGCATTAACCTGATGCGCCATGAAATGCGCCTCGACAAACAACTTAACCGTACTTATGAGCTCCTGAAACAACTCCAGAAAACATCCAAACCCAAAAGTAAATCTAAAAGTAACAAAACGAACCCATTTAACAATCAAAAGAAAAGTGATAATTTACGTGGGCGGCAGACGTCCTCGTCTGCCCCAAAGGTACGTGGTGGCAGTCAACCACACCATGTGTGCTCGTCTGCCCCAGAGATAAACACCCCTGAAGTCAGCGATGCACAAATCGTCCGTGATCTGATCAAACTTTCTAAATTACATGACATGGAAATCCTGACCCCGACCCCTTTGGAAAAACTAAACAGGATTTCAAAAAACAAGTCTTCACCCTTGTAGGGCAGAACCCTTTAGTGGTTCTGCCATTCCGTCAGTTGGGCATCCGCCTTGGCGGACTGACCTACTCAAGAGAATTAATTTGAGAGAGTTGTCTGTATAGATCAGGTCTCGAAGCCAAGAGAGACCTGACCTACGGAACTGAGATTGCTTCGTCGCTTCACTCCTCGCAATGACATGGGGCAGACGAGCACACGAAGTGTGTCTGGCTATAAATCCCTTGACAAACTGGACAAACTGGGGTAATATTAAACAGACAACAATATGTTATTCTTCCTATAAAACTTACATGGAGGGAGCCGTGAAAATATTATTTCTATCAATTTCAATCTTACTACTAATCGCCTTTTCTGTTAATGCCCAGACAATTTCCGGTTGCGGTACTTTGGTGCAGGGTTCAGAGTGTGTGCTGATACAAATGGACGGCATCAATCAACTGGTTGCCGCTGATAACACCTGCCAATATGTAGTAGGTGATCGGGTCTGTTTTGAAGCGCATTTCATTTTCCCCATTGTTCCAGTATGCGGTGGTGAAGGTGTTCCCGTCGTAATTGATTATATTGAGGGCTGCACAGTCAGCTATGAAAACTGCGGTGTTCTTGGACAGGGCGTTGAAGGCTGCGTGACAATCAGCACCGATGATGGCCATGTCTATATGGTTTTTGGTGATGTTGGAAATTACCAATCGGGTGATTATGTCAAAGTTTCCGGAGGGCTTGATTTGTCATGCACAACAACCTGCATGGCGGGTGAAGGCTGTTTATATCTGGATTCAATTCAAAGCTGTTCGCCGTATGATGCGACCGTATGCGGAACTCTGGTTCAGGGTAACAATTGTGTATTGTTGCAAACCGATGACAACTCGCTTGTTTATCTTGATTATTTCTGCGGTGAGGTCGGCGATTATGTTTGTGCCTCGGGGTCCTATTCGATACTGACCGTTACCCCATGTGAAGGCGAAGAAGATATGGTTATGAATGTTGAATATATGGATTGTTTTGACATGGTTGATTATTGCGGTAGGGTTGAAGTCGGTTTTGAATGTACTATGTTCATACCTGTCGATTCGTCATCCTTCTTCCCTTATGTGCTCGACAATTATTTTGGACATGAAGACGGCGATATTTTCCGTGCCAAAGGTTATATTGTCCCAACTGATTACTGGGTCTGTATGGGTTTTCAATGGATCATCCATGTGACATCGATTTCAGAGTGCGGATGTGTGGGGATGCGTGGAAATTGTGATGGTGATATGGCTGATGAAATCACAATCAGCGATCTGACCTTTCTGGTTGAATATCTCTTTTTAAATGGTGAGGCACCGATAAATATGGATGAAGCGGATATTGATGGATCAGGAGAAATTTTAATTACCGATATAACCTATCTGGTTAATTATATGTTCTTAAATGGAGATTCTCCGGCTTCATGCCCATAAGATAGAAATCTGACAGTAAATATAAATCCTTAAGGCAGGTCTTCCCCGGGCTTGCCTTTATTTTTAATTTAAAAAAACTGTAAAATATGATTTTACCTTTGAGCTTTATTTGCTATATTATTCAGCTATGAGTTACCTCGTATTAGCCCGAAAATACCGCCCCATGACTTTCAAAGACGTTGTGGCGCAAGAACATGTGACGAAAACTATCCAGAACAGCGTCCAAAATGACCGTCTGGGTTCCTCGTATCTGTTCTGCGGACCCCGAGGTACCGGAAAAACCACGACTGCCCGTATTTTGGCAAAAATGATAAATTGTGCCGAAGGTCCCACGCCGACTCCATGTGGTGAATGTGCTGCCTGTATCGAAATCACCAACGGTTCGTCACTTGATGTGCTTGAAATTGATGCTGCCTCAAATACCGGCGTCGATGATATTCGCACTTTGCGTGAGAATGTCCGCTATATGCCAACCTCGGGTAAAATGCGAATCTACATTATTGATGAAGTCCATCGTTTATCGGGCGCGGCTTTTGATGCTTTATTGAAAACTCTTGAAGAACCACCGGCTCATGTGATGTTTATTTTTGCGACTACGGAACCGAACAAAGTTCCGGAGACGATTCTTTCCCGTACTCAGAGATTTGATTTTAAAAGAGTAACGGTTGAAGACCTGGCTAAAAATCTTATCAATATTGCCCAGAAAGACAAAGTTGAGGTTAATGATGCGGCGGCAAAATTACTCGCCCGCAAGGCTGATGGTTCGGTTCGGGATTCTCTTTCACTATTGGATCAAATAATAGCCTTTGCCGGAACAAAAATAATTGAACAAGATGTAATTGACGGCTTGGGATTAGTTGATCGGCAATTCCTATTTGAATTTACCGAAGCAATTGCCTCCAAAAATAGTAAAAATGTTCTTAAGCATATTCGCCAACTGTTCGAGAGCGGCGTTGATATAAAAGATTTTGTAAACGAGCTATTGGAACATCTTCGGGTTCTGATGATTCTTGCCACCGACAAAGAGGTTGGTCCGGAATTAAATTTTGCCGAAGAAGAGTTAAAGCAATATCTGGTTCAGGCTGACTATTTTTCAATCGGTGATATAATCAGGTTTATGACAATGGGTGCTGATTTGAATCGTGATTTACGAGGCGGCATGAATGAACGGTTGTTGCTTGAGATGACCGGCGTGAAGATGGCTGAAATGGAATCGACTATCCTGTTGCAGGATGTCATCGCCCGTTTGGATGTTGTTTCACAATCGGGTGATTCAGGAGCTGATCTTTTCAAAACTCCAGAAAAAAAAAAGAGTTTAATTAACACCCCACCAGAAACCCCATCCCGAGAACGAGTTACTTTTGTAAAACGTGAGACTCCCCCGGACACAGAAAGTATTCCTGAAAAAGATTATTCGGGACAGGTTAATATTCCAATTTTAACTCAGGGGTGGAGCAATTTTATCCAAAGTTTAAAATTAAAAAGCCCGATGCTGGCGTCTCAGTTGAGCATGGCTGAGATTAAAGAAGTAAAAGATAGCAAAATTCTGTTTGTTTTTTCTACTTCCGAACAGGCATCTAAGGAACTTGTTGAAAAACAGGATAATATTCGCGTAATAACTGATACATTACGGGATCATTTCAGAGCTAATATTAGTATAAGATTCGATATCGACAACGATAAGAATTCTCATTCGAAAGAAGAGAATGAAATTGAAACGAATAATCAGAGTGTCGCAAAATTGATTGAACAATCCCCGAGGATAAAATCTTTGATCGAAAAGGTCGATGGGGAAATTATCGGTTTGAAGAAAATAAAAAAATAAACATTTTCGAAGGAGATGTCATGAATAAAGGTTCAATGGGTAATATGATGAAGCAGGCTCAGAAGATGCAGGAGCAGATGCAAAAGATGCAGGAAGAGCTTGAAAATACGGAGGTTGAAGGATCATCCGGCGGCGGCATGATCAAAGTGACAGCCAACGGTAAGGGTGATGTGACTACGATAACAATTGATCCGGAAGTTGTCGACAAAGAAGATGTTGAAATGCTTCAGGATTTAATTCTGGCTGCAATTGCTCAGGCTAAAGAGAAGTCACAGGAATTACAAGCCGAACAGATGTCAAGTATCACCGGCGGATTAAATCTCCCCGGATTGAATTTACCTTTTTAATAGCTTGAGAATTTATGTTTAAATCAGCCGGATCAGTTGAAAAACTTGCCAACCGTTTAGCGCGCCTTCCCGGTATCGGAAGGAAATCTGCTAACAGACTGGCTTTTCATATTCTTAAACTTTCAAAAGAGGAAGCTTTTGACCTTTCTGATATTATTCGGGAGGTAAAAGAGAAGGTTGGGTTCTGTTCAAAATGCAACAATGTTTCTGAAACCGATCCCTGTCAGATATGCACTGACCCGAATCGAGTTAGAAGTATTATTTGTGTTGTAGAAGAATCAGCCGATGCCGCCGCTATTGATAAAGTTGAAGGATTCAAAGGACTCTTTCATATTTTGGGCGGGAGACTCTCACCCCTTGATGGTATTGGTCCTGATGATTTAAAAATCAGAGAACTGCTTGACCGGATTGTAGATGAGGTTGAGGAAATAGTTATCGCCACAAATCCTAATGTCGAGGGTGAAGCGACAGCAATTTATCTATCTAAACTTTTGAAGCCTTTGGGATTGAAAGTTACAAGAATTGCAAGGGGACTTCCGGTTGGCTCTGATTTGGAATATGCTGACTCGGTGACACTCAGTCGCGCTTTAGAAGGAAGACAGGATTTTTAAATAAATGCTGAAAATTCTGGACAAAAAATTAGGTTTATACTTGCTGGCCGGGATAGCCTTTTATTTCATCATAGCCCAACATTTAGGACATCACCTGTTTGACAATAACTGGTCATTTTACCATTTCGATTCAATTCCAACCTGGTATTTCTTTTTATGGATTTCAGTATTTATTTCATCAATAGTAATTTTCTTTAATTATCAAAAAAGTTTTGGACGATTTATTGATGGAAAACTTAATGCCCGTGTCGCCGGGGTGGCATTGTTTTTATTATTTATAATTTTCAGGTACGATTCTTTTGTGTTCGGTGACGGTAATCTTCGCATTAATCAAATTGGAATAACAGAAAATATCTTTATCCGTTGGTTTGAATTTGGTTCAATATGGACAGTTAAAATAATTTATGAAATAATAAATTTTGTTGGCAGTTATTTTGACAATTTTAATCAGCCTACAGTTTATCGACTAAAACTATTCGCCGCAGCTAATGCCTGGATTGTCTTCTCGTATATTTCAATTATCTTAGCAGCAATATCCGCTTTCAAAATCACTCATGAACTCAGCCCCGATCATTCCCGTCGCTGGTTAATATTTGTAATTCTGTTTTTTGGACCACAAAGTTTACTTTATTTTGGATATACCGGACTTGAACCTGTTATTGTAGCTTTTATTTATTGGTTCGCACTGTTTGCAATTAAATTATCTTATCGTTTTACAACAAATCGATTAATGATGCTTTGGTTGATTCAATTACTGGCGATATTCTTCCACATCAGTCTTGTAATACTAATTCCAGCTTCAATTTATATATCAATAAAATCACTTATCAAATGGAAATTCAGACGAAAACTGGCGATAACTTTTGCCATGGCTGCATATTTGATAATGATTGTTGTGACATATATACTTTCCCGGGAAAATTTTGAATTTTCTAAATACATTCTGTTTCTATCCGGCAAGAATCCTCACTCTGATTATGGTTTGTTTTCTCTCAGACATTTAGGTGATATTTTTCAAGCCTTCGGATTTCTTTTCCCTCAATTTATAGTAATTTTTTATCTCTTAATCGGAAAAGACAAATTCAGAAATATTAAAGGAATGGGTGTTTCGATAATTATTGCAATTCCGGCACTAACCTTATTTTTTATTGCCGATCCAATCAACGGCATGCCATTTGATATCCCCCGGTTTACAGCTTTGCTCACGCCGCTGTCATTAGTGTTGGTTTTGGCAGTACGCGATGTTGATTTTTGCATCAAAGGAATCCCAATCTTTACCCGTTCGTTAGCAGCTCTTTGTATGTTCGTACCTTTGAGTTATATACCGGTCTATACTAACATACATCTTGCTGATAAATATCTTTCAAAATTTCTCGATAATAACGAAGTATATTTTTTAAGTGGAAGCATCTCTTTCAGGGATTCATATTTTTATAAAAATAATTTTGATAAAGCAAATTATTGGGAATGGGAACAGCCGAAGAAATCACCTGATTATATCAATTTTGCCGGTTGTACAAATTTGGTTGGGAATGAACAATACTCTGATGCTTTCAAAACCCTAAACCTCATTATTGCACAGCACCCTTACTGGGTTGGTCCTCGATCTTTACTGGCTTCAACTCAATTGTTGACTAATAACCCGCAACTGGCTAAACCTAATATCGACACTTGTCTTTTGCTTGAACCCTTTGAAAAAGAACACCACCGTCAATTGTTTTTGTATTATCAATCAATAAAAAATTACCCCGATGCATTTAATGTGGTTGAAAATTCATTAGAGTTGTACCCATCAGACACCGGTTTCCTGATTGATTTAATGGTCTTGCACAACACTATTGGCAACATACCCTCAGCTGATTCTTTAGCTAACAAAATAATACAGATTGATCCTGATATTGCATACCCTTATGCAATCAAAGCTTTTATTGCAGAACGAACGAAAAATATAAAATCTGCGATTGGGTTTTATGAGGAATTTATCAGATTAGCTCCGGATGATCCCGAGACACCTTCAATCAGAAAAAGATTAAACAATCTTATTCTCAAGCAAAAAGAACAATAACCAAGCTAATTAAACTTTACTATGCAGCCGAGTAAAACCATCGAGGGCCGCAACTTTATAAGCCTCGGCAAGCGTCGGATAGTTAAATACTGTCTCGATAAAATAATCCAAAGTACCGCCAAGGGTCATTACTGCCTGGCCAATATGAATTAATTCGGTGGCTCTTTCTCCGACAATATGGACTCCAAGCAGCCTTCGTGATTTAGAATCAAAAATTAACTTAAGCATCCCGTCATGATCATTTATAATCTGACCACGAGCCAATTCAAAATATCGGGCAATACCAATTTCGTACTCTTGACCGCTTTTTGTTAAGGCTTGCTCGGTCTCACCAACCATCGAGACTTCCGGGATAGTATAGATTCCGAAAGGAAGTAAGTTATTTATACATGATGTATTAGTCGATTCAAAAGCATGAAGGGCAGCCAGCCGTCCCTGATCCATCGAGGTTGATGCTAAGGATGGAAATCCAATAACATCACCGACCGCATAAATATTCGGAACAGAAGTACGATACATATCATCAACTTTTATTATACTTTGCTTTGTGGTCTCAATCCCCAGACTTTTCAGTCCCAGATTTTCGGTGTTTCCTAAGCGACCGGCAGCGAATAACAACCTGTCTGATATAACTTTACGTCCGCTCTTAGTCGTAGTTACAACTTGATTATTTTCAACCTTAACATCTTTTGCCCCATCGCCTAAAACAAGATTTATTCTATATTTACGCATAAGATAAATTAAGGCATCAGAAATTTCCCGATCAAGGAATGAAAGCAATTGTTCGCGGTCATCAACTATGGTAACTCTGACACCGATATGCCCAAAGATTGAAGCATATTCACATCCAATGACACCTCCTCCAACAATGGTCAGAGATCTGGGAATTGTATCAATATTAATAATTGACTCACCGTCATAAATAAATTTATCATCAAAAGTTATATGTTCGGGATGATAGGGACGGGTTCCGGTAGAGATTATTATTATTTCAGCTTTAATAATTTGAGTATTTCCCTCATCATCTGTCACTTCCACAGTATTTGGATCAGCTATTTTCCCTGAGCCTTGAATGACATCAATCCGGTAACGTGACATATTTTGCTGAATAACATCAAGTTCCTGCTGAATAACCTGATCCTTGCGATACATTAATTCTCTTAAAGATAGATTTTCCATTGAAGTGTTAGTCATGCCATAGACCGATCTCTGGCGTAAACCGACAATATACATAACCGTTTCACGGAGTGTTTTTGATGGAATAGTACCGGTGTGGATACAGACGCCGCCCTGCACCGATTGTCGCTCAATTATAGCGGTAGTTTTACGCATTTTTGAAGCTTGAATGGCGGCTTTCTCGCCTGCCGGACCGGAGCCTATAATGACTAAATTGTATTTTTTTTCATTCATTTATTTATCCCAGTATTTTACAAATAACTTTCAAGAATCATAGATACATTCAAAGACTAAATAAGTCAATAAATCAATGTTCGGAATTATTCATTCAGGTGCGGTTCATTCAGAGACTCAAGTGAATCTGACATGCGGGCAGTCTCTTTTTTTGCCTTATCAAAACTATTGGTTATTGATCTTAATGATCCTTCTATTCTATCGTAAAAACCATCCACCTTATTTAGCGAATCAGTCAAATTGCCAATAACAGTTGCCAGCGTACGACTTTGGGAAGATATCTGGGAATGTTTAAACACGGCTGTAAGCGAGACAAGGAAGCCGTATAAATGTCCGGGAGACGATGGTATTACTCTTTGGCTGAGAGCGTATGAGAAGGCATTCTCACTGCTGTCAGATATAAATCTATAGTATACCGCCTCAGATGGAATATACATCACCGCAATATCGGTTGTGTCTTCCTCGGGCAGGATATATTTATTACTAATATCATCGATATGTTTTCTAACAGTTCTTAGAAACTCTTTTGCTAATATTTTATCATCAGGGTTTTCAATTGTGCGCTGATAAGATTCGAGTGGGAATTTTGAATCAATCGGAAGCAGCATATCACCCAGATGAATAACAGCATCAACTCTTTGACCGGATTTGAATCCATGCTGCATCTGATATAATTTTTGAGGGAGGATCTGGCCGAGCAGATTATCCAGCAATATTTCACCTAAATTACCCCTGATTTTTGGAGGTTTGAGAAGCTCTGACAGGGATTGAATATTATTTCCAATCGTTTCAATTTTCTTCGCTTGAATTTCAAGCTCTCCAAGTTTGTGTTCGATTTCTCCAAATAATTTCAGACGTCGATCAAGAGTTTGAGTATTTTCTGATAAGCGGTTATTAACCTGACTATTTATTTTATCAAGGGTGTCACGAATAGTAACGATGCTTTCTATCTGTTTAGATAGCAGATCGTTTTTGAATGAGGCAAGAATAGGTTCGATTTGAGAATCTTTATTCCTTTTTGAACGCAGTAATAGAATCACACCTGCTGTTAAAAGCAGATTCACAAAGATTAACAGATATAGCAGTATTTGGTTAAATTCCATCACCTACATTAAAAAATAAATCAGCGAGGAAGCAACTTAAAATTATCATCCGTTGTAAGATTGTGATTGAGCAGGGATTTTTTAAATTTTACCGATATGGTTTTATTCGGTTCATCAAAATATTCAGATGAGGGCGATATCCCCCAGATATATTTTGCAATCAGATGATCAGTGGCATAATCGTATACGCCTACTTCATTTTGATCATACCGGAGACCATAACGGTATCCTTCAAAATAAAATTCGCGTTTATATTGTGTTTCAAACAGAGTCGATTTTCTTCTCATTAATTTTTCAGAACTACTGAACAAAATGTTTCCTTCAACATCTATGTCATTCTGAGATCGACACTCAAAGCCAAGCCATTCTTTATCGGATTTAATTGTAAAAATATCGTTTTCATACAGAATCTTGCCCTTCTCTAATTTTCCGGGTAAAATTTCAGCTTTTTCTTTTAGTTTATATTCATAATACTCTTTAAAATCAACCAGCACCTCTGTCCAAGTTTCTTTCTTCAATGATTCAGCTATTCTTTGTTGAATTTTTGAAGTTACAAGCCCGTTCACCTGATTAAACGGTCCTGAGAAATACAGATATAAATCAAAATAATTATCGGTTCCGATTTTATCAATCATATAGGATGTAAATAAACCGGAAATCGGATAGGCAATATCTGAGGAGGAGTTTCTTTCAAAATCACCCATGGTTAAAATTGAATCCAGTTCAACTATTTCGTGATGCAAAATATAGCCGCCCAATTCAAGCAGGGTATATGGTGTTTTTCCGGTCCGTCCGGCATAGTATACGGCGATACCCTCCCGGAACAGGGGCAGAGTATATAACGGGAGTTGTCTTAGCTTATAATTCACAAGCAGATGAATGATTTCATGATTATGCGGGAAAAAAGAGCTAATAATGTCATTTGAAGGTAAATCATAAGTTCCTTTGATAAGGAAACCGGTGATAGTTTCAACTTTTCGATCATTACCACAGTAAAAATACTCAATTTTATTATCAGCGATATATTTTAAATCGTCACCCTTGATACCTAATGATTTGCAGATTCTTTCGACAAAATTGTCGATTTCAAATAGATTGATTTCGTTAAGATAAGACTCTCTTCCCTTTTGCATGTGAATTCGAAAATATTCAGTTTCTCTAATTTCCCAATCTTTACAGAAATAATCCTGTGGATAGATCAACCAATAATAAGTACTGTCATGGCCAAGATAATAATCATGACTTACTTTTTGATTACCAACTACTGCTCCATACTCAAGTTTATAATGAATATTATCTTTTAATCTGGTGCTTTGTTTAACCGCCCTGGTTAAATGATTTTTCATTACATCAAGATTTCTAATAATCGGAGATGAACAGTCAGCTTTTATCGGGATATCATCATACTGGATATTAAACCTCATTGCCCGTTCTTTTGAATCGGGTCTCCAAAATTGACTTGCCGATTCAAAATTCCCCGACATAAGATGATCAAAGTATTCCCTCAATACTTCAGGAGCACTTTGTGCTGAAGTCTGCGTCGCCATTAATAAAAACGAGGCAAGGATGATAACCATTATAACAGATATTTTTTTCCGGGCTGATCTCATTTTCTTCTCCTGATAAATTCTAATTCCCCGACAATATATTCCTTTTACAATTTTTGTCCAGTTCAACACAAAAAAAAGCCCCATAAAAATGGGGCTTTTTTCTGTTATTCTATATTTAGAAGATAAAACCGACAGAAAACTTCTGAGTCGATGAAAGTCTTCCAAAATCCTGCCAGGCATAATCAATGACAAGATTGGTACTGCTTGATAGGAAAGTTGAAAGTCCTGCTCCAAAGGCAAGAGTTTCTTCGTTATAATTTAATTTATAACCACCTCTTAAAAAGAATTTTTCAGAGAAACCAAGCTCAGCACCAAATGATCCTTGTTGGATATTATCACTTGGGTGTTTTAATTCACCTGATAGAGTTAATATCGAACTTGGTCCCATTTCAACATCATATGCCATACCTAAACGAAATACCATCGGTAAAGAATATGGAGTAGTTTTCAATTCTGCTCCGATAGAGCTGTTTGAACCTTCTCCGGTTAACTCATCATAAGGAACATCCAAATCGGAGCCGGTGAACTTAAGGTCCGGTCCCATGTTTGAAATGCTCATGCCCATTCTTAATGAACGATAGCCGATATGCAGCATAGTTCCGAAATCAAAGGCTAATGATGATGAAGTTTCATTGGCAATCCGTTCCCCGATATACTTCACAGACCCGCCAAAAGCAAATCTGTTTGTTAACTGGCGGGCAAAAGTTACACCAACAGAGTACGATGAAGCGGTATAAAATTGTCCGGTGCCATCCTGTTGTTCAAAGGTTGTTATCTCCTGCTCTCCCATTGACAGGATTGCAGCCGACACACCAAAGACTCCAATATCTTCAAAATATCGAGCAAAGCCGGCATAATTCAAATTAACATCCAACAGCCAGTTTACATTTGTAAAGGCGATTGCTGAATTTTCAATTTGTGCTAATCCGGCCGGGTTCCAATACATAGCATAGACATCATTAACAGTTGCCGCCGAGGCGTCACCCATTCCCTGATATCTGGAGCCAACGCCGATTTTCAAGAATTGAGCTCCACTGGAACCGATGTTAGTTTGGTCTGCTAAGGCTGAGCCGGCAAACATTACTACCATCATTATAACTAATGTTTTTTTCATTTGGCGCCTCATTATTTTATCACCGCAAACCGACCAAGAAATTCACCGAAATCAGACTCTACATGGTAGAGATAAACTCCCGATGTAATCAGGCGGTTTTCTTCTGACTGCAAATTCCACCTTGCGATGCCTGAGCCGTCAGAATGTTCTATTGTTTTAACTAAATCACCGGTAAGGCTGTAAATTCGGATAGTACAGTTTTCCGGGATTTTTTGGAATTCCATAATAGATTCCCCCTCCGATGTTTCGACCAAACCTGAGTATTGGGCGAAATACGGATTAGGAACTACTCTAATATCTTTAAGTCCTGCGCGAGCAGCAGCATCATCAACCCCGTCAACCTTGAAGGCAAAGAGATCATCAGGGCTGTTTAAGGGGGCGCCTTCAAAAGTGAGAACATCACCTACAGAAGGAGTTGAATAGCTTAGATCAAAGCCAAACCACCAACTGAAATTTGACGGCCAGGCATCACCAAAAATATCACCATTAGGTTCATACGGATAATTCACAATACAAATAAGATCATAAGATGTCCATCCATCGTCATCAAAGTCATATAAAGTTAGCGATACACGTTCATTAGTCGTTGTATTCCAAGCTTCAAATGGAATAGCTACATAAGCTTCAGTAATTAAGTCCTGACCAATTGTTGAATCTTCGGTATATCTCAATTCAAAATTGGATCGGTAATGCTGATGTCCATAAAATTGACCGGTATAGTAATCAGCTGCTGTTCCAAGGAACCATCCCATATCAACCACAAGGGTTGTGTCTGATCCACTGAATGCCGTTTGATTCATGCCAAGTGGGACAATATCAGCATTAGTGACAACGACTCTCATCCCTTCACTGACATCAAATAGATCAGGATCGCCACCGGATTTTGTCTGGTTAGCCAAGACTGTATCGCCGGTTGTGACATTTATGAGATGCCAATAAGTTGCATCAGGGGTATCCTCAAAAACAACTTCGTAATCAGCACCTAATAAGGCATCCTGATCGAAAACGGTTGGTATTACTTCTCCCGGCGATGGTTGTCCAAGCCCGGTATAAATATGTTCAACCGTTCCGGTTGCTTCATAAAAGCCGACCGGGTTATGTCGAGGGGTTACAGATATGATATTAGTTGCTTCACCGGCAACTCCGAATCCGGATTGAAGCGGGTCTATTCCGGTTGCAGTATCGCCAATATCAAAAGCAGAAAGACAATACCAATATTCAACACCATTATAGAGACCGGTGTCAATAAACGAATGTTGAATCGGGTCTCCGGGTGAAGTAACCGTATATTTCATAAGAGTTTCATAATCGGAAGTTAAACAATTATTGTTTGTGTTATAAATCATATTCCCCCAGGTTTTACCCTGATTTTCACTTCGATATAATTTATAACCGGCAAAATCGTTGATCTGTGACAGGGGATCTATTCCAACCTCTGAAGTATCGGTCCACTGAAGATAAACTTTTCCTTCGCTTGCTTCAGCTTTAAGGTTTGGTGTGACGGGAGGTTGAGGACCCACGTAAAAATTATCATATAATTGCTGAGCCATTTCAGAATTTGCGATAAATTCAGCTTCATCCTGACCGGCGATAATTGCAAAGACAACTCTTACGGTTTTCCCGGCTGTTAAATTGATGCCCCGAGTACATTGAATATAAAACTGATCAGTTGGAGGAAGTGATTCATCAAATTGAGTACTATTTATTAAATTAAATCTTTCGGGATCATCAATACCAGTTATAATCGCCCAATCATCGGTACGAAATGATGTCATTCCGATATCATCCGGTGTTTCAAGATATTTTGTTCCCATCACACCGGTAGTTACGTTTCTTCCCCAACCCGGATCCCATCCGACATTATCGTATGTCCAGGCAAGGTTATTATCGACATCAAAGGCAACTAAATCTTCTAAACGTCCATTTTCACCTTGTCCATCATCGCCGCCCACGTCGATATCGACATAAACACCTAAGGCGAATTCGGTATAATCATTTGCAGAAGTATTGGTTATATCAAGAATAACAAACATAAAGTCTTCATTATAACAATAATTCCATTGCAGGACAGTTTGTGTAATTTCGAGTCCTAATGACTGGTTATTCGCAACATCATTAAATACACAATGAGATTCCTGCAGTGAAGACGGACCACCCGGGGCAAAGTTAGATGACAATACATTGTAATTATTATTGTATGTCCATAGGGCATCCTGTGGATCCCAAACTCTCCATCCGTAGGCAGGATTACCAACTCCAAAACCAGTAGTATCCGATTTATCATAGTGATGATAACGGGTACTATCAGTCGAGAGATACATTTTGTAATCAAGCTCACCATTATTAGGAATCGGAACAGCCTGGAAATCGTCATAGGAGTTAGCAACAATTGTGTCACCGGACGGAGTTACCGCACCCATCCAATATTTGATTTCAGCCAGATAGAAGTGTCCGGTATTTCTTGGCCATTCACCGGAAGGCAATCCATGATGACCGTAGCCGCCTATGTAACCCCAGTTGTCTACAGTTGTAACAATATTTCCCTTATTATGAACAACCTGATCAATTGTCACTGGCTGAGCCTGGAGCGCAAAACTATCGGCATGCCTTTCCGGCACAAACGAGTCTTTGGGCATGGCTTTACCAAACACGGAGGTGATTCCCAATAAGATAATAAATATTATCAGAACCATTGCTTTAGAATTTTTATTTTGCATCAGCATAAATTTAACTCAATTTAAAAGTTGAATTCAATCCCCGTACGAACCGTGCGAGGAGCTGAAAAGTTTTGTGGATTATGATCATATAAGTTATCGAAGAAATTAACTTCCTGTTGATTCAACGATAAACCGGCGCCTACGTCGATGCCATCATCATCTGGCTGACCGGTTCTTGAATAAACATTAAGAATGTTTCGTTTATCAAACAGATTGTCTACTTCCATGAAGAAGCTTAATGAACTTTTATTTTTATTTAAGTAAAATTCCTTATGAAAACGCATGTCAATGGTATAGTTAGTCGGCAGTCGACTTTCGTTTCTATCACCAAAACGATTTCCGGAGGCATCGGTAGCTGTGTAAGGCAATCCCGAGCCATAACTTCCAACTACTGAAACTCCCCAGGCGCCAGGTACCTTCATCCCGAGCATACGTCCGGACCATTCTTGAGGAATCTCAAGGGTCAATAATCCTGTTAAAGTATGCCTTTGATCGAAATCAAGAGGGTACTTAGTCAATGGAGCCAGAGTATCTTCAAGTGAAGTTAAATAAGTATAATATGGTTCTAAGGCATCAGAACCATTACCCTGTGCCATCATATAACTATATGCAAACGAACCGCTCAAATAATTTCCATTCGGAAGTTTCTGAAGGGACACATCGAAACCTTTAACAGTTCCATAATCATCATTAGTATAATAAGTAACATTATTACCAGCCACCTGATAAGATGACCGAGTTGTTACTAACTCTTTGATATCTTTATAATAAGCTGTTAAATCAACTCTAAGATTTTCACCTACGAGATGATCGAGTCCAATTTCATAAGACACAGTTTGTTCCGGTTGTAGATCCGGATTGCCTAACAACGGATATCCAGTTGAGAGATCACCTTCTAAGTTAGTATAAACATAGGTATATCTCGGTTCCTGGAAATAGAGTCCGTAGTTGAAATGCATCATAGATTTTTCAGAGATAGGGAATGAAATTCCTAAGCGAGGTGAAAATCTTGTTTTTGAATCAGCTTTTTTATAAGAGATAACGGTATCTCGTGGAGTGGCATTATAAGAGATATCAGCATTATGATAATCAAAACGGATACCTACATTTACTACAAAATAATCCTGTTCGATTTTATCCTGAATAAAACCAGAGACTAAAATCGGATTACTTTTATACTGCTCACCGTAAGGATTGGCATTATAGAATTGTTTATTATCCCATTCAATTGCATATTTACGATATTCAAAGCCAGTCTTCAGCTGATGGAATTTGTTTACCTGGTTAACCATAGTGGTTTTAAATGAGCTGTATTTAGATTCTCTCAATGAATATCTGGGAACAAAATCAGAACCGACTGTAAATCCTACTGTTTGCAACGGATCGGTAAAATCGATTGTACCCCGATAATTATCTTCATGAATCGTTCCATTATAAAGCCCATCTTCGTTTTCAGAGTATCCTGGCCATGCACTCCAATGAGTGTTGATCAAATGCGCCGGGGCACTGAGGGTATTGGTATAGAACTGATTTATAACAGTTGACAGAATTATACGTTCATTGAAATGATAATTACCTGATAATCCTATAAGATAAGATTCTTTTTGAACCTTTGGTAATCCATCAAGATTAAAGTCATATGAGATACCATTTTGATCACGATGATTGTACATTCTTCCTTCCATCGTGTAATATGAGAGATTGGTTTTAATCTTCATCTTAGGTATTGGGTGCAGTGACAGTTTTGCAACTCCGGTATATGATATATTCCAATTAGCAGGTAAATATGACGGATCTTTTAAATATTCTCCCGCAGAAAAGAAAGTATATTTATTTGAATTTAAGCCCGGAATAGGTCCTGACAGATTAAAAGTACCGGATTTATTACTGGTGAAGTTTAAATTATCCCAGGTACCCTTTGTAACATCATATTGATGAGTCATTCCTTGATAAGCTTTGAATCCGCCATGATAACTTGAGCCACCTTCACGCGTTACGGCATTTACAACGCCTGATAAAGCCTCACCATACTCAGCTGAATATCCGCCAGAAGTCAAAGAAAGTTCTTCTAAAGCAGAGGGCATAATTCTCATACCAACATTGGCAATGAAAGGATCTTGAACAGAAAATCCATCAAAGTAATATAAGACCTGACCTGCTCGTCCACCACGGACATGAAGCGCATTATTGGCATCAACAACGACACCGGGATAATTGGTTAAAATGGATTGTATAGTTACTATATTGGGCAATGCTTTTAGATGATCCGATGTAAAAATAATCTTAGAAGAAGTCAAATCTTTTTGAATAATCGGATTAACAGCACTCACAATAATTTCTTTTGATAATACAATTTCTGTACTATTAACATTAAAATCTAAGGGAGTTGTCAAATCACCAAGGATACGAACTTCTTGTTGCAATATTGTTTCATATCCAACATAACTTACTATCACATCATATTTCCCGATAGGAACATCAATGATAAAGTATTCTCCATCCATATCAGTCATTGTAGAAAGACTTGTGCCAGCGACTTGAATTGATGCTCCTTCAACAGGCAATTCAGTACTGGAATCTATTACAACACCTGAAATTTTACCGCTCACTCCAGCAAATATATGTGAGTTCATTATAAGCAAGAGTATAACGGGAGGTAGAGCCAATCGATTTAATATCTTTCGAAACAAGGCGAATCCTCCTAAATTTTTTATAAATATCTGATAAACTATTTTGAATCAAATATTGTCCCGAGACAACACTTGTCATTAGTAATCGGCTACAAGAAAAAAAGCTTAATAGAAATTTATCCATTTTTTAAATTATTTTTATAGTTAATAAATCTGGATTGATGCCTTCATTATAAGCTTAGTTAAAAACCAAAGAGAGTGTCAAGTTCAGACCATTTTATCCGATACAAATAATATTGTTTTTCGATTATTGTATTTACTGTTTTAAAAATTGAACTAGTAATTAACGGCAGATATAATGCCATTAAATAACAATTAAGGATAATACATTGATGCGACTTCGGTTTAAAGCTATCCTATTGTTGTCTTCAATCGTCTTCATTTTGTTGAATTCGGTCGTGGCACAGGATAAGTTACATATTGCTATTCTGAAGTCGGATGATTTTATCTCCACCAAACGTTCAATTTCTGGTGCAAAAAGTGTAATCAAGCAACAGCACCCGGATATTATTTTCCATGAATTCTTAATTGATCAGAAAAAACAAACTCATCAATCTATTATAGATTCTTTAAAAAATCATAATCCAACTCTTATTTTCACAATCGGGACAAGTGCCACGATACTTGCAAAGGAAAATTTCAAAAAGACGCCGATAGTATTTTCTTCGGTAAAATATCCTACCTTGTCAAAAATAGTAAAGTCGTTAATTAATCCCGGTGAGAATATAACCGGGGCTTCTCTTAATATTCCTGTTGATGTCGAACTTAGAACCTTTATAGATATAGTTCCAAACCTTAAAAAAGTTGGAGTCCTTTATACGAATTACACGGCTCCATTAATAAAGCCGGCAAAAAGGGTTGCAAAAACTTTAGGCATTGAACTGGTAGAGATTCAAATTAAGACATCCAAAGATATTCCAAATGCGCTTGATTCTTTGGCAAAAGTAGTCGATGGAATTTGGTCGGTTGCTGATCCGATCTTATTTAATCCGCAATCAACCAGGTATATTTTATTAAATACTCTCAGAAAAAATATACCGTTTATGGGTTTTTCAAGGCACGTTGTAGAATCAGGTGCCCTTTTTGCACTTGATTTAGACCATAAGGCAGTTGGTCGCCAGGCTGGTGCAATAGTGAATAGAATTGTAGATGGTGTCTCACCTAAAAATATTGATGTATCTGTTGTTGATCTGATTTGGTTCCATTATAATGAAAAAACAGCCAATCATATTGAAGTAACAATTCCAGAAGAACATATTGCAGTTGCCAAGGAGGTCTACCGATGAACCTCCTTAAAATTATTAACAGCATGAGTTTAAGAAATAAATTCGTTATCCCTACTTCCATCCTCATGATAACCAGCATTATCTTTATTAGTACCTTTTTAATTAAGCAGCAGGTTGAAAGCTATCGAAGAGAGCTGGAAACCAGCGGTGAAACAATGATTCGAATTTTAGCAATAAATGCTGAAAGTGGTGTTCTTTTTGAATCACAATATGAGCTGGATGAGTTATTAGGCTTGTTGAATCAATTTAACTCGGTAAAATATGCCTTTATTGTAAACAATGAATCCAAAATATTATCACAGATCGGAACCCCGATAACTGAATATGAAATTATTGGTGAAATTGAGGAAGAACTTCTTAATGAAGGAGTCTGCGAAGATTACTATATCAGAGACAAATTGAATAATGAATATATTTTACTAAATGTCCCAATTGTTACCCTTGATCAACAGCTTGAGATTGAAAACCTTGGGATTACCAATAGTATTAGTGACAATGTCGGAGCTTCATCGGTTACTGAAGAAATCGGACAAATAACTCTAATCCTCAGTTTAGACAAAGTTAACCAAGCTATAAAAGATGCCCGAGATACAGCGATTTTAGTGACAACCATCGTGTTAATATTGACAATTATAATGTTAACTTTCTTTATCAAGTTTATAACAAGACCGGTTAATATGCTTGTTGAAGTAACTGATAAAGTTAGTCATGGCGATTATGATCAACGGGTCGAACTTGATCAAACTGATGAAATCGGCCATCTGGCAACAACTTTCAACAAGATGATTGATTCCCTTAAACAGTCACGAGATGAAATTGAAGAGTATAATAGAAATCTGGAACAAAAAATTGTAGAGAGAACTCTTGAACTTGAAGAGATTCAACAGCAATTGGTCCAATCCGAGAAACTAAGTGCCATCGGTCAACTTGCAGCCGGCGTTGCCCACGAACTTAACAACCCATTAGGCGGAATTTTGGGTTATGCCCAGTTTACACTTGAAAAACTCCAAAAAAGTAAGAACACCGGTGTTAGCTCTCAAAATGTAGAGAAGTATATTAAGTACTTAATCGATATTGAAACTCAGGCTAAACGCTGTAAGACCATTGTTCAAAACCTCCTTCGTTTCTCAAGAACATCTCGTACAAGCGAATTCTCGGATGTCAATGTTAATCAAGTCATCGAAGATACGCTGACGTTCATGGAACATCAATTGCACATGAATCAAATTGAACTGGAAATCGAACTTGACGAAGCTCTCCCCTTAATTCAAGGAAATACCGGGCAATTACAACAGGTCTTGACTAATCTTGTCATAAATGCAATGCACGCCTCCCCCCCTGAATCTCTGATCAAAATTATATCGAGATATAGCCCGCCTTTAGGTGAATTTGACGGTACCGTTGAAATGCTAATTCAAGATACCGGATCCGGGATAAGAGAAGAAGATTTGAAAAAGATATTTGAACCGTTCTTTACGACAAAACAGGTCGGTAAAGGTACTGGATTAGGTCTTTCAGTAAGTTATGGAATAGTAAAAGATCATGGTGGAGAAATAAAAGTGAAGTCCGAAATGGGTGAAGGCTCAACCTTTATTATTACTCTGCCTATTCAGGTAATTAAACAGTCATCCGATAATTTTAGTAGTAAAGTGTAATTTAATAATTAAATAAAAATTGATATGGATAAAAAGTCAATCCTGATAGTAGACGATGAAGAAGTAATCCGAGATTTTCTATACGAAGTCTTATGTGACGATTACTCAATCTCCATGGCAGCTGATGGAGATGAAGCAATTGATAAGATGGGTGATGGAAAATATGATTTAATCATCACTGACATGAAAATGCCCAGAGTTTCAGGTGAAGAGGTAGCAAAATTTGCTCAAGAAAATTCACCGGATACCCGTGTCATAATTATATCAGGATATGCTTCACTCTATTCCGTCAGCCAATCTGTAAACAGCGGTGCAACAGCGTTTCTATCTAAACCGTTTAGTATTCAGGAACTAATGCAAGCCATTGAATCGGCAGGAATCTAGGGAAAATAAAATGAAAATATTAGTTATTGACAACTCAGAAATTATTCGGAATTTATTAAACGAGTATTTAACAGATCTTGGATATTTAGTTGAGCTTGCTGAAAATGGACTGGTTGGTATTGAAATGGCATTAACCAATCAATATGATATAGTTTTATGTGATATTCATATGCCGAAAAGAAATGGATTTCAAGTATTTAAAGAAGTTTCAAAACAGAAACCAAACTTGCCTTTTATCATGACTGACTCCTTGCCCGATTCGATTGCCGAACAAGCACTCAACAAAGGGGCTTATGCATGTTTAACAAAACCATTTAATTTGGACCAAGTAAAAAGCACAATAGATTCGCTACTTGAAAAAATTGCTTCGAAATGAAAATAAACAATCAAAATATCGGCATTCTTGTTGTCGATGACGAGGAAATTGTTGTTTCTCTTGTCAAGGATGCCTTAGAAGATGAAGGTTATAATATTATAACCGCGTTAGATGGTATAACAGCTCTACGACTCCTTGAAGATTTCAATTTAAATCTGCTTATTACCGATATTCGCATGTCACCAATGAACGGCATTGAGCTGGCTCAAAAAGTTCATCAAAAATTCAACGACGCCTCAATTATTTTTATGACTGGCTATGCAAATTTAAACTCTGCCAAAGATGCTATTAAACATGGTGCCGTTGATTATATTTTAAAGCCCTTTGAACTTTCAGAAATCAGACAATCGGTCTCAAAGGCTGTTGAAAAGATTAAAAAGGATGTCCAGCAAAAAAGTTCTGCAGGTCAAATAGAGAGTCTATCCGATCTTAACCAATTACTTTATGAAGTTGGTGATCGAAAGGCGCTATTAAATATTTCTTTAAAATACGCATTAATGCAACTGGATGCTCATTGTGGTTCTGTTTTATTTTGGGATCCAGACAAAACCAACTTTGAACTGTTTACAATTGAAAATAATAGTAATTTTGAGTATGAATTAACAGATCCAATAATACTTGAAGCTTTAAAAGACTTTGATTTTAAAGCGGTTAAAAGTCCATATATTATTGATCATTCATCCAGCCATTCGTTAGAAGATTTTTTTGATAGCCAAAAAGTTCTCAGCGAGGTATATCCTGATAAAGTTACTAATTGTTCAGCAAAGGTTAGAAATGTTGTTCTACCAATAAGACGACCTGATAATGTTTATGGAATTGTTATAATAGCCGTTGAATCATCCGGAATAATTTCAGATTCAGACTTAAAATTGCTATCAATAACTTCAAGCCAGCTTGTTCTATCGCTTGAGAACTTAGCTCTTCTTGAAGAAACTCAGGTTGCCTATGCTCAATTGCAAAAACTTCATAATAACACAATTCAATTAGAGAAACTGGCAACTCGCGGAGAGATATCAGCAGAAATTGGCCATGAATTAAATAATTTCCTTGGTGTTGTCGCCGGTAATTTATCTTTACTGGATTTCCAGATTCAAAAAAAGAATTTGGATCAAGTGGATAAATATTTAACCGCAATGAAAGACAACATTGAAAAAATAAAGAAATTTACAAGTAACCTGATGGATCTGAAACCGATCGCCTCTGAAAAGGAAATCTTTTATATTGATCAGCTAATTAAAGAAGTAATAGATCACCTGATACCGCAAAAAAGGTTTGATGGGGTTAATGTTCAGATTAAATCTATTTCAGATAATATTCCATTTGAGGCTGACAGTACCCACATCCAGCAACTGCTTTATAACTTACTCAATAATGCTGCTGATGCTACTCATGAGAGCCCTGACCGGAAGATTGTTGTTTCGGTGGACCTGAATAATTCAAAAAATAGTTTTTCGATAAGAATCGAAGATACTGGTGTTGGAATTGAACCGGAATTACTTGAAAAAGCATTCAAAACAAAGTTTACGACCAAACCAACCGGACACGGTTTTGGATTGTTAGTTTGCAAAAGAATTATCGCCAACCATCATGGCGAACTGACAATAACTTCAACCCCCGGACAAGGCACAAATATTATTATCGAATTTCCGGTTGCAAACAGACAGACCGTGCCGGTCTAATCTTATTTAACAATTTAAAATTTACGACTTCCCCGTTGAGTAATTTCCATTCCCTTGGCACATAATGGACATTCATCAACTTCCCAGGTATCTGCCGATACCGTGCAAAGAGCTTTGTATGGGTAATCAAACTTTACTGAACCGTTAGATCGATCAAGCATCAAACAAATACCAACGATGTCGGCTTCATAACTTTTGACAAGGTCGATCACTTCAAAAATAGATCTACCGGTAGTCAGGACATCATCAACGATGATTACTTTTTGACCTTTTTCCAATGAGAAGCCTCTTTTAAAAACTCTGCCGCTCTCCCCCGGCTCGGCATATATTGATTCGATCCCCATATACCGGGCAACATCATAGGCAATAATAATTCCCCCGGTGGTTGGTCCAACGACCGTCACCGCACCGCTGTCTTTATAATCATCAGCCATCTGTTTACAAATTTTAGTGCAGATTGAGGGCTGTTTTAAAAGTGTAAATTTTTCATAATAGACATCACTATGCCTGCCTGAGGTTAGTTTAAAATGTCCATTTAATAGAGCTTGGGACTCGACGAATAATTTCAGAAGTTCATCCTGATTCATTTTTCCTCCGTAAACACAGCAACCGCTGCAGCATATTTTTTTTCATGGGTGATAGATATAAGACATTTGGCACTGCCTATATTTTTTTTAATATCATCCGGCAGTAATAATTCCGGCTGTCCGGACTGATTATTTACAATTTGAATTTGATTAAAAGGCGGTTTGACAGTCAAGTACTGACCGAGACCTTTAATGACAGCCTCTTTGGCAGCAAACCGACCGGCAAGATAATGCTCTTTATCATGCCTTTGATAGTATTGTTCAATTTCAATAGCACCGAGAATCCGATTCAAAAACCGTTCTCCAAAGCGTTCTACATCGTTTTTCATTCGTTGAATTTCAACCAAGTCAATACCGATAGATTTTATCATATCTCTCCTTAAAATCTTGTTTAATAATATTACAATTTTATTGTACAGGCAATAAATTGTAAAAAATAGTTGCAAAATCTTTTGGAAAAAACGATATTAAATTCGTAACAATTAAAAGTAAAGGAGAGAGGGTAGGCATTTGTAAAATTCTAACACCTCACTAATGAAGGTTGCCTCTAAGTTGTTGCGTAAACGCCGTGACCCGATTTTTCGGCAGCGGATACTAAATACAACAAGCGACTGTAAAAACCCTTTAAAATGATTATTGAGGAGTTTTATCAAATTCCAATGTTCTTTCTCCTGTAAATATAAAAAAAACCGTCAACTGACGGTTTTTTTATATCTGGCAAGAAAATATCAATCATAATGAAAAATCACCGGGTTCGGTAAGAATCTCCTGAAATGCCTTTTCAAATACAGTGGTACCATCTACACGACGTACAGATATAAACAAACATTCTTCACTTAAAGAGATAAAATATAATCTATCCCTGATAACTTCAAAGACACCCTTTTCCCTATGATTAGAATTCGGGAGCAAGGTAAATACATCCATGACATCTTTGAGACTTTTAAAAACTTTGGCAAAATCGCCCCGAAAATCATTTGAGTCATTGAAGCCTATAAAATTACCCTGATGGTCCAAATTATAAATTTTCTGAACTCCGTTAATTTTTTCTATTCGTTCTAAGATTGATAATTTAGGATTGTCAGATGTCTCAATTTTGGATGGTTGTTCAATTTGAGGTGTTTCAACCTGTGAGGGTTGAGGTGGCTGAATATTACCTGAGAAATTTTCGGTACTATTTTGGATAGTAGAAACGATCTCAGCGTGTTGTCTATTGATAATATTTTCAATCCTGTTTTGTTCTTCAACTGAACGGATTGGTTCATTCAGTTTTTTTTCAATTTTATGAAGAACCTGCCCATTATTCAAAATCGTGGTGGATATCCTTGGGGCTGGACGAACGGCATATTCCGTTTGGATTTGAATCGGAACATCGTTCTTTTTGACCATGGAGGTCCTCCCTGCCGGGATAAAATCTGTCATAACTAAATAATCACCTTAAGTAAAGAAATTGAGCCTTCATTATTTTATCGGCATTTTAACAGTTGGAATAACCACAAAATTGACAGGAGAAACAACCAGAATCATAAATCATACTTCCGGCACAATCAGGGCACATTTCTAAGGCATTAGAAGCGTGTTTTTTGTCCGAATCTTTACTTTCACCAAAATGTCTGTTCAAAATTTGAGCAATTGCATCGGGGATTGAAGTTATTTTTGTACCATTGGCATAAATTTGCGAAGACCCTCCAATACCTCTTAATTGATGTATAACTTCTTTAACCCCAACTCCTGACCTAAGAAGCATCGAAATCAACCGGCAGATAGCCTCGGTATCAGCCATAGTTGAAAAACCGGATTTCCCAATCTGGGCAAAAATTTCAAACGGTTTTCCATTTGCAAGATTCACTGTAACATATAAATTCCCATAGCCGGTCTTGATTTTTTCGGTGAATCCTGTTAATATTGAAGGGCGTTTCAAAACCTTGAAATGAGATGAATCGACTGCTTTATCTATTGAAGTAGACAATACCTGATCAGGTCGGGACATATTACGATATACCGTCACGCCCTTGCATCCCAATTCAAAAGCCTTTAAAAAAGCTGTTCGAACATCATCTCTTGAAGCCTTCTCATGGAAATTGATAGTTTTTGAAACTGAGGAGTCGCAATTTTCCTGAAATATTGACTGCATTTTTATATGTTCTTCGGGGCTGATATCTGAGGCTGTCAAAAACAGAGCCTTCACCGAATCCGGGATTTCTTTAATTTCTTTTAATGTAAGATTAGATTTTACTTTTTGAATAATATCTTCCGTATAAAAATTTTCTTTTTGGGCAATCTTTTTAAATAAGGGATTTACTTCAATCAGCTTAGTACCATCCATCACATTTCGTTCAAAAGCGATAGCATAATAAGGTTCAATCCCCGATGAACATCCGGCGATAATCGATATAGTTCCGGTTGGGGCAATGGTAGAAACAGTACAGTTTCTCATCGAAATATTTTCCTGCTCGTAAATCGAATTTTCCCAGTTAGGGAATTTCCCTCTTGATTTAGAAAGTTCTGAAGAATGTTTGCGCGCTTCTAAGTTGACAAATGCCATGACTTCCCTGCCCAATTCAAACGCCGGTTCAGAATTATATGGCAATTTTAATTGTACCAGCATATCCGCCCAGCCCATTATGCCAAGCCCGATTCTGCGGTTTAGTTTTGTCTGTTCCTGAATTTGTTCAAGCGGATATTTATTTTGATCAATAACATTATCCAAAAAATGAATTGCCTGACGAATAGTAACGGCTAATTCATTCCAGAGAATTCCATCGGCAGGATTATTTATCACATAATTTGACGGCAGAGGAGTTTTTATGAATTTCCCAAGATTTATTGAACCTAAATTACAGGAATCATAAGGCGGCAGCGGTTGCTCTCCACAGGGGTTGGTCGATTCAATCTGTTCATAAGGGTAGGTCGGGTTTTTTTGATTCATTCGGTCAATAAAAATTATTCCTGGCTCACCGTTATTCCAGGCATGTTCGACAATTTTACCAAAAATTTCTTTCGCATCAAGAGATGCTAAAACATCATCATCACCCTCACGGATCAAATGCTGTTTGCCTGTAAACGGATTTATAAGAGGATACGACGCCCCTTTTTGCAAAGCTTCCATAAACTGATCTGTTATTGCGACCGAAATGTTGAAATTTTTGAGTTCATTATGGTCATCTTTACAAGTAATAAATTCGAGTATATCGGGATGGTCGACTCTTAACACTCCCATATTAGCACCACGACGAGTGCCCCCCTGCTTTACCGCCTCGGTAGCCGAGTTAAAGACTTTCATAAATGAAACCGGTCCGGAGGCTACCCCGGAAGTTGAGGCAACGATAGAATCTCGGGGACGCAGACGCGAGAATGAAAACCCGGTTCCCCCGCCGGTTTTGTGAATCAGAGCGGCATGCTTATTGGTTTCGAAAATATCTTCCATGGAATCTTCAACCGGAAGAACAAAGCAAGCGGACAATTGTCCTAATTCACGACCGGCATTCATCAGAGTAGGAGAATTTGGCAAAAACTTTAATTGTGCCATCATCTCATAAAAATCAAAAGCACTCTTTTCAATTTTATCTGCATCGGCGCCATAATTACTGTCTGCCAGCGCAATAAATTTTGCTACCCTAACAAACAGTTCACGGGGAGTTTCGATAACTCGGCCTTGTTTATCTTTTATGAAATACCGTCTTTCTAAAACGGTAAGTGCATTTTCAGATAAATTTGGTTTAATGTATTTTTCCATGATATTTCCCTTATCTTATATATATCGGCACCGGAGGTTCTTTGATTAATCATCCATATATATAACGTATCGTTTGGAAATATAGTGTCACATTATCTTGAACGGTGAAAAATTGTGTCTATGGCTGTTAAAATTACAACAGGATAAGTATAAATCTATTTATCGGTTTTACTTTGTTTGATCATATCAAGAAAACCTATTCCAATTGATCCAAAGTAAGATTCGGGAATTTTGTATAGTTTATCTTTTAAAGCATGATCAACTGTAATAAATTTATAACCGAGATTTTCAATCTGAGTCAATAGTTCATCGAGGAAAATTGCATTTAAATGATTTGCCCTGAGTTGTAAAATTTGCCGGCAATCTCTGTGTAAGATATCTTTAGACAGCCCTTCAGCGTGCTCAATCTGATCAAGGACATGGTTGATATATTCATTTAACATTTCATCATAAGCTGCGGAATCAAGTTTTCCGTTACTTTTTTCAATTGCCAGATTATAAACATAATCCTCTACAACCACCGTGGCATGAACGACTTTGATTTTATAATCACTTAAGAAATTTTTAATTCTTTCTTTTTTAAATTCATTTTCACCATAGTGTAAAAAAGGAAATCTAAAAAAACGAGGTTTCTGGCCAAACCCGCTAAGCATTGGTTCCAAAGCTTCACTTCCGGAAATAACATCCTTGATGAAATTATTAATCTCAAGGTCCTTAAGGTCCTGATATGAATAGGTAAGATTTCCCAAGCGATGTCCGGCGTTGAGCCATTTGCCTAAGAGATCGTAATTGTTTTCCATTTTTGACCCGACAACAAATCCACATGATTTTACATTATGTTTTTTTAAGGCCGATAAAATCATATCAGTCAGACTGTCTTTTTCAGGATCGGCAAAATAGGTGGCAATTGGAAGTTCATCAAAGGTTATGCAAATCTGTTTTTTGGGAATGTTTTTCTTCTTTTTAGAATCAATATTTTGGGCTGATGTCGTATTAATGGTAATTATTGATACCAGCATAATTATTATAATTTTAAACAATTGATAATTATTAAACATCCTATTTCCCTATCTCATATATCATGGTGAAATTTGTGGGTACGGTTGATCCGAAAGGAGCTCCACCGGTAATAATGACCGAATCGCCAAATTTTGCAAGTTTGTGTGATTTGCAGATTTTTTTCACTATTGAAATCATATCATTAAATGATCCCGGCTGTTTGATATGTACCGAGGTAACCGACCGGGAAAGGGTAAGCAGTCTCATAACTTTTTTATCGGGGGTCAAAGCAATAATCGGCTGATCGGGGAACAGGTTTGAAATCAATTCGGCGGTAAATCCCGAAGTTGTAAAAGCAAAAATAACCTTGGCATCACAATAATTGTCGATTGAACAAACAGCTTCAGCAATTGCTAAAGGGATTTGTGATTTTAAAAGATGCGACTCAAGTTTAACTTCCGGACGGGGACAATTTGATTCGGTCGCCAGTATGACATTACTCATCGTTTTAACAACTTCAACCGGGAACTTGCCGGTTGCAGTTTCAGCAGAAAGCATAACCGCATCGACATGATCAAATACTGCCGAAGCCACATCATTTATTTCCGCGCGAGTAGCACGAGGCGAAAAACGCATCGACTCAAGCATTTGAGTTGCGACTATAACCGGTTTATGATGGGTATTCGCTAATTTAATAATTTTCTTCTGTAAGATTGGCAGTTTCTCGGGTGCCATTTCAACACCAAGATCGCCACGGGCAACCATGACTCCGTCTGATAAAAGCATGATCTCTTCCAGATTATTGATAGCTTCTATTTTTTCTAGTTTTGCAATGATTCTTTGGTGACCGCCTAATCGTTTCACAATTTTCTTTGCTTCAATTATGTCATTTCCCGACCTGACAAAGGACAATGCGATATAGTCAACGTCTAAATTTATCGCCGTTTGAATATCTTTTCGGTCTTTTGAAGTAATCGTAGGAATCTTGAGATCAGTATCAGGCAGATTGATACCTTTACCGGGAAGCATGTGACCAGAATTCATCGCTTTAATAGTTATGATATCTTTATTTTTATCAATGACTTTAAAATACAAATTCCCGTCATCAATATAAATTTTCTCCCCTTTTGTAATCGATTTTATGATAGCAGGATGATTGACACCAAAAATATGTGCATTTAAATCAGTTTCACCTGATGTCAGAAACAGACACTGGTTGATTTCAACAGGTATTGAACCCTCAAATTGCGAAATTCTTAGTTTAGGTCCAGAAATGTCGAATAATATGCCTACCGGATCGCCCTCCCGTATTTTGATCCCTTGCCTAATGATCGACACGGATTTTTTGAAATCAGCCTCTTGACCGTGAGAACAGTTAATTCTGAAGAGATTAACCCCGTTTTTGATCAAATTCGATATTTTTGTTTTGTCGGCAATCGCCGGACCATAAGTCGCAATTATCTTTGTCTTTTTCATAGGTAAATCTAATAGCCATAGAGATTTACTAAATCAACAAAAAACGGGCTTTGGGGTGATGGCATTGTCAAACAATGAATTTCAACTGCTAATAATTGTCAATTTTTTAAATAATAAACTATTTTCAGGTTTTTTCGTCCAGAGTCTTTGAATTTTGCCAAAAATTGACTATATTAAATGTTCTTAGAATTAGTTAGAATGAAAAAAGGATTTTGAAAATAATTAGGTGGGGGAAGTGCCTATGAATAAAAAAGTTATTATTGCTGCCAACAACATGATCTTCACATCGAAGATGATGAGTATACTTGATAACATGGAAGCAGAAGGTATTAAAGCAATACGTTCTGATGAAATCTTCACAAAAGCACAGGAGTTAAAGCCTGACTTAATTGTTATCGACTTGAACCTTAATGGGATAGAAGCTCCATCATTGATTAACAAACTTAGATCTTATGGTGCCACAAAAGGTATTCCGATTGTTTGCTATTCCCCGCATGTGCTCAAGGACCAGATGAAAGCTGCTAAAATAGCTGGAGCTACCGAGGTGCTCCCTAATTCAAAGATGAGCAGCAAAATGAATCAAATAATTAGCAAATATGTAAATATTTGATAAACTATTGATAAGCTATTATAAACCGGGCAACTGTCCGGTTTTTTTCTTTCTATAATTTATTTTACAGATTTAAAAACCCAGGCTTCATTTGTCGAATTATGTCTCGGATTCAATTTATGTAAGATGTAGTCAATTGCTGAGGGTGCTGAGTGATGGGTTAGTTCTATATTCCCAAACCTTTTGATTATTGAATCTTTATGGCTTTCAAGCAGTTCTTCCCGAGGCGGGAACAGGACAAAATAATCGAAATCTTTAGCTCTGAATAGATCACTATCCAAATCAGCCCAATTATAAGCGACGCAACTGTCAATCAATTCTAGACCACCATAATCTATTGGGATCAAACGATTCTTATCGGGAGACAGGAAAAAGACTGTTGGAGTTTCATCTTGATTATTTTCCAGCCACACAATCGGATCAATTAGACCTTTGTGTGAATAATTTAAAGTGAAGGGGAAAAATAATATAAAATTTATTAAAAACGCAAAACCAAAAAATGAGTATTTAAATTTTTTGTTATTGAACAGGATACCATTTTCTTTTTTATGATGCCACAAAACAAGTATCGCTATGACAGCTAATACCGGTAAGATTGGAATCATAAATCGTTCCTGCCGGTTCGCAACAAAGGAATGAAAAAAGATAAAAGAAAATGAAGTTATGGTTATCATCAGATGATTTCCCCAAAACCTTTTTCTAAAAGCTAAATAGAAAACCAGTAGTGAAATTGGCGGGATAAAGAATGATAAAATTACTGCCGGATAAATCAGGTGAATGGTGTTATAAAGTTTTCCTTCACCCATCCCCTGCCCTAAGTGATTAAGGGTGCTGGCTAAGAATTTGTTTAGAAAAAGTAAATCGATAAAGCCTGATAATAGGATCATGCCCAGGACCGACCCTGAAAAGATCATCGCCGGTTTTAGGCTTTTATTTTCGTACCAGAGAATAAAGGGAACCGGAATAACCGCAAACGCAATTTGAAATCTTAACATCCAGGCTAATCCGGTCAGTAGACCGGCAATAATTAGCCATTTTTGATTCTTATCCCTGACAAACAGATAGTAAGCAAGTATTGCCAGAATCCAGAAATGCCCACCGGCAACTTCGATCAAATTTCTCACCGAAAGATAAGACATCCCAAAATGAGCAGCCATAACCATCCCGGCAACAAATGACCATTTTTGTGAAGCGGTTACAATATGTGTGATTTTAAATACTGCCCAGACAGAAATCAGTGAAAGAGCCGCATTAACCGCCCGCATCGGATACATAATTGTATCAAGTGATTCCATCCCGACCATATTGCAGACCTTGACAACTCCATAGACAAACAGATTGTATAAAGGGAATCTCCCGATTTCTTCAGGAGCATGACTGGCCCAGGTTAAGAATCCATCACTGTTTAAAGGTCCGCCATTTCGAAGCCAGTTATAAGCAATAGAAACCGTCTCAAAATGATCATCGGATGCCATATAACCTTTTGAAAAGATAACTGCCAAGGCACGGAGTACAATCGCAACCGTTAAAACAGTAGCCAAAGGATAAGTTGATACAATTTTTCGAATATCCAAATAATTCCTCTCTTGGTGAAACATAAATATCATATTATCAGATTTCAACATCAAGGGAATAATAACTTTTATTGATTTATAACGGTGTATGAGTACTTTATAGTATGAAAAAATATTGTACTCTTCTAATGGTAAGCCTGGTTCTTACTTTTTTTATACCGTTATCAAACTATTCAATTGATTTAGATTCTTTACTTGTAAAATCTATTGGCGGTAAAAAAGCGCTTGAAACTATAAAGGGTATCGAAACTATTTACAGTTCCGGCAAGGTGATAATCAATGGGATAGAAGGAAGTTTTGAACAATTTTTTCAAACACCTGATAAATTTCTGTTATATGTTGATTTGAAAAGTTTCAAACTCATTCAGGGCTTTGATGGCAATATCGCCTGGCAAACAGATATCAACGGCACAGCTTCCGAAATGACCGGATTTGAAAAAAGAGAATTACTCAAAACAATTTATTTTGAATCTTATGCTTATCTGCATGAAGCTAATAAAAATAAAGTTGAATATTTACGGGAAGAAAAGTCCGAAACTGGTAATTTTCATGTCGTCGCTTTTTATCCGCTGCCTACTGACACAATTATTACATACTTTGAGACCAATTCAGGTATCAGGACATTAATTGAAGGGCGAATGGATAATTTGGCAACTGTTGTCTTTGTAGATGATTACCGGGAGACAGACAATATACTATACCCCTTTTATTCCAGAGCTGAAGCTAAGACCGCCAAGATCACAACCGAATTTATTCTTGATAAATTAATTTTCAATGAACCGATTGATGCTCAAAGATTCAAAATGCCGACTCCCCAAACTGACTCTTATCGATTTTCATCTGAAACAAATAGTTTCACTATCCCCTTTGAATATAAATTCGGTCACATTAGGCTCCCGGTCAAAATCAACGGGAAAAAGAAAGTCTGGATGATTTTGGATTCCGGGGCATCAAGTTCAATATTCCATCAACCTTCAATCAAAGATTTAAATTTGTCTGTGGTCGGCACTATACCCGCAAAAGGGATTGGTGGTTATGCTAAGGCTGAGTTAATTAAAGTAGATTCATTAGAAGTCGGTGATTTGACTCTTTTTAATAATATTAACGGATCTATGAATCTTTCCGGCTTGGCTCGCCGGGGTCCTGATCAAAATGAGTTCGGAGGAATTTTGGGTTATGATTTTTTATCAAAATTCCCAGTACTAATTGATTACAAAAATCGAATAATGACCGTTTTTAATCCTGATAGTTTTTCTCCTCCTGAGGGTGGAGATGAAATCAGGTTTGAATTGACAATGCAGGTCCCGACGGTGACGGCTTCTATTGAAGGAATTACCGGCAAATTTATTGTCGACCTTGGTAATGCCTTTGGACTGATTATCCATAAACCGTTTGCCAAGACCCATGATTTAGAAGCCAAATTACAAAATTTAATTAAAAACCGCAGTCAAATTGGTGGGATTGGCGGGTTTGCATCCGGTAAAACCGGAGATGCGGCTTATTTTCGAATCGGAGATATTCAGATAGACTCTTTACGTGTCTTATTGCCTGAATATTCTGATGGAATCACAGGTTCAAACGAACTTGCCGGGAATATCGGAAATCTGGTACTGGAAAATTTCCGTCTTTTATTAGACTATTCCCAGAGCCGACTTTTTCTGTATCCCACGCAATAATTCTTTGTATAACTTATCACCCAATTATGTTGACTTATATATTTCAGTTCTTTATTGTTCACCTTAATAAGGAGGTTTTCTTGACTAAAATAACTTCAATTCTCATTGTTTTCTTACTCTTCTTTTCTTTGCAAGCCAAGGCTATCGAGAAGAAAGACGTTATAGATTTTAATCAACAAAACCATCTGGGAATCCGCCTTGGTGCCTGGAGCAATTCGGGTGGTCTCCCCCCGGCTGCTTATTTAAATTCAGACACAACGGCTTTGATCCAAACCAAAATAAAAGATGCCAGTTTCTATTTCGAGGGATACTATGGTCATCGCTTCGCCAATTATCTGGTCGGTGAGCTTTCTCTGGGAATTGTTAATCGTGGCACCGTAACTATCGAAGAGCAAAACCAAACGGATATTGGTAATTTTATGATCTATCCAATCTTATTCCAAGCTAAGATATATCCGTTTGCCAATATGAAATCTTCTTTTAATCCATATTTCTTAGCGGGCGGTGGTTTTTATTACAGCCGAATCTCGGTTCAGTTTACAACCTCATACTATCAATCATACCGTAATGAAAAATCAGAAGTTGATATAAATTATGTTATCGGGGGCGGGCTTGATTATAAACTTAGTAAGAATATCGGCATTGAACTAAATGCCAAATATTTTCCGATAAATATGTCGGATCCTATTCTTACCGTTAAAGATCATAGTGCGGCAATTGTTACTATTGGAATTAAGTATTTATTTAAAAATAAGAAAAAAGATAAATAAGATTTAGGAGGAATTATGAAAGTAGGGATTAATGGGTTTGGACGAATCGGACGCCTTGTTTTAAAAGCAGCTCGTGGAACCGATATTGAAATAGTCGGCATTAATGATATTACTGACGCCAAAACCTTAGCTCATCTTTTAAAATATGACTCTGTCCATGGACGCTATCCGGGAGATGTTTCCGCTGAAGAAAACGCTATTGTTATTGATGGTAAACGCATCCCGATTACGGCTGAGTATGATCCGGCAAAATTACCCTGGAAAGAACTTGGAGTTGATGTCGTATTAGAATGTACCGGTAAATTTACTAATAAGAAAGATGCCATCAAACATATCGAAGCCGGCGCAAAGAAAGTTCTGATTTCGGCTCCTGCCAAAGGTCATGACGGCACCTTTATCCCCGGCATCAACTGCCAGAAGTATGATAAAGATAAACATGATGTTATCTCAATCGGATCATGTACGACCAACTGCCTTGCCCCGGTTGCAAAAGTTTTAATGGATAACTTTGGGATTGTCAAAGGGTTCATGACTACTATCCATGCTTATACCGGCGACCAGAGAATTCTTGATGCTCCTCATAAAGATTTACGTCGTGCCCGTGCTGCCGCGGTTTCTATGATTCCTACTACGACCGGAGCAGCCAAAGCCATCGCACAGGTTATTCCTGAGCTTGAAGGAAAAATTGATGGTTGTGCTATTCGGGTTCCTACACCTAACGGTTCAATGGTTGATCTGGCTGTTATTCTTGAGAAAGAAGCTACTGTTGAAGAAATTAATACCGCAGTCAAAAAGGCTGCCACTGATTCACCTTTGTCAGTAACATTAGAATATTGTGAAGATCCGATTGTGTCCTGTGATATTATTGGCAATCCTAACGGTTCAATTTTTGATGCGGGTATGACTGCTTCTCAGGGAACATTTGTCAAAGTATTCAGTTGGTACGATAACGAATGGGGTTTTTCCAATCGTATGGTCGACATGATGAAAATGATGTTTTAAATTTACAGGTAGGATATGAATAAAGTTACTGTTGCGGATATAAATTTCAAAAACCGTCGGGTTCTTATTCGGGTGGATTTTAATGTTCCCCTCGATAAAAACCAAAATATAACTGATGATCGGCGGATTCAGGCTGCATTACCCACTATCAAGAAAATTATTTCTGATGGCGGCAAGGTCATAGCCTGTTCTCATCTCGGACGACCCAAAGGGAAACCAATCCCTGAAATGTCTCTTCGTCCGATTGCAAAACGGTTATCAGAATTGCTTGATAAAGAAATTGTTTTCGCAGAGGATTGTATCGGACCGGAAGCATCCAATCTGGTTGCTAAAATGAAAGACGGCGATTGTCTGCTTCTGGAAAATTTACGATTCCATAAAGAAGAAACTGATAACGATACCGGGTTCGCCAAAAAACTGGCAGCCCTTGCTGATATATTTGTTAATGATGCTTTCGGGACTGCCCATCGCGCTCATGCCTCGACCGAAGGGGTAACGAAGTTTTTCAATCAATCAGTCGCCGGTTATTTAATGGAAAAAGAGTTAAAATATCTTGGTTCAGCACTGGCTGATCCAAAACGCCCTTTTGCCGCAATCTTAGGCGGAGCGAAAATCTCCGGTAAAATAGATGTCATCCAAAACCTGATGAACAAAGTCGATCTGCTTATCATCGGGGGCGGGATGATGTTTACTTTTGCCAAAGCGTTTGGATATCCTATCGGTGATTCGCTTCTTGAAAAAGACAAAGTTGAACTCGCCGGAGAACTGATTGAGAAATGCAAAAATTCAAGAGCAAAATTGGTATTCCCGGTTGACACCCTTGTTGCGGAAGAAATTTCTGAATCCGTGACTCCTGAAGTTGTCAAAATTGATAAAATTCCTGATGGTAAAAAAGGATTAGATATCGGTCCGGCAACAATTGAGTTGTTCAAAGAAGAACTTGCAGGTGCTAAAACAATTGTCTGGAACGGTCCAATGGGTGTTTTTGAATGTGAACCGTTTGCCAAAGGTACTTTTGCAATTGCTGAACTGTTGGCAGAACTGACATCATCCGGCACTACAACAATTGTTGGCGGAGGTGATTCGGCGGCGGCAGTTTCTCAGGCAGGACTCGATAACAAATTATCACACATTTCAACCGGTGGCGGTGCCTCGCTCGAATTTCTCGAAGGCAAAGCTCTTCCGGGAGTAGAAGCTCTAACTTCGTTAAAACAGGCTGAAAAGGTTTAATATGCGTCAGAATATCATTGCCGGTAATTGGAAAATGAATGGCACAATTTCGGAGACAGATGAGTTGTTAAATGGACTTTTAAAGGGAGATTCTGACAGCAAAAAGTGTAAAGTTGTTGTTTGTCCTCCCTACACAGCACTACATTTTGCCAGTATCGTGTTGAAAGACAGCCACATAGCCCTTGGTGGTCAGGATATGTCTGAACATGCAAGCGGAGCCTATACCGGTGAGATCTCCTCAGAGATGCTCTTGACAGTTGGGTGCACCTTTATTATATTGGGACACTCTGAGAGAAGGCAATACCATAGTGAGTCTGATCAACTGGTAAATGTTAAAGCTAAGCGAGCTATTGAAGCCGGTTTGACTCCAATCATTTGTGTTGGAGAGACTCTCAAACAACGGGAAGCCGGTGAAACAGAAAAAGTTGTCGGCTTGCAGATTGATGGTACGCTCTCGGGATTTTCTGCCGACTTTATTAAAAAGTCGGTTGTTGCTTATGAGCCGGTTTGGGCTATCGGAACCGGTAAAACAGCGACCCCTGAAATGGCAGAAGATGTACATAAATTTATAAGGCAGAAAGTTTCGGCTATTGATTCTGAGGCTGCTTCGGTTCTGCCAATATTATACGGCGGGTCGGTTAAACCGGCCAATGCTGATGAGTTGTTAAGTCAGCCTAATATTGATGGTGCTTTGGTAGGCGGAGCAGCGATGAAGGCTGATGATTTTATAGCGATTATTAACGCTGTCAAATAAAGGAGTTTGTTCTTGTTATTTACTATTTGGATTGTTTTTCATGTGATTGTTTGTATCGGTCTTATTCTTGTAGTATTGATGCAATCAAGTAAAGGTGAAGGTCTCGCTGGTTCAGCTTTTGGCGGCGGCGGTGGAGGCGGAATGTCCGGAGCTGTATTTGGCGGACGTGGCGCTGCTTCATTTCTTTCAAAATCTACTACGGTACTGGCCGTTGTGTTTATGATAAACTGTGCCGGTCTGGCTTTTCTTTCGGCGGGTACTCGTACAAGTTTTTCAGCATCTTCAAATACTACTCCGGCTGAATCGGTTGTAACACGTGAAGCTCAGAAAGAACGTGACCAGGCTCTTCAGTTCCAGCAACAACAACAGCAGGCTGCTGACACTTCCGGTGGAAACCCATTGGATATTCAAGTTGTTCCTAACGAAGCTGCCACTCAGACAAAAGATACTTCCGGGAATTAAGATAATATAATTTTGCGGAAGTGGTGGAACTGGTAGACACGCCATCTTGAGGGGGTGGTGGGGAAACTCATGCGGGTTCGAGTCCCGCCTTCCGCATAAATTCATAATCCCCGAGCTTCCACAGCTCGGGGATTTTTTTTTGTTGTGTTTAATATCAAAAACTTCAATTTATAGCAGATATATTTATTCATATTATGGTTAATATAAATTTTATCAGAAGGATAATGTTATGATAAAAAAAGTCGTTATAATTTTAGTCTTAATGATCATCTTGGGTATTGTTGGGATTGCCCTCGGAATTGATTCACTCGTTGAAACCGGAATTGAAGAAGGCGGCAGCTATGCTTTCGGAGTAGAGACCAATATTAGATCAGTTGATTTAGGACTTACATCTGGAAAATGTGAACTGACTGATTTCAAAATCGCCAATCCTGATGGTTTCACAACCGACCAGTTCTTTTTGCTAAGAACAGGAGTACTTGATATTAAACCCAAAGCGATCTTTGATAATAAAATTGTTGTTGAGTCGCTGATTATTGATGGCGTCAGACTTAATTTGGAACAGATTGATAAAAAGGGAAACTTCACAGAAATAATGAACCATGTCAACCAGATTGATTTTGGTGAATCATCAGAAAGCAATCAAACCATTCTAATCAAAAAAGTTGTTATTAGTGATGTTGAAGTTACCACTACCCTGACTCTGATGGGTAAAGAACGGTTCAACAAAGCTTTCAAACTTGATAACTTCACAATCAACAATTTGGGTGGGGACGATGGTGCCCCAATCGCAGTAATAGTTTCTGATCTTGTAAAAAAAGTTGTATCAAAAGCTCTGACATCAGACAAAAACCAATTGAATATAAGCTTTGATGAGCAAATTGATAAACTCAAAGAAGATGCCAAAGATGCTACTGAAAAAGTTAAGGATGAAGCAAAAGATAAACTTAATAAACTGGGTAAATCTATAATCGGGGGATGATAATGTTTAAGTATCTTATTGCATAATAATAGTTTGTCACAATTTGTATAACTTACTATTTCATTATTGATTACCGGTTTAAGTAGATAAATAGTTCATCTGGAACAATTTATTCAGTTCTACAGTTCTATATAAGTTAGTATGAAGAAATTAGTTAACATGTATAGAAGACAGAAATCAGAACTCAAAAATTTAGCTCTGATGATTATGGGGATATTATTAATATTAACTCTAATATTTACTACCAATATTATGTCAAAAAATAACTCAAAAAATAATCGCTTAACTACCGCAGAAGAAGCTGTCATTGTCAACAAGGGGACCGAACAACCGTTCAGCGGAATTTATAATGACCATAAAGAAAAGGGCACCTATGTCTGCAAAAGATGTGATGCTCCTCTTTATAAATCGGAAGATAAATTCGATTCCCATTGCGGATGGCCGAGTTTTGATGATGAGATTTCAAATGCAATTAAGCATCTCCCCGATGCTGATGGCAGTCGTACTGAGATTCTTTGTAATAACTGTGGCGGGCATCTTGGACATATTTTTATCGGCGAAGGTTTGACCGATAAGAATACCCGACATTGTGTAAATTCTATTTCAATGAACTTTATTTCCGCTACCAATGATAAACTTGAAAAAGCTTATTTTGCAGGAGGATGTTTCTGGGGGGTTGAACACTATTTTCTGGAAGCCGAAGGAGTTGTTTCAACTGATGTCGGTTTTATGGGTGGCAAAACGGACAACCCTACTTATTCTGAAATTTGTTACGAAAACACCGGGCATGCCGAAGTTTTAGAGGTTGTATTTGATCCGGAAGTAACCTCGTTTGAAAAAATGGCAAAACTATTTTTTGAGATTCATGATCCCTCACAAATAAACCGACAGGGTCCTGATGTCGGCGATCAATATCGGTCGGCAGTATTTTACATTAACGACAACCAAAAAGAGATAACCGAAAAACTTGTAAATATTCTTCGTGAAAAAAAGTATGATGTTGCAACTGAAATTACTATGGCTGGCTCTTTTTGGATCGCAGAAGAAAATCATCAGGAATATTACAAAAAGAAAAACGGTCTTCCCTACTGTCATTCTTATCAGAAAAAATTCTAAGTGCGGCTAAGCCGCTTTTATTGATTATTAAAAAACGGAAGACTTAATTAGGTCCTCCGTTTTTCGTTTGATCAAACTACTAATAGTAGGATCATTTATTTTCACAGATTGGCGGCGGTCCGCCTCTGAACATATAATCAATAAAGTAAGTCAGATCGGATATATCAATACCGCCGCTGCCATTACAATCAGCTGACATTAAATATTCAGGTTCAGGTGCCTGACGGAACATATAATCAATCAAAAAAGTCAAATCCGATATATCTACAAACCTCCCATCGTTGTTCATATCGCCGCAGTTGTAAGTCTGACTACAAGGAGCAGTCACGTTAAGAGTTACATCAACATACTGAGGGCTATTCGAAACATCAGGGCTAAAAACAAATAAAGTTAAATTATAATTTCCAACATCAAGATTTGTTGTTGTTAAATAGACTTGAGATAAATTATTGGAAGAATAACCTGTTGACGGTGAGACACCTAGCCAACTTGTACTATCACTAATATCAACTGACCAATTAATAGCCTGACTTGCTGATGCATTATAAATATTCAGATATTGTGAAACCGGCAAAGCCTCACCCTGACAGACATCAAAAGTCATTGAGAGGGGGGATACTCCAAGTTGGTCTTGACTATTGCAAGGCGGTGAAACATTTAGATTCACGTTAATATACTGTGGGCTATTCGTAACATCGGGGCTTTCAACTGTTATTGTAGCAGTATATCCTCCTGGAGAAAAGTCGGTAGTTGTTAAATTATACCCAACACTACTATATTCAGCGTAACCCGATGTTTGTGTTAACTCTAACCAAAATTGATTGGAAATTGCTGTCCAATTTATAGCTCCACTGCCTGTCCCATTATAAATATTTAGCATTGGGGATACTGGCATATCATCTGTTCCCTGACAGAAACTAATATTAATTTCTTGAGGAGAAACAACTAGACTCTGTGCATTAACTGTTGAAAAGATGATTGTGAATAATATCAACGCAGTAAGAAATTTTTTCATTGAGCCCTCTATCGTCAATCCTTAATTTTCTTGAATAATAATAAATGGAGCCGTGCTCAAACTTATCAACGATATTGGATAAATATATTGTAAGTAGGCTCCGTAGAAATAAATATACTAAGAAATTTGAACAAGTCAAGGATATTCAGGTCTTTTATTCTCTTATATTAAAGTTTGGAGTTGTCAATCTGAATATCTTTTTGATACTCTTCAGTGATCCTCAACAGAAATTGATCATATCTTGGGTCTGCCGGTCCAACTCGTTGGGCTGTAATATATTTGTACGCCGTCTCAAAATCACCGATGTTATAATAAACAGCCGCCAAATTCACTAATGTCTGCTCAAGTTTTGGAGAAACCTGTAAAGCCTTTTGGTACAGTTCAATAGCTTCCTGATGTTTCTCATCCATCTCATACAAAGTGGCTAAGTTATTTAAAACCTGAATATGATTCGGGTTTGCGTCCAAGGCTCGTTGATAGTCATCGAACGCTTCATCAAGTCGGTTTAATTGTGAGTTTGCAATCCCCCGATAACAGGCAAGTGGCGTAGAAGTCGGATCAACATTCACAAAATCAAAATTCACCTTGTCAATTTGTGCAACCATCATTGACCAGTTATTAACCGAACCGGCAGCCACGGCAAGTTTGACATGTTTTTCGGCGTTAAAACGGGTTATCGATAAAAAGAGAGAAAATATAGTTACTGCTCCCATAATCAGTAAGAACATGATCGTAAATGGTTTTGAATTAGTTTGTTTGGAATTAACAGAAGTAAAACTGATTGATTCAATCATAGCCAGGTAGACCATGAAGATTGCCATATGAAATATTCTTTCTCTCGGATAACTGAAAAAGGAAATAACCATAAACCCAATAATTCCAAATAGAAACATCCATGCTTTTATAATTTTATCATCTTCGGAGCTGTTTTTTAAAATCTTAATACATCTGATAATTGCATAGAGAAACAATCCCAAATACAATAATAATCCAACAGGACCAGACTCGGTAAGATTCCATAAGAAGTCATTATGAGGTCGTTGAAAGAAAGTACTTGATTGAGAATAGACTCTCCCCTCAACTCCGTAATATGGCAATACAATTTTCCAATTTCCGATTCCCACCCCAAGAATCGGATTATCAAAATACATCTGAATTGATTTGGACCATAGTCCTAATCTGATTTGAATAGACTCTATAGATGTATAATTTGAATTCGTTTCGGATTTGTAATCATTTGATAAATATAACAATCCGGAGATAAGAAAAATTAACGATAGAATTAAAATAACTGCAATTATTATCTTTGAATATTTTTTAATAATATTTAAAAACCTGATAGATGATTTGTTAAATGTTTTTGAATTCATGGCAAGAGCAAGCAGCGAGAACAATAGTCCAACAGCTAATCCCAGATAAACGCTGCGGGTTTTACTTATAAGAATCAAAACCAGCGAAAATGCAACAGTTGCAGCCCCAAAATAACGAGTCAGTTTATTGTCCCTGAAAGTTGAAATAATGCTAAAAGGCAGACATAGAAATATTGCTGAAGCTAACAGATTTTTATTCGCCATGGTACCGAATGGAATAATATTACCCGGTAAATTTGTAAATCCAAGTTGGAAATATTGCAGTAATCCAATTATTGAAAGTATTAGTCCTGACAATGTAATAACGGAAATTACGTATGATTGGTTTTTTGATGATCTAAATAGAAAAATTAAAGTTATCAGCAGAACTAACCAAATGGAAACTTTACATAACTCAAAAAGACCTTCCTGAAGGTTAATAACATTAACAAGCGAAACCAAATTTATCAGAAAAAATAAAGATAGAATTATAACAGTGACAGAAGAGATTACTGGTGTAGTATTTATTTGAAAATTATTCGATTTAATCAAAAGTGTAATTATTAAAATCAAAAGTATAACTGATTGAAACATAAGTCTAATTGAAGAAACCGGATCAATGGTTTGAAATGAATAAATTAAAGGTAGAAATAATAATAAAGTTACTAATACAAGGCTTTGAATTTTATCGTTTATTTTTGATTTCATATTATACCCGTTAATATTTACTAAAAAAAACGGATTCCGTCAACCTATTGACAGAATCCGTCATAGAAAATTTGCTCAAAGCAAAAATGACTAATCAATGGAACTTTGAATTACATCCATTTGTTATAACTATTAGCTTGAACAGCATTTATCTCTCAAAGCTCAAATGTTCAAGCATCTATGTTGTACGACTCCTTAGTTGAGCCGGATCTATTTTCTCCCCCTCGATAGGTCCGGCTTTTTTTATGGACATTTTTTTTCATAAAAAAAGAGCCGCCAAAAGTGACGGCTCTTATTAAGTTTATCTTTACTTAACTTGAGGACAGTCGGGAGGTTGAGCTCCGCCTAAGAATAGGTAATCAACAAGGAAAGTAAGATCGCTAATGTTCACCGGTGGGACAGAAGAATCACCGTTAGCATTAGCTTCATTTTGACATTCAGGTTCAGGTCCACCCTGGAATAAACGCCAAACCAGATAGGTAATATCAGTAATATTGATATCATCATCCGGATCGTAGTTGGTATTTCCACGGTAATCAATACAACAAATTAATTCAAAGATATGGTTCTTATACCATTTCCGAGCCGCTCTCGTACCTAAATTATAAGTGGTGCTGGTACCATCAAGTACCGTCATGACCGCAGTATAAATATACATTGTATCATCCGGATTAACAGTATAATCTGACAGATAAACTAAGCCAGCAAACTGATCTCCAATCGAACCAGGCCAAACCGAATAATTTGGCATAAAGGGTTCTTTTTCCATCAAACTATAAATTTCTCCCGGCACAAATTTTCTATTAGGCCAGAGATACGTTTCATTTGACTCAGTAAATTGGAAATACGGATTAGGAGCAGCATGATCGAGAGGTGTATTCAGATAACTGCCAAGCATAAACATCCCGGCAAATCTCCGATCGGCATTGAAACAATCTTCAGGATCTGCTACTATGCCAGTCATGTAAATAGATTCCGAGAAAGAACTATATTCAGAAATATTATCTGTCCCATAATATGAAGGAACATCAAAGTCAGCAACATTACCGATTTTAATTCCACTATGGGAGAATCCATCAAAGGAATATACTTTCAAACGCTGAATAACAAAATTGCATGAATCAGGCTGCTTAGGAGCCCACCAATCAGCTTCCATTCCTATCGTTGAATCAGAGGTGATAAATGTTCCTGATTGGAAATGATCAAACTCTGATGTTGTCACAGTTGGTACAAATGGATTTCCGATTTCCGGAACTTTCAAAGAAGTTTCCTCAAACATCGCATAATTGACAATTGTATCGACACCATCAATATATCCGATAATCGGCGATGCGTCATACAAATAAGGTATGGTACCTTGGAAACATCCTTCTTCAATGTAACCCAAGTTTGCAAGACCATCACCACCATTGTACTTATTTCCCCAGTTACCATTATTGGAGACAATTAAATTAGTACATTCAGTTTCAATTGTATCGCGAAATATTAGTCCAAAGTCACAAGCATCACCAATACCATTATTGTCCGTATCAAGTTGATCCGGATTAGGAATATCGGGACAGTTATCTTCTGGACATGTATTCGCTGCAAAGCCAGGGTCACCGGCTCCATCACCGTCGGTATCCGTACACTCATCACAAGCATCACCAATGCCATCATTATCAGTATCAGTCTGACTGACATTGTAGACATCCGGGCAATTATCACAGGCATTACCCAAATTATCATTATCATTGTTTGCTTGATCATTATTTGGAGTAGTTAAACAATTGTCACAATCGTCCCCAACATTATCAGAATCACCGTCTGTTTGTTGAGGGTTGCCTATGGTTGGACAATTATCACATTCATCTCCAAAAGTATCAAAGTCAGTATCAAACTGATCAGGATTTGGAACAACGGGACAATTGTCACATTCATCACCGACAGTATCAATGTCGGTATCTGTCTGATTAGGATTGGTGTCCTCTGGACAATTATCACATTCATCGCCATAGATATCAGAATCACTGTTGATCTGAGAAGCATTCGGATCATCAGGACAGTTATCACAGGCATCACCAGCACCGTCGACATCGACATCTTCCTGATTTGGATTGTAGTCATCAGGACAGATATCACAGTCTGAACCTAAATTATCATTATCAGGATCTTCCTGATTAGGATTTGGAACTGCAGGACAATTATCACAGTCATCACCGACATTATCAGTATCAGTATCTACTTGTGAAGGATTGTCAACATCTGGACAATTATCACAATCATCACCAAATATATCAGCATCACTATTTGTCTGATTAGGATTTGGATCAGTCGGACAGTTATCACAGTCATCACCGACATTATCTGTATCTACATCGGTTTGATCCGGATTCGGATCTGCCGGACAGTTATCACAGGCATCACCGGTGCCATCCACATCAACATCTTCCTGATTAGGATTAGCTTCAAGTGGACAATTATCACAATCATCACCGACGGCATCAAAATCTATATCAGCCTGAGATGGGTTCGGATCATCCGGACAGTTGTCGCAAGCATCACCGTCGCCGTCATTATCGATATCGGCTTGATCAGGATTAGGTATTGTCGGACAATTATCACAAGCATCACCGACACCATCGCCATCACTGTCTAATTGTAATGGGTCTGAATTTTCGGGACAAATGTCACAATCATCACCAATTCCATCACTATCCATATCAGATTGAGATGGGTTGTCAATGGTAGGGCAATTATCACACTCATCACCATATATGTCAGCATCACTGTTTGCTTGATTAGTATTTGGATCATCAGGACAGTTGTCACAATCATCACCAACAGTATCATTATCAGTATCAACCTGAGTTGGGTTAGGAACTACCGGACAGTTATCACAGGCATCACCGGCACCGTCAACATCAGTATCTTCCTGATTAGGATCAAAGTTATCAGGACAAATATCACAGTCAGAACCTATATTATCATTATCAGGATCTTCCTGATTTGGATTAGGAACAGCTGGACAATTATCACAGTCATCACCGACATTATCAGCATCAGTATCGACCTGTGTAGAATTATCAACATCAGGACAATTATCGCACTCATCGCCAAAAATATCAGCATCACTGTTAGTTTGATTTACATTTGGATCATCCGGACAGTTATCACAATCATCCCCGACCGTATCAGCATCGGTATCTGTCTGGATTGGATTCGGAACCGCCGGGCAATTATCACAAGCATCACCGGCTCCATCAACATCAGCGTCTTCCTGATTAGGATCGAAATCATCAGGACAAATATCACAGTCAGAACCTATGTTATCAGTATCAGGATCTTCCTGATTAGGGTTAGGATCAGCCGGACAATTATCACAATCATCTCCGACACCATCAGCATCGACATCTTCCTGTCCCGGATTAAATATTCCAGGGCAGTTATCACAGGCATCACCGATACCATCGCCGTCACTATCTAATTGAAGAGGATCAGGATCAGTTGGGCAAATATCGCAGTCGTCGCCCACTCCATCACCATCAGTATCGGTTTGAGCAGGATTGTCAACGGTCGGACAATTATCACACTCATCACCATATATATCATTATCACTGTTAGTTTGAATTGGGTTTGGATCTGCTGGACAGTTGTCACAATCATCTCCAACGGTATCGTTATCAGTATCCGCCTGAGTTGGATTCGGATCAGCCGGACAATTGTCACAGGCATCACCGGCTCCGTCAACATCAGCATCTTCCTGATTCGGATCAAAATCATCAGGACAGATATCACAGGCAGAACCTAAATTATCATTATCAGGATCAGCTTGATTTTGATTAGGATCGGCAGGACAGTTATCACAGTCATCGCCAACGCCATCATTATCAGCATCTTCCTGACCCGGGTTATATGTTCCCGGACAGTTATCACAGGCATTACCGACACCATCATTGTCAAAATCAAATTGACCAGGGTCGGAGACAGTTGGACAGATGTCACAATCATCACCAATACCGTCATTATCAAAGTCGGATTGAGTAGGATTATCTATGGTAGGACAATTATCACACTCATCACCATATATATCAGCGTCACTGTTAGCTTGATTTAAATTTGGATCAGTTGGGCAATTATCACAATCATCTCCAACCGTATCGTTATCAGTATCAGCCTGATTTGGATTTGGATCTGTCGGACAGTTATCACAGGCATCACCTGCTCCGTCAGCATCTCCATCTAATTGATTAGGATCGTAATCATCAGGACAGATATCGCAATCCGAACCTAAATTATCATTATCAGGGTCTTCCTGATTTGGATTCGGATCCGTTGGACAATTGTCGCAATCATCACCAACAGTATCGTTATCTGTATCAGTTTGTGATGGATTAGGATCAGCCGGACAATTATCACAGTCGTCTCCGGCTCCATCATTATCAGCATCTTCCTGATTTGGATTTGGATTTGTTGGACAATTATCACAATCATTACCAACATTATCACCATCCGAATCAGCCTGGCTGATATTAATTACATCCGGGCAATTGTCACAGGCATCGCCAATCCCGTCGCCATCAAAATCAGCTTGATCGGGATTATAGGTACTTGGACAATTATCACAACTGTTTGCAAAACCGTCACCATCAGAATCAGTGCCGGTCGGACATCCATTAATAACATAGGTATGAGGACCATCCCAGTCAGGACCAATTTTTCCTGATGGTAATGACCATTCCCATGCATTTGAAGGTGGATACCAGGTAGAATCAAGGACGATTGTTTTACCACTATGTGATATATCAATCGGACCTATTGTTATGGTATAAGCAACTTCATCAAAACCACTTGGAATACCGGTTTTGAATATTTTAAATCCCCCAAACCCGACAGTATCACAGCCCATGCCATTAGCACTATACTGATTTGTGAACACTCCCTGATCATACATATCAGTATTAATTGCCCCGGTTGAGGATGGAGTTGTTGCTCCCCAGGTTGCTCCTTCGGGAGAACAAATTTGGAACCCATTGGTATTCCCTGTAATCGGTTCACCTTGTAAATTTGTAACTCTAATGTGAAATACAATCGGAATTCCTGTTCCGATTTGATTAGTACCTACTAGTCCATCAACATGGTCTAGCGAATTGCCACCCACCCCAAAAGCTGCTGTAAAGGTACACAGCACCAAGATGGTGAGGGCGAGAAATTTCTTAACCATAGAAAATCCTCCCTTTGGTGTTTTTGAGAGACGTATAGTTTAAAAATTTAAGTAAATAAAAAATAATTTAATGGTTCAAATTTATGTAAATAAAGATCGACAATATTATTTTAACATAATGGGTTCGATACGTCAAGCAATAATTTATGTAGATCAATTTTAAGGGTTGACAAAAAGCTAAATATTCTTATTTTATAGTTAGTCAGAGTTACATTCATTTTACTATACCTTTGTGGAGATACTAATATAACACCTTAGTTAAGTGGTTTTAAATTTTTTTAATTTAAGAAGGGAACGAGTTATGTCCTTTAACCACCGTATGAATCGCATTCTTTTTCAATCATTTTTTATTCTTTTAACATTAATTATTTGCTCACCTACCAACGCACAGTTTGTAGATATTGAATTAACAGTTGGGGATATTACAACATATCCGGGTGAAACAGATGTATTAATTCCAATTTATTTGAAGAACTATAGACATGATATCGCTGGATTTCAGTTTTGGCTTCAGAATAGTAATCCTTCAATTTTGGAATATAATTTGAGTTTCGAATCTGTCGGAACATTAACAGAGCCATGGAATACAAATACCCATTCGTTGGGTGGGTATAATCAAGATATTCTTATAACTTCTATTAGTCCCATACCTTTTACCGATCTAATAGAACCACAGCTTGGTGTGTTACCTTTAATTTATATAAAGGTCGATATATTTGATCTTCCCGATACCATGTCAGAGCGAGTAGTTGACTTAATCATCAACACTGATTTCATCGATCATTTTAGTTTTTCAGATCAATATGGAAATTTAATTGGAGTCGATCAAATTGAAGTTGAAGACACATCCTTTTATGTATGTGATGTTTGGTCTGGTAGTGAGTGCCTTTCATGGTCACAAATCCAAGGTCCCCTTTCAGCCGCTGATTCTATTTCAATTGAAACTAAATTGGTTGCAACTTTGAATCTCGATAAAGTAATTGTTACTAATGGTTCGGTTACGGTGCTGGCAAATTATATTTGCGGTGACATAAATGGTTCTCTAAAGATTAATATTTCTGATTTAACATATTTTGTTAATTATCTTTTTGCTGGAGGTGATGCCCCTCCAATATTAGCAGCCGCTGATTGTGATGGCGATGGAGAAATGACAATTTCGGATTTAACCTGTTTTGTCTGCTACATGTTTGATGGCTGCCCTGACCCGTTATGCGGTAAATAACTTTTTATTAAAAATATATTTTCAATCATCTCAAAACTACAATTGAGATGATTGAAAATAATAGTAAGTTAACCCACTACTCAAATTACATTTAAATCATATTCTAAAAACTTCACCTAATTATACCCATAGTTGTTTGTATCTCATTCGGCTGATATAAACTGAGATTTGCGAAAAGCCGATAGAAACCATCAAATAAATCAGACGAAGTCTGCTTGACTCCAAATAAATTCTTTATCATCTTATCTTAAAGATAAATTCAATAGTCCGGGAGCTCAAATGAATCATAAAAAAGTTGTATTAATCGTTTTCTTTACAGTTCTACTCTGCGTAGTTTCAATATCCTTTTTATCATCCTGTTCACAAAAAACTGATAATTCTCCCCCCATAGCCAAAATTGTTCCCTGGGCAGATACCATTTTTAATGATATTCGCAATGATAATTATTATTGGTTGAAAGAGAAACAGAACCCCGAAGTAATTTCTTACCTTGAAGCTGAGAATAATTATACTAACAATTTGATGGCTCATACCGAACCGCTTCAGGAAAAACTATACAATGAAATGGTTGCCCGAATCAAGGAGACCGACCTCTCGGTTCCAATTCTACTTGGTGACTATTACTACTATTATCGTACCGAAGAAGGCAAACAGTATCGAATTTATTGTCGCAAAAAAGGAAGCCTTGAAGCCGATGAAGAAATTCTATTAAACCTTAATGAATTAGCCGTTGGTAAAAACTATCTCGATCTTGGTGCTTATAAAATCAGTCCTGATCAAAAGATGTTAGGTTACTCAATTGATGAAGACGGTTCGGAAGAATATACCATATATTTTAAAAACCTCGAAACCGGCGAATTGTTAACTGATCAAATTACTTCAACCTACTATGCCCTTGAATGGGCTAATGACAACAAAACAATTTTTTATACAACGATGGATCATGCCAAGAGACCGGACAAACTACATCGCCACATACTGGGCACATCTCAGAGTGATGATCAACTTATATATCAGGAACAGGATGAAAAATTCTGGCTTTATATTTCAAAAACCAAGAGTAAACAATATCTATTCTTAACTCTTGAAAGTAATGTCACATCTGAAGTTCGTTATCTCAAGTCTAACAATCCAACGGGAAAATTCAGAACTATTCATCCCCGCCAACAGGATATGGAATATTCTGTTTATCACCATGCTAAAAAATTCTATATTCGCACTAATGATGAAGCGATTAATTTTAAACTTATGGAAGTTGCCGTAAGGAATCCTGCCAAAAAATACTGGAAGGAAACTATTGCTCACACTGAACCAATAATGCTTTCCGGCATTGATATGTTTAAAGATCACATGGTGGTTTACGAACGTAATAACGGTTTAACTAAAATCAGAATTCGAAATTTTATTAACAATGATGAATATTATATCGAGTTCCCTGAACCGGTGTTTACAGTTTATGGCACTTCTAACCATGAATTTAATACGAATAAATTACGCTTTTCCTATATGTCAATGGTGACTCCGAAATCGGTTTATGATTACGACATGTCTGACAAAAGCCGGAATCTATTAAAACAGACTGAAGTCCTTGGCGGATACAACCCTGAATACTATCAATCGGAACGAATTTTTGCAAAAGCATCAGATGGTACTTTGATACCGATTTCATTAGTTTATAAAAAAAGAACCGGAGTCGATAAAGATAGGATTAATAAAGACGGTGACAATTGTCTCTGGCTATATGGTTATGGTTCCTATGGATCGAGTATGGATCCTTATTTTTCCTCGAATAGAATCTCTTTACTTGATCGAAATATGATTTACGCAATTGCTCATGTCCGAGGCGGCGGTGAAATGGGGCGGCGCTGGTATGAACAGGGAAAATATTTAAATAAGAAAAACACTTTTACAGATTTCATCGCTTGTGCTGAACATTTAGTAAAAGAAAAATATACCAAACCTGAAAAAATGGTTGCAAGTGGCGGTTCTGCCGGCGGGCTGCTTATGGGAGCGGTATTGAATATGCGCTCTGATCTTTTTAAAGCGGCAATTGCGGCAGTTCCATTTGTGGATGTTGTTACTACGATGCTCGATTCAACAATCCCGCTAACTGTTACGGAATTTGAAGAATGGGGTAATCCATACAATGAGGACTTTTACTGGTATATGAAATCATATTCCCCTTATGACAATGTAAAGCTGCAGCCTTATACAAATATTTTGATAACCGCCGGTCTGAATGATCCCCGGGTACAATACTGGGAACCCGCCAAATGGACAGCGAAACTTCGGGCTGCTAAAACCGATGATAACCGCCTCCTTTTAAAAACTAATATGGGTGCAGGACATATGGGCTATTCGGGAAGATACGATTATTTAAAAGATGTCGCTTTCAGAGATGCTTTTATGCTTGATATGCTTGGCATGCTTGAGACCAAATAATAATATTATATCCATAATCATATTTAAAAAAACCTGCTGATTTTGCAGGTTTTTTTATTGTACAACAACGACTTACGACAACATTGATAATCAACTGAATGTTTCATAAAAACTTATTTATCCAAAAAGTGACTATATCACTCAAGAAATCGCTTGCAATTCACGAAATATAATGTAAATTGTGAAACTGATTTCAGAAAAGGAGTTAATTAGACCGATGGCTAAAATTTGTGATATTTGTGGAAAAAAACCACTATTTGGAAATAATGTTTCCCACGCCAAAAACATTACTAAACGGCGCTGGAATCCAAACCTACAATCAGTTAAAGCTCTTGTAGGAGGCAATCCAAAACGGTTAAAAGTATGTACTTCCTGTCTTAAAGCAGGTAAAGTTATAAAAAATGTCCGGAAGAAAAGCGTTAATCAGGCAACCGCTTGATTGTAGAAAATTATCTTTTAAACCGCTCTTTTGAGCGGTTTTTTTTATAAAAAAAACCGCCGGGGGGAGCAACCCGACGGTCCAACAAAATTGCTATCCTATAGCAAAAAGGGGGAGGTGGTTTTGATTAACTTTTCAAGAGCGATAAAACAGAATTTCCCAGAATATTTGAATGAGACATCAAAGCTATTGTCATTTGCAATTTAATACTCTGCCTCACTAAATCTGAATATTTTTCAGCGATATCCGTATCCCTGATATGAGATTCAGCAGCAATTAGATTTTGCTGAGTGATTTCAAGTGATGATCTTGAGGTTAGAAGTTCATATTTTTGAATACTCCCAATATTGACTTGAACCGAATCAATCTCTCTTATTTTCTGATCAATGACTTCAAGAGCTTCCGCAGCTCCTGTTTCTGAAGTTAGGTCTATTCCTTCCAATGATGAGACCTCAGCAATCGAACTTTCACTCCCATCAAGAAGTTTCAAATTGTTAAATTCGGCATTATCAATCTGATTATTATAAGTGGAAACCAAACTACTTGCTTCAGCATCAATGGCGGCTAAAGAATTTTCATCATGAACACCGCTGTTTGAAGCTGAAACCGCAAGAGTTCTCATGGCGGTGAGATGAGTACGAAGTTCACTTACGGCCGATGAAGCTGTCTCATATTTAGCAATTCGTAATGAAGTATTATCAAGCTGCTGGTTCAGAGATGCAATTTGGGTTCTCAATCGTTCTGAAATTACCAGTGCCGCCGGTCCGTCAGAAGCATTATTTATATTCCAACCCGAAGATAGTTTTTCCATAGTTGAATAAATATCCCGGCTTATCAAACCGGAAATTCTGAACAGATTTGAACTATCCAAGTTGTAATTAATTGTAAGACCCATTAAACCTCCTTGCCGGACATCATGGGTAATGTCCATTCTCTTAAATATAAAGCAGAGAATATGCCGACGGTTACAATTCAAAATAATGGTTCATATCCGTTGACAGCCGACCGGTTACAAGACTAAATGAATTACTTGAGATCAAATTCTTTACTAAAAATATAGTCTCTCCCCCATACTGTATGGGATGAAAGAGCAGTTTAATGTTCAGTTTGAGTAGGTCGAAACCCCCGCGCTCCTGACGAATTGGCAGAACCGCTAAAGGCTAATAGTCCGCTAAAGGCGGGGTTCTGCCCTAAGAATACTTTGTGCAGCATCAACCGGGTAGTAGCTAGTTCATAGCGGGAACTTATCATACTAACCAGATCAATTTAATATAATCTACAACAGTGTCATTATTGTCACTAAATATATTTAAATGTAATCGATGAAAAACATTTGACTTTAATTGTAGATGTTCTTTTTTATTACAATAAGATTACGCATTGGGATTATATGAAATTTTATGTAGACATGATTACAGATTGCTTTTTCAGTTATACTCAAGTAGTGGTTATTGTGTGTTTTATTAGCACAATAGGCTTAACCGGATGCTTGCAAAATCCACATTTTTTAAAAAAACCTCTTACCGCTGAAGAAAAGAAGCTTAAACAAAAAGACTTCACTACTGAATTTGGGGATGTTGTTTATCTTAAAAGTTGGGGTGAGAAATATACACAAGACGTCTATAAAAATGAAAATGGCGTGCGATGTCAAGAAGCTGCTTTTTTTAGGATTCGCTATGAAATGTTAAAAATGCTTGCAGAAAATCACGGGGCTGGTTCTCCTGTCTGGAAACTTTACCACGAGCTTAGAGCTAGCAATATTATAATTGATTCTGCAAAAGTAGAAAATATTTACGAAAATGCTTTTAGTAATGTGAAAACAAAATTTGGAAAAGGTAATTTTCTTGATGATGAACTTTTTGAAATCGCAGAAAAGATAAGATACAGCCGGGATCTCTATAACAATCCATGGGACTCCAATATGGGCAAGAATGATATGTTTAGCAGGCTTTTAAACTTGGGAGTTCCGGAAGTAAATACGCTTAATGACAGCTTAACAGTATTTGAATTTCCAAACGGACAAATTTATCTTTGTAAATTGGATGAAGCCACAAGAAATTATTTAATAATCCCCAGTCCTGTTAATGACATCATTCAGGATATAGATATGATTAAATATACTATTGAAGATCATTCTTTGGCTACAGTTATTCCACCACAAATTCCGGATAATATTAAAGAAGCCAATGAACAGTTAAAAAAATGGGAAGGTAAAGTTATAATTGAAGATAAAGAACCTTTGCCCGTCCAGACGTTACATGTTATGCATCCTCATGGAACTCCTGATTCTTCTGATATTTGGAATAAAGTTGGGCTAAATTCTATTTTATATTTTAGATTAGACCAAATCAATCCTCAAAAAAAAGACTCGCTTCATTTAACTATGGAGACTCTTATCAATCCGTTAGGGTTTGAAGATACTTTGATTTATAAAAAAGTAGATACTTTTTATAACGTAAAAGCTCTTGACCCTACCCAGCCTCTCAAAATAATATTATCGGGCGGTGATTTCCACACAATAAAATCTGGAAATTCCCTTGAAGATATTGGATTTTCAAAATATAAAATAAGCACCAAGATGATTTCCTATGAGGGAGAAATTATAAATTCTACCTTTTTCACTCTGCCAAATTCTGATATTCAAACTCCTGTCTTTGAAATGTATCGGGTAAATGCAACAGACTATGTTTTAGGTAGAGAATTAAACGAAGGTGATATAATTATTTTACGTATCCCAGTAAGCTCTGCTTTTTCAATTCCTAATAATAAGGGAGTTGAGATTTACTCAAGTTTTATTTCTCTTTACTGGGAGCCTGAAAAATTACCAAAAAAAAAGAAAGAGGAAATTTCAGTTGGGGATATAGAAGTTCTTAGTTGGGAGACAGGTAAGATTTCACAAAACAGTTTAACAGAAAACCTGGAAGACATTTTAGCCAATAAAGACTCGGTTGACATTATAACTCCTGTCCTTCTTCATAATTACACAGTATCTCCTAAAAGTTTACAACAAAATATCATTTATAGCACTCTCAGATCATATTTTGAAGATGTTTCTGTCATTGTTCCTAATAATATTAAATTCAGAGGGGCTGGTATTTTGAGGGCAAAAGTTATCAGTTATGATTATGAACAAAAAAAAGAAGTCATTATTAATGAAGCAAAGATAAGAGTTTTTATCAATTATTGAGAAAGTAATTTAGTTCAATTTTAAATATTCTTCATTTATTGAAAACAGTTCATGAAATTGTTTGTTACGAGAAGCAGAAGTAATTTGGTAAACTTATTATTGTAGGAATATTTATAATATTCTTTCTCACACAGAACATATCACCCCAAACAAGTTTGAAGGTGCCACCCTTAAAAAGAGATTGCTTCGCTTTGCTCGAGATGACTTTTATCTTTATGGATTTGATTCCCCCTAGATCAGTTCTCTTTCCTCTTCGAGACCTGACCAGTACAAATAATTCTATTTGTTACAGGAATGATATGATTGATAAATAAAAATGCCGCTGGCAGGGTAGTTAAGCCAGCGGCACTCTGGAGGAACCGATTTTATAGGAATCAGTTCAAAAACCTTTTACATAAAAAATGTTTATCTTTTTAAATCCTCCCAATTATTAATAAATCTGTTTATGTTCACTTAATTATTCTTTCTAAACTAATTATCTTCTAATCGACGAATGTACGCCGGGATAGTACGATCTTCACCGGAGAACATCGGGATTCTGTTTCGATTCACATTTTCCGAAACAGTATTTGTACCAATGTTGTTACTTTTACCAATCAATCTATTATGCGTTTCTTCACTTTGAATATTATTTGTCATAGGAGCGAAAACATCGGTCGGTTCAGATATTGGAACTTCAGCTTTAAACGCCATTACTGTTTGTTCGGTTGTGAGAGATTCCGGGTTTGTAGGATTGGTTTGTTGTTGTTCTGTCACAGACTTATTCGCAACGATGGTTTCTTCATGCGAATTAAATCCGGTAGCAATCACAGTAACCTGCATTTTTCCGGTCATTGTCGGATCAATTACAGCACCGAATATTATATTAGCATCTTCGCCGGCTGTTTCATAAATTTCTGAAGTTGCAGTGTTAACATCAAATAAAGTCATATCTTCACCACCGGTTACATTGATAAGCACCCCTTTAGCGCCACTTATAGAGACATCCTGGAGCAGCGGTGACTTGATCGCTTTGCTGGCTGCATCGATAGCCCGTTCTTCACCTTCGCCATAGCCGGAGCCCATAATAGCATCACCCCGCTCAAGCATCACAGTACGAACATCAGCAAAATCACAGTTGATAAGTCCGGGGATAGTAATCAAATCAGAAATACCTTTGGTAGCCTGATATAAAATTTCATCGGCAGTTGCAAAAGCATCGGTTAATTTTGTTTTCTTATCAACGATTTCCAATAATCTTTCATTCGGAATTGTAATCATTGTATCAGTAACATTGTAAAGTTCTTCTAAGCCCTGTATTGCTCTTTTAACTCGTTTCATACCTTCAAAACGAAACGGTTTTGTTATGATAGCAACTGTCAAGGCTCCGGATGCTTTAGCAATTTCAGCTATAATAGGAGCCGCACCTGTTCCGGTTCCACCACCCATACCGGCGGTAATAAAAACCATATTCGGTTTACCAATAGCTTCGATAACTTCCTGTCGACTCTCTTCAACAGCTTTCCGGCCAATATCCGGATTTGCACCCGCACCAAGACCTTCGGTTAGGGATCTTCCAATCTGAACCTTAGTCGGAGCTTTTGATTGATCCAATACCTGCGCATCAGTATTGATCGCAATAAAATCTACCCCTTTCAATCCTGCTTCGATCATTCGGTTAACAGCGTTCCCTCCGCCGCCACCGACACCGATAACTTTTATTTTCGCATAATTTGTGAAATCGTCTGCGAATTTGAAGTTATGCTTTTCGTTTAACATGTTGGTTCCTCCTTGACCTTCTCACATATCAAAATTGTTTTGTTATCCAATTTTCAAATTTTTTCAACCACCCTTTTACATTACTACTGCGGTTACCTCTTACCGGTTCATTCTGAAACCCATAGACAAGTAATCCATGCCCGGTGGCATATTGATTACTCACTAATTCATCCGGTATATGATCTATGCCGCTAAGTTTTCCCATTCGGACCGGGAGATCAAAAAGTTGTTCGGCTAATTCTACCGTACCGGGAAGCATTGTACCTCCTCCGGTTAAAACCATTCCTCCGGTTAACAAGTCTCCTATATTAGCCCGTTTAATTTCTCGAAATACAAGCGATAAAATTTCTTCCATACGCGGTTCTATTATTGATGCTAGCACGTGTCGGGAAACTTCTTTATTTTTGATCCCATCTGCTGATGGAACAAGAATCATCTCTTCCGGATTTACCAATGAAGCCAGTACCGAACCATGAGCCTCTTTAAGTTCCTGAGCACTTCTCAGCGGAGTTCTTAAACCGATGGCAATATCATTAGTTACATTCTTACTGCCAAGGGAGACAACCGCCGTGTGGCGAACAGCACCGTCATGGAAAACGGCAAGATTCGTTATATCACCACCGATATCGACCAGTACCACGCCAACTTCCATATCATGTTCACTTAATAAAACATTTGATAAAGCAAGTGCTTCAAGTACGATATTATCAACATCAAGATGACAGCGTTCCAACGCCCGATATATATTTTTTGCAGTTGTAACAGAGGCTGTCACAATATGCGCTTCGACTTCAAGTCTGACACCGTTCATTCCAACGGGATCTTTAATTCCGCTCTGGTCATCAACCGAAAATTGTTGGGGAATAACATGGATGATCTCTCGATCAACCGGGATTGCCACTGTCCGGGCAGCTTCTATCGCTCGTCTTACATCAGCGGATGTTATCTCGTTGTCAGAACGGCTGACAGCAACAACTCCATGGCTATTTATTGACCGAATATGCTCACCGGCAATACTAACGGTAACACTATCAATTTCGGTTCCAGAAACCATTTGAGCATCATCAACCGCCCGGCGAATAGATTTCACCGTCTTCTCCATATCCACTACAACCCCGCGACGGAGTCCCTCGGATGGAGCGATTCCATGCCCGATAATATAGATTCCTCCTTCGGAATCCATTTCGCCAACCAAAACGGTTATCTTGGTTGTTCCAATATCAAGTGTTGCTATAATGTTTTCTGCTGCCATTATTTCTCCCGGCATATAACCATATCATCACAACAAAAGTTTATTTGATTTATTTCGTCTAACACAAGATCATATTTCCCTATAAAATCTACAAAGCGATCTAAATCGTAATTAAATTTTTCCAGCCTGATTTTCAGATAATAAGGCAATCCGGCTGGGTAGACTTTCAAATATTTTTCATTACTCACATCAATCTCTTCAAGAATTCGATACAGGTCGTTATGCTTTTCTCGGAGTAAATTTATTTTACCGGCAAGTATGGCAATTTTTGTATCATTTATCCGGTGATATAATTTACCGGCAGCGACACCGGTAATTATCGGCAACTCCCAGTCATTGAATTGATTTTTCAAGGAAATCAATCGTGCATCTTTGTCCAAGCCATAAATCTTGCCTGAATTTTTATCCACCATGTAACAAACAGCATCAAAATCATTAGAAATGATCTCGATATTATTTGGCAGATCAACTTTCAAATCAACCTTATAAATTCCATTTTTATCAAGCATTGTATTGGCTGTTTGTTCAAGGGATAGATTGATAACATTCGTGCTGTCGAAATCCTCATGCCAATTTTGAATCTCTTCACTATTTAAATAAATTGATTGTAACTGAAAGGCATCGGTAAAATTAACAACTACCAATAATGTTACAGCGGTAACAATGCAGCCCAGAAAACTAATTTTCATTTTTTTACTTAAAGGGTTAATCACTTTTTTAACCCTTCTAATATCTCATTTTTAATATGAGTAATAGATCCGGCACCCATAATAATTATCATATCCCCCGGTTTGGCGATTGATAATACTTTTTGAGGAGCATTTACTTTTTTACCGATAAACTCAAAATTATTATATCCCTTTTGGTGAGCCTTATTCAATATCAATTCTGAGGTTACACCTTCAATCGGTTTTTCCCGCGCCGGATAGATATCAGTAAGAATACAAATATCAGCGATTGAAAGAGCCTCTGCAAACTCGTTGATATGTTCCTTTGTACGGCTATACAGATGAGGTTGGAAAATAACTATCGTTCTTCGATCAAATTCAGTCTTTGCCATTTCAAGGGTTGCTTTGACTTCCGTTGGATGATGCGCATAATCGTCAAATAAAAGTATATCGTTAATTTCTCCAATTTTTTCAAAACGTCGACTGATACCTTTAAAATTATAAAGTGCCTTAACGATTGTTGCAAAGGGAACTTCCAACTCATAACAGCAGGCTACGGCAGCTAAAGCATTGCTGACATTGAACCGTCCGGGCATATGTAAAATAATTTCGCCAAGAAGGTCTTCACGATAAAAGACTGAAAAAGTAGATTTACCATTAGAAGAATTTATATTTACGGCTCTGTAATCTGCATCTTCTGAGAATCCGAAGGTTACATGCGGCCGGCTAAGTTGCGGTCGTAATTTGGCAGTTCTCTCATCATCGGCAGAAATAACAATTGAACCATAGAATGGAACCCGATTCATAAATGACACAAATGATTGTTCCAGATCATTGACATCTTCATAACAATCAAGATGATCTACATCAATATTGGTAACAACCGCAAGCGATGGATACATAGCCAGAAATGATCGGTCATATTCATCTGCTTCAGCGACAAGATAACGTCCTTTACCCAAAGCCGCACCCGTTCCGAGTTCGGCAACTATGCCACCAACGATAATGGTTGGTTGAAATAAAGCGTCCTGCAATATTCTTCCTATCATCGAAGTTGTGGTTGTTTTGCCATGGGTACCGGCAACACCAATAGAAAAGCGAAGTCGCATCAGCTCACCAAGCATCTCCGCCCGTTTAATAACCGGAATGCCAAGTTCAAGGGCTCGGATAATTTCCGGGTTATCTTCACTAATCGCTGAAGAAATTACGACAACATCTACATTATCAATGTTGTCAGATTCCTGCTGAGTGAAAATAGTTATGCCTAGACCTGACAGATAATCGGTAACCTCACTTTTGGTGGAATCGGATCCTTTGATCTGATAACCAAGATTGTGTAACACCTCGGCTATGCCAGACATCCCCGCACCGCCAATACCGATAAAGTATAATTTTTTTATTTTTCCAAACATAATTTCTTCACAAGTAAATTCTTCAACTTTTATCTCAGCCTCATAACTAGTTGTCAATTTTGTCTCCGCTTTGCTGATTTAATTAATTCAATTATATCTTCTGCAATAATATCCACAGCCGCCTTATTTGAATGTGACATATTTTTGATTGCATCTTTCATTTTCATATATTCATCCGATTCCATAATCGAAATTGCTCCACCGATAAGATCAGTGTTTTTCAAAGTCGTTTCATCAATCATCTGGGCAATATTTTTTTCCACAAAGTTAAGGGCATTTTTTTTCTGGTGATCTCCGGCTGCATACGGGTACGGAACCAGTGTTGAAGGTAATCCGCATTCAACGATTTCCGCCAGTGTCAAGGCGCCGGCACGAGCAATAACAAAATCTGCAGCAGCATAAATCTCCTGCATATTAGTAGCAAAGGGAAAAAGAGAGCAAAAAGCCTTGTTGCCCGCTTTTGCGTTCACTTCCGTGTAATCTCTTTTTCCCGTTTGCCATAAAATCTGATAATTATCGTTCCTTTCTAAATTATCAAGGCTCTTTAAAACTGCCCTATTTATTGCCATTGCCCCCTGGCTTCCGCCAAGGACTAAAATTGTTTTTTTTGAAGGAGACAGGTTGTATTTCTTTAAAGCTTCTTCTCTGTTTCCTTCGTTAATATTTTTCCGTACCGGATTACCGGTTACTATAATTTTTGCATTAGTATTCAAATATTCTTTAGCTTTTTCAAAACCGAGATAAATCCGGCTTGCCTTAGCCGAAAGTTTTCTGGTTGTCAAACCCGGGAATGAATTTTGTTCCTGTAACACCGTTGTTATTTTCTTATATGACGCCATTGCTAATACCGGCCAGCAAACATATCCCCCGGTGCCAATAACAACATCAGGCTTCACACTTTTTAATATCTGCGAGACTTTGATCAAGGAACCGATTATCAAAAAGGGTACCATTAAATTTGTCAATGATAACGAACGAGCGATTCCCCGAATGTTTATTGTTAACAGAGGATACCCAAGTTTTTCTTTGATCCTATATTCCAGGCCGCGTTTAGTTCCGACAAAGACAATCTCAACCTGATCCTGAAGCAGTTCTTTGACTCGATCAGCAATAGCTATGGCAGGAAACAGATGACCACCGGTTCCTCCTCCCGCAATAATTATTCTGGCATTATTTACATTCATCTTTTTTTCACCGCTCTTTGTGTCAGGTTTAACAACACTCCAATAGCAGCACTTGAGATCAACAATGATGAACCGCCATAAGATAAAAACGGCAAGGCCAAACCAGTAACGGGCAGAATAGAGCAAACGACGCCAAGATTAATGGCAATATTGAAAAACAATGAGAGAGTCATTCCGGCTCCCAGTAAAAATCCAAATTTATCCGGCTGTGAGGATGCTATTTTTAAACCTTTGTATAGCAGATAGAACAACAATCCAAGTATCAAAAGCAGCCCGACGAACCCGACTTCTTCTCCAATGGCAGCAAATATAAAATCGGTATGAGGATAAGGCAGGAAAAATAGTTTTTGTCTTCCATCTCCAAGTCCACTGCCAAAGAAACCGCCGGCTCCAAGAGTCAACGCAGCCTGGCTTGCCTGATAACTGCCCTGAAGAGGATCACCGATTGATGCGACATAATCGAGAATACGTGCTTTTTTGTACCCCATCACAAAGACAACAAAAGATGCCGCAGCTATAAGAGGACCGACACATATTAACATATGTTTTATTTTGGCACCGGCTAAAAAGAAAATACTAATCGCTGTGACAGCAATTACAATCGTTGTTCCTAAATCCGGTTCAAGTAATATGAGAAGCATCCCGATCCCTAACAATGGCACATACGGGAATAACAATTGTCTCCAGTCGGAAAGATTCCTCTTGGGATTCGACAATGAGAACGATAGATACATAATCATAACAAATTTAAACATCTCCGAAGGCTGGGCAGTCAGTGGTCCCAACATTAACCATCGCTGTGAACCGTTTCGGGACGGCATCAAGAAGACTAATGACAAAAGTAAAATTAAAACCATAAGTGCCGGCGCCGAGTACACCGCTATCTTTTTCAAATCAACTTTGTAAATAACCCAAATGGCAGCGATAGAAATTAAAACCCACATAAATTGCTGTTGCAAAAAGAAGAAATGTGATCCATGTCGGCTTTCAGCTATAATTGATGAAGTAGAATAAATCATTACCAATCCCACCATAATAATCATCAGGTAGGCGATAAAAAGATTATCTCTAATTATTTTATCAACCGGTAATGGTTTCATTCTTATTCCCTCTTAAACCTGACACGGCTTCTTTAAATACCTGTCCGCGATGTTCAAAATTTTTAAACATATCAAAACTTGCACACCCGGGTGACAACAAAACTGTTTCTCCCGGAGATGCAGCTTCAAAACAATTTTTCACCGCATCTTCAAGTGTCTCTACAAAACTAACCGGAAAAGCTTTTCCCAATTCCTCAAAAATCTCTTCCCTTGCTTCCCCGATAGCATAGATGCTTTTTATTTTATCTTTACCAAACTTAATAATCTCAGCATAACTCGCACCTTTACCTCGGCCTCCCATTATCAAACAGATAGGAGTGTCAACCGAGCGAATTGCATAACAGACCGAATCAACATTAGTAGCTTTGGAGTCATTTATAAAACTGATTCCGGCAACTTTACCAATCCGTTCGAGTCTGTGTTCAACTCCGCTAAACGATTTTAAAACTTCGCATACCATTTCAACCGGGATATCTAACAAACCGGAAACAACTGCGGCAGCGGCGGAATTTTGTAGATTATGCGGTCCGGGAATTTGTATTTCACCGGTTTTTATTATTTCTTCAGTCTTATTTTCAACATTTCGATACAGACTGGAATTACTCACGAAACTTGCTTCATTTGAATTATCATTAGTCGTAAAAAACAGTTTGGTCGCATTCGTTTTGACAACCTCAGTTGCAAGAATCTTATCATCACGATTTAAAATCAGAAAATTATTTTCATTTTGATTTTCAGCAATTCTATATTTGAGAGCTTTGTAGACATCAAATGTGCCATGACGGTCAAGATGATCTGGAGACAGATTTAGGATAAGTGCGATATCCGGTCTAAAATCTTCGATAGTCTCAAGCTGGAAAGTTGATATTTCTACTACTGCAATATCATTTTTTTCAATTTTATCAACTACTTCACAAAACGGCAATCCGACATTACCGCAGACAAATACTTTCAAGCCGGCTTGAGAAAGGATATTGCCAATTAGAGTTGTGGTTGTTGTTTTACCATTTGATCCGGTCACCGCAACTATTTTACCCTTACAAACCCAATACCCGAACTCTATTTCAGAAAAGATCGGAATACCATTCTCGCGTGCTTTTTGGATTATCTCAATTGACAATGGAATTCCAGGAGAAATAACAAAATAATCACATTCTAAAAGCTGTTCCGAATGACCACCGGTTTCAAACGGTATACCTGCCTGGCGTAATTGATTTATCTGTTCAGACAGTTTTGATTCATCGGCAGAATCAGACACAAAAACCTGACCACCTAATTTAGCGGCAAGTTTCGCGGCTGCTAATCCTGAACGAGCCATTCCAAGAACGCCGATACGTCTGTTTCTAATCCGTTCTGCTACTGTCATCGTACTTTTAATGTCGCCAGAGTTATCAATGCGCACAGCGCTCCGATAATCCAGAACCTTACTACAACTTTTGATTCAGCCCATCCACAAAGTTCAAAGTGATGATGAATAGGCGCCATTTTAAATATTCTTTTTCCACCCCGATATCTATAAGAAACAACCTGAATAATGACCGACAAAGCTTCCATCACAAACACAGCCCCGACAATTACCAGGAGTAATTCTTTTTTAAGTAAAATCGCAATTGCACCAATTGCCCCGCCCAAAGCCAGGGAACCGGTATCACCCATAAATACTTCCGCCGGATGAGAATTGAACCACAAAAAGCCGATTGCCGCCCCAACTGTTGCGGCACAGAAAATTGTCAACTCGCCGGTTCCGGGCAGATAGTCGATCTGTAAATAATTTGCAAAATCTATTCGTCCACTGACATAAGCGATACCGCCAAAGGTGAAAAAACAAATCCCGACTAATCCGATAGCCAGCCCATCAAGACCATCAGTTAGATTGACAGCGTTTGATGAACCGGTAATGACCAGAATAATAAACGGGATATATAATATGCCTAAAACCAATACATAATTTTTGAAAAACGGTATTGAGGTCGTCCCGTCATAATAAGATTCCGGGGCAAGATATTTAAGCAACAACCCGAATAACAATCCCAGCATTATCTGACCGACAAGTTTTTTGCGACCAATCATCCCTTTGGGCTGTTTCTTGATTACTTTTAAATAATCATCCATATAGCCGATCAGCCCCATCCAGACGGTCGCAAGCAAAACCATCATGACATAAAAATTTGACAAGTCCGACCATAGCAAAGTTGGAATCACAATCCCGGCTAAAATAATTAACCCGCCCATAGTTGGGGTTCCGGCTTTTTCCAGATGCGATTTAGGTCCATCCTGTCTTATAGTTTCCTGAATCTGATATTTTTTTAATAACCGTATAAAATAGGGACCCAAAATTAATGAGATAATTATTGCGGTGATAGTTGCACCGGCTGCCCTGAATGTGATATAGCGGAACAAATTGAACCCGGAAACATATTTGGTCAGAGGATATAACAGATGATAAAGCATTAGTTCACCCCTCCATTTGATTCATAATATTCTAAGATTGCTTCAAGCCCAATTCCACGGGATGCTTTTAGAAAAACAAAATCATTCTTCTGCAAAATTAAACCAATCTTCCCCGCACAATCTGCTGCCGTTTCAAAATGAATAACTTTTTTTACATTATCTGATGAAACACTAAAAGATTTTAAAGCCGCTTTCATCTCGGTGCCAACTAGAATCAGAAAATCAAAATTATAATTGAAAAGACTCTCACCAAGTTCCTGATGGTATTTTGATGAGCTGGCGCCTAATTCAAGCATATCACCAAGAATTATAATTCGTCTGGTTCCAATATTTATTTCAAAAAACGCTTTAAGTCCTGCTTTTACAGATTCGGGATTGGCGTTATAACAATCCGACATAAATGTTATGTTACTTTTCTCGATCAGCTGTCCCCTCATCGGAGCTGACTCTAATTTTATTTTTGCAGTTTCAATCCCATTGAAATTATATCCTAGAGTTCTTATAGAAGCATATGCACCAAGAAAATTATAAAGCTGATGTTTCCCGGCATACGGCAGACAAAATTCATTACCTTCTATCCATATTTTTCTTATCGCTGGGTCTTCATCAACAATTTTCTCAATATAAAAATCGGCTTTGTTATCAATTCCAAAAGTTATAAAATTATTTCTAATCGTTTTAGCTTCCTGCATAAGAACAGAATCATCAGCGTTGATAATCAAAGGGATACTATGATCTGCATTTTTAATAAGTTGCAATTTCGCCCGGGCAACATCTTCAACTGAGTTCAAAAATTCCAAATGAGAAGGACCAACATTGGTTATCAAAACTACATCCGGATTAACCATCGCAGCAAGTTGAGGCATTTCTTCATAAGTCGAGATACCAAGTTCCAGGATTGCTGTTTTTGTATCTAATGCCATTTGAAACAGAGATAAAGGTGCGCCGAACAAATTATTCAAATTCCCCGGAGACCGAAAAGCCTTAGATTCAACAGCTTTGAGCAAGCTAAAGGCAAATTCTTTGGTGGTTGTTTTTCCATTGGAACCGGTGATACCCAGAATTTTGGACTTTAATTTTTTTCTATACTCAGTTGCCAGCTTTATCATGGCCTGATGAGTATTTTCAACGACAAGCACCGGTGCATTAATTTTATTTGAATTATTATAGTTACTCTCAACAACAACAACAGCAGCATCTTTTTTGATCACATCATTGATAAACTGATGACCATCTTGCTTCTCACCTTTTATAGCAAAAAACAATTCATTTCTTTTGATGGATCTACTGTCTATAGAAACACCGGCAAAAGATAGGGATGGATCGCTAATATTCATCAGCTTCCCGTCTGTTAATGCTTCAAGTTCTGTTAATTGCAAACTAATCAATTTCCTCACCACTTTTGAATCCCAATTCTCCTAAGATTCTGGTAGCTTCTTCGACATCACTAAAAGGAATTCGCTCGCCTTTTATCTCTTGATAATTTTCTGATCCCTTACCGGCAAGCAAGACCACATCACCGGGTTGTGCCATTTTTAAAATAGTCTTAATAGCATCTGCTCGATCAGGAATAATCTGATAATTATCCCCACTTAATCCCGGTTTTATATCTTCAATGATCTCATTCATATCTTCACTTCTTGGATTGTCGGAAGTAACAACCGTAAAATTAGCCGTTTCTGTTGCAACTTGTCCCATTAGAGGTCTTTTCCCTTTGTCACGATCTCCGCCGCATCCAAATAGAATTAACAAACGACCTTTGGATACTTCCCTGGCTGCTTCACAAAGTCTTTTGATTGCATCGGGGGTATGAGCAAAGTCGACATATACAGAAAAGGGCTGATTACATTGGACATAATTGAATCTACCTTCGACCGGTTTTGCTTTTTCCAAGCCTTTTACGATATTATCAATATCTATTCCACAAGCAAAACCTCCGCTTGCCGCCGCAATAGCATTACGTAAATTAAATTTACCGGGCAGCTTTAAAACGATTGTCCGGGTTCCCATTGGAGTAACTAAATCAAAGGTCGTTTTATCAGGACCAATTTCATAACTGCTGCAGTAAATATCAGCCGAGGGATCACTCAATGAATAGCTGATATAGGAAGAATTAAAATCACCAAAAAATTGTTTGAACTCAGGTTGATCAATATTGATTACAGCATAACTCAAGGCGCCGTCCAATTTACTCAATAGTTTTGCTTTGGCATTTAAATATTCTTCCATTGATTTATGAAAATCAAGATGATCTCTTGTAATATTTGTAAATATTGCGACGCAAAAATTAATTGCATCTACACGATGTAACATTAAGGAATGAGAGGACACTTCAATAATCGCATTAACGCAATAATTCTTTTTCATCAAATAAAGCAATCGTTGAAGATCCAACGACTCGGGCGTTGTGCGTTCAGCCTTAAATTGTTCTTTGCCAGTATCATAAATATTTGACGTTATCAAACCGACTTTCTTATCCCGAGACTCTAAAATATATTTCAGCAGATAACAGGTCGTTGTTTTTCCGTTAGTTCCCGTGACACCGCAAACTTTAACCGACTTGCCGGGGTATCCATAAAATTTTGCCGCAGCTTCAGCCATAGCTGCCCGAACATCCGTAACTTGTACATAGTTATCAATCAAATCACAATTCTCACGTTCACCCATAACAGCAATAGCACCGTTTGCTTTTGCCTGTTCTACAAAATCATTTCCATCTGTTTCGTAGCCTTTAATAGCGATAAACAAACAATTCTTGCGGACTTGGCGGGAGTCATGCTCTATCTGTTCAATTTCCACATCCTGAGATCCGAAAATTGTAACATCAGGAATACTCCTTACAAGATCTTCTAACTTAATAACAACCTCCTATAACGGCCGACAATTTATACGACAAGTTGATGTTTCAACTAATTCTGTTCCGGATCTAATCGACTGCTTAACAACCCGGCCTTTACCTTTTATCTCTAAATTTATTCCTGTATACTCACTAAAGGCTGACACTTCCCTAATCGAAAGACCTCTTAAATCGGGCATAAGTATTTTTTCTGAAACGGTCTCTTTTATAACAAGAATCAATTCATCATCTTTAAACAACAATCGATCCGGTGAAGGAAATTGCCACACAATCACCCCTTCATCAGCATTGGATCGATAAGCAATCCCTTTTTCATCTATCTCTTGAACGGCAACTTCTATTTCCTGACCAATAAAATTTGGAATTTCTATTGTATTACTGATTTCATCAGATTTGACACTGAGAAGACGATCAGGAGTACTAAACAGATCCGGATTTAAGACGGCATATTGTTCTGCAATTTTCCTAAAGGTAGGACCTGCTGTCCAACCCCCATAGTGAATCGGTTGCGGTTCTTCAACTACGACCACACCAGCAACCAATGGATCCTCAGCCGGGAAAAATCCGGCAAAACTTGCCATGAATTTACTTCTGAAGTAGCGTCTATTTTCAAGGTCAAAAATTTGAGCCGTCCCTGTTTTTCCGGCAATATTAACTACTTTGGAATTCGCCGGCTCGGCAGTGCCCTGTTCTACAACACCTCGTAAAAAAGCTATTAAAGAATCAGAAGAGCTCCTTTTCATCACAGTGCGAATTTCACGAGAGTCATATTCATCTATGACATATCCATTGGCATCAACGTATCCTAAAACAAGGCGCGGTTTGATTAAATTACCACCATTGGCAATTGCTCCCATTGCCGTTGTCATTTGAAGCGTGGAAACCGCAATTGAATGACCAATTGCTAAAGCGGCCGTGTTATAATCCGACCATGTAGGAGGAGCAGACATCTTGCCGGATGTTTCTCCAGGCAGACAATTTAACAGTTTTTGTCCAAATCCGAACTGCTTGGCTGTTTCAAGAATTTCTTCACCACCGAGATCAATAGAAAATTTTGCAATTCCGATATTACTTGACAGTTCAATAATCTGACGAAATGTTAACCATTCCAATTTTTTATCATCGTGTAAATAACTCCGCCCAAGTTTCCATATCCCTTGTTCACAAAATGTTGTATCAGAAAAATTAACCATACCTTTGTCAAGGATGGAAGCTGCCGGGAAAACTTTGAAAATTGAACCCGGTTCAAATTGATCGGTAATCACACGAAGTTTGATTGGCTTGTTTGGATTTTTTTCTTCAGGATCAAAATGCGCCATAGCTAAAATATCACCATTGCGAACATTTATAAAGGCTGCCATTGCCGATTTAGCATTGTATTTTTCTACAGCATACTTTAACTCTTCCTCGACTGATTCCTGCAATTTGAAATCTATTGTTAAAACCACCGATTGACCCGGAACCGGTTTCACCAGCGCTTTTTCTTTTACCCGAAAAGTATTGTTAAGACCATCGCGACGAACATCCGCCCAGCCGTTTTGCCCGCCTAAAACAGAATCAAAGGAATATTCAAACCCTGCCTGACCCTCATTGTCAATACTTGTAAAACCAATAATCTGCTTTCCAACCGAACCATAGGGATAGTCGCGCTTGGCTTCTTTTCTTAAATATAATCCCCGGGGAGCATCCGCTTCAATTTTAGCCGCAAATTTATCGCTAATTTTCCTTTTTATCCACCTGAAACGACGTTTGGCCAGACCATATTTTTTCTTTGCAGTATTCTTTGATAGTGAAAAAGTTTTCTCAAGATACTGTGAAACTTCACTCAGCTCTTCCTTTGTTTCCGGATAGGCATATAAAGATGAAAGAAAAACATTTGTGGCAACCACATTACCGCAGCGGTCAAAAATTATTCCACGTTTTGGCGGTATTGAAACTTTTGTCCCGGATTGTTTTTGGACCCTTTTCCCATAGTCATCGGCTAAAACAACCTGCAAATGAAAGAGTCTTGCGATAACGACCACAAAGAAACAACCCATGATCACGAAGAATACCCCAAGTCGCAATCTTTCCTGACGGGTGCGTTTCATTCTGCCCCCTCCATTACTCTGGTTGAGTCCATACGAATAATTTGCAATTCATCTGCCCGTAATTCGTTCTCGGTTACAATCGGGATGAATTCAGCAACCCTTTTTATAGCAGTCATCATCTTATCAAGATCATCAACATCCGCTTCACTCTGGCCGTCGCCTAATAGAGTGTACAAATTTTCTGGAGAGATCGCCTTCATGCCAAGTGTATCTGTGGCATACTGTTCAATGCGTGAGGCAAGAGACAGAGTAGCTATGCTGGAGTTAACTTTTTTAAGATAATCCAAAAGCAGCTTGTTTTCATTCTTTAATACAGCCACATCTTTTACCAGTTCATATACTTTTACTCGCTGCCAGATATGAAAACAGGACGCCAAGACAACCGCACCGGCAAGAATTGTGGCCGTAAAATAGCGGTGAGAACGGAAACGATTCAATAAAGTCGATTTAATTTCAACTGTTTCTTTAAATTTGCGAACAGCCTCTTTCATCTCAAACTTTCTCCGCGACTCTCATTTTAGCCGAACGTGCTCGACTGTTTTCCCTGATTTCATTTTCATTCGGAATTATAATTTTTTTATTAACAATCTTAATCGCAGCTTTGTGGTTGCAAACACAAATCGGAATCTCCGGAGGACAATGGCAGTCCTTCGCCTCATACTGAAAGAATCGCTTAACAATCCTATCTTCAAGGGAATGATATGAGATAACCGCTAATTTGCCACCCTGCTTTAATAACTTAACTGCTTGTGGAAGGACCAAACTGATTTGATTTAATTCATCATTAACAGCAATTCTCAACGATTGAAAAACTCTTGCAAGAGATTTTGTCTGATGGGGCGGTTTAATAACAGACATCACGATGTCTGCCAATTGACCAGAAGTGAGGATCATTTTCTTTTGTCTTTCCCTGACAATAGTTGCTGCCAATGCTTTTGCTCTTTTTTCCTCGCCGAACCTAAAGAAGACTCCGGCTATTTCTTTTTCATCTTCTTCATTTATAAAATCAGCCGCTGTTCTTTTAGAAGACTCACTCCCAAATCGCATATCCAACGGACCATCCGCTTGAAAAGTGAACCCGCGCTTCGGATCGTTGAGCTGCAATGATGACAATCCGAGATCAAGTAACATTCCATCGAATTCTCGATCTTGTAGCTCTTCAATTCTTTGGCCGATATTAACATACGAATCGTTTATTATCCTTACTTTTTGTTTACAACTTGCAAGATTTCTCTCTGCTATAACTGCTGCCTCAGAATCAATATCAAATCCATAAAGACGAGCCCTCGAATTCAAAATTTTTGATAAGACTGTAAGATGTCCACCGTAACCAGCTGTTAAATCTATATAGGCTCCGCCCAAGTCCGATACCAAATGCTGAACAACTTGTTCTGCCAGTACCGGAATGTGGATACTACTCTTCGAGTTTAAACCCATCTCCTGCAAACAATCTTTCAGCTACCTCTTCATAGCTTTTGGAGTATTGCTCCAAATAGTACTGGTAACGATCAGGATTCCATATCTCGATCCAACCACTGACACCTATGACCTGTAAGTCATGCTTAAGATCAGCTTCCCTTATCAAATGAGATGGAATCAAAATACGACCACTTTTATCAAGTGTAACCGTTCCAGCTGAAGCATAAAAACGGCGGCTAAAAAACCTGAAATCTTTCTGAGTAAAATTAAGGGAAGAAAGGCGGTCCTGGATGCTGGCCCATTCTGTTTCCGGATAAAGACTGAGACATCCCTCTAATCCTTTAGTGATTATCAGGTTACCTTCAAGTAACAATTTCTTGGATGAAGGATCCTGGACAGAGCGTAGTTTCGCCGGAAGTGCAAACCGCCCCTTGCCATCCAAGGTAGTCTGATACTGTCCATAGAAACCGCCCATGTACTCTCCCACTTTATTCCACATTTCGACAATTATTTACACAAAGTATCACATTTCCCCCACTGATTGTCAAGCTATTTCTTTGACATTATTGATAAATAATCAGACCCTAACTCAATTTAACTCAATAACTAATGAAACAAATATTATTGGAATTTTTGTAACACCTTGAAGACAAACAAAACAGAGAGGAAAATTATTCTCTTGACTTGTTCACTAAAATCCGAAAATACCCTCTATTTATTGAGTTACACCCACACTTAACTAAGTAATAATAGGACCACTACCCCAGCCCCCAATAGCCCCCTTCGTCACAAGCTGTTGCTGTGTAGCCCTATAACCATATTATTTTCTTTACAATTAACCCTATTCGGCAGAAGGCTGACTTTTTGCATTTTCCTTAATTGGTTCAGGATGAAACCAGGAGGATTTTGTGAGAATTGCTAAGTATTTAATAGTTTTAATAATGTTCGGGTCAACAATTGTCAGCGGGAATGATTATACTCTAAAGTTTAATAATGATTCTCTGGATATAAACGAGTCTGATGATTCATATTTCTATCAATCATATCAGAGCTTCCAGTTGGAAAATGGTGCTAAACTAAGTTACACCAAACTATATCTTAAACTTTCAGAAGCCAAAGATATTACTAAAATCTCCTCTGGCAGCGAATCATCTGAAGTAGGATTCTTATTATCAGATGCTTCTTTTTCAGACTCTGCAACATCTGAAAGTAATGCTTACCAGACCGTAGAAAGTTACTCATCAAAATCAGGTTATGGTTCAAAAGCGATTCAAATTAATGGAACTGTGAAATACGGTAATAATATTTATGCCGAACTATTGGTCTTTCCGATTACCTTATCCGAAACCGGCAGTTTACTCTTTCACCGAAATATAAATATTTTTATTCACACCCGTCAAGTTTCAGCCAATGAACTGATCACGAATATCAATTTTATTAACAACACGACTCTGAATCTTTCCCCAACATTCGGAGCTATTGAATACCTGATTGTAACATCCTCGCAACTGTCAGAACCAATGGAAGAACTGAAAAATTATAAAACCTCAACCGGCATTTTAACTGAGGTTGTGCTGATTGAAGATATTTTAATTAATTATTCAGGCAGAGATGATGCTGAAAAACTAAGGAATGCCTTAAAAGAGTTTTACAATAACGGCGGTCATTCGGTTTTGCTTGTCGGCGATGAAACAATCCTTCCGGTCAGATATGCATATCCGTTATCAACCAACCTTACTCCCTCAATCGAATACCAACAACTTTGTGATCTATATTTTGCTGATATGACCGGTGATTGGGATGTTGACAACGATGGTGTTTGGGGTGAAGTCATTCATGATAATCCTGACATCATTCCGGAACTACGAGTCGGGAGATTACCATTTAATACTGTTACTGAATGTAAAAACTATGTTAGAAAATTAATAACCTATGAAACAGATCCGGGATGGGGCAATAAAGGATACTTGAACAGAGCATACTTCTTTTCATCAGATCAGATGCGCGATTATGACGGCGGACAGCACACATTAATATCCACAGCTTATCCTCAACAGATTGAGATTGATACGGTCACCGGCGTTGAAGCTTCAACCGGATCCGATCTTGCCCCATCCAATCTTGATGCGGCTCAATTAGTTGATATCCTCTCCAACGGACAGGGCTTTATCAATATTATCGCCCATGGCAGAAGCGACGGTTTTGCCGTAAGAACTTCCGGTTACAATAACTGGCCCAAATCATACTTCCTTGCCGATGCTGAAAATACGGGGCATGGAACCTTTGACTCGCTCAAACAAAACGGTAAAGTCGGTTTTTACTATTCTTTAGCGTGTGACAATGGTGGCTTTGATATGGATCAATCGCCGTTTAATATTCCCAATCCAAACCTCGCCCAGAAACTTCTTGGTTTAAAAGATGCCGGCGCGGTTGCTTTTGTTGCCTATTCCCGCTGGGGCTGGATAAAAACCAGCCATCTTTTGCAAACCTCTTTTTATGATTCTCTATTTGCACACCCTGAAAAACCGGCTATTGATGCTATGTATGCCTCAAAATCAGCTTATTCATATTATCGTGATTTAATTTATGGACAGCTGTTTTTTGGAGATCCAACGCTTAAAATTTATACTGACCTTCCTAAACCTGTTGATATTAATTATAAAAAAACCGAAACCGGAATTGATATTAATATCTCATCTTCAGCTAGCCCGATTAGTATGGGCAAAGTTATTATCTCGGATGGACAAGATATCATTGCGATAGGCATAACCGATCAGGATGGTTTTGTAGAAATTTCAGAAGGACTTGAAAATGTAAATGATTTTATTATCACGGTTGTAAAAGATGGATATCTAACCAAACAAACTACCAGTTCAACCTCTATTGTTACTGCTGTCGAAGATGAAACCGAAATCATGCCCGCATCTTATGAATTAAAACAAAATTACCCGAACCCGTTTAACCCGTCGACAACTATTTCATTCGAAATTGATCGCAAAAGTAAGCTAAAACTTTCTATCTATAACATTCTCGGACAAAATATAATAACTCTGACAGATGAGACTTATTCTCCGGGTACCTATGATATTGAATGGCGCGGACAGGATTCAAACAGCAACCCTGTTGCATCAGGGATTTATCTTTATAAGCTTGAAACCGAATATTTCAGCGAGATCAAAAAGATGGTGCTATTAAAATAATTTTGTGAGAGATTAAACCGACCAGGGGGTATTCTCAAGTTTTTGAATCAATCCGGCAAACTTCTTTGCCATATTCTCTGCACTGTATTGTCGGGCATAATCAGATAGGATGATCGTTGGAAGTTTATTGGCTGCTGATTTTAACATAAATTCATTCAGATATTCAACCGCCCTGGATAAATCCCCCGTGAAACAATAGCCGTTGTTGCTTCCCCTGATCAATTTTGCTACCTCGCTATCATCGGTAACATGAGCCAGCAATGGTCGCCCTGATGCCATCAGTAAAAATATCCTTCCGGTTGTAAATCCTTTTTCTTTTTCAGAAGGCAGCCCCAAATAAAACATTTGAGACTTTGATGCTTGCTGTACAGCTTTCAATCGAGGGAGGAAACCATGAATGAGTGTTTTTTCGTATAATTGATACTTGTTCAACAACGGCACCAACCATTGTCTGTTTACATTGCCAATCTGCTGCAATTTGATTCTTGCAAAATTTTCAGGATATTTATCACGAAACATACTGAGCATTTTCAATAGAGGTTCAATCGGATAAATTTCATCGAAGGTACCGAACAGTCCGATAGTAAACTCTTTTTGTGGCAGCGTTGGCTGCCACTCTCTTGCCAGAGATTGATCAAAAGAATTCATTATGACTTTGGCGTCACCAAAGTATGAAGCCAGCGTATCATTTACGGTTGTGATAATAGTTGCTTTGTCTTTTATTTCCTGCAAAAGTGTTTTTGCTTTATCGATAAGCTTTTTATCATTGTAACATTCTTCCAATGGATAACTCATCCAGTAATCCCGAAAGTCAGCAATCCAGGGGATGCGTCCCTCCATAGAAAGTTGCCTCCCGATTAGATGCGTAGAAACAGGAGGAGAGGTAGAAATAATTGCTTTATAATTATTATTCGAAATCAAATTCCGACCCAATTTCAGAGCCGGTTTTACCCAGCCGACTTTGGGATCGGGAAAGAATTTTTCTGAGGCGCTTTTCCCACGGGCAATTGTTTGCCCCTTAATTTTTCTTAACCCGAGAAGATACATAAATCGCTGAGGATCAAAAGAACCTGAACGATAAATCCTGGATTCATCAAGATCATGAAGTAGTTCCGGCTCATAAAGGCGATATGTTACCGGTTTAACGGTTAACAGATCACAATCATAACCAAATTCTGGCAGATGCTTATATAATCCTAACGGCCGGCCAACGCCGGCTCCCCCAAGAGGTGGAAAATAATAACAAATCAACAGCACCTTTTTATTCATATTACTCACCGGCGACTCTCTTTAATACAGAAATATGATCATGAATATTTTTCTCATAAATACCAGACTGTTTAACCTTCTCAAAGTTACTTCTTCGCATTGAATCAAAACTGTCGTCAATGTTAATTATCTTTTCAACAATTTGCTCAAGAGCTTGATTGTCACCCACTTGATATTTAAACCCGTTTTCATTTGTCAACCATTCCCGAACGCCTTCAATATCGGCCGAAATTGGAATAAGTCCTAACGCCATCACTTCGATTAAAGAAACCGGCGAGGAATCAGATTTTGAGTTAGACAAATAACAATCGAACCGGGATAAAAACTTGATATATTCTTCACGGCTTTTCTTTTCATAAAAATTAATTTTATCACCAACCAGATGTTGACTTTTAATTTTGAATGTCTCTAACTGACTTCCAAAACCGGGGAAAGTCAAACTGATTTTATCAGAACTAATTAAATCTTTCAACGACTCAACAATAAAATAATTATTGTAAACCGCTTCGTGAGGTCTTGGTACAATAATTTTCAATGGCTGTGACAAAGTATAATCTTTTTTGTGAACCTCTAACCATTTCTTCTCAATCCCCCATGGAATCACAGAATAATCACAAAAGTCATAAATACTTTTTGCTTTATCAATTAAATACTGCGAATCGCCTAAAACATAATTGGCCGAGCTTAACGCCTTTTTGGCTTTATATTTATGCAAGAATGATTTTTGAGGTACCTGTAAAATATCAGACCCCCACAAATTTAGTATCATAGATACTTTTTTATAATTTTTAGTTATCGAATATGCTAAAAAGCCATAACCAGTAGCATAATGAGCATTGATCACGTCCGGTTGAAATTCTTTGAGTAGTTCCATAACTTGTTTTTTTGCTAAGACATAATGTAGAAACTTAAACGGCGTTTTTTGTTTTAGAGTAATATGATTGACAGTTCCCTTTTCAAGCGATGCAACCTTCACGTCACAACCCTGTAAAACCATTTCATCCACCAAACGTTCAATATGAACTGACCGACTATCGGCAAGAATCAATACTTTTAACCGTTTAGCGTTCATTTTATTTTCCCTAAAAATGATTTATAAACATAACAGGGATACTCGTAGTTCTCTCCGCCCCACTTTTTCTTATAAGATTCCAGATTTTCTGATCCGGCCGGATTAGCACCCAGATTAAAATATCGAACGCCGCTTGAAGATAATTTCTTAGCTGTTTGATAGGTAATCAATTGATTCGGTTTTAAAAAAGAATAATCTTTATCAAAAAATACCTGCCAGTTTAAAGCCTGCTCATTGTCAATAAAATATATATGCGAGGCTGCGCCTTTCCCTTCATATTCCACCCATGCCCATTCAATCCTCGAATCAGTTTCAGCCATCTGGGCAAGTTGCTCATAAAAACTGCGAGAGTATTTTGGTTTCCGATTATGGCGTTCTTCGGTAGCTATCATCAGCCTGATAAAGGCATCCATCTGCTTATTCGCATCAAACCTTTGAACGATAACGCCCTCACGTTCGGCTTTCCTGATCTCAGATTGTATTTTTTTATCCGGTGGTTCCCAGTCGTTACTTGAAATATCTATAATATTGGTCGTACAGGTTTGAATATCATAATTTGAATTTGGCTTGAATGTTTTATTAAAATCATAAATAAATATTTTTGAATATTTTTCTTTTTGTAAACGGTTTAAGATAAATTCGTATATTTCTAACTGGTTTTTGTTGCTTGATCTTATCAAAGGCTGGCAATAGCATCCATCCGGCATTGATTGAAATCTTTTTATCAATGAGTTTCCAAACTCAACCCCGCATAGCATTGCAAGAATATTACTATCCTCTTCAACCGCCCAAAAAACCGGTGTTCCCCCAATTGATTTCCACAGGTTTAGAAAAGCTAATGAATTATAAAGCGAATGACCGCTTAGGTCATTTTCAGAAAATTTAGAAAATTCTTTATCAGATAAACGTATAAAATTCATCATTCCCGCACCAGAAGGATTTTCCCCCTTGAAATATTCCCCTCATCGTCTGACAAAATAAATAGATAAACTCCCGAGGCAACCGGCTGGTCCTTTTGGTTGGTCCCATCCCAACTGTTGTTAATCGGAAAGGCATCAACCTCTTCCCCGGCTACAGTATAAATCCGGACGGTTCCGCTTCGGGCGTAATTAAACGATAGAACATCATTTTGATTGCTTATAACAAAAGGATTTGGAAAAGCTATTACATTTTCAAGCTGCGCTGTCGGCGTTCCCACAAATGAAAGTATTTTTGAGATCCCCGAAGGTGTGCTGATATAGGTATCTCCGGTGTTACTATCAAAAGTAACATTGTTAATTCGATTGGAGACCAAGCCGCTGTTTTCCGAATTGTAAACTATGATCTCTCCGGTAGTAGCGTTTCTGAAACCCAACCCGTTAACAGACCCAATCCAGAGATTTCCACGCCCGTCAAATTCTAAATCAGTAACATCCGAACTCATCATTTCCGGAAGGTCTATATCGACGTAAAACTCAAACCCGGGGTCGTACCTTGAAAGTCCGAAGTTAGTCCCCACCCAAAGATTTCCCTCAGGTGAAAACTCAACCACTCTGATACTATTTGAGATTAAAAACATATTTTCAACCGTATGATTTTCAATAATAATATCACTATGATCAAACGGATCACTTCCCAGATCGCACATATACAGCCCTATCGCTTCGGTGCCAACCGCAAGGGAATTACCATAGACATCCAATGAAACGACAAACTCATTATTTATTCCATCACTCAAACCCAACGAATCCCACGAATTGATATTATCCAGATTATTCATATCGGCATACACTATCGGATAACCATTTGCCGCCCGGTAACAGGCAGCATAAAGAAACTCACCATCTGTTTCCAATCCGTTTATCACCACAAAGGTCAACCCGAATGGAGGATTATCAGTATTGCCGATCATGGAACTGTTCTGTTCGTCGTAATTAACAAATCCGTTCCCATCCTGCACCCATAAACCCTCGCCAAAGGTTCCAAACCAGGGGTTGCCCATTGAATCAGTCATCAGCAAGGTTGCATCTCGAAATATAGGCAGATCCGACCAGCTCAAATCAGCCAGCTGAATAGCAGCTCCGCCGGTAGTATACCCAACCGATATTTGACCGGCTTGATTTATAGCTAAATCTTCGATGTCATTCTGTTGTAATCCGGTAAAACTATATATCTGGAAATCTGTTTGACCTGAATATATGCCACCCTCGCTTGAGGCAAACCATCGAGCGTTATTATATGACAAACCTGTTATTGGTTTTAATGATGTTGTCAGCATGGTTGTGATTATCCCATCTTCAATAACCCCGATTCCACCGCTTGTAATATCATAGAAGTAAACGAACAACGAATCAGAAACAAAATTAAGCCGTGCATTCTCAAGGTCAGTTAACCCATTAACAGGAGTAACAGTTTCACCATCAATATCAATCACAACCACAGCTCTCGGAGTAGCAGCATACAATTGCGATCCATAATTGACAACTGAAAGAATAGTATCATTCCCCAGTTCGCTATAGTTAAGCATTCCAAATGTTTTCCAGTTCAATGGTGAATTGAGCAAAGTTGGAATTGACCGATCAGCCACAGCCACCCCGTTAGAAGTTGCCAGATAGATAGAATCATCTTTTAAGAAGATATCATACACCGCCGGAGATGGATTTAAATCGCCGAACAATTCATAGCTGTCCTGAATCTGACCGCCATCATTGATTTTAGAAAACAGAACCAGACCAATATCTGTCCCAACCCACAAGTTGTCGCCATCATCAACAACCCGATGCAGTTTAATAAAATTATCATCCCTATCTTTAAATATAAACTGTTGAGAATTCTCAAAATCGAATTTAATCAACCGTCCGAAACCGGTAACCCATTTTTGCCCGTTCGCATCCTTGATTATATCAGTTATATCGGTTGTCCCCAGTCCATCAGTATTGATAATTTTACGACCGGGTAATATAGGATCTGTAATTGCTAAAATCCCTCCGGATGAAGCGATATAAAGAGTATCATTAATGACCTTCATAGTTCGAACGTCATTAAATGAAGTCATATTTTCCCAGTTAATATCCTGCGCAGATAAAGACAGACATAATCCGAAAATTATACTTATAAAATAAGTTACGCCGGAATGAATTTTCTTATTAACCATATTAAAACCAATATACCGATAGTTGAGATCAATATCAAGAATGAGATATAACCAATCAGATCACCATATTGTGTAAAAATTGAGTATTGTTCGAGCCGCTGAACACTTCCTACCATCGCTGAAACATCATATATGCCCAGCTCCTGCCTGATTCTTCCATAGTCATCGACAATATAACTAATACCGCTGTTAGCGACTCTGACACCCCAGCATCTATTTTCAACCGCCCGGGTTAAAAATATTCTGGAGTGCATATGAATCCCGACAGATTTTTTAAACCAGGTATCATTAGTAATGCCTACAATAAATTCGGCTCCTTCTCTTATAGAAGTACGAACAAACTCTGGAAAGGTCGATTCAAAACAAATCAACACCGAATAAGTTGCCTCGGGCAGCTCAAACAGTTTTAAACTGTCTCCGGCATAAAAATCTGACCACCATTGAACATTATAGGTCTCGATGAAGGTTAAATATTTCTTAAGAACTTTTTCCCTTAGAAACGGCACATAATCCTGATATGGTACTCGTTCTGCGAACGGAACCAATTTCAATTTATCATATCTTTTTTCGATCATCCCCGAAGGGTTGAACTGATAACACGAATTATAATGAAACTCGTCATTCTGATTCAACTTTGCCCCTAAAGCCCCAACGAGATGATAGCCGTTTGTTTTTTTAGCAGTGTTACCGATTGCAGTCTGAGCCACCCGATCATGAGTAAGATAGCAGGGTGCCGATGTTTCTGGCCAGATATACAAATTTATTGAATCATCAGCAATTGTTTGAGCCAGCGAATCATACAAATTATAACTATGAGCCTTATTATTTTTAGACCATTTCACATCTAACGGAACCGAGCCCTGCAAAAGCGCCACCGGGTAATCACCCGGCACAGGATATTTAGGAACTACGATCCACCCATACGAGGTTAACATAGTTAAGATCAATAAAGATGAAAAAACGGCACTGATTTTGCGTTCGGGTGAAACCGACTTTCGAAAAAGCTGCATCAATAAAATATTAACCACTATAATTATAAACGACAAACCATGAACCGATGTTACCGATACAATTTGAAGGATATATAAGTAATATGACTGGGTATAACCTAAATCTGACCAGGGAAATGCAAATTCCGAGAGATTCCGTAAATACTCCATCCCGACCCATAAAAACGGTAAAGTAACCAGACCATAAATCTTTTTAAAGTTATAGAGCTTTGAAAAAATTAGCAGCACTATTGCATAGTAAAATGCTATATAAAAAACTGCCCCAATCATTCCCGGCGGTGTTACCAGTGCGATCCAATACATTGTGAAAAGGCTGAAAAAGAAACCAAAATAATACGATGCGTTAAACGCTTCTCGTCTGTTAAGAGAACCGATTATAAAAAACGGTCGCGCCAAAGACAGCCAGGCTAAAAATCCGAAATAACTGGAATAGAATGATAATGATAATAAGAATGCCCAGATAAGAAGCTCAAAACGTCGTTTCCGAAGATTAATAGCTTCCGGGATTATAACCCGATATAATTTTGAAAAAAATTTACTCAGAGTGCTACCCTCTAACTAATAAAGATTTCCCGGTCATTTCCTTAGGCTGAACAAGCTTAAGAATATCAAGAATAGTCGGTGCGATATCAGCCAGAATTCCTTCACCTTGTAATTGAATATTTCCAAGTTTATTTGAAGGATCAAACAGTATGCACGGCACCAAATTCGTAGTATGAGCTGTCCAGGGACAATCGTTCTCACGATCAATCATTTTTTCAGCATTTCCATGGTCGGCAGTTATAATTGCCACCCCATTTTGATTCTTAACCGCTTCAAGCAACCGGCCAAGTCCCGTATCAACCGCCTCAACCGCTTTGACTGCAGCCTCAATTATTCCCGTATGTCCAACCATATCACAATTTGCATAATTTAATAAAACAAAATCATACTTACCCGACTCAATATTTTTAACCGCCTTATCAGTAACTTCTACCGATGACATCCCCGGCTGTAAATCATAGGTTGCTACTTTCGGCGAGGCAACCAATTCCCGGTCTTCTCCCTCAAACGGAATTTCAGAACCACCGTTAAAAAAGAAAGTCACATGAGCATATTTTTCGGTCTCGGCGGTACGAAGCTGTTTCATAGATGCTTCAGCAATAACCTCACCCAAAATTCGAGTTGGTCGGCTCGGTGGAAAGGCAACTTTGACCTCGGTCATTTTAGCATCATACTCAGTCATCGTTACCAAATCGACTTTTGGATTGGAGGGAGATTTGTATCCTTTTATATCTCTATCAAGCATCAGATACGAAATCTGCCTGACCCGATCAGAACGGAAATTAAATATTATTGCCAGATCTCCATCCTGTAAACGACCATCACGTTCCGTTCCATTATCAATAACAATCGGTTTAATAAATTCATCAGTAATATTTTCAGCATACGATACCTTGACTGCTTCAATCGGATTATCAGATTTTATTCCTTCACCCAACGTAATTGCCCGCCAGCCTTGATCAATTCTCTCCCAGCGGTTATCCCGATCCATCCCGTAATACCGCCCCTGAATTGTAGCAATTTTACCTAATCCTATTTGATCAAATTTATCAAGGGTCTGCTGTAAATACTTAACCCCGCTTGTCGGAGGAGTATCCCGACCATCCATGAAAGCGTGCAGATAGAGTTTCTCTACCCCTTTGTCTTTAGCTATTTGTACCAGAGCATATAAATGGTCTAATGAAGAATGAACTTTACCATCCGACAGAAGTCCGAAAAGGTGAACAGGATTTCCTAAGGAAGCAGCTTTTTCAATTCCTTCGACAAAATTTTTATTAATGAAAAATGATCTGTCTTCAATAGCTTTATCAATCCGCGATATATCCTGATAGATGACCCGTCCGGCGCCAAGATTGAGATGTCCCACTTCACTGTTACCCATCTGGCCATCGGGCAGACCGACCGCCAAACCGGAGCCATCAATTTTTGTATGAGGACAACTGCTTAATAAATTATCATAAGTCGGAGTATGGGCAAGTGAGATTGCATTATCGGAGGCGTCTTCCCTAAGTCCAAACCCGTCAAGAATGCAAAGTAAAACCATTGTTAGTCAACCAGCTTAACTATTTTTTCACCACTTATTATCTGCCCGATACGATAAACTGTTTCATTCATTCCTTCGAGGAATTTTGTCACATCATCTGCAACATCAGGTGAAACAACCAGAATATAACCTATTCCCATATTGAAGGCTGAGTAAATATCATCAGGATCAATATTGCCGGCTTTTTTAAGATAATCGAAAATCGGGAGTACATCCCAGGTACCTTTTTTGATCTCAGCAGATAACCCGTCCGGCAAAATCCGTTTTAAATTCCCCGGAATTCCACCTCCGGTTATATGAGCCATGCCGTTAATCGTATGTTTATCTAAAAGCGGATGAATAATCGGAGCATAACAGCGATGAACTTTCATCAAGGCTTCACTTATTGTACAACCAAGTTCATCAACCATATCAGTCGGCTTATGTCTGGCAATTTCGAAAGCAACTTTACGAGCTAAAGTATAACCGTTGGTATGCAGACCGTTGGAAGCCAGCCCCAAACAGATATCGCCTTCTTTGATGGTTGAGCCGTTGACAATTTTATCTTCATCAACCACCCCAACGATAAATCCGGCAAGATCATATTCTCCGGCTTGATATAAACCCGGCATTTCAGCCGTTTCACCGCCTAATAAAGCCATTTTTGAATTACGACATCCACGACTTAAACCGTCTACTATACCAGTGATTGTATCCGGTTTGAGCTTTCCGGTTGCGATATAATCCAGAAAGAATAATGCCCGGGCACCATGAACCAAAATATCATTAACACAATGATTAACCAAATCTTCACCTACGGTATCATGTTTGTCATTCATGAAAGCCAGTTTCAACTTGGTACCAACACCATCAGCCGAAGAAATCGTAACCGGACTTTTTATCCCAGAAAAATCAGGTTTAAAAAACCCGCCAAAGGCTCCGATCCCGGTTAAGACTTGCTTGTTGAAAGTTGTTGCCACCATTTGCTTTATGCGCTCGACGGATTTTTCGCCGGCTTTGACATCCACACCGCTATCAGCGTAGGTTAATTTTGTATTTTGATTATTTTCTGTCATGGAAATATATACAAATGTCCAACTCCAAAGTCAACTGTCATTGCCCTCATACCTGCAATTTCAGCTATAATCGAACTTGCTAATATATCAGAATAAACCTAATTTTCCGGTATGAAAAAATCCCCATATACAATACCCGAAATCTATGAAATTGCTTTCAATTTTAGAGATTTCAAAGAAGCTGTCGATTTTCTTGTAGAATCTGCAAAATCTACCGGTTTAAAAAATATCGATGCTATGGTAGAACTCGGCTGTGGTCCGGGGCAATATTGCTCTGAATTTGCCAAAAGAGAAATCGTCTCGTTTGGATTAGACATTTCTCCTGAGATGATAAATTATCTTAACCAAAAATCCAGGAACTTGAGTTGTAACGGAATTGAAGGAGATTTTAGAAATTTCAAACTGCCTCAAAAAGTCAAACTTGCTGTTTGCATGATGGACACCTTTTCACATCTGCTGACCAACCGGGATGTCATCGACCATCTCAATTCGGTGGCTGATAATCTTACTTCGCAGGGGGTTTATATTATCGAATTGACCCATCCGAGAGATTTTCTTACTCAAGAAAAAAGCACTAAAAATGTCTGGACGATGGAACGTGATGGAATTTCTGTATCAACCGATTGGGGGTCTGATCCAACAGTTGATCCTTTAACAGAGATAGCAACATCAAATGTCTTAATAAAGGTCGAAAAAGATGGTAAATCCGATTCTTTCGAATTCGAGACCGAGACTAGATTGTATACCGCAGGATTGATGAGAGCTTTGATTGAGATGTCGGGACGGTTTAATATTACAACGATGTATGGTGATCTTAATATTGATCAGCCCTTCGATAACAGCAAAAAATCATGGCGCATGATATTAGTATTGAAGAAATTTGAGTAGTGCAGGAACTCTGGGTGGATGTGATCCTAACGTTTTGGCAGAACCACTAAAGGGTTCTGCCCTACGAGAACTTAATCTCCATAAGTAAATCCAATTTTACCACCTTCTTGTCTTTTCATTTTAAATGTTAGTAATTTTGATTTTAGAATTTGATCCTGATCATCTTTTATTTTGAATTCAAATTCGAATAAGATATTGTTGATTTCCATTGGAATGTGAATATTATTATTTTTATTAAAATATATATATTGATATTTTTCTTTATTCCAATTTCCAGTATAGGTAGGTTCTTCACTACTAGAAAGCACCTTGATTTTTTCCCCGGTTTCAAGAAAAGTGACTTCAACAGTATCTATAATTATTTTTACATTGAATTTATTATCAAAAAGTTTTTCAACTTTTATAAGTGGTTGAAATAATATTGTATCAAGGTCAGGAATTTCATTTACGCCTGCTTGTTTATAAAATGCTCTTAATTCTGGAGCATGAATAATCCACTTATCTACTGTAATATTATTAAATGACTTATCTTCAACAACAAATTGACGAGTTCTTAATTTTGTTAGACACCCCAACAAGACAAATATTACTAAATTAACAAAGAAAATAAATTTAAAAATATTTTGGGTGTTCATAACATCTCCTAATAAATATTCTCGTGGCCGGCAGATGTCCTCGTCTGTCGCTTTCAAGAATTGTGAGGAGCACAGAGCTCCTGACTTACTCAAACTCAAAAACACACGAAGTGTGTCATTGCGAACGAAGTGAAGCAATTCCCCCCTGACTAACTGCCCTCTTCCCTGAGTATATCTAAAACCGTTTTGAAATCATCCGGCAGCTCGGTCTCAAACTTCATTTCTTCCCCGCTCTTGGGATGCACAAATTCCAATCGAGCCGCATGCAACGCCTGACGATCATACATCTCAAGCAATTTTTTACTTAGTGGACGTTCCGGTCCAAACATCCCTTTATGCCATTTCGCCCGACCACCATAATCCGGATCGCCAAAAACAGGATGGCCGATATGTGACAGATGCACTCTGATCTGGTGGGTGCGACCGGTTTTTAATTGTAATTCAAGTAAATCATAGGAACGGAATCGTTCCTTAAGTTTATATCCTGTTTGAGCTTCCCGGCTGTTATAATTTGTCACAATCATTTTCTTTCGATCTTTAATTGATCTCCCAATCGGAAGATCGACTTCCCCTTCATCTTCTTGCATATGCCCGCAAACCAGAGCTGTATAAATGCGTTTGACTTCCCTTTTCTGAATAGCTTCCTGCAATTTTTGAAGTATTTCATCAGTCTTGGCAACCAATAGCAAGCCTGATGTATTTTTATCAAGCCGGTGTACGATTCCCGGGCGGTCAACGGGAGAAGATTCAGGCAGATGATCAAAATGATAAATTATCGCATTAACCAATGTACCCGTGTAATTCCCTGCCCCCGGATGGGTAACCATTCCGGCAGGTTTGTTTATCACCGCCAGATAATCATCCTCGAAAACAATTTCAAGCGGAATATCCTCACCAACAATTTCTGATTTTTCAACCGGAGGAATAGACACAACTATTTTATCACCGGTTGCTACTTTATGTTTTTTATTAGCAACTTTATCATTGATTAAGATTAATTCATCTAAAATTAATTTCTGAACCCGACTTCGACTCAGGTTCAATTCGGAAACTTCACTTAAAAATTTATCAAGCCTTAGTTTGCTAAATTCCTCTTGAACAGTAACTTCAACTATTTCATTTTTTGTAGTGCTCAATGTTTCACCTAATTCGAAATGGGTTGATATTGAAGTTGAGTAACCATCTCACGCACTGCTCGGTCAATCCCGACCAGCATGGACCTGGCACAAATCGAATATCCGATCACGAATTCATCGATAATACCAATCTCAACCAGCGGTCGAACATTTTTATAATTCAAGCCACGCCCGCAAAGAACTGATAAATTTGATTTAACCGCAGAGTTTGCCGCTCTGTCGATCCGGTCAAGTTCGGTTTGAGCCTCATCAATTGATCTGGCATCGCTGTAACGGGAACAATCAAGCAAGACCGCCGATGCTCCGTTACGGGCAGCACCTTTTACACTATCCTGCTCCGGTTCTACAAAGTAACAAACATTAACTGCCACGCCCTTAAACCGGGCGGCAAGATCACCAAAATCAGCAGTAACTGAATTAAAATCAATCGGCGATACAGGTGAACTGCTGTCGGCATGATCAGCCACAAAGGTTACCATCCACGGCTTGACTTCAATAGCCTTTTCAATAAGTTCATCAGCCGGTGAAATTTCAATCGTTAATTTTGTTTTAACTACCCCGCGCAATAGATAAAGATCACGATCACGGATATGTTTGCGATTCCGCATTAATTGTACAGCAATGCCATCAGCACCGGCTATTTCAGCCAATACTGCCGCCTGGCAGGGATCAGGTTCGCCTAAATGTCTTGTTTCCCGTAAGGCAGCAACCATATCTAAATTTACTGAAAGTAACGACACAACCCGCTCCTTTATTTTATTTCTGTATACGACTTATTACTTAGTTATGTTACGAGAGTTGATAAGATCAGTCAATTTCAAAAATTTTTCTGTTGAAAGTTCTTCAGCTCTGATATTTTCCGGTAATTGTAATATTCCGAACAATTCCTCTCCGGTATTTTTATCAGAAATTAGCTCCGGCACCAGATTATTGATTAAAAGTTTCCGTCGTTGTTTAAAAGCTGTTCGGATAATTTTTTCAAACAGCTGAAAATTGTTAATCTTCGGGACTTTTTTGGGCAACAGTTTAATCACCGATGAAGTTACCTTGGGGGCTGGACGAAAATGTTTGGGCGATATATCAAAACAGATCGAAATGTCAAAATACAATTGGGTAAAAATTGCAATCGGCGACCACTCTTTATTTCCTGGCTGTGATGCCACCCGTAAAGCCATCTCTTTTTGAACCATTAACACAGCCACATCAATCTGTTGATGATTCCTAACAATCCAATCTATCACCGGTGATGTAATATTATATGGGAGATTGCCTATCAATTTAAATTTATCAAACAACGGCTCAAATTTTAAAATATCTTCATTGATTATTTCAAGATTAGATTCTTTTTCAAACAGTTTCTTAAGATACGGAATTAAATCCCGATCAAACTCAACTGCTGTAACTCTACTATTAGAATTAATTAATCGGGAAGTTATCGCTCCCCGCCCCGGTCCTATCTCAACAATTTGATCATTTTCAGAAATGGAAAGCTGTTCAACGATACGGTCAATAATTGAATCCGATGTTAAAAAATTCTGCCCTAATCTTTTTTTTGTTCGATACGGCATTATTAATCTCCGAACAATTCAACTAATCCAAACAGTTTCTGGCAGGCACGGTCGGTAATTTTCTCTACTTCTTTGGATGAAATATTTCTGAGCTCTGCAACTTTATCACAAACGAATTTTACATAAGCAGGCTGATTGGTTTTCCCCCTGAAAGGCGTTGGTGCTAAAAATGGTGCATCGGTTTCAAGGATAATCTTCTCAAGGGGCACTTCGGCGGCTACCTTTGCCATCGTTGAATTTTTATAAGTTACGATTCCGCCAATTGATATCAAAAATCCAAGCTCAAAAACTTCATATGCTTCCTCAACATTCCCTGGGAAACAATGAAAAACTCCACCACATAGTTGTAAATTGTATTCTTTGATAATATCAATAGTATCCCGAAACGCATCCCGGGTGTGAATCACTATCGGTAACTTAACCTCGCCCGCCAGTTCAAGCTGTTGATGGAAAATTTTCTTTTGAATATTTCGAGGTGAGTTGTCACGATAAAAATCCAGTCCTATCTCACCAATCCCGACTACTTTATTGTGAGATGCAAGTTCTTTAATTTCGCTTAGAATCGAATCAGTCACATTTTTGGCATCATGAGGATGTACCCCAACAGTCGCATAGACCTCGCTATACTTTTCTGCAAGATCAATTGAATATTTTGATGATTTTAAATCGGTCCCGATATTGATTAAGGTATGTACTCCCGCTTCAACAGCCTCATTGATAACTTCGTTGTGTTTGCCTGCATACTGTGGGAAATCGAGATGGCAGTGTGAATCAATCATCAGCTGATTTTTGAACCCGGGGGAAGTTCCGCTTCAGGTACAACCAGACAAAGTTTTTTCCCTTTTTTCGCTGCCAGAAGCATTCCGTTTGATTCCACTCCGCGAATTACTGCCGGTTTAAGATTTGTAACTACAACGACTCTTTTACCGACGATCTCATCGGTGGAATAATGCTCAGCCACACCAGCTATAACCTGACGCTTTTCTTTACCGATATCTATTTGAAGCTTTAACAGTTTATCAGCACCATCGACTTTTTCCGCCTTTAAAACTTCAGCAACCCGAAGCTGCACTTTTGAAAATTCAGCAATATCCAGCAAACCTTCATCACTCTGCCGGGCTGGTTTATCTTCCGGCTTATCTTCTACCTTCGCTTTCAGGCGTGGGAAGATCGGATCACCCAGAGACAATTTTATCCCGGGTGTCAGATCAAAAAACTTAAGGGAATTATCAAGGGTCAGCGTGCTATCATCAAGACCAAACACTTTTCTTATCTCAGTCATTTTATTGGGCATAACCGGATAAAGCAGGATCGACACGATTCTGATTGTTTCACAACAGGAATATAAAATCCCGCCAAGTTTTTCAGTATCGCCGCTTTTGGCATATTTCCAGGGAGCATTATCATTAAAAAATTTATTAGTCGATTTCACCAATGAAATAACATCGGCTATCGAATGACCTAATCTAAAATGTTTAATATGAGAATAGGCTGCCCCAGGTAAACTTGCCGCCTGTTCCATCAATTCTTTCAATCCTGAAATATCATCTGATGGTGCTGGAAGCTTACTGTCAAAATTAACATCAATCATTTTAACAACCCTTGAAACAAGGTTGCCAAGGTCATTGGCTAAATCAGAATTATACTGAGTAATAAATCGACTGGCTTGTATGTCACCATCAACTCCGAAAGGAAACTGAGTCAATAACAAATATCGGGTGCCATCAGCTCCAAACTCTTCAACCATTTCATTAGGATCAATTTTGACTCCCAGACTCTTGGACATTTTCTTACCGTCTATGGTAAAGAATCCATGCAAAACCATTGTATCGGGGATTTTCATTCCAGCCGCCATCAACATTGCCGGCCATAATATGCAATGAAATTTTAATATATCCTTGGCCATCAGATGAACAACTTCACCTTCGTTCCACCATTTGTTAAAGCTGGCTTCATCATCGGCATAACCAATAGCTGAGATATAATTTGATAAAGCATCAACCCACACATAGGCGACGTGATCTTTATCAAAATTTAAAGGGATTCCCCAATCAACTCTTTGACGTGAAATTGAAAAATCAGGTAAATCCTGTTTGATCAACCCCAAAACTTCACGTCGTCGTTCTTCAGGTACAATTAGTAATTCATTAGATTCAATCATCTCTTTAATCTTTGGTAAAAAAGCACTTGAACGGAAAAAATAATTTTTTTCTTTTAGTTTCTCTGGCTCAGTTTGATGGTCAGGACAAAGCCCATCTTCTAATTCTTTTTCAGTTAGAAACTTTTCACATCCCGTACAATAGAGACCCTCGTAATAATCAGAATAAATGACATCTTCGCCATCATCAGTTTTAGCCTGTTGCATAGCGTCAAGAATTTTCCATACCGCTTTACGATGCCTGTCGGAAGTTGTTCGAATAAAATCATCGTTATCAATCGAAAGGTGCTTCCAGGCTACTTTATAATTTTTTACAATTTGATCACAAAATTCTATTTCACTCATACCCGCATCTTTGGCTGCGTCTGCTACTTTGGTTCCATGCTCATCTGTTCCGGTTAAAAAATAAGCTTCACGACCAGCAATTTTGTGAAATCTTTTTAACATATCTGCAGCGATGGTGGTATAAGCATGACCGATATGAGGTTTATCATTTACATAATAGATTGGGGTTGTAATGTATATTGGTTTAGACAATTTTAAGCCCTCACACGCTTTGTTAGTTATTCTTTATCATCCAAATTCTTAAGTTCTTTTACACCGGCGTCTGCTTTTCGATATTCTGACTCAACGTCTTCTTCAACAACCTGAGGTCTGCCTGAACTGACATTTAAAATATCTTTGGCTTTTACTCTGAACGTGACATGTTCGGCATCCAGAATTACTGCTTCTTCATTGAAAATATCAATTCTCAAAATCCGACCATTCCCGCTTTCTGATTCTATAAATAATCCCGGAACTGGGAATTGACTTTTGATTTCTTTGTACACATCAGCTTCATAGCGTAAACAACAGAGCAATCGACCACAATTGCCTGATATCTTTGAAGGATTCATCGGTAAATCTTGATCGCGGGCATGTTGAGTTGTAATTGGTTGAAATGTCTTAATAAAAGAATTACAACATTGTTCTTTACCGCATACTCCATATCCGCCGATTCGACGCGCTTCATCACGAACGCCAATTTGGCGTAATTCAATTCTGGTTTTATAACAACCAGCCAGATCTTTCACCAGCTCTCTAAAATCTACCCGGGAATCGGCAGTGAAAAATATCGTCATCTTGTTGCCATCGAGTTGTGACTCAATATCAACAACTTTCATCAAAAGTCCATGCTTGCGAATTAAATCAATGACTTCATGTTTACAGGCTTTATCTTTTTCTAAAAGATCCGTATGACGATCGACATCTTCTTTGCTTGCTTTGCGAAGAATTGATTTTGGTTTATCTGTCTCAGAAAAATCCAACTCGATATCAATTTTCTTACGAACTAAGCCTATGTCTTCGCCGCGTTCACATTGGACCACAACATAATCGGTTTCGATGAGATTATGATAAAACTTATTAAAAAAGTATTCTTTTCTTGAACCTTTAAATTCAACTAAATAGAGCTCGGCCATTTTCTTTCTCCGTTAAAGGATAATTGCTCTAACGACTCATCCTTAAGTCAGACTTAAGTCTAAGAGCAACAGCCGTTAAAGCTCCCTGAATATGCACATTACGTCTTAAATCGGCAAGAGTTATTTTAATTTCTTCTGCAAGTTTCAATGATTTATTGGGATTGCTGAAATATTCGGACATCTTTTTTATTTCTACGGAAAAATCAATATTAATCAAATTGGCTTCATTTCCATCTATTGCAAAGGCGGCACAATCTCTTATCAATGATTGCCATAAATTTAGCAATTCAACCGCATAAGATCGATTTCTCATATCCATCATTTCATTCATATGCGAGACAAGATCATAGCTTTCCTGATAAACAAACGATTTAAACAGATAAAAACCTACCGAGCGACCCGAGGTATCGCTTTCATCATCCTGACTAAGCATTTCAATCGCTCTACCCGGAATTCCCTCACTGATTTTTGATAATAATTGGGCTTTTTCCTCTGAAACTTCATAGTTTGCGGTAAGGTATTCTGTTATTACCTGCTCAGAAACACGATCCAGTTTAATTTTTTGCGAGCGGGACTGAATTGTTGGCAAAAGCACTTCCGGTCGGTCGGCAGTTAATATAATTACTGTATCAGTCGGAGGTTCCTCAATCATTTTTAAAAGAGCATCAGCTGAAGCTGTTTTCATAAACTCCATCTGGTAAAAAAGTACAACCCTTCGTAACCCTGCCGGAGCCATTCTTGATAAATTCTTTTTTATTAACCGGGCAACAGAAATAGGGATATTCACAGAAGAAGTTGAGGTTAATATTTTAAACGGCTCTTCTTTTTTTAGCTGTATAATTTCCTGCGAGAGGTCTATTGCATCATCTTCCTTTTTGTGAGGCGGCAGAGGCAGAGCAAAATACAAGGCTTCGAAATTATAAGAAAACATATTATTACAGTTTCGGCATTCTCCGCAGGGAAGAATATTTTTATCACTAATCTCCTGAGGGTTTTCACAATTTAATAATGCTGCTAATGAAATTGCCATCATCCAATCGCCGGACCCTTCGGTAGCATGAAACAAGTATGTTCCGGCAATTCTATCAGCCTTAAACGAACGTGATATTATCCCCCAGGCTCTTGGTTGGAATTTTGAAATATCAAAAGGAATCAATTCTTATCCATTTCACCGGGTCGAGCGCTTCACGACCCTTTCGAAGTTCAAATTGTGACATACCATCTTCGCCGGCATCTCCAATTTTAGTTCCGGATAATATATACTGTCCTTCCAAAACCGAGACTATCCCCAAACCGGCATAAGTAGTATAATACTGATTGTCATGATTAATAATAACAAAATTTCCATAACCCCGTAAATTTCCGATATATGCCACTGAACCGGACGCCACCGCAATAATTTTACGATTCGGTCGTCCTTTAATAGAAATGCCAGGCGAGAATGATTTTAGCTTGGTAACCCGGTCGACCAGATTTCCAAATGGTCTTATAACTTTCCCTTTCATGGGTGAAAGTAACTGTCCTTTAAGAGATGCAAAAATAGACAACTCGGTTTGACTGGCTCTTTCTTCGGCAAGTCGAACCCGTTCCAATTCAAGCCTTTCGATAATTTTTGCCATCTCTTTGGCTGCTTCCTCAAGCATCATAATCCGGTCTGCTTCTGCCATTTCAAGCCGTCTGAGTTTGGTTAAGGTCTTTTCTTGCTGTCTTTTTTTACTCTTTTCAAGTGAGGTCGAAGTTACTTTTTTCTGTTTTAACCTGTTGACCTCTTTTGTTTGACCACTCAGATCTTCAAGTTTAATGATTGAATTTTCCAATAATTCGTTCGCTTGATCTACATTTCCCGATTCAAATCCTGAAACCGCAGCCAAATACATAACTTGACGATTCAGTTCTAATTCTGAATTTGGTAAATCTACCGGACGGTTTTGAGTTTGACGGGTTAGGTAGTAAAACTGCCTGATATTACCGAGATACCTTCTTCGAGTTCGTTCGAGGCTCTCTGTATTTTGAACAAGATCCGTTTCGGCCGAATTAACATTATTATTCAACAGTGATAATTCGTTATTCAAACGGCGGATTATTTTCTGGTTGGACGCTATTTTCTGATCATACTCACCGATTCTTTTTTGAACTCCCCGCGCTTCAGTTTTAAGAGAATCAATCTTTTCTTTACCGGATTCTACTTCTTTTTTTATTTTCTCTAATTCCTGTTTTTGATCAATAATGCCCTCTTTTTGTTTACCATTGCCGGTGACAACAAAAAGCAGAATCACAATCAAACTGAAACTTGTAATTTTTGATAATCGCATTTTACCGATGAACTTTTCTTAATCCCAAATAACCACTGATAATTCCCAGCAATGCGGCACCGCAACAAAATATTGCTATTTCTTCGATTGAAGGAAATATTAATTGAAACTGGTTAAACTCTATTTCTTCTTTTCCATAATAAATTAAAGCCCACCCTGATGCTGCTGAGATAAACCCAAGAAACATCCCTTCTATAATAAAAGGCAGTGCCATAAATAATTTTCCGGCACCCAAAAGTTTCATCTGATAAAAACCGGAAGCTCTGGCGCGTGTCATAAATCTGATATTGTTAGCCGAACTTATTAAAGCAGTCACCAAAATTAATATCCCAAGAGCCATCCCGGTTTTTAAAATCAGAGATCTTGCTGACTCCGCTTTACTTAACCACCGCTCACTGTAGTAAACCTGCTCAACGCCATCAATTGATGCCATATTGCTTTCAATTACCTGCATATCTTTTATATTTAGATAATCAGGATTCAAATTCACTACAAAAGAACGAGGCAAAGGATTAGTTGAATCATAACCGGCGAGTAAATCTATTCCGACCATTCTAATTAAATCATTCCGGGCTGCTTCTTTAGAAATATATACAGTCTTTGATACTCCATTAATCTGTGATAAATCAAATTCCATAAGCGGCATTAACGAATCAGGCATATCTTCATGAACGTAAACTTCCACCTGCAGTTCTGAAAGAAGATCCCTATAAAATTCCTCTGATGTGCCGGCGGCAACCCAGAAAAGATCAAAAAGTAAAAACAGAAGGGTTAATGATAATAGCGAACTTAAAGTTGTACCCGGATTACGATACAAATTTCTCATCAATTCTTTAAGTATATGAATTATTCTGATCATACCAGCACACCATTCTCAAGCTGGTAATAATCGGTATTGGGAATTTCAGATGATGGACGTTCCGAACATAAAATTATCATAGATCTGCCGGATAGGGAAACTTTCACCAGATAATCAAAAATTCGCTCATAAGTCGTTTTATCGAGCCCGGCAGATGGTTCATCAATTATTAATAGCGGCTGATTGGCAATAGTTGCTCTTGCATATTGAACCAAAGTGTTCTCAACCCGGGTTAAATTTTGAGGATATTCGAAGGCTTGTTTTAAAAGTGAAAATTCACTCAACATTTTAAACAGGCGATCTTTTTTCACAGCACTTCTTTCAGCCGTCAAGATCAAGGGAAAGGTTATATTCTCAGCCACAGTTAAACCGGGAATTAATGAAAATAATCCTCCTACTGCCCCGATTTTCCTGCGTAACTTCTTAATCTGACCCCTGCGACGTGGTTTTACAAGTTCACCAAAAACTTCGACCGAACCATCTTCGGGTGCTTTTTCGCCTATAATAAGCTCAACAAGACTGCTTTTACCTGACCCTGCCCCACCGGTAATAACAACAGTTCTGCCCGCATTTAGTTTAAATGAAAGATTCTTAAAAACAATGCTACCACGATCTGATTTCAGGTATACATTATTTATATCAATGACAATTTTTTCTGACATATCCCGATCCGGTAAAAAACTAAATTGACAGACTAAAGTTATAAAACTATAATCATTAATATTAAAATTAAAGAAACCGATAATAATAAAAAGGGTACAAAGTTTAAAACTTTTAAACAATTTAAAAACTATTATGAAAAAAATACTACTTTTCTTAACAATCTCTATGATTTGCATCTCTGGTGCAGCTTCACAGGAATGGAAACCAATAAAGTTTGCATCAAATGAAAATATTACAGGTATTTTCTTTCTCCATCCGGACACCGGCTTTGCAATATCAAGCCGTGGAAAAATTTCAAGAACCAACGATGCCGGAAAAACCTGGCGAACCCACTTAGTCTCAAATTCCTTGAACCTTGAAGATCTCTATTTTATAAATAGTGATACCGGCTTTGTCTGCGCGCACAAGGGTGGTATTTTTGCAACTTATGATGGCGGAGTCCATTGGGTTGATAAATCTATCAAAGACTCGCTTCCTAATTTCTACGACATCGAGATGTTTGACAAAAAAAACGGTAAGATCATTGGCTTAACTAACCAGGAACCGAATAAATTTATGGGTATTGAAATAAATACTACCGATGGCGGCAACTCCTGGTCTATTCATAAAAAACAAGGAATCGGCTATAGCGAGATTTTTTACGAAGGAAATGACATTGCTTATTTTATATCCTTTGGCTCCTTGAATACTTCTATTGATAGAGGGAAAAACTGGACTATGACTAAAACCCATGATGGAGCTCCGGCAAGAACTGTATCATTCTTTGGTAAAAACGGAATTATTGCCGGGCTTAGCGGAATAGTCTATATGACTTTTGATGGAGGGGCTCAATGGCTGCTCTCACCCCAGGAAGATACTAAAACCTTTGTTGCTTCTCAGATGGTAAACGATTCGACCGCTTATCTGGGCGGCATCAATACGTCAATAATGCTCTCTGTTAATGGCGGAGCAACTTGGAAGGATGAATCCCTGACAAAACCTTTTGATGTCCTTGATTTCTTTTTGATCGGTAATCGACTCTATGCTGCCGGGTCAGAAGGCGGTTTGGCGTATAAAATCGTAAAATAATAATTATATTTTATTGAAATAAAAAAGGCAGGTTTGAACCTGCCTTTTTTTATAATCTAAAACCAAATGAAATTATTAATCTTTCATTGATTGTAAAAAGCGTTCATTGGATTTAGTCTTTTTGATTCTATCTCTTAAAAATTCCATGGCATCAATTGGATTCATTTCAGCTAAGAATTTCCTTAAAATCCAAACTTTGGTTAAAGTATCTTCATCAAGCAGAAGTTCTTCCTTACGAGTTGAGGAACGGTTGATATCCATAGCCGGGAATATCCGTCTTTCAGCCAAACGGCGATCCATAACCATTTCCATATTACCGGTTCCTTTAAATTCTTCAAAAATAACTTCATCCATTCGCGAACCAGTTTCAATAAGAGCTGTTGCAACAATTGTCAGTGAACCACCTTCTTCGATATTTCTGGCGGCTCCAAAAAATCTTTTTGGTTTATGCAAAGCATTAGAATCGACACCACCGGAAAGAATTTTGCCGGAATGAGGCACAACCGAGTTATGAGCCCGGGCAAGTCGGGTGATCGAATCTAAAAGAATGACAACATCATGGCCATGTTCAACCAAACGCTTTGATTTTTCCAAAACCATCTTAGCCACTTGAACATGCCGTTCGGCAGGCTCGTCAAAAGTGGAAGATACTACTTCTCCGTTTACCGAACGTTTCATATCGGTTACTTCTTCAGGACGCTCATCAATTAACAGAACGATCAGCTTTGCTTCGGGATGGTTAGCTGTTATTGACTGAGCTATTTTTTGAAGAATAATTGTTTTACCCGCTTTGGGAGGCGACGTAATCAAGGCGCGCTGCCCTCTTCCAATTGGACACATCAAATCTATAATTCGAGTAGTGATCTCTTCAGGATCGCGTTCCATAGTAAATGCATCTTCCGGATAAAGCGGAGTAAGGTTATCAAAAAGAGTTTTATGTTTCGCAACTTCAGGATTTTCATAGTTTACTGCTTCAATTTTAAGAAGCGCAAAATATCTTTCATTTTCCTTTGGCGGACGAACCTGACCGGAAATTATATCACCGGTTCGAAGATCAAATCTCTTAATTTGAGAAGGGGAAACATAAATATCATCCTGTCCCGGAAGATAATTATAGTCAGGAGATCTGAGGAAACCGTACCCTTCATCCAAAATCTCCAGAACTCCTTCTGCTAAAATTATGCCTTCTGAAGCAGAAGCACTTTCCATAATTTTATAAGTTAGTTCCGATTTTCGAAGTCCCGAAACTCCCGGTATATCCATTGCTTCAGCGATTTTTAAAAGTTCGGCAATGGTTTTGTTTTTTAGTTCTGCTAATTCCATAACTATACCTGTATTAAAAATTATTAAAATATTTTCTTATAATCTATTCGTCCTCTAATTCTTCAACGGAAGCATCTCCCCAGAGCTTTTCAAGAGCATAAAACTGACGAGTTGATTCTAAAAATATATGTACTACCACATCGATATAATCCAGTAATATCCAATTACCTTCTGAAATACCCTCTTTATGATATACTTTTACGCCATCTTCATGTAAACCATCTTGAATGGCGTTTGATATCGCCTTCACATGAACATCTACTTCGCCTGAGGCGATGACAAAATAATCGCAAATCGAAGATATCTCTTTGACCTTTAATATTTTTATATCGAAACCTTTTTTGGAAAGGGCCAAAAATCCGGCTTTACGTGCTAATTCAAGGGGGGGTAAACTGCTCAACTTCTTTCTTAACTCTCCTTTACAGGGACTAAATTTAATAAATAATCCTCGAAATCATCTCCAAGTACAAGAGTCGTGGAGATTTGATTATAGTTATTTTCAAGCTCTTTGTAAATCACAAGTGATTCATCCATCCCGATATGATCGGCAAGCATCATTGATGAGTTGATATCACTCTCTCTTGATATCAATAGTGATGACAAAATCTGCCGTTGTTCGATACAAAAGGTATCGACAACTCTTATCTCAAAATTTTTATCTTTAATAGCTTTAAAATATTTCTGAGCGACTTTTATAACTTCACTCTTGTTACAAGGAGCAACCAACTGTAGTCTGATAAAATTTTTAGGTAGTTCATCAATCTTAGTAACTGTTCCAGACACCTGATTTATAACCGTTGCTATATAAACCACCGCAAATACCGAAATTACGATTAATGAAATATCAATAATCCGCCTTATAGATTGTTTCTTAAAACCGGTTTTACGGTTTTTCGCTTTTCTTTTTGAAGAATTTATAGGTTTTTGCATCAATTATAATCTTAAAGGTGGGGTGGAAAAAAACTACAGGTGAAAAACTCCTTATTCTTTACGGTTTAATATAACGACCTCTATTAAGGTAATTATTATACAATAAATTACGTCCGTCAAGCTGTTGGTAATTTATTCTTAAATTAAAATACTCTGATGGATGAAAATCCAATTGAAAACCAGGTAAAACATTTACATTACTACTTCCATTACCCAAAAGCATCCCGGGATCATGGGATAAACCGACATTTAAAGCTACGGATAATTTTGATGAAATCTCATAAGACATCATTGAATTCAGCATTCCGGTTGAAACTGAGCTGTTACCGCCTGAGAAAAATGACATTGAATAGCTATTTGACCATCTTACCTTCGAAAAATCAATCAGTGAAAACGGATCAGCAACGGGAATAACACCTATACTTTTTGAACTGATTGTATTTTGAATACGAGCATCACTAACCAGCTGTCCAAAAGAACTGCCGGCTATAAATATAAGAGATAATATAATTATAATTTTTTTCATCAAATTTCTTCCAGTTGAATATGTGTAAATCTATTTCGTTTAACGCTTTTCGTCAACAATAAAATCCCATTTATTATATCGGTATCTAACAGTCACACTTAATTATAACGTAAAACAGACAAATAAAGGTGAAAAAAAGATTAATTATTTAATCCGATCGGGAAATAGTTTTGCCAATTCATCCAGTTGATCAATAGAATTCACTCCACGAAGTTCATCCGGATCCTCTGCCGGCACAACTGAAACACGCATTCCCTTATCATGCAACAGTTTAATAGTGTCAGTCAGATAATACTCGCCCTGAGAATTATCATTCCCTATCAAATCTAACATTTGAAACATCGTCTGATTATCATAACAAAAAGTTCCGGAATTGATTTCATTTATGATTAAAACCGACTCATCGGCATCCTTATGCTCAACGATTTCTTTCAAAAATTCAGTGTCACTTTCCCGAACGATTCTTCCATATCCGGTGGGATCATCCAATATTGCTGATAAACAGGTCGATTTGGATTTGGTTCTATTATATACATCAAAAAGAAGATTAATCGATTCTTTGGATAAAAACGGTACATCACCCAGTGCTATCAGAGTCACGCCGTCAAAGTCCTTGAGACTCTCTTTAGCCATCATAACCGCGTGACCGGTACCCAGCTGTTCTCTTTGCCAGACAAATTCAACCGGATAATCGGCAAGTTCTTTTTCTATCTGCTCGCCTTCATGTCCGATGACTATAATTATCTTATCAAATTTCAATTCTATGAGAGTATTTATAATAATCGTTATCATTGGCATTCCACCGATCCGGTGAAGAACTTTTGGAATATCCGATTTCATCCTTTTCCCTTTTCCGGCAGCAAGAACTACAGCAGCTTTCTTTATCGACAAAGAACCTCCCCTTGATCAATTAAGTTTTATAAATTGATTTGAAATTAAATTTCGGTGGGCTTGTTAGTTTTATCAACATGAACCACTTTAGGTTCAAAATTCTCAGCCTCTTCCCTATCTATCAGCCCGTATGCAATAATAATAATCAGATCATTCTTTGAAACTTTACGAGCCGCCGCACCATTAATCTGAATTATACCACTTCCCGGCTTACCCTCGATTACATAAGTTTCAAAACGCTCGCCATTGTCGATATCGGCTATTTGAACCTTTTCATACGGAACTATATCAGCCAACTTCATCAATTCCGAATCTATTGTGATCGAACCGACATAATTCAAATCACAATCGGTGATTGTTGCGCGGTGTATTTTAGATTTACAAATCGATATCAACATTTCATTTCATCCTATATTAGTCAGGAAATATACTAAATTTCCAAAACTTCGCAAGGGTGCTCAGAGTACTTTATTATTCTTACAATACTCAATACTCTGGATTTATAGATTTTGTTCCCACAATTATCATTCCCCTGAAAACAAACCGCACTCTCACTATAATTGACTGTATCACAGTGCCTTACGGAAAGACTTCAACCCAGTTTCGGGGTGGAAAAATCTCAAGTTCATCACGAATAATATCAGTTACCTGAATCAAATTTTTCCAACTCAGGATAAATTTCAATTTTTCCGGTTCTAACCATCGAAAATCAGAATTCTCCGAAGACAATTTGACTTTGGATTCAGGATCAACAACAGCAACTATCAACGGTAATATCCAGATAGCATCAGCTTCCGGTTCATAAAACTGGATTACATTTTCAGTCGCCCAGATACTTTTCGGAGTGATTTTGATCTCTTCTTTCATTTCCCGCACCACTACCTGGGCAACGGTTTCATTTTCTACTTTACCGCCGGTCAGAAATCCCCAGCAACCGCCATAAGATTCTGTTTCGGATCTTTTAAGAATTAAAAATTTCCAACCATCATAATCATTTTTGATAATTGCAACATTAACTCCGGGAGACTCAATTTTGATATTTGCACGTTCTGTCATTTTACACCAATAAATAAAGTTTTATTTATGCCGGATAATAAAATCAGTACGAACCAAAGGTCAATAAGTATTTGATATTTTTATGAAAAAATTTTGATATTTAAAGAAGTTTCAAATTATCTATCAACCGAACCTTGTGCAACGAAACGGCCAGTGAACAGATCGTGTTTTTTACTACTAATTTAGTAGCCTTTAAACTGTCAAAATCGGTAAAGGCTATATATTCTACCTTTGATGTCGGGCAGGTTGCTTTGATCACAGCTTTCATCTCACGTCTAATTATAGCACAATCGGTAACCCCTGATGCGACCATCTCTTTGGCTGTTTTCAAAGCATAGAACAAACATCTTGCTTCTCCCCTTTGAGACTCGGAGAAATATTTATTCCGTGATGACATCGCCAACCCGTCTTTTTCCCGAACGGTTGAGGCAATAATAAATTTTATCGGAAAACCCAAATCGCTGGTCATCTGTTTAAGAACCATCGCCTGCTGATAGTCTTTCATCCCGAACACAGCCACATCAGGACGGGTGATATTAAACAGTTTAGCAACTATTGTGGTAACGCCTTGGAAATGATCCGGACGTGATTGCCCTTCGAGAGTCTTGGTTAGCTTTTCAACATTCACAACGGTCTGAAAATTATCGGGGTAGATATCATCCGCTTTGGGAATAAATACAATTTCCGAACCGGCGGATTTTATCTTTTTTATATCCCCTTTTTCATCCCGGGGGTATTTACTCAAATCTTCTTTCGGTGCAAACTGGGTCGGATTGACAAAGATCGATGTAATCACAACCTCAGCCTGTTTTTTAGCTCTTCTGATTAGCGATAGATGTCCTTCATGCAGAAATCCCATAGTCGGAACGAGCCCGATAGTTTTCCCATCGGCGGCTAATTGCCTTGATAGGGATTGCATTTTTTTAACCGACCGGATAATTTTCATGTGAGAATATTAGGCTGAATTTACTTATAAAGCAAGAAATAGATTGTAAGGGAACTCTTTTAGAGATATTTAGTCAATAAACCAAACCTACATATTATTTACAAAATTTTCAAAAGTGCTATTTTTTAATTCTAAAGTGATATTATTACCATGTAGATTTTCTTCATATTTCATAGTATCAATTTTAGCTTTTAATTTGTATCCAAAAACTTTCAAATAATTAGTAATTAATTTTAAAGATATATTGGGATCTATTAATAATATCTTTAGATTCTTCTTCCGCATTCTTAGAACGCTATTTAGAAAAAAACATATATGTTCATCAAATTCATTTAAAGAAAGACCAATTATTATAACTTCATCTGCTTCTATAAATTCATTTCTTGCCATGTTCCATTGTCTTTGTAAAATTGGTGTTTTTTGAATTTCTTCCTTTTTGTTTTCTGAAAAACCAACTATCAATGGTTCACTTGAATACAAAACTGATGATATATCATATTCTTCAATACTTCCACAGAATGGGCAAGAATAGTTATTCTCGTTCCAATGAGTAACTACTACATTGATATCTGGTCTAAATGATTCTTTGCAATTTAAACAGTATAGAGTATTAGATGAGCCATGTAATTTATAGAAACGGATTTTTTTTGAGTTATCTTGATTGTATTTCATCCAATCCACTTGATATTTATTTAGTAAATAACCATCAAATAGAATATCCCAATTTATAGTACAAATAGCTCCTTCAACTTTGTCCAAAAACTTATTTGATATAGTTGTCTTTTGAGTCACAGATAAACTATAGAAATAAGTCATTATCGCATATCGAAGATAACTAAGAACATAATTTTTACTTAGGTCGTAGTTGTCTGAAGATGCTTCGATTATATTATGTAATTTTAAGAAATCCGTATCTTTTGGATTATTTGCTATTCTAATTATTTCTTCTATGTTTTTATCCTTAAGAACACTAATAAATGATTTTACGATTTCAATTAACGCTTGAATTTTAAAATTATCTGGGAATGAATGGCTAATCAACGATTGATTAAATTCAGAGACTAATGGATATCCTGCGTGTTTGGATACTCCAGCTCCAAATAAATAAACTTTTTTTTTCTCCACCACTCCCCCTACTCCTCTTCCCCGAACAAAGGCGTCTCGTCGCCAATAGCATAATTGTCTTTGATCTTACGAATAGCTATAAATCCCGAAGTCTGCGCTGTGGCGATCACACTCAACATATAAGCCACACCCGAAGTAAAAATTATAAACAACATGACTGACATCAAATACCCAGCCGGTTGATCCGTCCCGCCCCGCGCCCATTGGGTAATCGAAAATGACCAGTCGACCCCGGGCATCACATTAAGCATACTTTCTACAATCGGCGAGTTTACCGGAAGATGCGAAAATCCCGACCGTACCAATCGCTCAACTTTCCCACCGCCAAGCATCGAAGCCGACACCACTGCAAACTGCACCGCCCGATAAGATGCGTAGGCATACACAAATCCGGCAAGTTTCGCCGCCACAAAAGCATAAGCGGTATATCCGACCCACCGGAACGGCTGGCGGATTATGGTTGAGAATGTTTCTAAAATTGCGTTAAAGGCTTCCCCTTTACGCTCCGAGGCGGCAACTGAGGGAAGCAATAAAACCGAAATCTGGAACACAGTGAAAATAAATATCGAAAAAATCGCAACGATAAATCCCGGGAAAACAAAAAACAGCGCCACAATCCATTCGCCAATAAAAGGAATCCGTCCCAGCAATCCGAACAGCCAGAACAAAATCACCACAAACAGCAAAAACATAACAATCGCCAACTCGGCAAGAATAATCTGGTTGATTCTTTTAAACCCAAATTTAATCGACTGCCTGATTGATAAAAACGGATTGCCCCTGATTTTCTCAACTTCCATCGCCGACACACAAAACATCCCGATCATTATCGCAATCGTACTGACAAACAGACCGACTCCGAAAATAATTTTTGCAAACGGACTTTTTAAAACAATATGGAAAAATGGGAACAGATTATAAGCCTGCCAGATATAGCTGAGTTTTTCACCGTCAATCGCAAATGAGAGATAAGCAAAAATATCATAAAGACCTAATGCGATAGTCAAAAAAACAGTCATCACCAGAATCTTCTTTGGTGCCAATGCCCGAAGCGGCGCCCAGAGAACATCATAAAAATTATAGTTTGGTTTATTCATATTGTGATCTTCTTTCTTACATCCCTATAGTCAAGGTAACTAAGTTACCATTTTTTTAGCAACGAAAGCACTTTATTATATGTAGAATTCTACTATAAATGAAATTCTACAATATCTTTATCAGCCAGCACAAAATCTTTTTGCACTCTTTGTCCGTCAAATTTCCCCTCACCCCAGACTTTGGCAAATTTGAGTTTATCGGCAATATCCCGGTGAAGTTCAAAAGCCGCTTCTTCAACATTCCCACCGATATGAAGAATGATCGGGTCTTTAAAATCAGCTTCTTTGCCAACCGGTTTAGTGTAAATTCGCATTATTTTCAAACTGTCAAACAGAGCTTTTTGAAGTTCCTCAAGGCTGACATCATCGAGTATCGAAGTCGGCACGATCACAAACCCGTCAAACATCTTTTTAAGCTGTTCATATTTCTCATGCGACTCATCTTCATATTCTTTATGAGCGCAGATTAATGTTTTCTTGTAGGCATACCTCGGATCATCAGGCTTTTCATCAACCTCGGCTTTTAGAATAATCCTTTTTTCTTCAAGCTTATCTAATATAAATTTGATATCACTTGCCATATTTTCTGCGGCAAGATCAGCCACCAGCAAAACAATATCCGCATTCCTAATCAACCCCGACATATAGTTTTCATAAAGTTCAGTCGAAATTGGCGGTGTATCTATAAGTTGCAAATGAACCGTATCATAAATCATCATCCCCGGTTGCGGTTCCCGGGTAGTGTATGGATAATCTCCGATTAACGGTTTTGCATGAGTAAAAACATCAATCAGCGACGATTTACCGCTATTGGGCGGACCAATCAAAATAATCTGTCCGGCGCCTTCCTTGTCAATATGATCCATCGATGTAACCTGGCGGGCGCCATGCGTTTTATTTCCACCGCCTTCAATAGTCTTTTTGAGTTTGGAAATTTTACCTTTCATTTCCGCCTGAAGCTTGTCGGTGCCCTTATGTTTGGGCATCATCCGAAGCAGCTCCTGAGCCATCCGCAGTTTTTCCCTCGGGTCCGATTCTGATTTGAATTCCCGTTCTAACTCGTAATATTGTGGCGGCAAATTAGCAGGCATATCTATTTATAATATATTAAATCTATCTAAACAAGTATCAGGGTGATGCAAATTTATGAAAATTTCGAGATTATTTCTTCTATCGACCGGCATACATAATCAATTCCATCCTTTTTCAGCCCGACATAAAACGGAAGCGATATTACTCGGCGACCGGCATAAGCAGAATTGGGGAGAATTTGCTCGGTAAAACCAAGAGCATCGCGATAATATTCAAACTCAAAAATCGGCTGATAATGAACTCCGCACTCAATCCCCTTTTTGTTCATCAGACGGATAAATTCGTTCCGATCAATTTTAAGTTTTGATAAATGTAACTTGATGATAAACAGATGCCAGCCATGAGTTATATTATCATCCAAAAACGGCAGTTCAATATATTCACTGAGATGTGATAATTTCTTAATATATTTACCGGCCACCTTTTCTCGTTTGATTTGATCTTTTTCAAATGTTGTAAACTGACCCAGCCCGATGGCGGCGTGAACATCAGACATATTTCCCTTGAACCCTAAATGAGCTATATCGTAATGCCAGTCCTTTTTCTTATTCCGGTCAAAGGTGTTCTTGGTAAAACCATGTCGGGCAAACAGCCGGATCGCATCAATCAATTCTTTATGTCGACTGACAACCATCCCGCCCTCGCCGCAGGTCAGATTTTTTGTGGAATAAAATGAATAGACCGAAGCATCGGTATACTTTGGAATTGACTTCCCCTTATACTTCGCCGCAATTGCATGAGCCGAATCAGAAATCAATGGGACAGACAGTCTATCGCAAACTTTTTTTAAACGATCATAATTTGAAGGATAACCGGCTATATCAACCGGCATAACAGCGATTGTACGATCAGTAATTTTACGGGCAACTTCATCAGGATCAATGTTGAGTGTCTTTGGATTAATATCGGCAAATATCGGACGCGCCCCGGTATGCATTATAGCCTCAATCGTTCCGACAAATGTAAACGGTGATGTGATAACTTCTTTTGTATTATTTGACCCAATCGCCGAAAGAATCATCTGAAGACCAAGGGTGCATGAGTTAATTGCGACGCTATGTTTCATGCCGAGATACGAACTGACCGTTTTCTCAAATTGCTTAACTTTCGGTCCGCTTGTCAGCCACCCGCTATTTAAGGTGTCGTTGACTTCTTTTTTGGTTTGCGACGAAAGCTTTATATCAAAAAGAGGAATCTCAATTTTATTTTGTTTTTTGCTCATAAATTAACCGTTCATAAAGTTCTGCCATTGAATCTAAAGAACTCTCCCAATCATAATTTTCTTTAACAAAATCATACGCCGCCTTACCCATACTATTACATAAATCTCTGTTAGTGGCAAGTTTGATAATTGCCTCGGCAAGTTTCCCGACATTTTCCGGTGGAACCAATAAGCCCGTCTCACCATCCCGGATAACTTCCGGCACTCCCCCAATTCGTGAGGCAATAACCGGACGACCACAGGCATTTGCCTCAAGCACAGCGACTCCGAACGATTCCGATTCCATAACAGAAGGCATCACCATAAAATGATGCTGTTTAATCAGGGAATAAATTTCTTTATTTTCAATATGTCCGACAAATTGAACATTATCCTGAATATCATAATCTAACACAGCCAATTTTAAAGCCGAAGTCAGGTCCCCTTCTCCGGCAAGAGTCAGCTGAATATCCGGTATTTTTTCTTTAACTTTTGAAATCGCCTGAAGTAAAATATCCGGACCATATTTTTTGCGATGGGCTTTGATAAAACATATTTTAATTCTACCCGTAGGAGGATTTGTTCTCTCTGCTGGTATTTTTACTCCAAATGGTATAACCGTTAAACGATCTTTAACATCCTTTGCTAATTTTATCGCATGATCTTTTAACAGGTTACTGGTAGCAGTAATATAAGTCGCATCATTAAGAATCTTTTTAATCAGAAATCTATTAGCCGGATTTGAAGGGAAATCAATTATATCAGCACCCCAAACCGAAACTATCGACGGTTTGATATTACACAATTTTGCCCAAAGCCCGAAACCGGAGGCGTAATGAGCATGAACCAAATCAGGCTTAAACGACTTTGCAACCGATCCTGCTTTACCGGCTTGGGTTATATATGAAAGTTTCATGGATCGAGGCAGGATAACCGTTTCGATATCATCAAGCGGCTTCCCATCAAGGGAGATAAGTTTCATATCAAAACCACGACTGGATAAACCTCGTACCCACCGTTGAATGTGAACTGAATCAGCCCAGCCGAAGATAACTATTCGTTTTGACATTTAACTGATACTCTCTTTTTTATTCCTGAAAAATATATCAACCAAACCTCTTCTAAACCCAAAACAGTATAGTGATATTAAATAGATTATCACAACTATACAAAAAGACAAAATCAAATAACCGGTCAAATATATATTATTGTTATTATAAATATCTATGCTAAAATAACTCTTAACATACGCCAGACCACCAAGTGGCAAGACCCCAGCTAAAAGCAGATTGACAATGATTGCAATATTGCGCGAGTCAGACTTTAGTTTAAGACGGCTGATAAGAAAACTCACCAATAAAACTGCATACAATAAAAAAGATATCGACGAGGCCGCTGTAATTCCGCCAATACCAAAATAATTTGAAAGCAAGGCTGTCAAAAGATACTTTATGACCAATGCAATTACCGCAAAATAGAAAACCTGTTTCTCCCAGTTCCCCGAATAACATGCTCGTACTGAACTCGAAATTACAAACAGAGCAATAACAGTCGGCACAAACGGTTTCAAAACCGAAGCCGTCAACATAACCGAATCAGCATCAAAAGCACCGCGGAAAAAGAGAAGCTTTACAATTTCCTCAGCATTAACATACATCATGATTGCTAACGGAATCGCCAGAGTGATTGCGGCGATAATCGATTTAATGTAAGTCTGACCGAAACCAACTTCATCCTCAATTGATTGTTTTGAAAAAAGAGGGAATAAAACCGAAGCAATCGCAAATCCGATGACCGCATCAGGCAGAATAATCAAAACATTGCTGTAATTTAATGCCGCCACGCTCCCCTCTCCAAAACTTACCGCAAAATAACGATCAATCAAAAAATACGACCGATTAATAAATTCAATCAGAATTATAACTGACAAACCCGAAGTTACCAGTCTGATCTCTTTTGTATCTAACGAAAATTTAATATTTCTAAAAAGATCAAGTTTCAATACTCTTAATAGCAGATACACATTCTGGAAAAACAGACCGGCCAACCATCCAATAGCAATGGCACCAACCGATAAATTTTCTGCAAAAAGAACAATACAGCCTATGGAAAAAATATTAAAAATCAGAAAACCGGAGGCTGGGAAAATAAATATTTTATTTACATTCAAATACGACCGCAATATCGCTTCGATAGTTCCCAGCACAATTGAAACCGCTGTCACCTGGCTGAACAGAATCAAGCGCTCAAATTCTATATCTGTTAGACCGCCCCCCCAGATCCTCATTATCGCCGGAGCAGATAAAATAATTAAAATTGTAATTATTGCCGCGCTAAATATTTTGAAATTTATAACAGTCCAGACAGAACTCCAGACATTTTTATTTTGTTCAATCTCTGTTATTTTTTTTGAAAAATAGGGTACCAGAAAATAAACGGAAGCATAATTAAAAACACCATAGAACAGAGCCGGAAGAATTATTGCAATCAGATAAAGATCATATTCCGAACTGGTGCCGAATTTTTCAGCGATAATTATTTCTCTGATGAATCCGAGAAGTTTCGAGAGAAATACTACCGAGACCACACCGAAAATAATTTCTCGCAGCCGATTAATTCGCAATTATTTCCCCTTTAGATATCGTTTGATCTCGTCGGTAATAATCTTTGATGGTTTCTTATTTCTGACTTTGTATCCGGTCTCTCTGACTTTTGGCAGGCGCCTAATTGCTTTGAATAATTTATTTTTATTAAGCCCCACCAGTTGATTGCCGTTTTTCAAAGTCTCAACCCACTCTGTTTCATCTCTCAATGTCATCACCGGGGTACGGAGATAGATCGCTTCTTTTTGAAGCCCTCCCGAATCAGTCATAACAAATTTCGAATTATATATTGCTGTTAAAATATCATAGTAACCAAGCGGCTCACAAATAATAACATTCTTAATCGTTCTTAGTTGTTTGATTAATTTAAATTCTGTAAATCTCCCGAGTGTTCTCGGATGCATCGGAAATACAACCGGTAATGACAATTTCTCAAGCATCCCGATTATTTTTTCAAGATTTTTTTTCTCATCAACATTGGCCGCCCGATGAAGGGTAAATAATGCAAATTCATCTTGAGTAAGATTATATTTATTCAAAAACTTTTCATTATTTCTAATTTTCGTTTTTGAATCTTCTAATAATTCAAACATCAAATCACCCGAACGGATAACTCCCTTTTTAATCCCCTCGGATTTTAAATTCTTTATCGCGGTCGTGGTCGGGCAAAACAATAACGATGACAGCTTATCGCTTAAAACCCTATTAATCTCCTCCGGCATATCATCGACAAACGACCTTAACCCCGCCTCAACATGACCAACCGGAATATTTAATTTTGCCGCCGACAGTGCCCCGGCCAAAGTTGAATTGGTGTCGCCAAAGACTAAGACTAAATCCGGTTTTTGTTTTATGAAAACCTGCTCAAGCTTTTCAATCATTCGTCCGGTCATCAAGCCATGGCTTCCGCCGCTGATGCCAAGATTTATATTTGGTTTTGAAATTTTTAACTGCTTAAAAAAAATATCCGACATCTCGAAATCTTTATGCTGTCCGGTATGCACAATAAAATGCGTAAATGATTTTTTTAGTTCTAAATCTAACGGGGACAGTTTAATAAATTGCGGACGGGCACCGACAACAGATATTATTTTCAATTTTCTTTTCATTGATAATTATTATATCAGATATCAAAATTTATATCAAGCAATACTATTTAACCCATAAAAAAAAGGCAGGTATCAACCTGCCTTTATATCTCTACAAAAGAGAGCTATAACACCGCCTCTTTGACAACCTTAACGGTTTCTTCCAACTCTTCCTGAGTCAGTTCAGGGAAAATCGGAAGTGCGATTACATTCTTGGAAGCTTTTTCTGACAGTGGAAAATCTTCAGCTGAATAACCCAGATCCGCAAAACATTCCTGAGTATGGAACGGCACCGGATAATAAATTTCAAATCCGATTTTATTGGCTTTAAATTTCTCTATCAATGCCTCACGGTCAGGGACTTCAATCGTATACTGATTATAAATATGGAAAGTTGTATAATCTCTGACATTCGGCGTTTTGATCTGTGCAACATCTTTAAATGATTCATCATAAAACTTGGCATGTTTGATTCGTTTTTCAGACCAGCCTCGTAAATAAGGCAACTTGATATTCAAAATAGCCGCCTGTATCGAAGCCAACCTCGAATTATATCCGACAATTTTATGATAATATTTTGGTTCAGCGCCATGGTTACGGAAAATCTTTACCAATTTATAATCTTCTTCATTATTACATACAACAATTCCGCCGTCACCGCCGGCACCGAGATTCTTAGTCGGATAAAATGAAAAACATCCAAAATCTCCAAACGATCCGGCCGGTTTACCTTTATACTCGGCTCCAATAGCCTGTGCCGCATCTTCGACAACTTTCAAATTATGTCGTTTCGCTATCTCCATAATCGGATCCATGTCTGCCACCTGACCAAACAGATGAACCGGCAATATGACTTTGGTCTTATCAGTTATAGCAGCTTCGATTTTTGATGGATCAATATTATATGTGTCATCTTCAATATCAACAAAGACCGGCTTGGCGCCAAGTCTCACAATCACTCCGGCCGTCGCAAAAAACGAAAACGCGGTTGTAATTACTTCATCCCCGACTCCAACGCCGCAGGCATCAAGTGCTAACAAAAGCGCATCGGTTCCCGAAGCTACACCGTTGGCATATTTGACCTGACAAAGTTTCGCAATCTCTTCCTCAAGATCGGTAACTTCCGGACCTAATATAAACCAGCCATGATCTAAAACTTTTAATACTGCCTCATCCATCTCCGGTTTTAGGTAGGCATATTGTCGCGCTAAATCTAATAGAGGTACTGACATTTAAAATTCTCCTTAATCGTCTTTCCAGCCTTGATTTTCAAGAAGTTGGTCTTCGGGAACATCTCTAAAAACTTTTGCAGGCATCCCCGCAACAATCTTTTTAGATGGCACATCTTTAGTAACAACCGCCCCGGCAGCCACCAAGGCATCTTCGCCGATAACTTTTCCCGGTAAAATTGTTGCATTGACACCGATTCGGGCGCCTTTTTTAAAGATCACACCTTTGAAATGTTTGAACCGTTCTTCGGTTCGCCCGATAAAATTATCATTTGAAGTTGCAACGCATGGTGCAACAAAAACCCGGTCTTCTATATCTGAATAAGCAGTTATATATACATTGGTCTCAAGCTTTACATATTTGCCGATATTACAGAAATTTTCAATAGCCACGCCTCTGCCAACAATTGTATGACTTCCGATTGTAACATTTTCCCGTACCGTTGATAAATCAGCAATCAAAACTTTATTAGAAATTGAGCAACCGCGATAAATCACGACATTGGTTCCTATAATACAGTTGGCGTCAATTTTACAGGGCAGCAGTTCATCATCCTTGGTAACAGCTGAATTAGCCGCTTTCATCGGACGCTTGCCAACAACAGTGCCGTCATCAATGCGAACATTATCACCAATAACAGTATGGTCATGAATCGCAACATTGTGACCGATCACACACCCTTTACCAATTATAACTTCCTCACCGATATATGTAAATTCACCAACCCTCGTTCCGGAGCCTATTTCAGCAGATGAATGAACTTTAGCAGTGGTCATATATAAAATACCTTTCTGATCAATTACTTTTTTTCTTTATACCCGGAAGCCATCCAAAATAACTTCTAAAAAATAACATTGCCCGGTTATAATCTTCTTCACTTTTAAACTTCAGTTTGTCAAAATACTCAATTATTGCAGCCATGAGAATCGAAATTAATAAACTCAATGCAAAAGTAATCACGACAATCAAAGTTCGTTTCGGCCGATACTTCAATTCCGGAACCTGGGCTCTTTGGAGCACCGAAAATTCCTGAAAACTTCCACTTTCCTGTATTTTTGCCTGTTCAAACTGCTGCATCAAAAGTCCGGATAATTCTTCTCCAACTCTGACTTTTGAATATAATTTATTGTATTCATTTTTTAGGGATGGAATTTTATTTAAAGGAAGCGCAAAAAATGAATTGCCATCCTGACCGGTTTCAAGTTCGCTCAGCTGTTTTTTTAGAATGCTTTTTTGCTGTTTTAGTAACTTAACATCAACCTGAGAAACATTGGTCGTTTTTGCCAGAAGCAGATCAACCTCAGTCTTTGAAAGAGCCACCTTTATTTCTATCGCCTGCTCTATTGCCATGCGTGTTTGTTCATCAAAATCAATAGTTTTATTTTTTAGCTGAAACTCTTCAAGAACCTTGCGTGACTTGCTTAAATCTTCATCAACTTTTTTTAATCGGGCTTCAAAAAATATTCTTTTCTCTCTAGCCTTTACTGCAACCACCTGACGGCTAAGGCTGTCAAGACCATCTACAAAAGCATTGGCAAGATCAGCAGCAACCTTAGGATCTCTATCCTCAACCTCAATCGACAACAAGCCTTCTTCGGTTTTAACAATGCTGGCATGAAACATCAAGGCTTCATAAGCTTGAGTATTGGTTTCCGTTTCATACCGTTCACGAAGTTTGTACCGCTTTATAATCGGATCAGTAATTCTGCGACTTTCAAGTATCCTGACAAAAACATCAGCCGTTGTGGAAAGCGAAACAAGATCAAGACCCGAGGCGCCATCGGACAGATTGATAACCGATGTCTGCTGTTCCTTGGGAGGCAAGACCAAAGCTGAAGACAAATACCATTTTGGTAATATTAATGAAACAACAATTGCTGTAAGAGTAAGTAGCGTAACAAACGAAAGAATAAATTTTTTCCGCTTGGCAAGCAGCTCTAAAAAAAGCCAAAGATTGTTAGATTGATCATCACTCACAAATGTTCACCTGTTATCTTGAGTTAAAAGTCCCTTCCGTATCATAATACGGAAGAATAATATAACATATAAGTCCTGTTTTCCTTGAATATGTTTTAGACGGCAAGGATAGTGAAAAGATTTGCCTCTGTCAACCTGTATAATATCTCCCAAAGGTTCGTTTTTTTGTACCTATTAACCATCTTTTTTGGTAATTTATGATTATCGAAGACACTTTAGAAAGACGGCACGTGAAACTGTTACAACGAAAAAATATTATCTATCCGGCACTTATATGGTTAGTGATAATCATTGGGTATATTATTCTTTTTAATATCGGACAACAGAAATATTATAATCTGACTGATACCCTTATCCAATGGGATGGAAAACATTACCTGTCAATAGCCAGAGATGGTTACGATGCCTACCCCTGTAAAAATAACAGTTCAATTTGCGGAAATGTTGGCTGGTTTCCGATGTATGCCTTAGCCTCGAAACCGGTTGGATATATTTTACAAAATTATTCCATCGGACTTATCGCCTGCAGTTGGATCTGTTTTCTGGCTTCGCTTCTGCTTCTGTTTGGCATGATCGAAAGGAAATATGACCAAAAAACCGCTCTATGGTCGCTTATCGCTTTAGCTGTTTTTCCCTCATCATTTTATTTTATATCAGCCTTTCCATATTCTGTTTATCTCTTACTGGCTGTATCTATTTTTTATCTGCTTGAAAAAGAAAAATTCATCACGGTTATCTTTTTAACCGGACTATTAGCAGTAACTTACCCTTCAGGTTCAATTATTGGATTTGTCCTGCTTTATACTTTAATAAAAAACTGGAGCCGATACAACTCTGTCCAAAAGGGACAATTATTTTCAAGTATGGCTGCGATTGGAATCGCAATCGGGCTATACTTCGCCTTTTATTGGATTAAGTTTGATAATTTCACCATGTATCTTGACTTCCAATCTCAACCTCAATTTGCCCATAGAATGCGATTCCCGCTGATGACAATTATTGAATCTTTCAGATTTATAGATATCAGCCACCCTGTTAATATTTCCCTGATATTCACTACTATAATAGTTTTGATATTTTATAACAAAAAGACTCCTATTAACTGGCAAATTTATATGTTTGCAATTCTTCTGTTCACTCCTACGATGGGAACTATCGCCTGCTACTACCGTCACATAATCGTAGCTTTCCCATTATTCATTATGATTGGCAGAGCGTATTCCGGGATATATGGTAAATACCTGATGGGGCTATATATCGTTTCAGCCCTGATTATTAACTGGATATTCTATATCGAATTCTTTAAAAAAGGGCTTTTGATGTAGTTTATTGTACTGCTTTCAAATCAAACTCATAGTAAAGAGTATCTTCAGTATCCAAGCCCACATCTATCACTCTCAAAGTGTCCATAAAAATCGAGCTGTCGGTAAAAACTGCGTTAAAGGTTCCGGTTGGTAGTCGTTTCTCATCACAGTTTGTACCGGTTGTACCTTTGGTAATTAACTGAATAAATCCGGTCATCGAATTTATAATAATCTCACCCTGCGAATTACAAAGATTTGATGGATTTGTATTATGAATCAGAACAAAGGCATCGTCATCAATTACTAATGATACTGAATCTATAAGAGTAACCGGAAAATTTGAATGCGGGAGTGCATAACTTTTTGTAAAAGTTAATGTACCTGTGTAAAGATCAGCTATTTCAACCGGGATATAATTATTATCAACCGGATTATCATCTTTAGAACAGCCTAAAATAATAGACATCGAAATTAATAAAAGTAAGATTACAACTTTCTTATTCATAAAGAAACCACTCCTGTTATTTGTTTCTCACTAACCAACGAAATTACCATTATTTCGTCAAATTTTTTAAAATTATTATTTTGACTCGGCAATTTCTGAAATAGCGTTCATCGTTTCGTTATGTCGATACTCAACCGCAGCTTTTACAAAATCCCTGAAAAGCGGATGAGGTTTCGTTGGACGTGATTTTAACTCCGGATGAAATTGTACTCCGACAAACCAAGGATGGTCGGTTATTTCAATTATTTCGACTAAACGCTCATCAGGTGATAATCCTGATAATGTCAGCCCGTTCTCAGTTAGTGTTTCACGATAGACATTATTTAATTCATAGCGATGACGATGTCTTTCTGAAACTTCATCGGTTCCGTAAGACTCGAATGCTTTCGTCCCATTTTTCAGTTTACATTTGTATGCTCCAAGTCTCATTGTTCCGCCTAATTCGGTCACCCCTTCTTGATCAGCCATCAAATGAATTACCGGATGTTTCAATTCCCGATAAAATTCAAAACTGTGAGCATCTGGTAAATCACAAACTGAACGGGCATACTCAATCACAGCACATTGCATCCCAAGACATATTCCTAAAAATGGGATTTTGTTTTCCCTCACAAATTTGATCGCTTCAATTTTCCCTTCTACACCCCGCTCCCCAAAACCACCGGGAATTAGCAAACCATCAACATCCTTCAGGAACTTTTCAGCGCCATTATGTTTAATATCTTCTGAACTGACCCAAATCAGTTTTACTTCGGCATCATTGTAAACTCCGGCATGAATAAACGACTCAATAATTGATTTGTAGGCATCCTTAAGCATCACATATTTCCCACAAATCCCGATTTTGATCTGCCTTTTGGGATTGTTAATCTTAGCCACCATCGTTGCCCAATCATCCAAGTCTGCCTTTGGTAAATCCCAGCCAAAATGTTCACAAATTATATTATCAACCTGTTGTTCCTGAAATTTAACCGGAACATCATAAATAGTTAAAACATCTTCAGCAGCGATAACATTTTTGGTCGGCACTGAACAGAAAAGAGAAATCTTCTGGCGCAACTCGTCACTAATCCTTTGAGCCGAGCGGCATAACAGCATATTCGCCTGAATTCCAATTTGTCGCAGTTCCTTAACTGAATGCTGTGTTGGTTTGGTTTTAAATTCTCCGGCTGTTGGAATATATGGAACCAGTGTGACATGGATAAACATTGTGTTTTCCACTCCCTCTTCCTGACCCATCTGTCGAATTGCTTCCAAAAACGGCAATGATTCAATATCACCAACGGTCCCGCCGATTTCCGATATTATAACATCCGGCTCATCATCAACCCTCGCTTGCTTTTTTATACAATTTTTAATCTCTTCTGTCACATGGGGAATCACCTGTACTGTTGCTCCAAGATAGTCGCCGCGTCTTTCACGAGTAATAATCGTATTATAAATCTGTCCCGTTGTAACATTGTTGATCTTTGTCAAAGATTGATCCAAAAATCTCTCATAATGACCCAAATCAAGATCCGTCTCAGAACCATCATCAAGAACAAATACTTCGCCATGCTGATAGGGATTCATCGTCCCCGGATCGACATTCAAATAAGGATCAAATTTAACATTAGTTACTTTCAAACCTCTTTTTTGAAGTAATAACCCTATCGAAGATGCTGCGATTCCCTTACCAAGGGAAGAAACAACTCCCCCGGTAACAAAAATGTATTTAGTCTTTTTACTCATTTAAACCTCTATATTTTATTTATTTTTTTCAAATCCTGCACGGTATCAATTGAAACCGTTTCCATCCTGGTCTTATATAATTTTAATACGTTTCCATTTTCAATAATGCGAAGCTGTTCCAGTGATTCTGCTTTCTCATTTTCAGACTGTCCCCATTTGGCAAATTTCAATATCCCCGCACGGGTGAAAAAGTAAATTCCGATATGACTGTAAAACTTATGCTGATCGGTTCGGTTTCCGGTACTATAATTCTGTAAATATGGTAATGGGTATCTTGAAAACCAGATCGCCTCAGCTTTTTCGTTACCTACTACTTTCACTGTATTCGGATTGAATAATTGATCTTCATCTTTTATCTGCTTAATCAATGTCCCATAATCCGACTTCTTATCGTTGCAAAACTGATCAATATAACGATCAAGCACTTTTGCCTTAATTCCAAAATTATCTGCCTGTACATTAAGATAACAATCAGCCTTTACCTTCTTTGCAACTTCGGCTAATCTGTCAGAACCGGTTTTGTGTCGCCTGGATGTTACGACAACCTCGGCTCCAAATTCTTCGGCTGTACTTTTGATTTTTTTGTCATCAGTAGCAATAATTACCCGGTCAATCTGGTTACTTTTGGAAAGCGATTTCCAGACATAATAAAGAAGAGGTTTGCCCTGAAACAAATGAAGAACTTTGCCCTCAAACCGTTTTGAGCCTAACCTCGCCGGAACTACAGCAACAATTTTCCTTTTCATAATTGAACAACTCTCAATAATAATCCAAAATCTGTTTCTGAAACAGAGTTTATCGTAGGTAAAGGTTTGGAATTATTACAGTTAACACCACTTTTAGGGGGTAGTTGTACTTGATTATGATGGGATAATTGAAATCCGGTAAGCTTTGCTATCAGACCAACCTGTAGCTTTTTGTGCCGCATAAGCTATAATATGTACACCCCTTAACTCTGTCAAGAAAAATTGACTTTTCCAACTCGGGAATCCCAATTCACCGGGAATCTCAATTGATTTCTAAAGCTATATACAGTACTGCCGATATATTTCTTAGACGTCCCAAATTGAAACAATGGAGAATAAATGACTGTTAAACAGTTCCAATATGAACCAGAGCAATCCGAAATTGCTTCTTCACATCCCAAAAACAACCGGTTTCCAATTGAAACAAAACACCTCAAAGAAAACACTTCATTTATTGAACCGATGTTATTTGGGCTGTTGGTGAGAGGTTGGTTAAGTGATCGATCCAAAGAATTTATAGATCGCTTGGCTCCTGAGAATTCTATCTCTTTTATTATTTCCGGAGATAAATATCTCGCCCCGGAGGATGTTACCCTTTTCCCGCATGAGTTGATTGAAACTGCGATCAATGAAAACACTTCGGCTGTATTTTCACACATCTTCAGACCACGATCCAATTTTACTCATAATTACATGATTACAACTGCTACCATAAATCCCGGTGACAAACATCCCGTTGTTTTTGGTATTTTAGGTCCCGACGATGTTCTTTCCAATCCTTTGCAACAGGAAAGATTCCAGGGATATGTTGCAAAATTCCGTACAGCTTACCAATCCGCAAAAAAAATGGCTGAAAAATTGGATGAACATATCAATTCAACCAAACCTACAATACTGGTTAACCGTAGTTCCGGTCGGGTTCTTTATGTAAACTCTTCCCTTGAACAAATAGTTAGCATGAATTTACGTGAATTGGTACATCTTGAGTTCAACCAGATTAAAGAGCTCTTCCCCGATCCGACTCTTTTTGGCAAACTAATTCTACAAAACTATTCCTCAGATAATTTTCAAATTTCTGTGATGTCATTTAACAAAGAAACTCTTAAATCACCTTCCCCAAATAGCCCAACCAGATTTCTGCTTGATAAAATATCCATGGGAGTTTCAAATATTTCCAAAACGGGTTTCATCCTTGAGAAAAACCTGTCGGAGTTTGATAATGAATCAACAAATCACCTGGCAGCCGCAATTAACAATCAGACAAAAAATCTTCAACCGGTTATTCAAATGCTCGATGACATCATCGAACGTAAACCTTCGCAAAAAAGAATCAATCTTTTGTATGAACTTGACAAAGCTATTCAGCAAAAAGGCGATGATTATGCTATCCAACTCCATTCAAAAGTAAACAACTTATATCTTAAGGCAGACCTGACTGCGTATAGAATTATTTTTTCAGCGGTCCTGAATTCACATCTTAAAGGGAAAGAAACCCCCTCATCAACGACTATCACGGTTGATAAAACAAATTTCCTAAGTGAATTTAATATCCATTTCAATTCCTCGTTTAAAGAAGTCAATGATGGTCTGGAATTATCAGACTGGAATGAATTTGCACATCAGATATGTCGAGAAAATAAAGTGATTTTAAAAAATATGATTAATAAAAAAACAAATAAACTTGTCACCACCCTAACAATTAAGACTGATTGAAAGAAAATATGCTCTTAGATACAACCACAAAAACCACATCTATATTAATAGTTGAAAATCCAGCCGACCAAAATACCAGCATCCTTGCTCAACTGCGTGGCTCTGATTACCGCTTGATGAGAACTGACTCAATGGAGTCGGTTGTAAGTGTGCTGGAAAATGAAGAAGTTGAAATGTTAATCTGCAATCTTTCAAACTTTGATGAAAATAGCTGGTCAACTCTTGACCGCGCCAAAAGAAAACACCCTCTGGTAGATTTTATCATTATTTCTGAAAATTCAATTGAATGGGATAAGAATAGCCGGTTAAATGAAGAAGGCGAATTTTTAAGCTCTCCAATTTCAACAAATCAGCTGTTGGCTACAATTAAAAGAATCGCACGACATCAAAATGTCAGAATGGAATTATTAAATCTTAGAGGCAGAATGGCAATGTCTTATGGGTTTGATAATATTATTGGCATCTCCAAACCGATTTCTGACCTTAAAGAAACAGTAAACAAAATTTCACCTACGGATATAAATGTTTATCTCATTGGTGAATCAGGTACCGGTAAAAAACAACTGGCGCATACAATTCATTATCATTCAAAACGTAGAATGAACTCCTTTGTAATGGTCGATTGCTCGATTATACCGGAATACCTGCATGAAAATGAAATATTCGGAACTTATTCCGTAGCCAATCAACTGGCTAACTCAAATAGACTGAATCTAACATCGTCAAATATTAATTCTCCCTTTCAACAATCAGCTCTTGAAAAAGCTAACGGTGGAACTCTTTTTATAAATGAAATCCACCGCCTCACCCTTCCCTGCCAGGGAAAACTTATAAAATTCCTCCAGACATTTGAAATTACCGGGTCCACCCACCAAACTTCATTCAAAGCCGATATTAGAGTAATTGCATCAACCGGAACTGATATTGAAAGTTTAGTTGAGCAGGGATTGTTTTTAAAAGAGTTACACTACTTATGCAATGTTTTTCCAATTGAAATGCCAACCCTTTCTGAGTGCAGTGAAGATATTGAACTTCTGGTAGATTATTTTCTGCGAAGAATCTCATTTGAAATGCAAACCGGTTCTGTGACAATCTCAAGACGGGCAATGGAAAAACTTCATAATTATAACTGGCCCGGAAATGTCAGAGAACTTGAAAATACCCTCCAGCGCTCTGCCGCTCTTTGCCGGGAGAACTTAATTGAAGCTGAGGATATCCGATTTATTTCATCCTCGTTCACTAAACCCAAAAGACTAAAAGCTAATAATGAAACTAAAACGATAAGTAAAACATCGTTAGCTGATAATCAAAAAACCATTATCAAGAAAGTTCTCGAAGAGAATCAATGGAATTTCACTCAATCAGCCCAGGAATTAGGCATTGGACGAACCACGCTCTGGCGCAAAGTAAAAAAATACCAATTAAAGCGTCCGCCGGAAACCACTGAGGAATAATTACGTATAAATAATTAAGAAGACTGACTTTAATGAAGGACTAACAAATTGACTGAGTTATTTGCAACTTACCTTGAAGCTATAAAAGAAAAACTCGATTTTGATAAATGTGTATTGATTGTTCGAAAAAACGGGAATCTGGCTGCAATCGCCACCTGGGATAACAATATTTTCCATGAAGGCTTATCAATCTCACTTCCCAATGATAATTCATTTTTCCAAAATATCGTAAATAGTAAAAAAAACTATATCAGCAATGATTGCTCAACTTTTGAAGGAAACTTCTTTGAAAGAAAACTTTTACTAAACGATAATTCACAATCCTGTATGATTCAACTTCTGGATTCTGATAATGAAGTTGTTGGCTTGATCGGCTACAGTTCATCATGCAAAAATGCCTTTGATAATGATTCTATAAATTATGTTCTGAGCCTTGGTAATGAATTTATTCAAAAAGTAGAAACCATGCTCGAAAAGACTGCGGTATAACTATTTATCGCTACTGCGAATTCTTTTAATAGCACGATTATGTTCAGCATTAGACTTGGAAAAATAATGCCCGCCCGTATTATCAGCTACAAAATATAAAAAGTCGGTCTTTTCAGGTGAGATTGCCGCTTTGATTGACTTCTCCCCCGGTGAATTTATCGGTGTGGGCGGTAATCCTTTTCTCATATAAGTATTATACGGCGAGTCTTTTCTTAAATCTTTTTTCCATAATGGTCGATCCAAACCCCCTAAACCATAAATAACCGTCGGGTCTGCATCAAGTCTCATATTTCGATTTAACCGGTTATGATAGACTGATGAAACTCGGCTGTGTTCGCTATTTAATCGAGTTTCAGCTTCAATGATAGATGCCATTATTATAACCTCTTCCCGACTAAGATTATTCGGAATGTCCTTTTGCCAAATTGTATCAGTAACGGTATAAAACATTGTTATCATATCACTCAACACATCCTCAACCGAAGCCCCATAAGGGAAAAAATAAGTTTCCGGATACAGATACCCCTCAAGCGAAGGAATTTTCTTACTTTTTAAAAAAGCGGCTTTGACATTGAGGGCAACAATTTGCGCCGAATCAAAACCCATTTTCTCCTGCAATATTGCAGCTGTCCCCCAGATAGGCATTCCTTCCGGGATTGTAACTTTAATTTTGAGAAATTCTGCCTTCTCAAGTTTACTTAAAACTGATTTACATGAATTTTTACCGGTAAATGGATAACGTCCCGGAGTAAGCTTTTTGTCGACACCATTCAAACGAGCAAAAATTTTTATCACCAATTTTGACCCGATCACTTTTTTTTCAGCTAAGATATTAGCAATGCGATTAAAATTATCGCCCTGCTTAATATCAATATGAACAACCCGATCCGAAATATCATAATCCTGATTATAAGCCATGAACCCATACCCGACTAAAATTACAATCAATATTACAATACCGCTTATTATTTTTTTTAAATTACTGCTCATTTATCTTACCAGTTCATCGAGGAATCTCTGAAGAATAATCACTGCTGCTAAACGGTCGAGACGCTTTTTATCCTGCCCGACTTTTTTACCATGAGCATGAATAATTCCCATCGCTTCCTTGGTTGAATACCTTTCATCACTTTTATGAATCGGTCCATCGAATATTTCATGAAGTTTTAAAACAAATTCATCTATCTCAACACATTTTTTACTTTTCTCTCCGGAACTATGAAGCGGGTAACCAATAACCAAGCCATTCGGCTCGTATTCTTTTATTATTTTTTCGATTTTCTCTAAGGCTTCTTTTTGGGATTTAATTTCAAGGGTCTTTAAGGCTGAGGCAATCAAACCGGTCGGATCACTTTTGGCAATCCCGATTCTACGCTCGCCATAATCAATCCCAATAAATGTTTTATCATATTCAATAGTCATAATTTTATTATATTTACATAATTTTTATATTCAACTAATAATTGATATATTTGGTTTCTTGAAAATACAAATATAAGAGGCAAAGCCAAAAAGACTGACTATGTCAGTGCCTGTTAAGTTTTGCGCTCTTTTTTCTTTGCTGCCGGAAATAGGACATTGTTAAGAATCAAACGATACCCGGGTGAGTTTTTGTGAAGCGACAGATCGGTTGGCGGATCGTGTACCATATGCTGATAATCTTCAGGGTCATGTCCTGACAAAAATGTAAATGTCCCCCGCCCCAGATTGCCATGGATATACCGCACCTCGTCAAAATTATCAGGCTGCCCCAAAACAGTCACAAATTTCTTGAGCAAAGATTTCCTGAACCCCGTATTCTGCCCCATAAACCCTTCGACTACGTTAACATGATTCTGTGATAACATCGTCGGGACCGGGTCAAGTTTCGCGGCAAAATCAAACAGATAGAAAAAATCATCTTTTTGAGACAAAAACCTAATCATCCGGTCAGGATAGGTGTCAATATTACTATGTCTGTAAACCAGCGGGTCTATTGATAATTTAAAATTTTCAAAGGCGAAGGTCTTGCTGTAATCAAGTTTCTCCTGTGCCCCGGGATCAATCGGATCTCCGTCAAACTCGCGCGGTACTATATCAATTCCCTCGGCGGCAAGAGCGATATCAAATGTTTCCGGAGCTGAACACATCGAAAATATAAACCCGCCCCGACGTACATAATCATAAATCGTGCGCGCTACATCATATTTCATCTTCGAAACTTTGCTGTACCCGAGCTTTTTTGCCATCGTCTCATTTGTAGTCACATCAGCCTGATACCAGAGTTGATTTCTAAACGAGGCGTAAAATTTCCCATACTGCCCGGTGAAATCCTCATGATGACAATGAAGCCAGTCATATTCATCCAAAGCACTCGACAACACATCCTCATCCCAGATCAGTTCATATTTTATTTCAGCGTAGGTCAACGCCAGCGTCACCGCATCATCCCACGGTTGACTCGATGTCGGCGAATAAACGGCAATATTCGGAGCCTTCTCAAGCTCGACCCGTTCCATATTCTCAACTTCAATCCGCCTGAAAATATCAGCCACCTGTCCCGAACTTGCCCGCTCATAAGACACTCCCATAAGCAGACACAGATTGAGAATTTCATCATTATAATCAATCAGAAACGATCCGCCCTGATAGTTCAAAAGCCACTGAGCTTTATAACCTAAATCAAGGGCTTTAAAAATTACACCATAAGCTTTTAAATGATCGGTTTGTGATTCATCCATCGGAATCAGAAGCGAGACCGACATAACCGGGGTAACTAAAATGAGAACTGCTATTAGAACTGTAAAAACAAATTTTTTCATATTCATAATGTATAAATTATCGGCATTTACTCAACTAATGATTGTACCCGGGAAACCGGACTTTGTTGCAAAATCAATCAAGTTTTAATGCGGCTAAAAACGCTTCCTGAGGAATCTCTACGGTGCCAAACTGTTTCATCCGCTTTTTACCCTCTTTTTGTTTCTCAAGAAGTTTCCGCTTACGGGTTATGTCACCACCATAACATTTTGACAAAACCTGTTTACGCAGTGGCTTCACAGTTGCCCGACTAATAACTTTATTTCCAATCGTAGCCTGAATTATAACTTCAAACATCTGTCGTGGAATCAGAGTACGAAGTTTCTCGTTCAGCTTTTTCCCCCACAGATAAGCTTTATCCCGGTGAATTATCGAAGAAAGCGCATCTACCGTATCTGCATTCAAATTTATATCAAGTTTCACCAGATTAGAACGAATATAATAAGGGACCCCATAATCAAAAGAGGCATACCCCCGGGTTGATGATTTTAAAATATCATAAAAATCAAAAATAATTTCTGACAATGGAAACGCATAATTCAAAGTCGCCCGTGTTGGCGAAAGGTAATCCGTTGTTTTGTAAATTCCCCGTCTGTCGATGGCAAGTTTCATAATCGTACCGACATATTCCGAGGGTACAATTACCTGTGCATCCACAAATGGTTCTTCAATATGGTCAATATCAGTCGTTTCCGGCATATGTGACGGATTCGAAATTGATTTCATCTCACCGTTATTCATATAAACATTGTACTCAACCGTTGGAACCGTATTAATAATTGTCTGATTATATTCCCGCTCCAACCGTTCAGTGATAATCTCCATATGAAGCAGTCCCAAAAATCCCGCTCGAAAACCGAACCCAAGGGCTGTTGAACTTTCAGGTACAAACACCAGCGAGGAATCATTAAGCGCAAGTTTATCCAGTGAGTCCCGAAGCTGATTAAAATCTTCCGCAACCGCCGGATACAATCCCGCATAAACCATCGGCTTGACATTGACAAAGCCCTCAAGTGGTTCCGTTGCCGGATTATCCGTTGTGGTAAGGGTATCACCGATTTTGGTATCGCCAACTTCTTTAATCGAGGCAAACAAATACCCGACATCACCCGCAGAAATCGATTTCATCGGCATTGCTTCGAGTCTCATATAACCGACTTCATCAACCTCATAAGATATATCGGTTGAGAAAAATTTAACGCTGTCCCCTTTACGAATCGTTCCGTTGACGACTCTTATAAACGGCATCGCCCCGCGGTAGGTGTCAAACACCGAATCAAAAACCATTGCCTGTACCGGAGCCTCAGGATCGCCAACCGGAGGTTTGAAAACTTTTATAATCTCTTCCAATAGTTTTTCAATTCCGATTCCTGCTTTGGCTGAACAACGGATAATATCTTCCGGTTTACATCCTAAAAGCTCAACCAGTTCTTTTTCAACTTTCTCAGGATCAGCATGAGGTAAATCAATTTTATTCAGTACCGGTAAAATTTCGAGATTATTTTCCATTGCCAGATACAAATTTGAAAGGGTCTGTGCTTCGATTCCCTGAGAGGAATCAACAACCAATATCGCCCCTTCACAGGCCGACAGCGACCGACTGACTTCATAGGTAAAATCGACATGCCCCGGCGTATCAATCAGATTCAGATCGTATTCTTTACCATCTTTGGCTTTATAATTGAGTTTGATAGCATGGGCTTTAATTGTAATGCCGCGTTCCCGTTCAAGGTCCATTGAATCGAGCACCTGGGATTTCATCTGCCGATCAGTGAGTGTTTGCGTAAACTGGAGCAACCGATCTGCAAGGGTTGATTTCCCATGATCAATATGGGCAATTATGGAAAAATTTCTTATACTTTCAATCTTCTTCATATTCTCACTTTGTCAGAGCCAAATTATAATAACTTCTAACTCTTATTATCTTCAAATTGAGTAGGTCGAAACCCCTGTGGTTTCGACAACTTTTATCGTAACAGCCATCATATAATCAAAAAACCCCAACAGACATTCTGCTGGGTTATTAAAATATCGACACCAAACAGTTTCTTCAGAGCCGCCTAAGATAGGTTATTTATGCCCAAATGTCAATTTATACAAATCGAGGGGGAAATGGGCTATAAACAGACAAAAACGACATGCTATTACTATAGTGTTAGCTACATCAGAGTATATCTGATTAATTAAATCACACGAAGTGTGTCATTCCTGCGAAAGCAGGAATCCAGTATTTTTCTTGAAGTAGGTCGGGTTCTGACTTAAAGGAAAAACCCGACAATTTCTTCGTAGGGTTCAGGCATGCCTGAACCACTACATGATAAACCTTCCCCCGTAGGTCAGGTCTCTCTTCTCTTGGAGACCTGATCTGTTATCTGTAATTTTCAAAATAAAACTCTTTTTTAAAAATCTCCCCTTCCAACCATTTTCCACTACCCAAAATGGAATGCGATATGTATATTCAAACATTACGCATATTATATATTAATGATGATATCGTCAATATTCTGACGCAGAAAATATTTGAAAGGGGCTGACCATGCCAACCGACTTGGAACTCATAAAACAACTCGAAAAAGAACTTGGAAAAACGTTGACCAGGAAAAAAGACATCAAGTTTAGTGAATACTGTACAAAAGAGTATCAAACAGATTCAAATGGAAAAGTTGTTGTTTTGATGCTGAATGATTTGGGAATTAATTATATTCCACAAATAGTATTTAAATTCAAAAAGTTAAAAGCTCTCTCATTGAGAGATAATAAAATCAGAAAATTATCTTCTAAAATTTTCAATCTTCAAAACTTAGAAAAACTAAACTTAACATTTAATAAACTAAGTACACTTCCATCTGAGGTTAGCCTGTTAAGAAAATTATCAGAATTTCTTCTGAATTTTAATGATTTCAATACATTTCCTTCAGAAATATTAAAATTGAAAAACTTAAATTACTTAGGTTTTTACGGTAGTAAACTTTCATCTATACCTTCAAAAATTGAACAATTAAAGGAATTAGCAGAATTGAATCTTGGTGGAAATAACTTCACTTCATTCCCTGTTGAAATATTGAAATGTGTCAATTTGGAAAGGTTATTATTGCATCGTAATAATCTTTCTACTATTCCTTCTGACATAATTTTATTACCGAGATTAAAAAGATTAACTTTAGGAATTAATAAGTTTAACAAATTCCCACTTGAAATATTACAATTAGTATCCTTAGAAGACTTAGAAATTAATGAAAATTTATTAACTTCTCTACCTCCTGAAATAGATAAATTAAAGAATTTAACTCAATTATCCTTAGAGAATAATAGATTAACATTTCTACCTTATGAAATCATAAAATTGCGAAAATTAAAACACCTGGGACTCAACGATAACCCTATCGAACAACCACCACCTGAAATTGCTTTTGATGAAGACAATATTAATCGAATTCGTGATTATTTCGAATCATTGGAATCTCAGGGTGAAGATTTTATCTATGAAGCAAAACTTATCCTTGTCGGTGAGCCGGGAGCAGGCAAAACTTCGTTATCAATAAAACTTAATAACCCGGACTATAAATTAAATCCCAAGGAACCTATGACCGAAGGAATTGACGTTAACAAATGGGAATTCCTATATTCAGAAAAAATTCCCTTTAGGTGTAATATCTGGGATTTTGGCGGGCAGGAAATCATGCACGCCACCCATCGATATTTCCTAACCAAACGTACACTTTATATTGTTGTCGCTGATAATCGCAAAGAAAATACAGATTTTTATTATTGGTTAAACATTCTCGAACTCTTCAGTGGCAAATGTCCTGTACTTATTGTCTTGAATGAAAAACATAATCATAAGAAAAGTGTTCCGGAAAATATTTTAAAAACTTTCACAAGTGTTAAAAAGGTTTTTGAAGTTAACCTCGATGACAACACTGGGTTGGAATACTTATCCAAAGAAATTAAAAAATATTTATGCAATTTAGATCATGTCGGAAATGATCCGATACCTAAGAAATGGGTCAGTATCCGCAAGGCTCTAGAAAAAGAAAAAAGTAATTATATATCATATGATCAATATTTGCATATTTGTAAAGCTCATGGAATCGAAGATGAACAAAAAGCAAGGTATATCAGTGAATTCCTGCATGACCTCGGCGTCGTTCTGCACTTTCAAGATGATTTAACTCTAAATAAAACGGTAATCCTAAATACCGGTTGGGCAACCGAAGCTGTATACAAAATCCTATTTGATCATGATATTATTGAAAGCGGAGGAACATTTAATAACAAAAACATAGAAAGAGTCTGGCATCAGGATATTTATAAAAGCAAGCATAGCGAATTGCTCCAACTTATGTTAAATTTTGAACTCTGTTTTGAGATAGATGAAACACGTCAATATATAATACCGGAATTGTTGCCAGATAAATCTTCTGCGGATCAAAAATACTGGACAGAGATAAGCTCCAAAGGAAAAGAGCTTCTACGCTTTGAATACCGCTACGATTTTATGCCAAAAGGTATTATTTCACGTTTGATAGTACGTATGAATAAATATATCCATAAAAGACAAAATTGGAAAAGCGGGGTTATTCTTAAAAACGGCGATAGTCTCGCCGAAATAACAGAAACTATTGATAAAAGAGTATTGAAAATACGCATTACCGGAAACGATCGACTGGAGACACTCTCTATTATTCGGGGTTATATTAATAAATTAAATGACACATTTGAGAATCTAAGCGTTGATGAGATGGTACCTTGTAATTGTGCTGAATGTAATAAAAACGAAGTACCTATATTTTTTAAATATAAATTATTAAAACAGTATAAACAGGAGGAAGAAAAATTTATAAAATGTAATGCCGGAAATTTGAAAAATGTTGATGTCTTGTCTCTGATTAGTGATGTCATACTGAAAGAGGATAGTGAAATGAAAGATGAAAAAGGTTCGAAAGATCAAATAATCAATTTCAATCCTACAATCAACACTACCTCTAATGCCGATGCAACAGCAGATGTTGACATTGAAATAACAAATGAAATTCAAATCAACATCAATGGTTTATCCGGTGCCTTTGATAATTTAAAAGATGATCTCTTGGATGAAGCAGAAGACGATGATACTAAAAAATCGGTAGAAAAAGAAATAGCTAAAGTCAAAAAAGCCTTTGAACAACTTCAACAATCAAAAACAAAAGATGATGTACATACTGGTGCAATGGGTCGCATCAATAGATTTATCAAAAAAATACACGATACAAATACAACGATAGGTAAAGTCTTTGGCAAAATTGAAGATAATGTCTGCCTGGCTCAGGATTTAGCTGGCTACTATAATAAAATCGCTCTTTTGTCTGGCTTACCACCTGTAGATATTTTCTAAAAGAAAGAATAAGGTAAGCCCACGCATGGCAGAACCCCGCCTTTGGCGGACTATTAGCCTTTAGTGCTCCTGCCAATTTGTCGAAACCGCAGAGGTTCGACCTACGCAAGACTTCGGTTCACTTTCACCCTAAATTCATTGGTGATTGAGAAAAGGCTCCCCTTTATAAAAGGAGGAACGGAAAGTTATGCCCAATTTTATATCTGAAAATCTCCCGAAAATAAAAAGCACACGAAGTGTGTCTTGGTTTCGAGAGCTGATCAATACAGATAACTCTTTCAAATTAATTGTCAGGAGCACACGGCTCCTGACCTACTCAAAAAGAAAACACAAAAGTAACAAAACGAACCCATTTGGGTTGTACAAGGAATCACCACAATGACTTACAACAAAAAAATGTTTTTTTGGGGGTGCCACACCGCTTGCTGTGGGTTTAATATTCATACTACAAAAAAAAATCTAAATTATGCCAAGGATAAACACACGAAGTGTGCAAACGAACCCATTTTCATTGTACTATGATATACAATTACGACTTACAGCGAAAATAGTTTGTTCATGAATATAAACCACACGAAGTGAGCAAACGAACCCATTTTGACTATAAGGAAAATCACCACAATGACTTACAGCGAAAAAGAGTTGTTCTTGATTATAAACCACACGACGTGTGCACGAAGTGTGTCAGGAACTTAGGTAAATTGCCAGGCGGTCTTTGAATTCGGCTTTAGCGATATCAACATCCAAAATACCTTTGTAAGCAATCGAAATCTGAGCCGTCTCCTCCGAAACCACAACAATCACCGCATCCGCTTCTTCGGACAACCCAATCGCAGCTTTGTGGCGCATCCCGTAAAGTTTCCCATAGCGCGGGTTAGTTGTCAACGGCAGCGAACAAGCGGCGGCAAGGATATGATCGCCCGAAACCACGACCGCCCCGTCATGTAAAGGAGTATATGGTGTAAACAGAGTGACCAGAAGTTCTGATGATAATTCGGAGTTGATCTCTTTGCCCGACTCAACAAAATTGCGCAACCCGGTTTGGCGTTCAATAACAATCAGCCCGCCATAGCGAAGTTCCGCCAGACGCAGTACGGCTCGGGAGACCTCGATAATTGATCTTCGCTGTTCTTCGGTAAACAATCGCCTTACAAAACGGTGTTGCCCGAACTGGGCCAGCACCGACCGGAGTTCCGGCTGGAATACAATCACGATAACGATCAGACCGAAGGTGGCAAGGTTTGAAAACATCCAGGTGACGCCTTCAAGCTGAAACCAATAGGAGATAAATGCGACCACCGCCAAAGTAAACAGTCCGAAAATAATTTGCGCCGAACGGGTGCCTTTCATCAGTTTTAGAAGCTGATAAAAGATAAACGATACAATCATAATATCGATGATATCTTTTATTCCGAACTTAATAAAATCTAATTGATAAAAGGTCATTTTGTTTCTCTTATAGCTTGCAAAACTTTCAGGGCTTCAACCGTTTGCTCAACATCATGCACTCTTACTATATCGGCACCATGAAGCAGAGCCACTACTGCCGAAGAAATCGAACCGCCTAATCTGTCCGAGGCTGGTTTGTCCGAATCATGGATCATTCCGATAAAAGATTTTCGCGAGGTTCCCACAAGCAACGGCAGTCCGGTTTCTTTAAATTTTTTCAGACCTGCCAAAAGCTCAAGGTTATCATTCAGCCGTTTTCCAAACCCGATTCCGGGATCGAGAATAATTTTTGAACGGTCAATCCCTTTGCTTTCACAGTACGAAATTCTTTCCTTAAAAAAAAGCAATATCTCTGCGACACAATCCTGATAATTTGGTTTTTTCTGCATTCCCCCAGGCTCCCCCTGCATATGCATCAGCACGATGGGCGCTTTCCGCTTCGCCACTAATTTTGCCATTCCGGAATCAAACCGCAAAGCCGAAATATCATTCACAATATCCGCTCCCGCATCAAGTGCCTGCCGGGCGGTTTCAGCCTTATAAGTGTCAATAGAAATCGGAACGGTGCTTTCTTTACGAATCATTTTGATTACCGGAATCACGCGGCTAAGTTCTTCATCAAGTAAAACCGGTTCCGCTCCGGGACGGGCGGATTCTCCGCCGATATCGACAATATCCGCCCCCTGTTGTTCCATTTCGATAGCTTTTCTAAATGCCTTTTCAAGGTTTGAATATTCGCTGCCATCGGAAAAAGAATCCGGGGTGACATTCAGGATGCCCATAATCAACGGTCGGCTTAGAGCAATCTGATTACCGTTTGAAAGCGGGATCACTTTTTTTATCTCTTCAGTACGTTTTAAAATCTGTTTTGACATATTGACCGTTAAGTTTTGTTTCTATCTTTATAGAACTTAAATCAAAGATGGAAATCAAGAATAATTCGTTTAATAAAAAAAGCCGGTTTAATTAAAAACCGGCTTTTACCCTAATCTATACTCAAAATTTTATTTTTCAGGAGATGGAATCGGCTGTTCAACCTCTTCAACGTCACCGGAAGATTGTCCGACAATTTCATTAACTTCACGGCTATCAATAATTTCTTTTTCAAGAAGTCTTTTAGCCAGTTTATGAAGTTTGTCGACATTTTTAGTTAAAATAACCCGGGCGACTTCTTCGGCATCCATAACGAATCGTTTGACTTCAGAATCAATCATTTTTGCAGTATCTTCAGAGAAATCATGGCGTTGTTGAATTTCTTTACCGAGGAAAATATGTTCATCGGTTTTGCCAAGCGTAACCGGTCCGATTTTTTCAGACATGCCCCAATTACAGGTCATCTTCTTGGCTAATCGAGTAGCCCGTTCCAGATCATTCCCGGCACCTGTATCAAGCTGGTCGAAAACAATCAATTCCGCAACCCGACCACCCATAAGTACCGCCAGAGTCGATTCAAGATATTCCTTCGAATGAGTATGACGTTCGTCGACCGGTAAAGATTGAGTCACACCAAGCGCCATTCCCCGAGGAATAATTGTAACTTTGTGAACCGGGTCAGCTTTAGGCAGATATTTTGAAACTAGAGTATGACCGGCTTCATGATAAGCAATCACTTTCTTTTCTTCCGGCATTATTACCAGTGATCTTCGAGCTGAACCCATTAACACTTTATCTTTAGCTTCTTCAAAATCATCCATTGTGACCGAATCACGATTTTTTCGTGATGCTAACAGAGCAGCTTCATTAACCATATTGGCCAGATCGGCACCGGTCATTCCGGGAGTACCCCTTGCAAGAACAGTCAGATCAACATCATCACTAATCTTAACTTTTCGAACATGAACGTTAAGAATTCCTTCTCTACCTTTAACATCAGGATTTCCAACAACAATTTGCCGATCAAATCGACCGGGACGCAACAGGGCCGGGTCGAGCACATCAGGACGGTTTGTTGCGGCAATCAAGATGACACCTTCATTAGATTCAAAGCCATCCATTTCAACCAGCAATTGATTTAATGTTTGTTCACGTTCATCATGTCCCCCGCCTAATCCGGTTCCACGATGGCGACCAACAGCATCAATTTCATCAATAAAGATAATACACGGGGCATTTTTCTTGCCTTGTTCAAACAGATCACGAACCCGGCTGGCACCAACCCCGACAAACATCTCGACAAAATCCGAACCCGACATCGAGAAAAACGGCACGCCTGCTTCACCAGCCACAGCTCTTGCAAGCAAAGTTTTACCGGTTCCCGGAGGACCCAGCAAAAGAGCGCCTTTGGGAATTTTCCCGCCCAGTTTCTGGAATTTACCGGGCTCATTGAGAAATTCGATTATTTCCATCAGTTCTTCTTTTGCCTCTTCGGCTCCAGCAACATCCTTAAAAGTTACTTTTGGACGTTCATCAGTTATAAGTTTGGCTTTACTTTTCCCAAAAGAAAATAGTCCTTTTGGACCTGAACCGCCTTGCATCTGCTTTATAAAAAACAGCCAGAGAAGGATAAGAAATATCCAGGGGGCTATTGAGATAAGGATCGAGAATAGATCGGGACCTTTTATTTTAGCCGTAATGTTGATATCGTTTTCTTCGAGCCTTTTTACAATTTCATAATTTATATCCGGAAACGGAATACGGGTTTTAAATTTGGAATAGGAATTTGAAGAATTTGATGAAGCAAAAATTTGGGCTTCACTGAGTCGACCTTCAATTTCCTGATCAGTAAAGGATACTTCCAGAACATTGTTGTTATTAATTTGAGTATTAAACTCGGAGTAAGTAATTTCTACAAAATCCTGATTTAATCCTGTATAGTAAGTATAAAAGACGATTACAATCAGAAAGAGCGCGAACCAGAACATCATCGACTTGCCGGTGCTTCGCCACCCCATCGGTTCTTTTTGTTTTCCGTCTTTATCCTTATTTAAGTTCTTATCTTTATCTTTTTTATTCATCAAATCTGACACAGGTTCTCCAGTCTAAAGTTAACTTTCATGTTATACAAAGGTTATGAGACTATATTCGATAATTATCCTAAAAAGTTACATTATTCATCAACAACTTTACCAATAAACGGCAGATTTCTAAATTTCTGGGTATTGTCAAGCCCATAGCCAATTACAAAATCATTAGCGATAGAAAATCCTTTATATTTTATTTCCAACTTTGTCCGGTGACTACCCGGTTTGTCTAATAAGGTAACAATCTCTACAGATTCAGGTTCCATTTTCTTGAATTCTTTAACTAATGTCGTAACGGTTTTCCCGGTATCTACGACACCCTCAACTATTAAAACATGTTTCCCTGATATAGAGAAAGAATTATGTCCCCGGAGTTTAACTTTTTCATCCTGCGTTTTACCTTTTCGATACGAAGCTGCAGTAACAAATTCCAATTCCAGAGGAAGCTTGATTTGTCGGATCAGATCAGAAAGGAAAATAACACACCCTTTTAAAACTCCCACAAATACAATATGTTTATCAGAATAATCTTTGGTAATCTGTTTACCGAGTTCTGTAACCCGTTTTGCAATAGTCTTTTGATCTAAAAGAAGCTCAAAAGGCATTCGCTCAATTTTCTTTTCGTCGAGTGCATCCAATTCTGTATATCCTCTTTGTAGATTTTGTAATTTTTACTCTCTCACTAATTTCCTGCCCAACAAGCCATATAATCCCTTTTTGATCACAGACAACAGGGATTTCATCTCTCATTACCCGGGCAATTTTTTTATCAGTCAGATAGTCGCCTATCTTTTTTCGACCTTTCATCCCCAAAAACATACATTTATCGCCAATCTCAATATTCCTGATTATTAATGGTAAATCAAGTTTTTCTCTATCAATATAGACGGTCATTTTACTTATTTTTTTGAAATCGGGCAAACTTTTACTTCGATTTGCTGAAATTTTAAAATTTAAAGCAGGAGTGATCAATTTTACCTGTTTACCCGGTCTAAAATCTTCATGGTAGATTAGTTTATCGCGGTTTGAAATAATTAGAAATTCTTTTAAAACTACAACTTGAATTCTCCCGGGTACAGAGATCTCCTTCCCTTTATTAATTGCAAATTCCACCAGTCGATTTACTACTGTCTTGTCAGGCATCAAATTATCGTTTGAAACTTTTGTCAGACAATGCCTTATAACTCTTCGCCTAAGCCATAAATCATAACTGTTAAAGGAGTTCAAATCAAGCTGAATTTTACCGCCGGCTGTGATTGACACAGATTTTCTGATCATTTTAGCTGAAATTTTTTCAAGAAATTTATCTTCTTCGACTGCAGTCTCAGCAAGATTCACCAGTGCAGAATTTACCGATGGGTTTAAGTTTTTGCGAATATCTTTTAATAGCCGGTTTCGAATAAAATTTCTTTTATAGTCATTATTGAAATTTGACTGATCGATACAGTATTTTATTCCGTTTTCATTCAAAAAAGATAAAATTTCTTCTCTGGATAAATTCAATAACGGCCTGATAATCTGTCCTCGTTGGATAGGAATTCCTTTTAAACCGGTAATCCCGGTGCCCCTGAGAATGCGAAACAAAACAGTTTCCGCTTGATCGCCCTGGTGATGACCTAAGCAAATTTTATTTAAGCCTGATTCTGATGCGATTCTTTCAAAGGTTTCATATCTAAAATCCCGAGCTGTTTCTTCTATCCCTTTTTTTTGTTCTTTGGCAAGTTTTGGAATATTGATCGTTTCAATGTGCAATGGGATATTTAGTTCATGACATAATTCCCGACAAAAAGATTCTTCTTTTTTTGAAGCTTGGGGTCGGATTTGATGGTTGATATGGACAGCTTCTAAATTAAGGTTAAATCTTTTCTTTATTCTACAAAGCAGATATAACAAGGCAACCGAGTCGGGACCACCTGAAAGAGCGACCAAAATTGAATCTTTTTTGATTATAAGTTTAAATTCAAAAATTGTCTTAATTACTTTGTCAATCATATCATAATTAACAGTTTTTTTAAAATTAAGTCAAACTTCTAAAAGCATAAAAAAACCCCCGATTATTTAAATCGGGGGTTTTTATAATTTGAGAAGTTTTTATATGAACTTAAACGATATCTTTTTCAAGTCTTTTTAAACCATCAGTGGGACCGATAAGCACTAAAATATCAGCTTCTTCTAAAACAGTATCCGGTTCTGGTGCGATTGTAATACTTTTTCCCGGTTGTTTGATGCCTATTAGAGTGATACTGTAATCTTTTTTAAGATTCGATTCAATTAATGTCTTGCCGGCAAGTTTACATCCTGAGGGCACGATGAGTTCCTCAATTGAAAGACCTCCTTCACCCAAGGAAGTCATACTCATAAAGTCCATCACATTGGGCCTCATAGATGCCATTGCCATTCTAATGCCGCCTAATTCATGAGGTATAACAACATGATTCGCTCCGGCACGGAGCAGTTTTTTTTCTCCTCCTTCATAATCGGCACGGGCGATAATTTTTAAATCCCGATTCATATCTCGGGCAGTAAGGGTTAGATAAACATTTTGAGCTTCCTCAGGTAAAGTAGAAATAAGGGTCTTAGCATTTTTAATTCCAGCTCTGATAAGAGTATCGTCGTCGGTAGCATCTCCTTCAACAACGGGAATCCCTTTATCAATTAATTCAGAAATAGACTTTTCGTTCTTTTCAATAACAACAAAAGATTCTTTTTCCCGGAAGAATTCAAAGGCAACATGCCTGCCTACTCGGCCGAATCCGGCAATAATGAAATGGTTGCTCATCTTTTTTATTTTACTTTCCATTTTTCTCCTTCCATATATCTCTTGGAACTGCCCCTCCAGTGCTAACTGTCCGATTACTGAAATAGTAAAACCGGCAATACTAACCCCGACAAGAATTAGAAAGATGACAAAGATTCTTCCGATTTCATGAAGCGGCGATATTTCACTGAAACCTACAGTTGAAAGTGTGATAACAGTCATATAGAGAGAATCCAGAAAAGTCATTTCCTCGATAAACATAAACCCGATAGTTCCAAAAGCCAAAACTATTACTATCCCAAAGATAGCACCTCTTAGTTTTTGGATAGGGGATAGGGTGTTATTATTTAATTCTCTCATACGATGAGATAATATGTTTTAATTTGCATATATTCCACAAAAAACATGCACAAAAAAAACATTTTTCCAGCTTGGATTTTCTGATAATTTTTTTAGCGCAAAAATTGCACATTTTAGTTGCAATAATTTAAATTTGAAGTTTTTCTTAAAATAGTTATGAAAAAGATATTAATTAATAGATACAAATTCGGTTGAAATCATGACGACTAAAAATAATAACAAATATAAGATATTTTTCCGCTATCATTTTCCTCTAATTATATATGCCGCAACAGTTATCATTCTTTCTTCAATCCCCGAACTGGGGATAAAGAAATTTCGTTTTCTATTTGTTGATAAAGCTGCACATTTTGTAGAATATGCCATTTTATCGGCCTTAACTTTCCGTTCATTTTACCAAATATTCCACAAAGACAATATCAATAAAGCACTTATCCTATCCGGCGCCTTTTTAATCGGGTTTGCTACTTTTGATGAAATTTACCAGAGTTTTATTCCCGGTCGTCATTCTGATATCTATGATTTAGCGACAGACATTTTTGGTTCATCTTTGGTACTAATCTTGCTTCAATACCGTTATAAAAGATTGAATAAGAGCTGATTAACAGTAATTATGTTAAATACTCAGAGGTGTTGACAAATGAGGCTAATACGCTATATTGCCCGTAGCTAGAGAAAAAATTACACACCTTTTTTAATGTGAGTATTAATACATACCAAATTGTTCTGACGTTATTGAGTTCAATTATTAACTAAAAATTATTGGTGAGCCTTTGTTTTTTTTGAGTCGAATGAAAATCTATTTAGCATTTGAATTTATATGAAGCCAAGGGTAACAGAATTTTCAAAAATAGAGTTTTTGAACTGTGTTTAATAAATTGCAGATAGTTCTGCACAAAAATGGAAAAAATAAACTTTAAATCTTATTAAGGAGTTCGGTAGATGCGAACAAAACTTCTTTTCGGTCTTATCACTTTCCTTCTCCTCACAACAGGTGCAGCTTGGGGTCAAACTCAAATGAATCTGGACCATGTTGAAGGCTTGACGCCAGAATTAACTTTAACTGCCGATGGTATTACCCCAATTATATTTCATATAGGGATGAATAATACTTCAGGTTCAAATATTAAAGGCTGGACCAATGGATTTCATGTCTATACAACTACAGGTGCCCAATGGACCATCCCTGCCAGTGATACTATCGGGTATTATACCGGGGTAATTCTTCCAAGCATGGCTGAACAAAAATTTGTCAATCAGTTCAGTGTTGATGGAATAGGTGCCGACACAGTTGGTTTTGGAGGCTTTTCGTTATTTGCCCCGGGTATTCCAACTGATTTAAACGAAATTGTCTGGACAATAAATATTGGTACAATTGATCCTGCCTACAACGGTGGCGAGATTTGTTTAGATACTTCATTCTACCCTCCGGCTGGTGGTTGGAGTTGGTCAACACCAAGTGGTCCAGTTCTACCAACCTGGGGTGGACCTCAGTGTTTTGCTATTGGTGAAGCTGCTTCCAATACCGCCCCGGTTTTTAATCCGATTGGTAATAAAATTGGTGCAGAGAATTCAAATCTGACTTTTGTAGTATCAGCAACCGATGCTGATTTAGACCCGTTAACATATTCGATCACTTCCACTGATTTACCGACAGGATATACTTTTGTTGACGGTACTTTCGACTGGACTCCTTCATTTAGTGATGAAGGTGCTTATACGGTAACTTTCCAGGTATCTGATGGAACAGATACTGATGAAGAAATCATATCTATTACTATCGCAAATACAAATCAGGCTCCGATTTTAAGCGCCATTGGTGACAAATCTACTGATGAAGGTATAAATTTATCCTTCCCGGTTTTCGGATCTGACCCTGATGGTGATGATCTTACTTATTCAATAACATCAACAGATTTACCAACCGGTTATACTTTTGCAGCTTCAATTTTCAATTGGAATCCTGCTTTTGATGAAGCCGGTGTTTATTCTGTAACATTCCAGGCTTCAGATGGTGATGATACTGATGAAGAGACTATTACTATTACAGTACTCAATACTAATCGCGCTCCGGAGTTAAATGCTATCGGTAATAAAGAAACCGATGAGGGTGTTAATCTGAATTTTGCCGTTACCGGCAGTGATCCGGATGCAGACGCTGTAACCTTCTCAATTACTGATACGGATCTTCCAGCAGGTTATACTTTTGTTGGCGGTGTTTTTGACTGGACCCCGGGTTCTACCGATGATGGAATTTATTCTGTTACATTTGAGATTTCTGATGGTCTTCTTACTGCTGATGAAACAATCTCGATTACTGTTATCGATGTTAATAACGCCCCGGTATTTGATCCTTTAGCTGATCAAATCGTGAGTGAAAACAGTAATCTGAATTTTGCTGTAAATGCAATTGATCCTGAAGGTGATGGTTTAACTTACTCAATTTCTGCCTCTGACCTTCCGGGTGGACATACCTTTGTAGGAAGCACCTTTGACTGGACACCAACATTTGATGATGAAGGTGTTTACTCGGTAACATTCAGTGTGACTGATGGAGTTAATCCTGCGGTTGAGCAGATAATTTCAATTACGGTCAATAATACAAACCGTGCTCCTGTTTTCAATCCAATTGCTGATCAAATCGTGAGTGAAGACAGTAATTTGAATTTTGCTGTCAGTGCAACAGATGCTGACCTTGATGGTTTAACTTATAGCATTACTACTAATGATCTTCCGGGTGGGCATACCTTTATAGACGGAGTCTTTGATTGGACGCCTACATTTGATGATGAAGGTATTTACTCGGTAACATTCTCAGTTACTGATGGTGCTGATGCTGTTGAAACAACAATCTCTGTTACTGTAAATAACACAAACCGGGCACCTGTTCTTGGTTCAATTGGCAATCAAGAAATAGATGAAGGCGCTCTTTTAACCTTTACTGCTTCGGCAACCGATGATGATGGTGAAGCTCTTACATTTAGTATAACCGCTACTGATTTACCGATTGGATATACTTTTGTAGACGGAGTTTTTGAATGGACACCCGGATTTACAGAAGCCAGTGTTTATAGTGCTACAATAGAAGTCACTGATGGTGATTTAACTGATACTGAAACAATTTCAATAACAGTTAATGATTCACCACGCTGGGTATTGGACCCGATTGGTGACAAAGAAGTTTCAGAAAACTCCAATTTAACTTTCCCGGTTCCTTTCAGTAATCCTGATAGCGAAATATTAACTCTGACAGCTAGCGGTGTTCCTGTCGGTGCTACTTTTGACGGCATTGAGTTTGTCTGGAACACTACTTTTGATGATGAAGGTGAATATTTTGTAACCTTTACCCTAACAGATGGCGACATTGTTAAAGATGAAACCATTTCAATATTAGTTACTAATGTTAACCGGGCTCCGGTATTAACAGCTATTGGTGATAAATTTGTTGATGAAGATGCGAATCTGAATTTTGCTCTTGCAGCAACTGATGATGATGGTGATGATTTGACATTCTCAATAAGTGCCACCGATCTTCCGGTTGGTTATACTTTTGTAGATGGTGTCTTTGACTGGACGACTACTTTTGATGATGAAGGCGTTTACTCGGCTACTTTTGTGGTCTCCGATGGCGATGACACATCTGAAGAAACAATTGCCATTACAGTCACCGATGTTAACCGTGCTCCTTCGATTGACTCCCCCGGAGATAAGATTGTAAACGAAGGCGTCAATCTGAACTTTGCTGTTACCGGTGATGATCCGGATGGTGACGGGCTTACATTTAGTATTTCCTCAACTAATCTTCCGGTTGGATATACATTTGTAGACGGTGTTTTTGACTGGATCCCTGGTTTTGAAGATGCAGGAATTTATTCTGCTACCTTCCAGGTAACCGATGGTGAGTTCACCGCCGAAACAACTATTACAATTGAAGTTGTAAACTTTGCCCGTTGGTCACTTATTCCTATCGGTGATAAAGAAGTATTAGAGAATGACAATCTTGGATTCACAATTACATACAGCAATCCAGATAGTGATGATCTTACTCTTACTTCAACTGCTTTACCGGGAACTGCAACATTGACCGGTGATGTTTTTGACTGGACAACAACTTTTGATGATGCCGGTATTTATCCGGTAACATTTACTATTACCGATGGCGTCTTTTCTCAAGACGAAACAATTAATATCACTGTTACCAATGTCAACCGCGCTCCGGAAATGACTTTAATTGGTAACAAAGAGACTGATGAAAATATAAACTTGAACTTTACCGTTCTTGCAACCGATGATGATGGCGATGCATTGACATTCTCAATCAGTGCCACTGATCTTCCGGTTGGATATACTTTTGTTGATGGTGTCTTTGACTGGACACCAAGCTTTGATGATGACGGTGTTTATAGTGCAACATTCTCAGTAACTGATGGTACTGATGCAGTAGAAGAAATTATCAGTATCACGGTCAATAATGTAAACCGTGTGCCGGTATTAACCGCTATCGGTGATAAAACCGGTTCAGAGAACAGCCAATTGACCTTTGTTATTGTTGGTTCTGACCCTGATGGTGATGATCTGATTTATACAATGACTTCAATTGATTTACCGGTTGAAGCATCCTTTGATGTAAATACTCAGACTTTTGACTGGACTCCTGCTTTTGGAGAAGCGGAAACTTACTCAGCTACCTTTACGGTATCTGATGGTGTTCTAAGTACTGAAGAAACCATCAGTATTGTAATTTCTGCTACAAACCGAACTCCGGTTGTAGATGCAATTGATGATTTCAATATTGATGAATGTGATGTTATAGATGTAATCTTTACTTCTACTGACCCGGATGGTGATGCCCTTGCATTGTCAGTGGCTACTTTGGTTGACGGTATGACATTCACCGATTTAGGTGATGGTACCGGACGCTTCCAGTACAACCCGACTTATGACAGTGAAGGTTCTTACCCGCTTACTTTAACAGTTTTTGATGGTTCAGAATCTGTCTTAGAAGACTTCACAGTTAATGTAACTGACTGTTTACCTCCTTATATTCTCAGCTTAGGTTCACCGGCAACAGTGCCGGGTTCAAGAGTCGCGATAGCTTTGACTTATGAAAATGCCTGTGAATTAGTCAACATGACTTCAACCATTGGTTGGACTTCAGAACTGATGAATCTTGATTCAGTAAGTTTTGTTGGAAGCAATGTTGATTACCTCGTTGGTAACAGTTCAGAAATATTAGCAGGTACTGCCACTATCAATAGTGAAGTAGGTGCCGGTGAAACAAATATCCCTGCGGGCGGCGGACTTTTCGCAACCCTTCATTTCTCACTTGATGCCGGTATTGCAGAAAACCTTTATCCGATTACAATAAATTCATCGCAGTTTGTTTATGACTGTGGCGAAGGTCTGCTAATTGCTGATCCGCTTGTTATCAATGGCGGTGTCTTGATTCAGTTCACTGAGACATTTGTCTGCGGTACTGTTATTGATGACCTTGGTGTTCCTATTGAAGGATCAACAGTTGAACTCTGGGATGACTTCCCATTTGCTAAAGGGGTGCAATTATCGACTACAACCAACAGCTTTGGTTCATTTGCTTTTGCAGATGTTGCTGTTGGAACCTTCTCCCTTTATGCTTATCAGGAAAGTTACTATCCTGGAATCGAAAGAGATCTTAACTCCGGTACAACCGGAATTATGATAACACAGAAAGCTGTTCCGGCAGTTGTTATGGGTCCGGAATGGGTCAACCTTTACTGTGATTTTAATACTTTGAATGATGTGGCGGTACCTGTTGGTACAGTTATCGACGCATATTCAATTGATGGCGTTCATGCCGGTACCTATTATGTCACAACCGAAGGCAGCTACGGCTTTATGTCGGTCTACGGTTCTGATATTTACAGTGGTAATGGCGGAATATTAAAAGATGAACCGATTCGTCTGTTCATAAACGAAATTGAAGCATTCTCCGGCACCGATCCAACCTGGACCGGTAATGGTGATAGAATTGAAGCCTGTTTGTCAGCTTCTCATATAACAACTCAATCCTGTGAATTAGTTGAAGGATGGAATCTTGTCAGTTGGAGAAACGATACCAACAATGACGAGATCGCCAATGTTTTAGCATCTTTAGGCGACTGTATTGAAGTTGTCCTTGGATTTGAACAAGGCGGTTTAACTTATGATCCTACCCTTCCTGCATTTTCAACTTTGAATGAAGTCGATCATTTGAGTGGTTACTGGATTAAAATAGCCCAGGGTTGTGCTACCACGATGCTTGAAATCGATGGTGCCCCGGTACCGGCTATTTCTCCTATCTCATTAACTACCGGATGGAACCTTGTATCTTATCTGCCTGAAGAAACTCTTCCGACAGAAAATGCTCTTGGTTCAATCCATGATAATTTGACCATAGCACTTGGCTTTGATGGAGCAGGTTTAACCTACACACCGAATAATCCAAATGCGACTGATATGGATGATATGAGTTCATGCTTTGGCTACTGGGTTAAAGTTACTCAGGATGATATCCTAACTTACCCGGGTGCGGGAACTCCGGCTAAAGCCGTAGTAAGCACAGCCAAGCTTGCAACAGATGCCGGTAAGAATATACCTAAATCAACAAGCTGGGTTAATCTGTACTCTCATCAATTGACCTTAAACGATATCTCTATCGGTTCCGGTTCAGAGATTACAGCTCATAATCTTAATGGTGATATCATCGGAAGTTACACTATCGGTGAAAGTGGTCGATTTGGTTTCATGTCAGTTTATGCTGATGACCCGACCTCTAAGGATGTTGATGGTGTTGTCGCCGGTGAATCATTCTACCTTTCAGTTGATGGTCATAAAACCAACGAAACCTTTACCTGGACTCAGAGTGGTGATAGAATTGAAGTCGCTGCCTTGACGACCAGTGATGATGTTAAAGGCTCACTACCGGGTAGTTATAGTTTGAATCAGAACTATCCTAATCCGTTCAACCCGACTACAACTATCAAGTTCAGTTTGGCTAAATCCGGTCAGGCTAAACTCCAGATCTTCAATATTCTGGGTGAAGTAGTCGCTACCCCGTTTAATAGCTTTGCTGATGCCGGCCAGAATGAAGTAGTCTGGGACGGTAAAGATAATAACGGAAAATCAGTCTCATCAGGTATTTACTTCTACCGCTTAACTGCCGATAATTATACCGAGACTAAGAAGATGACTCTTCTTAAATAGGGATTAAACCTTATATAGGATTAACAATATTTTCCAGCCGGCTATAGCCGGCTGGAATTAAATACAGGGGTACTGTGAAAAAAACTTCCTCATTGATAGCAATTATTGGAATATTATTTCTATTTCTATCTATTTCAATTTCTGCTGATGTAATTCCAACAACAGAATGGACTTCATTTTTCGGTGAAATAACTTACAATGATCAACCGGCACCAGTAGGTACGATTGTTGATGCTTATGATCCTGATGGAATATTATGCGGATCGTTTACAGTTAAAGAAGAGGGTTGGTTTGGACTGCTAAATGTCTATGGCGATGATGCCATAACTGATACAATTGATGAAGGAGCCAATACCGGTGATATAATAACACTAATGGTTAATAATCGAGAAGTTGTTATTGATTCAGGTGATATAATCTGGCAATCAAAAGTATTACCTAAACAAATAAATATTTCCTCAAGTGCGGCTGTTGCATTTTCTCTTATTGATTTTGAGGATGTAAAAACGGGTGAACCGGGTGAAACTGTAAGATTTGAAATCGGGGTTCAAAATGATGGAACCGGGTTAGATTTTTATCAAATTGACCCAGTAAGTTCCTCTAATTGGAATATTCCAGAAACATCAGGATTTGTCTATGCACTCCCTTATGACACAGCCTATGTTTATTTTGATATCGTAGTACCGCTTGCCCCATCACCGTTTATTGATACAATTACTTTTACGGTATCTTCACCTCTTGATGCCACTCAACAGGTTGAAAAAGCTTACATCATTAAGCAGTTTGATGGTGGAATTGATATTTATGATTTTGAAGTAATCGCTATTCCAAGTGATACATCCGGTTCTCCTGATGAGACCATTGAACTAAATATTGAGATTCAAAATTTAGGTATCACCAGTGATTCATACAGTCTGACTATAAATCAATTCAGTGATTGGACTATTACACAGCAAGCTTTGGTTTCGATACTTCCAGGTCAGACAGATTATTTAAAGTTTTATGTTACAATACCGAATGATTTTACTGTTTTAGAAAACAATATCGACTATACCATTGAATCGATTGGCGACCCCACAAAAATTTATGAAAATAGTGTTTTAGTAGCTGTGATACCAAATCCTGTTTCGGTTCTGACAGTTGTTGATCCGCCCAATAATCAAAACGGCGTTCCGGGAGAAACAGTACGCTTTTTAATCGGAACTAAAAATGACGGCACGACATCTGATTTGTATACGGTAACTGCTGCGTCGGCAAAAGATTGGAATATTACCAGTCAGGATTCTATTTTCAACACGCCGGGCAATACTGAATATGTTTATTTTGATGTGGAAGTCCCACTTCATATAGGAACCTTGACTGATACAATCACCTACACAGTATCTTCATACATCGACCCGACTCAATTTTACACTTCAACCGTTGAGCTTGTAAGTTCATCAGATATTTTTGTAGCATTCACGATAATTGAGCCGGCAGTAAATAAAGCCGGATTCCCGGGTGATACAATTACGTTTTCTGTCAAAGTCAGGAATGATGGAAACAGCACAGATATTTATCGGATGTCTACACAATCGATGAAAAACTGGGAAACAATTGATGACAATATGGTTTTTACCAGTCCGGGATTTATTTCAGAAGTTTCATTTAGCGTTATCATTCCTGAAGCCATTGACGCGACATACGATGTTTTAGATTATACGCTCGCCTCGATTGTCGACCCGTCTAAAACCTATAGTGGTAAAGTTATCTTAACCAGCTCTCAACAGGAAATATTCATAATGTCGGTTCTTAGCGAACCTGACGATCAACATGCAACCCCCGGAAGTACAGCTCGTTATACAATGACGGTTCGTAATGATGGGAATGCTGCTGACCTTTACAGCCTGGTTACAACTTCTGCCAGCGGATGGATGACAACTGATAGTTCAGCAATTTCAAATGAGCCGGGTGAAACAATAAAAATTTATTTTGATGTTGAAGTTCCTGCAGAAGCAACCAACGGCATGGTTGATGATGTTTTCTTCCGCCTGGTTTCAATTAATGATGAGACCCAGTTTTTGGAAGGATATGTTTATACAACCGTTGATGATAACGCCAATGTAGTTCTTAATGCTTTCTTATCACCGGTTGAACAATCAGCTTATCCGGGTGATATTGTCAGATTTACAATAGGTGCTACCAACGAAGGAAACAGTACCGATATTTATAAGCTGACCTCATCTTCATCATTAGGATGGCTAACCGTAAATACCGATTCAACGTTTATAAGCCCCGGCGATACACAGTATGTATCATTTGATGTATATGTTCCTGTTAATGCCGGCGATGTTGAAGATATTATATCATTCCGCCTGGAATCATACATTGATCCGGCTCAATACCATGAAGGCGTTGTAAAGTTAACAAGCTCTCGCCGAGGATTTGTTGCTCTTACAATGGTTGATTATCCTTTAGATCAATCCGGTGCTCCGGGAGGTACGGCAAGATTTTCATTTACTATTCGTAATGATGGCAATGCTCAGGATATCTATGGAATAACAGCCACAACAGCCTTAGGCTGGACAATTACCACTTTAGATAATATTTCTAATGAACCTTCACAAACAGCAGCCTTGTATTTTGATGTAACAATTCCAAGTACGGCATTGAATATAGTTGAGACGGTTATATTCAGAGTCTTTTCTCAAATTGATGCTAATGAGTACTTTGAAGATACATTAACTCTTTCAATTCTGCCTACTGATGTTGAAGACGGTAATGGAATAGATATTCCTGATAATTTTGCAGTCAGTCAGAACTATCCCAATCCGTTTAATCCATCGACAACAATAGAATATGCCCTGCCTCAAAAATCTGAAGTTCGCTTGGATATTATTAATATTCTTGGGCAGTTTGTTGAAACTAAAAATTTAGGATATCAAGCTGCAGGCTATCATACTATTGATTTTGACGGCTCAGCCTTATCCAGCGGTATTTATTTCTACCGTATAATAACTGACTTCGGCGTAGAATCCAAGAAAATGGTCCTGCTTAAATAAGCTAAAAATTACTACTTATCAAAAACCCGATTGTTAAAATCGGGTTTTTTTGTTGTCATAAATAAAAAAAATACCGATATATTATTATAATAATTATTGGATTTTATCTTTTGAAATAAATTTGATAGTTTAGACAGGATATTGCGTGAAAATAAAACATAAATCATCGGGTAAAACTGACGTCGGGCTCGTTAGAACAAATAATGAGGATAATTTTTTCTTTGATTCCGCAAAAGGGATTTATGTCGTTTGTGATGGCATGGGTGGTCATAACGCCGGCGAAATAGCTTCATTAACTGCTTGTGAATTAATTGAAAAAATCTTTAATAAATTATTCTCTGAAATAAACGAAGATAAAACTCTGGGCATTGAAGCTAATCTGCCATCAAGCGGAGATGTTTTATTAAAAGCAATCAGACTTTCAAATCGTAAAATTCATAATCAGGCTTTGATCAATGAGAGCCAGTCCGGAATGGGTACGACTGTTGTTGCCGCAGTATTGGAAGATGATTTTATCTCAATCGTTCATGTTGGAGACAGCCGGTTATATCGCCTTGATAAAGAAAAGCTCACACCTTTGACAACGGATCATTCCTGGATTGCAGAAGTTCAACGGACCACTGATTTGTCGGAAGAAGAATTAAGCAGCGTTGTTGGGAAAAATGTTATTACCCGTGCATTGGGTGTCAAAGGAACTGTTGAAGCTGATTATTCTTTGGTCAAAGTAAATCCCGGTGATTTATTTATTCTCTGCTCGGATGGACTTTGCAGCCTGGTCCCTGATGATGATATATTTAAAAGAGCTGACAAGAACAGAGGCAATCTCGACTCGCTTGTTGATAGACTGATAGAACTTGCCAAAGAACATGGCGGTAAAGATAATATTACAGTTATTGCTATTGAAATTGAAGATGTCTTAAAAACAGTTCAACCAAATATTGAACCGTTTACGAATTCTGAAGAAGATCAGGAAATTCTTGATATAGAAGATAATTGGCTCGAGCAGATTGAAAATACTTCAGACGAGATAATCGAGACTGAAGAAAAACCGGAACCTTCCTCACCCAACAAGCTGTTCCTATTTTCGATATTTGCATTATTTGTAATAATCGCTGTTGTAATGATTTATATGGTGGGGAATTAATCAGTCAAAGACAAACAAATCTATTGACTTATACCTGTAAGTTTATATAATTCACATCAATTATGCGCCCATAGCTCAATTGGATAGAGCGTCTGACTACGGATCAGAAGGTTGGGGGTTCGACTCCTCCTGGGCGTATTTTTTTATTTCTGACTTCTAAAGTAAATCTATGACTTCTCAAATTACAGTTTAATGAAATAGTTCATTTGAAGAAAATCAATTAATAATTTTTATTATTGGGAAGCCTTTGAAGAAAATCATTTTATAATTTTTATTATTGGGAAGCCTTTGAAGAAAATCAATTAATAATTTTCATTATTTGGGAAGCCTTTGAAGAAAATCAATTAATAATTTTCATTATTTGGGAACCTATTTATCAAGTGGAAAACAATCTTCAAATTTTATTATTTTTAAATTACTTTCTACAACTGACTCATCCAAATAACCGATTGAATTTATATTGTGATTTAAAAATTCTTTTAATTTATTCAATTTATGGAATTTTTGTGGGGGAGTAGCAAAATGTCCGGCATAAATTAATTTCAACCAATATCTTCTATATTCTAAAACAGACATATTAAGATACTTAGTGGAAAAACAAATATTTCGAGGAATATATTCGGTAAGAATTATCTCGTATTTATTTTCCAATTTTGTAGTTTGTCCGAAATATAATTTTCTAAGATCATCAGAAGAAATTGAATCAATTTCAGATTCAATGTTTGTTACAATAGCAATTTCGGCTGTTACAGAAGATGTAATAGCAATAATGATGACAGCCAGTAAAATGCTCAATCGGGTTAGTTTAAAATATGTATTCATATTAAAAAGCCACCGCTACTGATGAGCGGAATATTTCATATTGATCATCGGGTTCAGAATCGCCAATACCATAAAAATGGTATTCACTTTTTAAGAATATTTTTTCTGTTAACGCATAATTAACACCGAACATAAGCAGCTGTTCAGCAGGATGATCTTCATGAATATCATGCAGTAGATATTCATAAATGATAAATGGAGTTATTCGTTCTTTAAAAGTATAGGCTGTTAAAATGTAAGCGCCTTTTGTTTCTTTAAAAATATTATTAGGTATTTGCTGATCATTCAGCAGTTCAACTTTACCATGAATTGCTTCGGATTCGATATGTAATTTACCTAAGTCTGCTTCAAATTCAATTCCAAAAACTTTTTGCCTGCTATTGAATTCATTGCCGTTTTTCTCAGAATAAAACGAAGCCCCTACTGACATTTGTGATATTGGGAGAGTGACTACTAATCTCCCCCCGATTGCCTTATTAGGGTTATTATCAGATGAGCCGGGCTCTTCTCCCCGCCCATTACTGATTATAAATTGGTATCGAACTTGCCATTTATTATAATACTGGGTACCTAAGAATTGAATTCCGGTCGAGGTTAAAGCGAAGTTACGATCTTCAGTTTCAGTTGCCAATTCATGTTTTCCATAAACACTATGAGGCAGTACTGTTGACAAAAAAGTAGGCGTAGCATCATGACGTTCGTTATAAATGCCAAAGGGAGTCATAAATTTACCGACCCGCACCCCAAAGTAATTAGCATATTTATATTCAAGAAAGGCTCGAGCCAGATAGATTTTTCCGGAGAAATTCCCTTCTTCGTGAGAAGGTCCATGCTCCCATTCCAATTCTGAAGTTACTTTAAAATTATGATCAAGTTTATAATGAGACATAAGATTAAAGTGGTGCTGATCAAAGGTCCAGCTTCTATTACCCTCTTGATTACTAACAGAAGCTTCCATATCAAAGAAACCATATAAATTCACTCTGGACTGTTGAGCAACGAGATCGACACTTAAAATAAGTATTAGGATTATAATTGTAGAAACTGTTTTTTTTATAAAACAAGCCATTGGCCAGCACCCTTTTAAATTCAAATTCTATTTTTTCGTACTTTAGCAAATACACGATTCACCATAAATCTTATCGGGAGATTTTGTAAAAACATTTACTTCTTTGCCCATAAGAATTCAACAATTCGTTCTAAATATTTATTTTGTCTGTTTTTGTCAAATTAGTTTAATGTGATAACGAATCACATATTATTCATATAAAGGAGTACTATCTCTTTTATTGGCATTTAATAATATGTGAGTGGTTCACTCCCCTAACGTATTAGCGGCGGGTAATTTAACTGGAACAAATAAGAGCGTGGGGACTACAAAGATATATGTTAACCTGCCGATATTACGATTGATTGACATAAATTTATTAATTGGCTATATTTTCTCTAAGTTAAACAGAATTATTTAAAGGACCTTATGAAAAACAGAAATTTCGGCGTCAAAGATAGTATATTAAAACTTATAATTGTTACGGTCTCAATTTTTCTCTTCTCAGGAAACCTGTTTGCACAGGAAGGCATTATTTCACTGGATCATGTCGATGGATTAATCGCTACCGATACAGTTGGAACCGATTCGGAAATTACTTTTCATATCAGATTTAATAATAACTCCGGTGTGCCAATCGATGGCTCAACAAATGGCTTTAGAATTTATTCTCCAAACGGTGCAGAATGGACAACTACAGTTGGAACTCCAACCGGTGCAATTACACCATCAATGTATGATGTCATTTCAGATACTTCAACCAGTATTGATGGAATGCTTGCTGATACTATTGGTTTCGGTGGAGCACGATTCTTAAATCCTGGAATTCCAAATGGTTTTAACGAAATTGTTTTTACTATTCAAATCGGTCCTATTGGAGATCAGCACCACTTGGGTACTATATGTATTGATAGTTCTTTCTATCCACAAGCCGGAGCATGGATATGGTCAATTACAGGCAATGATTTAATTCCAACATGGGATGGACCACATTGTTTTACAATTTATGATTGTGACCAAGTCGGTTTGCCAAATCCTTGTTCTGATGATGATGATGGTGATACAGTTTTGGATACTGATGATAATTGTCCCTTTGTTCCAAATCTTGACCAGACAGATACTGATGGTGACGGTACCGGCGATGCTTGTGTGGATGATATTGATGGTGACGGTGTTATAGATGCTGATGATAATTGTCCGACTGAATTCAATCCTTTGCAAGAAGATGATGACTTAGACGGTGTTGGCGATGATTGTGACAATTGCCCGACTGAGATCAATCCATTACAAGCAGATTTTGACAATGATAATGTGGGTAACGATTGTGACAATTGCCCGGTTGATCCCAACGAATTTCAGGAGGATGCCGATGGTGACGGGATCGGTGATGCCTGTGATACCTGTACCGATACCGATGGCGATGGTTATGGCAATCCCGGATTTCCGGCTAATACTTGTGAAGAAGATAATTGTCCACTAGTTTCAAATCCAAGTCAAAATGAATTTGATGGAGATTTGGTTGGCGATGCCTGTGATAATTGTGAATTAATACCAAATAATAATCAGGGCGATACGGATAGCGATGGAATCGGTGATGCCTGTGACAATTGTCAGACTGATAGTAACCCGAATCAAAGCGACTATGACCGTGATCAAATCGGTGATGTCTGTGATGACTGTACTGACTTAGATGAAATCACAGATCACGGTTTACTAACCGATGGATTTGGCAACCCCGGATATGATATCAGCGGGTGCCTAGAATCAACTTATGATAATTGTCCTGACAGATGGAATGAATCTCAAACTGACACAGATGGTGACGGCGTGGGAAATCATTGTGATAATTGTTTTGAAATTTCAAACCCACTACAGGAAGATTTTGATAATGATAATGTTGGGGATGAATGCGATAATTGCCCCAATGACTTCAACCCGCTTCAGGAAGACAGTGATTTAGATGGGATTGGTGATTCATGTATCGTTGTCGGGATTGGCGATTATGATGATATGGAACTGCCTGAGAGTTTTGAACTGATGCAGAATTATCCTAACCCGTTTAATGCCGGAACAATGATTCAATATTCGGTACCGCATAAATCAAATGTTAGAATTTCTATTTATAATATACTTGGACAAAATGTGATTACGCTTACTGACGAAGTACATTCTGCGGGGTATCATCAGATTGAATGGAATGGTAATAATCATAATGGTAGAGTCACTTCAAGTGGAATCTATTTTTACAAGATGGAATCGACAGCAGGAACGATTTCAAAAAAACTTATCATGCTAAAATAGCATATAAAAAAATAAAGAGGTTTGAAATTAACAAACCTCTTTACCTGCCGGATCCGCCCCCACGATCCGGCATTTTTTGTTTCCCATCAAATCTGTTATAGCTTTTTAATAATACAGTTCTCTCTCAGTATTAATTTCTTCACTAATATTGACCGGTTCGATAATTAAACTTGATGATCCTATTTTGGTTAAGCCATCCATAGTTTGAGTTAAAAGACTTGAATTATCCCCCCAAAATTGGGAGAAGTTGGCTATATCTTTCTCAGAAGTATTTTCTGTCCAGTCGAAGCTTAGTTCATCATAACAGATTGAATTAACAACTACATTTTCTATTTTAAGAACTAACCTAACTAACATATTTTCTCTTTTTCCTTTGTACTTTTTGTTTCATCTCAACTATCTCAATATTGCAAAAATAATGCCATGCCGTTTCTTGTCAAACAACTCACTTATCTTGTTGATAATAAGCTGATTACAAAATATCGGCAGGGATTTAGCATATTATAAACAGACTATTTTAGGGGAGATTAAACTGGTAGTATGGGGAGATTACTATATTTTTATATTCTTCCTATCAGATATTTTTATTAAAGTATTATAGTAATTTATACGATGAATTAAAATAAAAGGGAGCAATAACACCATAGTCTTGTGAATTTATTCTCATATAACTTGATTATTGTTATTAAACAAATTAGTTTATTCCCCTTAAAAGATAGTTTTTGAACTGAAAATTTAAGGTAATCTGTTAGGCCCAGGAAACAAAAATGACAGGAAATAGTAAAAAAGAACAATCGTTAAAAGTTGATGAGCAATTTGTCATCAATGCAACTGAGATCACAAAATTATTTGATCTGTTAAAAAAGAAAAAGTACAAACTTCATGGTCCTACGGTTCGTGAAGATGCTATTGTTTATGATTGTATTGACAAAGTTGAAGACCTTCCGATAGGTTTTATCGAGGAACAGGATGGCGGTCGTTATCGTTTAAAAAAGACCAAGAACAATTCCCTTTTCTCCTATGTTGTCGGGTTGCAATCATGGAAAAAATATCTACATCTCCCCCGAGTAAAATTATGGGAGGCTGTGCCAACCAAAAAAGGTTTTGAAATAAATTCCGAGTTTCCAAAAGCAGAGAAGAAGGCTTTTATCGGGGTTCGCTCATGCGAGCTTCATGCAATTGCAATTCAGGATAAAATATTTTTGGAAGGCGAATATCCTGACCCGATCTACAAATCTCAACGAGAAAATATTTTTATCGTGGCAGTCAACTGCACCCGCAGCGGAGATACCTGTTTTTGTACATCAATGAATACCGGTCCAAAAGCTGAGAAGGGTTTTGATCTTGCCCTGACTGAAATAATTAAAAAAGACAAGCACCAGTTTGTCGTTGAATCAGGCTCGGCAAAAGGACTTGAAATTGTAAAACAATTAGCTTCAACAAAAGCAAAAAATGAAATTATTCAAGAAGCCGAAAAGCTGATTTCTAATACAGCTAATAATATGGGCAGAAAAATAGAAACCAACGATCTGAAGAAACTGCTTAAAAATAATCCCAATCATCCCCACTGGAATAAAGTAGGCAAACGATGTCTTAACTGTGCCAACTGTACTATGGTTTGCCCAACCTGTTTCTGTACCACAATTGACGATGTTACCGAATTGACCGGTGCCTCTGCAGAACGAATCCGCCGATGGGATTCATGTTATACTCAGGATTTTTCATATATTCACGGCGGTTCGGTCAGACCATCAGCATCGGCAAGATATAGACAATGGATAACACATAAACTTTCGAGTTGGATAGACCAGTTTGGAACTTTTGGCTGCGTTGGATGCGGACGCTGCATAACCTGGTGTCCGGTAGGCATAGACTTAACCGAAGAAGTAAAAGCAATCCGTGCCAGCGCCAAACAACCAGCCTCAGTCATTACTGGAGAGGAGACTCATGAAAACTAATTTAAGTCCTTATCTGTTGGAACATCCTTTTATAAAAGGGATGAATCCCAAGCATATCGAGACAATTGTCGGATGTGCTTCGAATGTAAAATTTGATGCCGGAGAATACCTATTTCGAGAAGGTGATGAAGCTACCGAATTTTATTTTATTCGTCATGGCCAATTAGCTCTTGAACTTTATCGTCCCCAAAAAGGCGCTATTGTTGTACAAACTTTGAATCCGGGTGAAGTCCAGGGCTGGGCATGGATATTTCCTCCCCATTATCGCAATCTGGATTGCCGGGCAACCGAACTTACCCGGGCTATCGCTCTTGATGGAACATGTTTGCGTGAAAAATGCGAAGAAGACCATGAATTAGGTTATGAACTTATGAAGAGATTTTCTCATGTCATGGAACAGGAACTTGAATCTTTGAGATTACGGATATTAGACGTTTATGGCAACAACAACAGTTAAAACAAGCAAGACAAGCAGTACTGAATCAAATCCAATGCTGCCGGATATATTTGTAGTCGATAAGGCTTACAAAAATACAAAAGATACTTTTACAATTGAATTGATCCCTCAAAAGAAATCAGATGGTTTCACGTTTGAACCGGGACAATTTAATATGCTCTACACTTATGGAGTTGGAGAAGTGCCAATTTCCATAAGCAGTGATCCATCAGATGCACCTCGTCTTATTCATACGATCAGAGCTGTCGGGGCGGTGACCAGAGCTATGATGAAGTTGAAAAAAGGTGCCCAGATTGCTGTTCGTGGTCCTTACGGTGCAAGCTGGCCGGTTGAGATTGCTAAAGGTCATGATGTAATTCTTCTTGCCGGTGGTATCGGTCTGGCACCATTGCGTCCGGCGCTTTATCATATTTTGAATAATCGTGAGAAGTACGGTAAAGTAATAATTCTCTACGGTACAAGAACTCCAAAAGACATCCTTTATCGTAAAGAATTGGAACACTGGCGTTCCCGGCTTGATTTATATGTCGATGTTACAGTTGATTCATCAGCTAAGGACTGGCATGGCAATGTCGAAGTTGTAACAAGATTAATTCCGCGGGCAAATTTTGATCCGCTGGATTGTATCGCCATGATATGCGGACCGGAAATCATGATGCGTTATGGTGCTTTAGCTTTGATGAAACAGGGTGTTTCACAGGATAACATTTATGTTTCAATGGAACGAAATATGAAATGCGGAGTCGGGCTTTGCGGACATTGCCAGTTTGGTGATTCCTTCATTTGTAAAGATGGTCCGGTTTATTCGTATTCAGAGATAAAAGATATGATGCTAATCAGGGAGTTATAATTATGAGCAGCTCAAAAAAACCAAAACTCGCTGTGTGGAAATTTGCATCCTGTGATGGTTGTCAGCTAAGTTTACTTGATTGTGAAGACGAACTCTTGGCGGTGGCGGAACAGGTTAAAATAGCATATTTCCCCGAAGCATCCCGTGCCTTTGAAAAAGGTCCTTATGATATTTCATTAGTTGAAGGATCTATTACAACCCCGCACGATGAAGAACGAATCCATCAGGTTCGCAGAACTTCAAAGTTTTTAATTTCCATCGGGTCCTGTGCCACAGCCGGCGGGATTCAGGCAATAAGAAATTTTGCAGATGTTAAAGAATATGCATCAATGGTATATGCTCATCCGGAATACCTTTCAACTTTAAAAAAGTCTACCCCGATTTCTGATCATGTCAAAGTAGATTTTGAACTCAGAGGTTGTCCGATTAATAAATACCAGCTTCTTGAAGTTTTTAATGCTTTGTTAAATAACCGTAAACCGATAACTCCACCTCATTCGGTCTGTCTGGAATGTAAATTAAAGGGGAATATCTGTGTGATGGTTGCGCATGGGACACCATGTTTGGGACCTATCACCCATGCCGGTTGCGAAGCCATTTGTCCATCGTACAATCGAGGCTGCTATAGTTGTTTCGGTCCGAAAGAGACAGCTAATCCAAAATCGTTAAGTGATCAATTCATCCATTTGGGTCTGAATCAGAAAGATTTAGTACGCAAATATCGCACCTATAATGCCTATGCTGATGAGTTCAGAAAAGAAAGTGAATATCATGAGTCAGAGTAGAACAATAAAAGTTGATTACCTTGCCCGCGTCGAAGGCGAAGGCGCCATGACAATTAAAATGAAGGGTGACCAGGTAACTGACGTTAAATTCAGAATATTTGAACCGCCTCGTTTCTTTGAAGCATTTTTAAGAGGTAGAGATTTTCGGGAAGTTCCTGATATAACAGCTCGCATCTGTGGCATTTGCCCTATCGCTTATCAGATGGGTTCCATTAATGCTATGGAAAATGCTCTTAATATAACTGTTGATGATCAGATAAAAAAACTTCGCAGGATGATCTATTGCGGTGAATGGATCGAAAGTCATGCACTTCATGTTTTCATGCTTCACGCTCCCGATTTCCTCGGTTTTCAGGATGCAATCCAGATGGCGCAGAAACATCCTGATGTTGTAGAAATGGGCTTGAAGATAAAAAAAATCGGCAACGACATCATGACTCTTCTCGGAGGTCGCGAGATTCATCCAATTAATATGAAAGTTGGCGGTTTTTATCGAGTCCCGACTAAAGAAGAAATTCAAAAACTGTACAAGCCGTTGAAGTGGGCAAAGGATGCTTCCAAAAAGATGATCAAACTGGTTGCCGGTCTGCCTATTCCTGAGTTTGAGTACGATTACGAATATGTTTCATTGCGAAATGATCAAGAGTATCCTATTTGTGACGGTCGCCTGATTTCAAACCGGGGCATCGACATTGACATAAGTGATTTTTCACAGCATTTTGAAGAAGAACATGTAAAACATTCTACTTCACTTCATGCCAAAGTAATTAATCGTGGTAATTACCACGTCGGACCTCTAGCTCGATACAATTTAAATTATGATCTGTTACCGAAACATATCCAGAAAATTGCAAAATCAGCCGGTCTTGAAAAGGAATGTTACAATCCGTTTAAGAGTATTATTGTCAGGTCGATTGAAACTCTTTATGCTTGTGAAGAAGCCCTTAGGATAATCGAAGAATATGAACCTCCTGAAAAATCTTCTGTTGATGTCACACCAAAAGCCAGCGTCGGTTTTGGTTGTACCGAAGCTCCAAGAGGAATATGCTGGCATAGTTATGAGATTGATGATGACGGCACGGTTTTGAATGCCCGGATTGTTCCACCAACATCTCAAAACCAGAAAACAATCGAATCAGACCTTTATGGCTTCGTCAAAAAATACATTAATCTACCTAAAGATGAACTGACCTGGAAATGTGAGCAGGTGATCAGAAATTATGATCCTTGCATTTCCTGTTCCTGTCATTTTTTAAAATTGAATATTGTTCAGGAATAAATATATGAGTAACGATACTGAAATTCTTGTTATTGGTATCGGTAATGAATTCCGAGGTGACGATGCGATTGGGCTTCTCACCGCGCGTCTTTTAAAAGAAAAACTTTCAAGCCAAATTACTATCCTTGAAGAAAGCGGCGAAGGCACTCGTCTAATGGAAGTTTGGAAAGGATTTGAGAAGATCATCATTATTGATGCTGTCCGTTCCGGAGATCAGCCGGGGAAAATTCATCAACTTGATGCTTCCGAACAAAAAATTCCATCTGATTTATTTTATTATTCAACTCATGCTTTTGGAGTAGCCGAGGCAATAGAGACAGCCCGAGCCCTGAAGAGATTACCTTCTGAAATACACATTTATGGAATAGAAGGCTCCAATTTTGCAATGGGGTCTGAAATTTCCGAAATTGTAAAAGAAAATATTGCCAAACTTCAACAAATTATTATTGAAAACGAATTTCAGTCAATTTCCAATTAGCTTTGATTAATACCTGAAAATGTCATAAATACACCCTTCCTCATTTTAAGCTATTTCTTTGCTTATCAGCAACTTACAAAGTCTGACGAATACCTTGTTTGACTAATATTTAATCCCGCACCGGCTGGTAAAGTTCCTGTAATATTAACCGATATTTAAATCGTAGAGAATAAATTAGAAAAATAAAAAATTAATGCTAAATTAGGAGGTTACATGCTTAAGAGAAGCATCTTTTGCCTGACAGGAGTCATTTTAGTACTCGCATTTGGATTATTTACCGGTTGTGGTGATGACACATCAACACCTACCGGTGGATTAATTACCGGTGCAAATCAATTATCAGAACTTATATCTCTTGTTCAGGAAGTTGCCCCTCCGCTTTATGACGGTCCCGGATTTTCCGGATCTCCATCACTGTCACCGATGCCGGCCGACAGTTTCTGGCTGGAAGGTGAAACACCATGGATAGGAAAAGCTTTTGGTGATAAATGGCCGATGGCTCTTTACACAAACATTCGCAGAATCGACAGCAATATTGTTTTACTTAATTTTGCCTTAGAAAATGGTGAAGGAACACACAACAGAGTAGTCGGAACCGATACAACATCGGTAACAGTAACTTATTCCGAATTAGCAGATCCAACGGTAGTCCCGGTTGGATTGCAAACCGTACTCGGAGCTACTACAGTTTCTTTACAAAATTACGTCAGAATAGTTGAAGGTGAAACAGTCATAGACGCTGCCTTTTCGGTTTCTGATACTGAAAACAGTCTCATGATTTATCATAGCCTCCCTGCAGATGCTGAAGCAGAAATAGGAAGAGAAACACGGGTATTCTATGCTGATCTTAATCTGACTACAGGAATCATAAATTTAGCCGGTGGCAATTACCGTGAAATGGAAGTAGGTTTATTCTATGGATCAGCTTTCAAATTCGGAAATGATGCTGATAATAACTTTGATTTCAGAATGTCGTATCTGGTAGAAAATCAAACTTATTCATTCTCAATGGTTGAATGCCTTATCGGCGGCGGTCATAAAGATGATGGATTTGCTATTCGTCATGCAATGTTTATCCCTGCTGATGGACCTTTGAGTGAAAACAATGAAGTTGTATCTGTATTTTCCGCACCGAACTATACTTATGGCGGAACCGAAGTTTCAGATGGTTTAGCACCATATGTTGCAGATGCCAACCTTTTTGATGTAAATGATTTACCGTCCACATGGTTCTCCAACCCATGGGAATAGACGCTTAGGTGAGTTTTTTAAATTGAAAAAGGACAGGTTTTACCTGTCCTTTTTTTATGTCTACTTTGTCATAGAATTATATTCAATATCATACGAAGGCGGGTCTCCACCCTCACCCTTCAAATAATGTTCCATCCATCTCAACATCCGTAAATTATAATCATATCTCGATGAAGCTTTACTGCTTCCATGACCTTCTCCCGGATATAAAACCAACCGCACCGGTGCTTTGCCGACTGTTTTTAAATAGCGATATAGTTCCATTGATTGACTTGGATGAACTCTGGGATCATTCTTGCCATGCATAATCAAAATCGGGGTGTTAGCCTGTTGTGAGTAATAGATTGGGCTGCGTTCTAAAAACCATTGCCAATAGTCCCAGGGCCAGCGTCGGGCATGAACATCATACATCTCAATAGGAATATCAGTTGTACCAAATTTTGAAATTAAATCACTGACCCCTACTCCCATAACAGATGCCGCAAAATGTTCAGTCAGGGCTGTTGCTGCCCAAGCCGAGGCATAACCACCATAAGAACGTCCGGTAATACCAACTTTGGAACGTTCCACCAGACCAATCTCCACCAGATGATCAATAGCGTCGACCAGATCATTAAATTCACCTCCGGCATAGTCAGCCTGTCCCATTTTTGAAAATTCAACTCCCCGACCGGTACTCCCGCGATAATTAGGATAGAAAACAACAAAATCTTTGGCAGCGGCTATCTGTCCGGGACCGGAATACCAGGTCAACCAGCCATTTCTACGATGAGCTTCAGGACCGCCATGCACCGACATTATCAGAGGATACTTTTTGCCTTGTTTATAATTCAAGGGATAAATTAACAATCCTTCAAGCTCTAATCCATCACGTGCTTTATATTTTAAAACCTCTTGTTTGGCTAACTTGGTATTACTTAACCAGGGGTTGTTGTCCGTAACTTTTTTAACATCTTGTTCAACAATAAATAGTTCGTTGGGGTGGTAAGGTGAATTTGCAACAAAACAGAATTTATTAGTTTCAATCGAATATTTAAAATCACGATATATAATATCGGTTCTTTCAAACATCGTTTTCATATTTTTAGTAACCGGATTGAACACGCCAAATGAGGTTCCTACGCCTATATCAGCGAGGAAATATATAAGCTCAGATTTTACCCATAATATATTTTTCATATGTCCCTCAAATTCATTTATTACAAATTCGAGGTTTTCTGAATCTATTTTCCCGATTGATAATCTGCCTGAGGCAGGATCGTTTTTATCAGCAGAACTTATTACAGCCACCGACTTACTATCCGGCGACCAGACAATGGAACCGACTTTGCCTTCACTTTTAAATTGAGTCTTAATTGATTTGGATTTAACATCAACAATCGTTACTCGTTTAGACACATAACGATCATCAACTAACGGCGTTGGCGTCAGAGCTATGGACAAATAGTTTCCATCCGGGCTCCATTTCAAAGTATAGGCAGAGCCATCAAGATCAAATTTTTCGTACGATTTATTTTTTAAATCATATAACCAAATCTGTCTTTGCTGCCATCCTTCTTCATAAACCTCTTGTTTAAATCCTTTATCTTTAATCTCGGTTGATTTTGTATCGGTTGAATCTTTAGCAATAAATGCAATTTGATTCCCGGAGGGTGACCACTCATATTCAGAAATTTCAGTAGTAAATTCTATTATTTTTTGAGATTCTCCCCCGTCAATCGGAATTTTATATAATGATTTTTGCTTATCATCATTTCGCTTTGAAAGGTAGGAAATAAAATTGCCATCTGGAGAAAATTTGATTGATGATATTGAAACTTCACCGGTAATATATGGATAGGATTTCTTGTTTTTGTAAACATAAAGCCATTTGTATGATGAACCATCTTCTTCATTGAATGGATCTCTCGGGACTGAAACGGTATAGGCAATATTTTCACCATCAGGAGAAATAGCAATTTGAGAAACTTCGCGAAGGTTAAATAAATCTTCAGAAACCATCCCTCGTTGGTTCTCAGCAAATGTGTTTCCCCATAAAATAACAGAGAGAATAAACAACCCTGAAAATAACAATAACGATTTAGTTTTTTTCATAATTTACCCGAACTTAATTTTATGTTAAATATTTTAATCTTTTGTTTGTGTCCTTTTATATAAAAGGAATCCTACTCCAGCAAAAAGAATTATTGAAATTAATTCGCTAACATTATCTGATATTGGTAAATCAAGTCCGATATATTTCCCAAAATTGAATGTATACAACGCTACCCCGACACTTAAGAAACCCTCGCCTCCAATCAGACCGGAGCTGAATAAAATACCCTTCTCTTTTCGTTTTGCGAGTTCTTCGGGTTGGTCTTTGTGTTTCTTTTCAATAAAATATCTGATTATACCGCCAAAAAATATTGGTGTCATTGATGATACCGGAAGATACAATCCAACTGCAAAGGGTAATGATGGTATCGAACAGAGCTCAACAATCATACCCAGAAAAGCACCGGTAAGAACTAAGCCCCACGGGATACCGGTTTCTAAAACCCCATCGATGATCGTTTTGATAAGGGTTGCCTGCGGAGCCGGCAAATCAACAGATCCGACTTGATAAGTTTTAGCCAGAATAATTACTGCCCCACACACAGCCGCGGCAGAGGTTGTCGCCCCGATAAGTTCACCTATCTGTTGTTTATATGGCGTAGCACCGACAAGAAATCCGGTTTTTAAATCCTGGGAAGTGTCTCCGGCAATTGAGGATGCGACGCATACAACAGTACCGATTGTCAGAGCCGTTACTTTACCGATTAAATCAGTCCAGCCCAGCATAACAAAAATACCACTGACACCTAACAGAGTAACAATAGTCATCCCCGAAGTCGGGTTTGAGGATACCCCTACCAAACCGACAATTCTTGAAGAAACCGTTACAAAGAAAAAAGCAAACAGAGCAATTGCCGGAGCGGCAACCAGTCTGATAGCTAATGAAGTACTCATGCCAATAATTCCCGGAACGAAAGCAAGAATCAACATGATCAAAAACACACCATAAAACACATATTTTAAATTGAGATCTTTATCGGTTCTTAAAATATTTTTTTCAGTTCCGGTCTCTGATGAAGACTTACCAGAACCAAATTGTTTGCCAATCTCTCTGGTAGTCAGCTTAAAAGATTTAATCATGGTTGGGATTGATCTGACAATTGTAATAATTCCGCCAAATGCCACTCCGCCGGCACCAACATAGCGAATATAACGAGTCCAAATTTCTGCGGGTGACATCGAGGAAATTGTTTTAATCGTTTCGGGCCAGATTGGCTGGTTGACATGTTCGCCAATAAATGCCATCAGAGGAATCAACACCAGCCAGGATACTAAACTTCCTGAAACCATGATCGCCGAGACACGGTAGCCTAAAATATATCCAACCGCCATATATGCCGGAGTGGCAGCAATTCCAAGTTGTGCTTTTTGAATCAGTGGAAGATCAAAAAATACTTTTGATTTCCAGAGTTTTAGAAATCCAACAAAAAATTTAAATACCAGCCCGACAACCAGACCAAGTAATACATTACCGGCTTTGGCGCCACCGCTATCACTTGCAATAAGAACTTCCGCACAGGCGGTGCCCTCAGGGTACGGTAGTTTTTCATGTTCCTCTTTGATTAAAAAACGGCGGAGCGGAATCATAAACAGAATACCAAGCAAGCCGCCTAACATTGCCAGCATAGTCAGTTGAAATAGCGGTAAATCGACACCCCATAAATAAAGAGCAGGAATTGTAAAGATTACTCCGGAGGCAAGTGACGAACTCGCTGATCCGACCGTTTGTGCCATGTTGCTTTCGAGGATTGTTCCCTGTCCCCATATTCCATTCATCAGACGAAAGAACCCCACACTCATGACCGCGACCGGAATTGAAGTTGAAACCGTGATGCCTACTAAAAGCCCCAGATAAGCATTTGCAGCCCCAAATAGAATACCAAAAAAGATACCTATTAAAACTGATTTTACAGTGAATTCAGCAATGGATTCTTTTGGAGATATATATGGTTTGAATTCAGAGTTGTTATTACTGATGAGTTTCCTCTTTCCCGTTAAAGCCTAATATCTGTTTACAAAGAATAGAAATAAAATATATATAACAAGACTTTTAAACTATGTATAATCTCTGCCATACTTATCGTATTTGCCATAAAAGATATCATCCCCCCAGACAGAAACTGTTCTTGCAAATGATGATCGCCTGGTTCCCGCTCTGACAATATTGTGAACAAAGGTCGGAGGATGGCTATAAGGACAAACTTTCATACATAACCCGCAGTCAGTTCCGACAATTCTCCAATAATGCAGACACTGTTCGACATTAAGCAGCCACTTTTCGACCCCTCTGACAGACTTTTTCCCATTATGCGCGATAGCCTGAGAGGGGCAATTGTCAGCGCATTTCATACATTTTTCACAAAAATCCTGAACTCCAAAATTTATCGGTTTGTCAATTATTAATGGTAATTCGGTTGTAATAGCCCCAAGTCTGATTCTGGCACCCTGTTTTGGAGAAATTAAGTAACCCATTCTGCCTAATTCGCCCAAGCCGGCTTGGTATGCCAGAGGCGGAAGCATTATTTGATAATTGCTATCAGAAATATGAGCCCTTGCCTGAAATCCAATTGATCGAATATATTTGGCAATTTCAATCGAAATTTCAGCCCCCTTGAGATATTGAATGGCGGCTTCGGTTGTGATCGGTAAAGTTGGCGCTTTTTCTACCTGATGATATGACATTTCAAGAGTAAAGATAATTGCAAATTTATGACTGTTCTCTACCTGTTGTCCCCACGGTTCAGGACCTCGTCCAACATGTGAATAAACATATCGCTGCTCTAATAGAGCGATGCCTACATCTGAGGCCCCTGAGTCAATAATTTTCTTTTTTATTTCTTTAGTGAAATTTTCAGCTCTGTCTTCTCTTTTTTGTAATGCAACTTCCCCGTCAACAGAAGTAGTCATACTGCCGATTTTCTTAAAAATCTCTTTAATTTCTATTGATCCTTTCAGATCATAAAATTTCCCTCCCGGGGATAACAGGGCAGGAAGTTCTTTGAGCCTGTCATCGACAGATTTGTAATCGGGGTGCTCGTTATAATATTCAATATATCGTTCTGTACCTGCGTGATAATCTTCGCGGGCGAAAATTGTATCGCGTTCGTCAATTTTTTGATTCGATTCAACAATTTTAAGATTTATCAAAGAACCAACCGGGGCAAAAAATAAAATCAGAAACATTAAAGTTGTGATAATAACAGCGATTAAAATAGTTTGATTAGTGAATAAGAATAGATATATCGCAGCCCAAATTGTGACTGTTATTAATGATGAAGCAATACTGGCGTAGACCGCCCGATTTCGATGTTCATTTACAGAAGCAAATAGAAAACTGATCAGGAATAGAAATAGAGCCAGAAAAATAAAATGTGTGACGAGTTGAAGGAAAATCATTATAACCTTTAATTTTCCTAAAGATACAATAATTAGTTTTATTCAGCAAGAGACAAAAAAAGAGCGACTCAATTAAAGAATCGCTCTTAATATCATAAATATCTGAGATACCGTTTTATAAACCGCTAAATTGTACTTCTTTAAAGTGCAGCGACGGTCTTCTTAAACTCGAATAGATATATGGATCATTACCCATTGCAACACAATTTTTCCATAGTTCAATAAGATTTCCGGATATGTTCATTTCATTGACCGGTTTTATAATTTTTCCGTTTTCAATTAACATACCTTGTAAACCCCATGAGAAATCGCCGGTGGTACCGTTGGAGTTTCCACCGATGAAGCTGGTAACAAGAATTCCCTTGGTAACGCTTTTGATCATTTCTTCTAATGATTGGTCACCATACTCTAAAATTAAATTAGATGTAGAACCACCGTTTGGTTCCATTTCAAGTTTCCGTCCGTAATAACAGTCGATAAGGAATTCTTTGAGGACTCCTTTTTCAATCAGGGTACGTTTACGTGCAACCATACCTTCACCATCATAATGACGTGAGGCAAGACCACGTTTTATAAACGGATCATCAATAAGTGTTAATTTATCAGATGCAATTTTTTCGCCCAGTTTTCCATCGAGGAACGAACGTTTCTGTTGAATTGATCTTCCGGTCATCGGACCATAAAAAGCATAAATGGGGTTTCCGGCGGCACGATTATACACAATCATGTCATAAACACCCGAGTCAACTTTGGTCTGCCCTATTTTGGCTAAGGCTTTATCAACGACACCTTTGGCAAGTTCTATCGTTGAAGGCTGATCTTTGAGATACCTGGTGGTGGCATAGTTCCAATCAGAGGGTCGGCCGCCTTCACCATCATCAACCGTTGCTTCAACTCCTGTTGAAAAACTTGTAGTACGCTTGACGCCTTCAAATCCGTTAGAGTGTACTTTGATTGATTCGCTGTCACTGTCATAATAACCGGCTGTTGAAGAAATAATCTTATCGCTTTTTGAGGCGGTAAGTTTTTGCAAATCGGCAGCCAATTTTACCCGTTGATCAGCCTGAATATCATCATAGCCGGGATCAATTAAATCAAGTTCAATATCTTTGATACCCTGATAATATTTAGGATCAGGTAATTTCCTGAATTGATCTTTTGTGAGATACTTGGTCATATTAACAGCATCTTCAACAAATTTTCCCAATGAATCCCGTCTAAGATCATTGGTAGAGTGGCCAGAGAATTTGTTATCAACATACACATCAATATTAAGAGAATTCTGGGTAGACTCTTTAACTTTATCAAGCTGTCCATCCCGGTATTCAATTTCAACCGCTCTTGAGTTTGAAATATCAACCGCAGCATCGGATGCACCCAGACCTTTGGCTGTATTAGCAACCCAGTGAGCCAGTTCCAATCTTTCTTTTGTATTCATATTCTAAATTTCCTTGTTTCTATATCTGATTCAACTGCCCGGAAAATCCGGATTCTTATGAAACACCACCTACTGTAATAGATGAAACTTTAATAGTCGGTAATCCCATAGATACCGGGACTCCCTGACCGCCTTTACCGCAGGTCCAGCCACCTTCAGCCATTTTCATATCGTTGGCTACCATAGTGACTTTGGTAAGAGAATCCGGTCCGTTACCAATTAAGTTTACATCTTTAATCGGCTGTGTGATTTTCCCATCTTCGATCAAACTTCCCGATTTTACATAGAAAGTATAATCGCCGGCACCGATATCAACCTGTCCATTGGTAAACTGTTCGACAAAAATACCTTTCTTAACACTTTTGATAATCTCTTCAACAGAGTGGGGACCATCAGTCATATAAGTATTACGCATTCTTGGCAGAGGTGCAAATCGGAATGATTGTCTACGACCAGAACCGGTTGGTTTGACACTATAATGTTTGGCACTGATACGATCATGCAGATAGCTTTCTAAAATACCATCCCTAACCATATAAGTTTTTTGGCTGTCCTGAGCTTCATCGTCAACATTGATCGAGCCACGAACATTTTGATTGGTACCATCATCTACAATATTAACAAATTTCTCGGCTACTTTTTTTCCTATCATAGTGCTAAAAATAGATTTATCCATACGGTTGAAATCAGCTTCCATCCCATGTCCAATCGCTTCATGGAGAAGAATTCCAGAACTTCCGGCTGCTAAGACAACCGGCATTTCCCCGGCTTCCGGTTTAACAGCATCAAATAGATTCACAGTGCGTCGCACAGCTTCATAACCGATACGATCCAAAGACTCGGGAGAGACAAACTCAATACCGTTTCTACCACATAAATCAAAATAATTTGATTCCCGTTTACCATTCTGTTCAGCAGTACATGAACCGGAAACCCTAATCATGGGCTGATAATCACAGACCAGCCGACCATCAGAGGTTGCAATCAGAATATAGCAACTGTTATCAGAAATACTGGCAGAGGTTTTGATGACTCTTTTGTCTGATTCATGCATCTTTTTATTTATTCGCTGGATAGTAGGAATTCTTTGGTCAATTTTGACATCTTCCCACTTGGTTTTTATCGGATAGTAATCCGGAGTTGGATGATATTCCAAAGTTGCAATTGTTCCCGGTGTTGCCGACCGAGCGATATTTGCGGCAGTTAGAGCAGCGGTTTTCATCGCTTTGGCTGTAACTTCTTCGGTAAATGAATAGCCGGTCTGGTCACCTTTTACGACTCTTATGCCAACGCCAAAATCTACATTAGTGTAGGCGCGATTAACGGCATCATCTTCCAAAGCTACATAACTGCTGATCTTGTGTTGAAAGAATAGATCACAATAATCCCCGCCTTTTTCCATCGCGGCTCTCATTATTTCGCGGATCATGGTTTCATTTACGCCAAAATGATCCATATAATCATTTAGTGAGCCTGTGTTTGCGGGAGTTGTAAACGCTGCCAAAGGATTTACCTTAAAAAAGAAAGGGAGACTGGCTAACGCCATCCCTTTGGCTGTGTTTTTTACAAATTTTCTTCGGGACATTGGAGCCATTATCATTCCTCCATGAAAAATTATAAATATATTTTGATTTATTACTGAAGAACTTTTGAAAAATTACTGAAATATTCATATACATTAATAAATAAATTTATCAAAAAAGTTAACTTAAATTATCTTATTTATTTCATCACATTGAAAAATTATGCACGTACAATTTTGAAAAACCCGAAAATTGCTAGACCAATAATGATTAGTGGAAGAAGTGAGGTAAACAAAACTGCTACTATTCCAATGACAGCCCCAATAATACCGGCAAAGATACCAATAATTGCACCAAATATCCCGGCAATTAAGCCAAAAATTCCGCCAATCAGGCTCAAACCTGTGGATCCCAAGACAATTAACAATGCGATGATTAGTACAATAGCGAATAGAGATTTCAGCATTTTTAAACCTTAGCAGTTTATAAGATTATCATCCTCTCCCATTACTCAATTAGACGAGAAATAATCAAAATTGTTTCATAATTGTATACAAATTATGTCGCATTACTTGATAAACTTTACTCTTTTGAAAATGGAATTCATTTGCAACCATAAGTGGACAGAGAAATCCTTGACAAAAACCAGTAAATTCAATATATTTAATATGTTACTACAAAATAATTTACATATATCAGCAGGTACTTTTATAGTTCTTTCTTTAACGTTTTGACAAATAATTTTCTTTTAAAGGAGTATCAATGTCGCGACGTTTTCATCTTTTAATTATCTCAGTATTTTTCAGTTTGCTATTATTTTCAGCTGTCTCTGCTCAGGAAAACAATGCCATTAGTATCGAACGGTATCATATGTCAGATCTTGGATGTGAAGTTGAACTATCAATTAATTTGGACAGCATCGTTTTAGAAGCAGAGTTTGGTGGATTTGATTTATTAATCGGTTATAATGCTTCGATAATTGCTCCTCTTTCAATAACATCAGGTGAATCCCTGGAATTATGCCAGTGGGAATATTTCACTTACAAATTAGAGTTTGATTCAGATTGTGTTGGCTTCAACTGCCCTACCGGTTTGATTCGAATTATAGCACAAAGCGCTCTTGATTTGCAAAACCCTTCTAATCTTTGTGGATTAAATTCATCTGGCGAATTAGCAATATTGAAGTTTGTCATAACGTATAATCGCGATATTTTATGCCAATTTATTCCAGTTGGTTTTTATTGGAAAGAATGTGGTAATAATAGTTTTAGAAACTTATCAGATAATATTGCCAATATTTCAAATCAGGTATTTAATGTTAACGATCAAAATATCACTTCTGATAATACATTCCCCAGTTGGACAGGTGCATCGTCTGAATGTGTGACAAGTGAAATTAATCGAAACATAAATTTTTATAATGGCGGGATAGATTTAGCCTGTTATGATGATGTATCAGAACCACCAGGTGACATCAATCGGAATAATATACCTTTTGAAATCGGAGATTATGTTTTATTTGAGACATACTTTATTTATGGTCTTTCTGTTTTTTCTATAAACATTGAAAGTCAAATAGCACAAACCGATGTCAATTCTGATGGACTATCCCTTTCAGTGGCTGATCTCACTTTTTTGAAAAGAGTAATTGAAGGTGATATAAAACCAATTGGTAATTACTGCAATTGGAAATAAATTTATTTTCTAATAAAAATATATAACAGAGCTGATAATTATCAGCTCTGTTTTTTTTATAAATTATTCTTCTTTCTAAATCTCTGAAATTGAGTGACTTTTTTCCAACGCTGTTTATGTTCATCAATTGCATCTCTATCGCCTTGACGGCGGGCAAGATGTTTTAATTCTCGTTGAAGTTTCAGGTAACTTTTGAACCGGTTTGCATCAAGTTCACCGGTTTCAATAGCCTCAAGAACCGCACATCCGGGTTCATTGTTATGAGTACAATCAGAAAAACGACACTCTGAGCCCAAAGTATCAATATCTGTAAAGGCTTTGTTCAAACCATCTGATTCCGACCAGAGTTGAATTTCTCTCATGCCGGGCGTATCAATCAAAATACCGCCACCCTCAAAAATTATCATCTCACGATGAGTAGTGGTATGACGCCCGCGACTATCATCAATTCGTATCGATCCGGTATCCTGATGCTCATAACCCAGAACCGAATTAATCAGGGTAGACTTCCCAACTCCGGATGATCCCAAAAAGGCAGCCGTTTTCCCCGGTTTAATATGATCCATTAAAGCTGCTGTACCTTTTTGCTCTAAAGCAGACATATTTAAAACCGGAAGACCAACTGCAATTTGAGAAACTTCCTCGATAATTTCATCACATCTGTCACAAAGGTCCGATTTATTTAACACAATTACCGGGTCAGCACCGCTGTCATAAGCAAGAGTTATATATCTTTCGATTCTGCGGAGATTAAAATCTTTATCCAGGCCGGCTACGATAAATATTGTATCAATATTCGATGCGACCACCTGTTCTTCGGTCAGATTTCCGGCAACTTTGCGGGAGAAATAACTTTTCCTTGGCAGCAGAGCCTGAATTAGTGCTTTATTTTCAGAGAGAATCGGAGTTATCGCTACCCAATCCCCGACAGCCGGAAAATCGGAAAGCTGCAGGGCATCAAACCTAAATTTCCCGGTTACTTCAGCATCAAGTTCTCCAAATTCAGATACGACTATATATTTTTCTTTATGTTCTTTAAGAATTCTTGCCGGTTTAAAATCCGTATTTTTGTAATTTTCAAATAATTGTTCAAAATGGCTATTCCAGCCTAATTGATTTAGGTCCATTATTAAATCCTATTAATTTAATTAGAGTGATTATTTTTAAGCACACTAACTCGTAAGGGATAATTAATTTCTCTTACAGGGAAGGATTTCTGCTGAAATTAGAAAGGAAAACTCGGCAGGATCAGCTTCCGAAGCGTGACTTATTAACTATAGTAATATTTAAGACACTCATAACAACCACGCCTCCAGCTAAAAGTTTGAATTATCAATTTCTTTAATAAAGAAATGATTATAACTTTCTTTGTCAAGTTTTTATGCATTCTCGATCTGTGAGTTAAAATTCGTAGGTATAAAATGACAAATTATGTTATATTATTATTTCTGATAGGAGATTTGTTTTGACTCAAGAAGGCTTGATATTTAATATTAAGAAGTTTGCGATCCATGACGGACCGGGTATTCGCACAACTATATTTTTCTATAGCTGCCCGCTTGATTGCTGGTGGTGTCATAATCCTGAATGTAAAATAGATAATCTCGATAATATTAATAAACAATTAGACCAATCAAATTCTGAATCTAATCAAAAAACAGTTCAAGCTTATAAAATTTCATCAACCGCCCTTCTTGAAGAAATATTGAAGGATGAAATATTTTATACTGAATCTAACGGAGGAGTTACATTCTCAGGCGGTGAGCCGATGATGCAGGTTGATTTTTTGCTTGAAATGCTAAAAATTTGCAAAGCCGCCGGAATCCATACTACCGTTGACACTACCGGATATGCTCCTTTTGAAAAATATGAACAGATATATGATTTTGTCGATATCCTGTTGTATGATTTGAAATTAATCGACAATGTCAATCATCAGCGATATACCGGCGTTTCCAATTTACTGATATTGGAGAATTTGAGAAGATTGACTGAACTTGGGAATAAAGTAAAACTGCGGCAGCCGCTTATCCCGGGGATTTCTGATACTGATGAAAACCTTCAAGCTACTGCCGATTTTATACAAGGCTTAAGAAACATTGACCAGATCAGCCTACTTCCTTATAATAAGTTTGGAGAAGATAAACTAAGACGGTATAACCTATCAGAAAAAATCGGACCACTTGAAATTCAAACAGATGATAAACTGAAAAGATGCGGACGCTTTTTTGAAGAAATAGGTTTAAATGTATTTTACGGAGGTTAATAAGAATGAATGACCGGATTTCTCGATTACGGCAACAGAGTCTGGATGCAATTGCTACAATTTCTGAAGAGCGATCTGTTTTATTAACAAAGTTTTATCAATCAGGAATAGCTGAGAAAAAATCTATCCCTGTAAGTAGGGCTTTGGCATTAAAATATATTCTTGAACATAAAGAACTGTGTATTAACGATGGGGAGCTAATTGTTGGTGAACGGGGACCGGCGCCAAAGGCAACCCCGACCTATCCCGAAATTTGCACGCATACATTAAAAGATTATGAAATACTGAATTCCCGCGAGAAAGTTTCTTTTAAAGTATCAGAAGCAACCCGTAAAGTCCAGGAAGAACAAATCATCCCTTACTGGTCAGGACGGTCATTAAGAGATAGAATATTTGATGAAGTTGATGATGATTGGAAAGCTGCCTATTCAGCCGGTATCTTTACCGAATTCCAGGAACAACGCGCTCCGGGACATACGGTTTTAGATGATAAAATTTATAAAAAGGGGATGCTTGACTTTAAGAATGAAATAACCGCAAGTATCGCTAAACTTGATTTTTATAATGATCCTGAGGCTCTGACCAAAAGAGAACAATTAGAGGCCATGCTGATTTCTGCGGATGCATTAATTAGTTTTGCAAAAAGATATTCCGAAAAACTTAATGTACTTGCCAAATCTGAAGCTGATCCAGAACGAAAAGCTGAGTTGCATCAGATGGCGGAGATTTGTGAAAGGGTCCCGGCGTATGCTCCCCGTAATTTCTGGGAGGCTTTACAATATTACTGGTTTGTTCATTTAGGAGTTATAACCGAGTTGAATACCTGGGATTCATTTAACCCGGGAAGGCTGGATCAACACCTGCTTCCTTTTTATAATCATGATATAGCGACCCGGTTATTATCCAAAGATCGTGCGATAGAAATTTTACAATCATTCTGGATTAAATTCAACAATCAGCCGGCTCCCCCAAAAGTTGGCGTGACAGCTCAGGAAAGTAATACCTATACCGATTTCTGCCTAATCAATTTTGGCGGTGTTAATGAAAAAGGTGAAGACGCTACTAATGAATTAACCTATATTATTTTGGATGTAATTCAGGAGATGCGTCTTTTACAGCCAAGCTCAATGGTTCAGATCAGCAAAAAGAATCCTGATCGGCTGCTTAGAAAAGCATTTGAAATTATAAGAACGGGTTACGGACAACCATCTTTGTTTAATACTGATGCCATAATTCAGGAACTGGTTCGTCAAGGTAAATCAGTCGAGGATGCCCGCAATGGCGGTGCCAGCGGATGTGTCGAAGCCGGCGCCTTTGGCAAAGAAAGTTATATCCTTACCGGATATTTTAATATTCCAAAAGTGTTGGAAATAACTTTACATAATGGAATTGACCCTCAAACCAATCAGAAAATTGGAATAGAAACCGGAGCCGTAGAAAATTTTAAAAACTTTGAGCAACTTTTTGAAGCTTTCAAAGAACAGTTGAAACATTTTATAGAAATAAAAATTAAAGGAAATCTGATCATTGAAAAACTCTGGGCAGAATATCTACCCTCGCCTTTTTTATCAATTCTAATAGATGACTGTATAAAAACAGGAAAAGATTATAACAACGGTGGCGCCCGATATAACAGCTCTTATATCCAGGGGGTTGGATTAGGAACGATCACCGACTCGCTTACTGCCATTAAATATAATGTCTTTGATAAAAAGAAGATTTCAATTACGGAATTAATGAATGCCTTAACGAATAATTTTAAAGGCTATGAAGAGCTTCACAAAAACCTGTTAGATCACACTCCCAAATACGGCAATGATGATGACTATGCTGATGATATTATGAGGGAGATTTTTGAAACGTATTTTGGTTTAATTGATGGTCGTCCGAATGTAAAAGGCGGACAGTTCCGTATTAATCTGCTTCCTACTACCTGTCATGTTTATTTCGGTTCAGTATTGGGAGCAACGCCGGATGGACGTTTGCAAAAGATTCCGACATCCGAAGGTATCTCCCCGGTTCAGGGCGCCGACCGACATGGTCCCACAGCGGTTTTAAAATCAGCAGGGAAAATTGATCATATTCGAACCGGCGGAACATTATTAAATCAAAAATTTATACCCCAAATATTTGAGAATGAAGAGAGCGTGACCAAGTTAGTTCATCTGGTCCGATCTTATTTCCGGATGGATGGCCATCATATTCAATTTAATGTTGTAACTGCGGATATTTTAAAAAAAGCTCAGGAAAATCCCGAGCAGTATAAAGATCTAATCGTGCGAGTAGCAGGATACAGCGATTACTTTGTGGATTTGGGCGAAGACCTTCAAAACGAAATCATACATCGAACCGAACAATGTTTTAATTAAAAAAAGGCTGTGAGATTCACAGCCTTTCTGATCTCTTTAATAATATCAAATTATTGCACTGACAAATTCAACGGTGTTTCAGTAACCTGCCATTGACCTTTACCAACATTTTTGGGTCCTTTGAAAACCAGATAAGAATATTTTCCATAATGGGGTACCAGTTGACCGATTCGCGGCAGAGATTCATAGTCATCAGTGAGAATAATCATAAGTTTTCCTGAACCTACATTGCTTTTTCCAGTTAGAACAAAAGTATGCCCTTCACGAGGGAATTCAACTTCATTGATAGTGATTGTCGTTTGATTTGCAGATATATTTTTAAATATATAAGGAGGTATCATAGATGGATTAAGAAGCAGAGGTACAAATTCACCTTTTGAATTTGGTGAAGATAATATTTGCGACATCAAGCTGTCATCGGTAATGTTAAATGCAAATTCTGAAAATTTACTTTTAGCTTCTTCGTTTGGCTGAGTAAATATAAAATTCTTTTCTTCAACCCCGAGGATGGCTGAAACTATCGGCTCAACCTCGTCGGGATACAACTGTCTAAAGATATGATAATCGGGATCAATTTGAATTTGGTCAACATCAATTGACAGATTCATTTCAAATTGTTTTTCAGCTGAATCGAGCAATAAAGTTGTATCAAGAATTGTTTTTTCACCGGCTAAAAACCTAACCGGAATTTCAAGGCGGTAGTTCTGTTCACTTTTGTCAGCGAGAGTAAATTTGATTGATTTGGTATCACCTGAAATTTTTGATTCAAGATTATTGACCTCAAGCATTGGCGCTCCGGCACGATCAATCCATTCAGGAATAATATATGAAAGATCCTCGCCACTTTCTTTTTCAAAGAAACTAATCCAATCCTCCCATGAAACTCTTACACCGATATTTTGAGCAAACATATTTTTCCATGCTTTAAAAAACGGTTCTTCCCCTATCGCTTCTTCAATCATGTGAAAAACCATCATCGCTTTATTATATCCGATTGTCCGGGTGTTCGGTGATGTTCTTGATTTAAACTCACGAATGGGGAAATCATTTGATTCGTTGACATAGCTGTTATACTGTTTGAGAATATTTTTTCGGTAATCCATCGCATCTGATTTTGATTTTTTTAATTTGTATCTGTAATCAGCACCATAAACAGTAATTGATTCGCACCAGTTACCTTTTTCGTAATCAACATAAAGAGAATTTCCAAACCAGTTGTGAAGGACCTCATGCCCCAACGATGTTGTTATAATAAATGGCAGTCTCAGTACCTGCTGTCCCAACAAAGTCCAACCCGGCATCCCATAACCGGTAGGGAAGAAATTTTCTGCGACGGTAAATCTTTTAAAAGGATATGGTCCGATCAAATCAGAGTAGGTTTTGATATAATCTGCTGTTGCAGTTAGGTATCTATCTATCAAGGAACTGTCCTCAACAAAGAAATAACAGGCCACCTCAACTGAATCAACAAAAGTGGATTTTGTCAAATATGGAGCCGCCATAAACATTAACCCGTCAGACTTAAACGGGTTTTCCCATACCTGTATTTTCTTATCTCCCTCAGTCGTACTTGAAATTCTGTTTCCATCACTGATAGATTCCCAGTCCGATGGAATCGTTACTGTCAGTTTAAAGTTAAGGATATCCTCACCCCCCATAGGGTAGAAAAAGGATGATGGGCTTAAATAGGCACCTCGTTTAAGAAAGGTTCCGTTTACTTCGCTGCCAACTCTTTCATTAGAGAATCTAATATTTTCGACTTCTTCATAAAAAGTGGCTGTATATTTAATTTCAAAATTACTTTCAGAACTTTCTTTTGTTTCAAAATACACATAAAGAGCATCACTGGGTTCTTCGATAGTTTTTGAAACTTCTGCTGCTGAACCTATAAGTGTCGACGTGTCCGATGGGATAAAAGTATAGTATTCTATTTCTTCACCATTAATTCTTATTTCTGAAATGTATGCCGTTTTATTCAAGATAAAATAATGCATTCCGGTATTATAAGAAAAAATACCTTTATCTATAAAAGTACCGGTATGATTTTCGATGTCGACCTTCATTTCAATTGAGTGATTGATAAAGTTTACCGAATTGATTGCATTTGTTGAAGTTGCCAGAAGAATGACAAACATAATAATTTTAATGACTTGTTTGATTGGCAGCATATTTACTCCATATTTATTTTATTAATTTATATGATCTAAAAATAAATTTAGGTAATTTTGAACTGACAATCAAGCTCTTGTATACTCGTAATTATGCCTTATTAATTAAGATCCTTTCTCATTGAATAGCCGAATTCTTCTGGAGTACGACCTTCACCTTCTTTAAATATCTTATAATCACGATTTTTATACATTTTAATAGCTCTATGGTTATCTCCATCGACACCCAATGTGATAACTTTTTTCCCAAGTTGTTTTGCTTGTTCTTCAATAAAATCCATCATCTTCCAGCCAATGCCCTGTTTTTGATGATCGCTTCTGACTTGTAAATTATGAACATGGCAGATATTTTTACCATCAGCCAATTCCGGATCATTGTCAGCTTTATTTAGTATTAATTGAATCATCGCTACGACTTTATCTTCCTCATAAGCGATAGAGATTATACGGTTATCACCGGCTTCACTAAGATCATGCTTAAGTTCTTTAATTATAGCTTTCAATTCATCATCTGTTTTTTTATATGTTTCAGCAATTGCAACCAATAGATCTAAATCACTGTTATTGTTTAACTCTACAATTTTCATTTTATCCCCAATTAATAAATTCAACTTATTCATTTATATACAGGCGAAAGAGAATACAAAACGTTTGCAGAAATTTAAAAAAAGCCGTTTAGATTACTCCAAACGGCTTTGTAGTTATTGAGCAGGGATTACTTCAACAGTAACATCTTCTTGCTATGGCTGTAATCACCAGCTTGTATCTTGTAGAAATAAACTCCGCTGGAAACTTGCTTACCATTGGAATTAACACCATCCCATTCGATAGAATGATAACCGGCTTGCATCGAACCATCAATAAGCGTGGTTACTTTTTGTCCGATGACATTATAAACCGCAAGCTTCACCTCGCCCGGATTCGGCAAGGCAAACTCGATCTGTGTCACCGGGTTAAACGGGTTTGGATAGTTCTGGTTAAGGGAGTAAACATCCGGTAATGTTGGCTGTTTCATTGCTTCACCAATTGATGGAATAACACTAATGTGGTTCATATCTGCAACAACTGCTGAAATTATTTCATACTCACCATTTAGTTGTACCAGATTAGTTGAACCGGCTTTGATAGTTTCTGAACCTTGAAGGTCAAGCAGACCGATCTGTGTTTGACCATCCTGTTCATGATAAAACATTTCGATATTTTTATCTGCAAGTTTTACCGGAGCTTCAGTTGATGAACCGATTAGTTCAATCTGGATTCCTTTCAAATCAAAATCAGAATCAATCGAAAGGGTTGTCATATTATTACCATAATAACTGTTGATTGAAACATCACCAGATTGTTTGTAAGCTTTAGGAATGCAAAGATCAGAACAATATGGAAGTGAGGGACCATCTCTAAACATGAAATCAATAAGGAAAGTTAAATCAGAGATATCAAGGATACAATCCAAATTGAGATCAGCTTCTTCAAAGCATACCGGTTCCGGACCTGCTCTAAACATCCAATCAATGAAATAAGTCAGATCAGAAATATCTGGCAGAAGTGGGTTGTCATTATCTCCATTGACATCTCCTCTTGGACCAACACAACAGCTACCATCTCCGATTATAATACTACCTGGGTTAAATTCTGGTATTACTACGCTATCAGGATAAACAAACTGATAACTATAATCAACCGCGTTATAGTTTACAGTAACTGTATCAATTACAACAAGCTCATCATAAGCTTCTGGAGCGATGGTGAAGTACATTTTTGCTGTTGTAGTACTACAAGGGATTATTGGTTCTTCGGTAGACCTTTCACAAAAATATGGGAAAGCATCATCTACCTTGCGAATAATTACTGTCGAATCATCAACATTTATAATTTCCAATCCACTAATTCCGGAATTTGCAATTACTGAATCAAGGATAACATTTTCATATTGAGATGTATAATATCTTAATGGAATTGTAAACTCTTTAAGAGAATCATTAGTTGAGATTACAACTGGAATTACAACTTTCTGATCTGGTCTGGTATATTCATCACCTACATCAACACCAGCCTCCACAAAAAACGATACATAAATATATTTTGATTCACTTATTCCATCAAAATCATATATTTCAATAACTCCTGAGTAAATCCCAGCAGTATAATTTGAATCTACAATTGAAATTACCAGAGTATCAGGATTTGATCCTGTTAGTTTATCTACTTGTATCCAATCAAAGCCGGATTTTATTTTGGATCGCCAATTAAGAATTCCATCTTCACACGAACTATTGATATATACAACTTGAGAATCAATTGGATAGATAGAATTCTCTGTTGTATTAAATAACAGATATTTGTCACTTAACTCCACAGGTCTTTCTTGGGTGATATTGATAGTATAATCACTTGTATCAGAACCATTCAAGTTCTCCGCAATTATATTAAAAACATACTCTCCTTCTTTAATATAATTAAAACAAAGAGAATCATTAGCCCAGGAATAATTGATTGGATCAATTAAAATACCATCAATAGTTAGAGAAATATTAACAGTTTCTTGATTGATTATCTGTAATTCAATACAAGTGTCATTACTTACTTCAAAACCACATGTTGCAAAATAATATTCTTTTTCTTGACGATACACATACGGTTTTGAAAGGCAGAATTTGCATTGTAAACTCATCCAAAAGGTACTAGTTGGTGCACCATCTCCCTCTCTTATAAATATTGTATAATCTCCTGACTCAGGTAGCACATAATCTATGAAGTTTACCTGACGACCACCATAATCTCCCCAAACATCAGTGTAATCATCATAATCATATATAAACAATGTATCTGAGGGACCATACAACTCAAGCATACAACGAAATTTTGTATTTGTTCCCGCTGGTTCTACTCGTAATGTAATAATATCACTTGAATCACCATAAAAAGTATATCCATCAATCGCTCCAAAAGGTGTTATAGCATCTTCATAATAAAAATCATATACAACCTCCATCGCATTATTTATAATATGCTCACGACACTGTAAACTCATCCAATAAGCACTAGTCGGAGTACCGTCACCTTCTCTTATAAATATTGTATAATCTCCTGTCTCAGGTAACACATAATCAATGAAGTTCACCTGACGCCCTCCGTAATTTCCCCATACATCGGTGTAATCATCATAATCATATATCAAATATGTATTTGAGGGACCATACAACTCAAGCATACAACGAAATTTTGTATTTGTCCCTGCTGGCTCTACTTGAAGAATAATTCTTTCACCTGCTACTCCACTAAAAGTGTAAGCATCTATTTCACCTGATATTGCTACAGTATCATTCACCAAGGTATCATAAGATATCGGTAATGCATTATCCATCAAATGCTCACGACATTGTAAACTCAACCAGTAAGCACTAGTCGGAGTACCATCACCTTCTCTTATAAATATTGTATAAGTTCCTGTCTCAGGCAGCTCATAGTCTATGAAGTTCACTTGACGACCTCCATAACTTCCCCAAACATCAGTGTAATTATCATAATCAGAAATAAATAATGTATCTGTTGGTCCATACAACTCAAGCAAACAACGAAATGTTGTATTTGTTCCTGCTGGCTCAACACGGAGAAGAATTCTTTCACCTGCAACTCCACTAAAGGTGTAAGCATCTATTTCATCATATAAAGCTACAGTATCATTCACCAATGTATCATAAGATATGGGTATTGCATTATCGATCAAATGTTCACGACACTGCAAGCTTAACAAGTAAGTAAATATTTCATTCGCCTGAGTTTCAGAAATAAATAAATTATATGTTCCTGTCATTTCTAATTCTAAATCAACAAATCTTACCTGCCCACCATTGCTTGCCGTAGCCGTTACAAAAAGAGAATAATCTGGATTATAAAGTTCTAGTGTTACTTCAGCAGAGCCACTTGGATCAACACGAAGTATGATCCTATCACCTGCTGTACCACTAAATGTAATTCTGTCAATATCACCAAAATTATCAATAGAATCCGTTATTAGAGTATCATAAGCTATTGTAATTGTTTGTGCGTTTCCTGACATTGGGATAGCCAGAACAGCGATTAAAACAAGCATAAATGCACCTGTCTTAATCCTAAATTGATCAAATGTTTGCATAACTTCTCCCCTGGTTATATTATTTTTTGATTTGTGTGCTCTGGTATTAAGCCTAAATAATGGCATAAAAGACCTAACAGTCAAGCTATTAAAGGTTTTTTTGAACATAAACATTTTTTACACTCCTAGTTTTCTTTCATCTTTAAAAGACTGGCGAAGGAGTACCCAAAACGTTTGTCAGAAAATAGTAATTATAAAAAAAGCCGTTTAGATTTCTCCAAACGGCTTTGTAGTTATTGAGCAGGCATTACTTCAACAGCAACATCTTCTTGCTATGGCTGTAATCACCGGCATGAATCTTATAGAAATAAACTCCGCTGGAAACTTGATTACCATTGGAATTAACACCATCCCATTCGATAGAATGATAACCGGCTTGCATCGAACCATCAATAAGCGTGGTTACTTTTTGTCCGATGACATTATAAACCACAAGTTTCACCTCGCCCGGATTCGGCAAGGCAAACTCTATCTGTGTAACAGGATTAAACGGGTTCGGATAATTCTGGTTGAGCGAATATACATCCGGTAATGTTGGTTGTTTTAAGGCTTCACCAATTGATGGAATAACCGACTGATGATTTATGTCTGCAACAACTGCCGAGATAATTTCATACTCACCATTAAGTTGTACCAGATTGGTTGAACCGGCTTTGATAGTTTCTGATCCTTGAAGGTCAAGCAGACCGATCCGGGTTTGACCATCCTGTTCATGATAAAACATTTCGATATTTTTATCTGCAAGTTTTACCGGAGCTTCAGTTGATGAACCGATTAGTTCAATCTGGATTCCTTTCAAATCAAAATCAGAATCAATCGAAAGGGTTGTCATATTATTACCATAATAACTGTTGATTGTAACATCACCCGACTGCTTGTATGCTTTAAGCACACATTGCTCTATGCATGCCGGAGGAGGAGGACCCGCTCTAAACATGTAATCAATTATATAAGTTAAGTCGGAAATATCAATCACACAATCCAAAGTAAGGTCTGCTTCTTCAATACAGACAATTTCGGGACCTTGTTTGAACATATAATCTACAAGATAGGTTAAGTCTAATATGTTAATAATATCTTCAGAATCATTATCAATATTTCCCCTCATCCCAACACAACATGCTTCACTTTCAATATAAATTCGTCCCAAATCAAAGGCTGGAACAACAGTTGTATAAATATCATTATTGCGATAAGTGAATTGATAGCTGTAATCAGCTTTGAAACTTAAAGTCGTTGTATCAATTATGATAACTTCAGACACAGCATCCGGTGCAAATGTAAAGTACGCCGTTGCAACCTGATATGAATTTGAATCAGGAAGGATCGGTTCTTCGGTATCGCGATAGCAGATGAACGAAGTATCATCAATTATAATAATCGTACCTCCGATATCCTGCATTGCTATAACAGAATCGAGGCTGACTTTATCAGGTTGGAAAGTGCTATACACTAATGGAATCGTAAATCTTGCCAGCGAGTCAATTGGGACAATAACAATTGGAACTTCAATAGATGCCCCCGGCTTGGTGTATTGATCAACAATATCGGTACCATCGTTGATGAAGAAAGAAACTTGAACATAGGTCTGTGAGTTATCACCGGAAAGGTCATCAAAAACCAGAACTGCTGTATAAACACCCGGATTCAATATCCCCCGATCAACTGAAACCGTGATGTTATCAGGGGTAGTTCCTGAAATTTTATCAATGCTTAGCCAGGTTGAATTGTTGTTGTTGGAATAAAAAATATCGGTTAATTCCCAATCCAGTTCTGCTGCACTGCTTGTGATTTGAATCTGTTGTGAAACGGGAGGGATAATCGCATCATCGGTTGTGGTGAATGTTAAGTAATCGGTATCAAAGTTCAGTTTTGGAACAATGTTACATCCAACCCCCAGAGCACCTATCAAAACTCCACAACTATTATTAGCTTGTGCACAAATAGAAGAACCTTCAATATGAAAGTCACCTAAAGCAGTATCACAAAAAAGAGGGTCAAGAGAAAAGTTTCCATTCAGATTTTCAAAACCAGCGATACAATCAACCCAATCACCATTGGTGTTACCAAATATATCCGTACAATCAATTGTGATTGTTGAATTTTCATCTCCACAATTGATTGAACCATTGTCATTATCAGAACTAGTGTTAAAAGCAAGGATTGAATTGCTTATCTGTACTGTAGAATTTGTAAATACAGTAATAGCACCTCCATATGGAGCATCATTATTCACAATTGTACAGTTTAATAAAGACAGGTTAGATGTAACAGCAGTTATTGCACCCCCATTATTTGCTGATATATTATTTTTAAAATAACATGAATTTAGCAAGGAAGATGCATTATTATCGAGAAGGCCTCCGCCACTGCTAATTGAAGCTTCATTTGAATCAAAAGTACAATTTAATATCTGTGGAGAACTATTATTCCAACTAAATATTCCTCCACCTGCACCGGCGACATTACTGAAAAAATTGCAATTATCAATTACAGGATTCGATAATGTTCGTATCGCAATACCACCTCCACGACCATTTATTAGGGTTGAATTAAAACTAAAATAACAATCGTAAATATAAGGTGAGGAGTTATCACAAAAGATTCCACCTCCATCAGTGCTACCACTTTTACAGTTAGTAATAGAAATGTTTCTAATCATAGGTGAAGAATTATTAGTACAAGATACTCCACCTCCAGATTGTGAATATCCATTCACTATGTTTAAACCTATAAGCTGAGAAGTAGAATCTTCTCCATTTGAAAATATAAATCCTCGATGCATATCAAGCGAATCTGCCTGGCAGTCAATGTCTACTATTATTCCATCTACAGCTTTTACGACAATCGCTTTCCCAAGAAAATCTATATCACGATTACCATCGCCAGTATATGTACCTTCATGCACTAACACCGTATCACTAGCTGTAGCCATATCAATACCATGCTGGATAGTTGCGAACGGAGCAGCTTCGCTGCCGTCACCGCTTATATCATTACCGATTGTTGAGACATGGTATGTTGATCTATCTATAGCCCCGCATCCGACATCATAGGCACCTATCAGTGTATCACCATTTGCAGCCGGCGCACAAGGAGAGTTGGCATCAAGTGAATAATTATCTATGGAAGTATCACAAAATAATGGTTTTGCTGTAAAGTTTCCACTGGTAAACTCTAAATCTGCAATACAGCCAACCCAATTACCACCTGAATTACCATACACATCATTCTGGTAAAGATATGGGTTACTTGGAGGATCAGTTACCAAATCAGGAGCGATTATATAACATTCAACTGATTTACCAAAATTATAGGCAATGATACAATCATACAAAGTAGGACTTGAACTTGAGCAAAACAGACCAGCGCCATCAACTCGTGCCCTATTTTTGACAATAGTACATCTTGATAAAGTTGGTTCTGCACCTGTGTTTAAGCCAATTCCACCACCATAGTAATCAGAATAGTTTTCTGTAATAAGACAATTTCTTAAACTGGCTCCGGAAGTGCCATGACTAAAAAAGATTGCTCCTCCACTCCAGTTCGCATCATTGTCTTTAAAAATACAATTAGAAATCCATGGTGAACCATTTGAAATCAAAATTGCTCCACCTATGTTTGCATAGTTTTGTGAAAACCAGCAGTTAATTATTCTTGGGCTGGAATTTTCAATCCAAATACCACCACCAAAAGGATTCCCTCCTGGAGTATAACCACCAACAATATTAAAGCCGATTATCTTAGTTGATGAAGTTTCATTTGTATGAATATAAAATCCCCGGTGTGGATTCGAGGCAGATCCTTCAATCTTTATCATGGTATTTTCTGGACCGTTTTCTGACATGACGATAAGTCTCTTGCCCAATAAATCTATATCACGATTGCCATCACCGATATAAATTCCATCATGTACTAAAACCGTATCACCATCCGATGCTAAATCAATAGCATGTTGAATAGTTTCAAGCGGATCAGCTTCACTGCCGTCACCGGTTTCTAAGCCATAGATTGACACATGCCAAACAGGACCTTCATAAATAGAAAAGTCTGTTTTGAGAACCATTAAAGAAGAACCATCAGCCAAATAAACCAAGCTGTCTGATACGAAAACTCTACGTGCATGACCCGGAGTATCATAACTACCAACTAATTCAGGATTGGTCGGATCAGAAATACTAACAATTTGAAGACCTTTATCTCCATTAGTTAAATATGCATGATCATTTGATATAAAAAAATGGGTTGTAAAACCCCCTGATGTATAATAACTACCAACATATGTAGGATTTACAGGATCTGATACATTGATTATTCGAAGTCCACTATAACCATCAGCCACGTACAATAAAGTATCTAATACTACAATATCGAATGCATTATTCGGAGTATCATAATTGCTAACAAATATAGGATTGGTCGGTTCAGAGACATTAATAATTTGAACTCCATTTGTTCCATCAGCTACATATGCTAAAGTATCAACTACAAATACATTATATGCATATTTTATAATATCAGAACTACCTACATATACTGGTGTAGTAGGATCGGAAACATTTAGAATTACAAGACCATTCAACCCTGAGCCTACATAAGCAAGTGTATCTGAAACAAAAACACCCATTGCATCACCTGAGTACTCTCCAACAAATTCTGGGTTGGTAGGATCAGATACATTAATTATCTTAAGTCCCCCTGATCCATCTGCAATATAAGCGAGACTATCTGATAAAAATACAACCTGTGCATAACGAGTATCATAATTGCCAACCATATAAGGACTGTTAATATCTGATATATTTACAATACTAAGTCCATTATTCCAATTGGCTACATAAGCTAAAGTATCTGAAACATAAATGCCAAGTGCCAGACTTGGAGTATCATAATTGCCAATATAATCAGGGTTGACTGGTTCTGACACATTGAATAATTGAAAACCACCTGTACCAGCTACATAAACCAGTGTATCTGACACAAAAACATCAAGAGTTGCTCCCGGTGCATATAAACTGCTCACAAATTCAGGATTGGTGGGTTCAGATACATTGATTATTTTAACACCACTACTTCCATATGCAACATACGCCAATGTATCTGATACAAATACATCATAAGACCTACCTGTTGTATTATAACTACCAACAAATTCAGGATTGATAGGGTCTGAAACATTGATTATTTGAAGACCACTATCGTAAGCTGCCACATAAGCTAATGTATCTGAAACAAAAACACTTCTTGCTGAACCAGGAATATCATAACTTCCAAGTAGGTATGGATTGATTGGGTCTGAAACGTTGATTATTTGAAGATCGCCACTATGACTATTTGCAAAATACACTAGTGTATCTAAGACAAAAACACTAAAAACTCTTTCAGCATAATTGCCAACAAATTCAGGATTGAAAGGATCTGAGATATCAATAATTTGAAGACCACCATAATCATCAGCGATAAACGCCAATGAATCTATTACAAAAACACTATATGCCCAATCTGGAGTATTATAACTGCCTATAGTAATAGGATTAACAGGATCTAGAACATCAATGATTATAAGCCCTTCACTTCCATCCGCTAAATATACAAAATCTCCTGATTTATCAATTCCCTCTCCAGTACCCTGTAAATACATATAACTTACACTGTCTGGATTTGTAGGATCTGAGACATCAAGGATCACTAACCCATTAACATAAGCACAATAGGCATAATCGCCATCCACAACAACATCTTTAACATCAGACCACAAGCAACTGCTGACATATTCAACATTGAAGTCACTCTCGGCAAAGACATCTTTGGTAAAGTCGTATTTACTAAATGAGTCATCTCTTAATAGAAAATCCCGGGGGTCTTCCCCCATCATTGGAAATCTTTCCTGCGCCGGGCAGAAAGTGTTCAGCACTAAGATTAACATTATTGCTAAAACTGAAATAGACAGGGCTTTGCCTATTAAGGTTCTGTGGAATACCATGTTCCCTCCAAATAAAGTTAATAATTTTGTATGGTGTGCTCTAATCGTCCGTATCCAATATAGCATTTTTGACCTATATGTCAAGAATCCTGATTGTTTATCACATTTCATCATAAATGCTCCTTAGTTTTGTTTACTTCTTTAAACTACTGGCGAATGAGTACCCAAAACGTTTGCAAAAAAAAAGACGACAACCACTTTTGGTCATCGCCTTTGAGCACATCCCCCCCTCGTCTCAAAATCCGATTGTTATACCGGCTTTTATATTGATGCACTCCAGTAGATCAACATTTTTCTGTCTATTCAGCTTATTTGTAAAATCAGGAGCAATATCAAAATACAGACCCAAAGAAGGTGTTTCTTCCTTTTTTGTTAAAACAAAATCCGTCATAGTCGTTTCGGTTGATTCTTTTGAAAGTTCATCCCAAGACTCATCAGATTTTTCTTTATTTGAAGCATCTTCAACCTGTAACTCTTCCCCCTTGTCATCATCCCCTGCCAATTTTATAAAACCTATAATTATCCCTACACCAACCAAACCTATAGTGGTGTATAACATGAAGTCGGTCGCTTTATTTAATTTATTATCATAGTCAACATATTTATCGATATCAGCAGCAAAGACAGATGATCCGGGAAGGATCACCTGTATTGCTAATGCTATAACGACGATTAAGGCAGTTGTTATATTTCTTGGTAACTTAAACATCGTTATATCCCCCTAAAATCCGAAAGTTACGCCGGCTTTTACGGTTAGATCCGAAAAGTCCAGAGTGTTGCTTTTAATTTGTGAAGATTCGCTCTGATCAACATTCAGGAATAATGTCAAGCTTGGTTTGGAACCTTTGTCAAAAATTCCATCAGCAATAAATTTTGCTCCACTGCGACCTTCATCGTAACCCAAAAACTCATCATCTTCCTCAGCTTCTGTATCTTTGCCTGTTTCCTTTTGAGGGGTGACTTTGATCTGATCATCATCTTTTTTTGATTTCTGCATAAGTTTAAGTGTAACAGCACCAACCAATAGTGCTCCTACTGCAATCACGAGTCCGCTCGAAAATGGTGACGAATTCATTCCCGGAAGTTCACCTGAACGATCTACATATTTTGCCTGTGATGATGCCGGAACAAAAAACAGCTGAAATGCAAATACTAAGATCGCAATAGCTGTAACGGTTGATTTTGTTTTTTCTGTTTTCATGACTTTCTCCTTCATGTTTGTGAAATTGTCTTTTTTGTTGTTCATGACTGACAGGCGGAGCAAATCAAAAAACGTTTGCAAAAAAATTACCAAAAGACTATACTTTCTTCATGCTTCAGCAATTCAATGAATTTCAAACTGTTAGCGATTATTTATCGGGCAACAGGCAGGCTAATCAATTAATTGAAAAATATATTCAATCCGCTTTTAACAGCTGGAAAAGGAAATTTGGATTTGAGACCGATGATATTTTATCAGATATCAGGTATAAAATATTTCTCTCATTAAAAGAGAATAAATTCAGTTATCAGTCAAAGCTCGAAACCTACATTAATAGGATAGTTAATCATACCTGTATCGATTATGTACGATTTAATAAGCGATTCACAGCTACAGAATTTGAAGAGCTCAATTTGACTTCAAAAGAGTTAAATCCGGAAGAACAGCTTGAAAAACGCCAATACGCAAAATTAGCTTTCCGTGTCCTGCGGCAACTCCCTAAAGAGTGTATCATGCTATGGCGTATGCACTTAAAAAAAGAGCTGAACTGCCGTGAAATTGGCGACATTTTAGGCAAAAAAGAAGGTAATATCAGACGTAGATTATGGGCTTGCCGGCAAGCCGCTAAAGAGATCAGAGAAAAATTATTAAAAAAGGACAAACTATTTTAATGTTAGATCGCCAATCTATCATGAAAAGATAGATAACGAAAGATAAGTTGATGAATATGAACGATTTAATACCAAAATATCTGAATGGGCGAATGTCCGAAGAAGAAAAGCTTCAATTTGAAAAAGAAGTAGAAGCTAATTCCGAACTAAAAAGAGAACTTGCCGAATTAAGCCGATTATTTTTGGGAATCGAAATTACTGAAAAACTTGAACAAAACCATGTCGACTCTATGCAGCTTGTAATTTATGCAGAAAATCCTGGTGAACTGGATGATACAACGCAATTAGAAATATCAGACCATTTAAAAGAATGTCAGGATTGCACCGAAGAGTATAAAATCTGTTTGGAGGTTACTCAAAACAGCATCGTTAAAAATAAAGTGAGAAAAATATCTGAGAAAAATATAATTCAAAAAATTATCGGTTTCTTGCTCCCTCCGCAAATGCATCTTCGCCCTGCTGTTGCCTATTTTGCTTTAATCCTGCTCTCTGTGACCTCATATTATTCTTATGAAAGATTCACAATTCCCACTCCGACAGTAGATGTTTATACTTTGTCGACAACCACTTTACGCGGCGAGACAAATAAAAATATAATTGAAATCACTATTGATGAAAAATATATCAATCTCGAATTTTCCATGCCTATTGTGAATAACCAAATGTACGATTTAACAATTTCAGATAATTTAAGTAGTCCCATTTTAACATTTCATAATCAAATTTATAATAATCAATTCAAGATATTAGTATCAACTGACCAAATTAGTGAGGGTGATTATAAGATCTCAGTAAAAGATTCCAAGGCTGATTCAGCTAATGATGAAATATTAGAAGTATCATTTACAATAAAAATTATTGATTAAATAATCCAGTCTCTTTAACTTCAATAAATGCGTTATCGCTTCCATTTATTATTTATATTAGCAGCACTTATTATTTGTTGTTCAAAAAATGAAGACAAATTCGCTGAATTTTCATCATTGTATATTAAGCATCAGGATTCATTATTAACAGCCAAAATCAATACTGCCCCTGATAAAGTCCGCCGGTATATTATTCATTTACTCAAAGAATATCCTTCAAACAAATACAATCAATCACCTAATTATTCTAAAATTGAATACGAAATAGCTTGGTTTATAGACAAGTATATAAAACAGACCAATCTGGATGAACTACAAAAGAGGTTTGATCTATACAAAAATTGGAGTCGAAAAGAATTATCAAATAAAATATCGCTTGATTCAACTTTTAGTCACTTGAATAACAACGCCAATACTAAATCTTTTCCAATCAGTTTGAAAAAACTTTTACCTGAGTATGAGAATTTAAACGACTCTTTTAAAATTGCTTCTATTTTCTATCAAATTGGAGATTTTTATTTTAATAAGAAAATAAATGATTCAGCAATTACTTATTTTGATAAATCAGTTGAAGTTGCAAAACATTTTGATAATTTAAATATGATAGGAGATGCCTGGTTTAAAAAATCTATAATCTATCATTACAGATTAGAAAACCGCATTCAAGCTGATATTCACTTATACAAATCTGAAGATATATTCAATAAACTAAACCAACGAGATCGTCTGATTTATATCTGGAACATTCAAGGTCATTCTCTTTATAAACAGTCATTTTTTGATAAGTCTTCTGCAAAGCATAAAATGGTTGCCGATACAGCAAAAATGAAAAACATAAAGAACCTTGAAGCTCAAGCATATAACTATATAGCGGAAGCATATATTGATTTAGAAAATTTTGATAGTGCTCTAATTTATTGCGAATACTCTATAAAAATTAGAGAAACCATCAACAGCAGTAACAAATCTAAAAATTCAAATATTGATCTGGCAAATTCTTTTTGTACAAAGGCTCTTATTAAGCAACGACAAAAATCATTCAAGCATGCTAAAGAACTTCTTGATGAAGCATTTGAGATTTTCATTAGTTATAAAAACAGCGATGGCATACGATTATGTAATGAACGAAAAGCATGGCTTGACGTTGACATGGGTAATTTTATAGATGCTGAACAGAAATTCATGAAAAATCTTAGCCTGGGAACTAAGAATGAAACCATCCTGCAGGCTCTTTACGGTTTAGGTGTATGTTATTACAGATTAAATGATAACTCAAAAGCATTAGAGTACTTATTGACTTTCGATCAAGTAATAGATGGCATACTTAATCAAATTGATTTTAAGGAATTTAAAAAAGGTATGATTGGTGACAAGTCAGACGCTTATGAGTTGATTTCAATACTATATAAAGAAAAATTCGAAACCGACGGCCAAATTTCAAATTTGGATTCTGCATTAAAATATATAGAAAAAAACAAAGCTCGATCTCTTTTTGAAATGATGGATGTTAAAATTGAAACTACTCCTGAAATTGATTCCCTTGTTTTATTAAAATCAAAATTACTCGTCAATCTGCTTAATCCGGAAATTGATCAATCATTTGTCAAAGACTCAATCAATACTATCCGGAGTTCATTATTATTATTGCAATTAAATAATCAAAACAAAATTAAAAATATCAACGTCACCAAACACAATGATAATATCCGTGATATTGTTACCAATCAAATGCTAAAAGATGATGAGATGATTATCGAATATGTTTTATCACCATATGGTTCTTTCATGTTCTTCATTACTAATAATTTGTTTACATATTCTCCTATTACTCTGCCTTTTGATTCAATAAAAGCTTTAACAACACAATACTACGATTTGATCTCATCGCCAGAGTCTAAAATTTCAAATAATTTCACGGAACTGGGGAAAACATTATATGACATTTTTATTCCCCACCAGATAATCGAAAAGGAAAATATCAAGCATCTCATTATAATTCCAACAGATTTATTATACTCACTACCGGTAGAAACATTTATAAACCAATACAATCAATTCCTTATTGAAAATAACAGAATTTCCTATGCAAATTCGATACATATATTGGAATCAGCAAATAAAAGAAAATATGCATCGATGACAAAAAAACAAATTGTAAGTTTTGGTGATCCAATCATTTCAAATGGACTGTCATTTGAACCAATTCCATATACAGCGAAAGAAATAAAATCTATAAATTCAAAATTTAAATCTGCCCAATCAGACATTTTCTTAAGCAGTGAAGCTACTGAATCTGCATTCAAATCTTATTCGTTTGAAAATGTTCAATATCTTCATATTGCTTCTCACGGATATTGCAATTTTTCAGATCCGGATCAATCAGGTATTTTATTTTCTCCTTCAACTGAAAATGCGCCGAGCGATATGCTTCATATTGATGAATTCAGAAATCTAAAGATACCAGTGAAACTTACTTTCTTATCTGCCTGCCAAACCGGCACAGGGAAAGTCCTTCCAGGTGAAGGCGTGATGGGATTGGCTAATCCTTTTATTTTAGCCGGAAGTAAATCGGTTATTGTAACCCTATGGAAAATAGATGATCGGGCATCATCGAAAATGGTCCCAATGTTTTATGATTATTTACTAAAAGGTTTGCCTATCTCAGAAGCTCTTTCGTCTGCAAAGAATAAAATGATAAACTCTGATATATCTCTGTATAAACATCCCTTTTATTGGGCTCCATTTATTTATATCGGTTCAAATGACATTTAAAAAAAGCCGCCGCTTTTGCAAGCAACGACCTTTTTTTGTAAGAGCACCAAGTTATTTTAACAACCGGACGGTGGAGGTCCGGAATTAAATAAATAATCTACTATATAAGTCAGATCAGATATTCCAATCGTTCCATCAGTATTTATATCTGCTTCAATTTCACAAGAAGCAGCAGGTCCCATGTTAAAGAGATAATCGACAATATAAGTTAAATCCGAGATTCCAATTGTTCCATCATGATTAACATCACCACGAGCGACACAACAGGTTGCATCTGCGCCGTCACAATCCTGATCAACGCCATCATCAAGAATTTCTACCGCTCCCGGATGGATACTCGCATTACCATCATTACAATCGGTATTGTCAGAAACATATCCCGGGGGGCAACCGCCTGATGATGCTATCATATTTACCGGACTGCCATAACCATCAGCATCTGAATCGGCATAACAAGTGACAGCATCAGCCCCATCACAATCTTCATCAACTCCATTATCAGGTATTTCAACCGCTCCCGGATGGACACTGATATTACCATCATTACAATCAGTATTGTCAGAAACATATCCCGGAGGGCAACCGCCTGATGATACTATCATATTTACCGGACTGCCGTAACTATCAGCATCTGAATCGGCATAACAGGTAACCGCATCAGCCCCATCACAATCTTCATCTACTCCATTATCAGGAATTTCTACCGCTCCCGGATGGACACTGACATTACCATCATCACAATCTCCGGCACATTCTGTCCATCCATCACCATCATTATCTATTTCAGAAGCGGGAATTA
>CBDVDR010000002.1:0-312255 GCA_965372795.1 uncultured bacterium
TTCGGAAATTCTGTATGTTCCAATATAATTCCATCCGACTTCAGCTAAAGACAGATCCATTGTAAATTCCTCAATACCGTCATCATGATGTATTTTGAAATATTTATTCCCTTTTTCTGTCTCCCTGTTGTTGCGTCTTCTTCTGAACCAGTTTGGGATTAGACTTGCCCCTTCAAAATAACAATAGATGTCATAATCTCCGGAACTTTCAATCTCGGCATTCCACGATACAATATTTGAACCGTTGCCGGCTCTTTTATAATAACCGGAATGAATGAATTTACCATAAAATTCCTGACTGGTAGTCGGGAGCCAGAACGAAGGAGGATCCCAGGGCCGCAATCCAACATATTTTGAGTTACTTTCATCTTCATCAAAAATTGAGTATAAAAGATTTCGAATATAGTTTTGACGGGAAACGTTTATAATCTCAAAACCGGCGTCCTCATTGTCAACCATAAGCACACCCTCATCTTTAATCTGCTCATCATACCGACTGACAATCTCGCCGTCAAAAGGCACAGCTTTTTTATCCAATTTCTGTTCTTTAAAGTTTATTTTAAAAACTGCTGGAATATTTTTGGATACGAATGTCTCAACCTTCATCTCTGCCGGCGGTTTATCAAGCAGGATGCCTATCTCTTTTTTTGTATTTGCTGGAAGAAAGATAGTCGTTTCATAATCAGGGACATCACTGTTTCTGGCTCTCCATGATCTCCGAATACCCCTTTGTTGTCGATATCTGAAACTTAGCTCAACCATGCCGTTTACTTCGGTTGGGTTGCTGATTGAAAATTTGACTTGAGTTTTGGTCTTCTCACCGGATACTATTTTATAACTTTCAACATCTTCGATTAAATATCCCGGTAAAAGCGTATCATAATACCAGCTGTTAACTATGTTACCAAAATCTATATCTTCAATATCATTTACAAAATCAATAAAGGTGTCTTCCGGAATCCCCTTGAATTTATTCTCCTTAATCAATGAAGCAAACTGTTCGTCAAAATTATTATCTTTAAACTGAGTTGCAATCATTGATAATAAAAATCTTCCTTTGGAACGCAAAGCTGATACATTCAATTCGGTCTCAAGCGGGTTCTGTTTAATTATGTCAGCCAGGGAGTATTCATTAAAAGCCAGATTAGCTTTCTCCTGATCAGATAACCCATACCATCGCCGCCAGGGTAATTGAGTTGGTGGAAAAACTTTTTCATAGAAATAAGATTCAAAAGCATAATTCAAAACCGGCCAGGTAGGTGATGTTATATGGGTCTGATAAGAAATATAATTTGGAATTATATGAAATCGGCTTTCTATATTTGTTTCTCGTCTAATTCCATAATTTGAAGGAGTTGTCCCGAAAATCTCTGTTTTTGTGAAAGTTGTAAAATACCCGGCTTGAATCTCTTTGGGGCTGTCTTCCTGATTTGCCCGTTCCTGTTGACGGGTCGAGCGTCTTTTCATTCTTTTAAAATCAGCTCCGCTGCAGGTGGTCCCAGCTTCTGGAAGGAAAATAATTTGGGGTTGTGTCGTCTCCTGAGCCATTGTCCAGGAGCGGTTAAAAGCATAAAACTGGATCGGCACTTCAGCTAAGATCAGTTTTTTGTATGGATATTCATTTTCAACATGAGCCTCAAATTCGTTTTTCAAATCACGTATCAGTATTTCCAGAGTATCACTGATTTCGTTAAAATATTCCTTATAATAATCATGTCCCTCAAAATGGCAGAAAAAATAGGTTGTGCTGTCAACCAGTATAGAATCACATACATATTCTCCCGCCGTAACAGAAATCTTCGGAAGTGGGTTGTCATTTGTGAACAAATGAGTCGTCGAATTCTCATTTATCGTTTGAGTATGATTGCCCTGAGAAATAACCGTCAAATTCGACGGTGCGGTGACTTCCAAAGTGAAGTATGCAAAGGGTTGAGTTGATACGTTTGGAAACGAAACTCCCGGCGATAAACCGGACCGCGGATACCAGAGCACTTCTTGAGTTAAGAGTAAAAAATCATTGGATTGAAAGGCAAATTTTTTCGGCGAACTGAACATCCACCACCGGTAATCCTGATTAAATCGCTCATCCTCAATATCAAGATAACTTATTCTTTCATCGATGATGCCGGAGTATTCAAAAAATAAACTAATAGAATCATCGGGATAAATTGCTTGTGATAAATTAATCCATATCAAATGATTATTGCGAGTGAAATTAACCTCTTCATTTTTAATCCTGATCTGGTTCAAGGTCAATCCCGGATTGAGTGAGAATAACAATGAATCAAATTTTTCACTCGTCTTATTGACCCCGGTAACGGTAACAGTTGAATTTAAAAAGCCATCTTCAACCTTTAGCTTTATATCATATTGTTCAAATTCAGGAGCTATTTGGAAAACAACTTCCGAGGATATCTGTTTTAATTCATTTCTATAAGCCGAATCTTCCATCTTGCCGTTTAAATAGAGCGCTCCCAATCCGAATCCGCCCAAAATACAACCGACAGAAATTATTGAAGCTGCGATATTCATGGCTACTGACTGCTTTAACCGTTTAAAAAATATGGTTGTCAGAAATATGAGACCTATCCCGGTTAAAAGATACGCCCCTCGCAACTGGAGGACTTCTTTTAAATTAGCAATGTCGATAAAATCAGAATAAATCATGGGTTGATAGAAGGCGAAAAAATCATAGATGAAATAATGCTTAGAGCCAATCACAATCAGCACCAGAAGTGAGTACCCTAATATTATAACAAAGACCAAAGCCTGGCTCCGAATCAGATTAACCAGCAATAAAGAAAGCCCGATAACAAAAACCAGAGTCGGCAGCCCAATCAACAAGGGGAGTAGGATAAATGGTTCCCAGGCAAAAGGTGCGGTTGAGAAAAACCTGATAATTATAAAAGTCGCAAAGACAACCAGGAAATTTAATGTGAAAAAGACTGATAGTATTCCTAATAGTTTCCCAAAAAAATAATCAATATTTGAAAAGGAACGGATAAATACAACCTGCGAAGTATCGAATTTTTGATCCCGTTTTATAAATTCTGTTGCTAAAAAGGCGGCTATGATCCCCTGATACATATTTAGCATGATTAAATTGGAATGTAATACTGATTCTGAAAGTGATCGGAGAAAAAGAGGTGCGTCACCGACTTTTGTCCCTAAAGCGATTGACATAAACATCAGAATCGTCACTCCGAGGATATTAAAAATTCTGAATGCCCATGATCTGTTAAGCAATTTCGCTTCGAATCGGGCAATGGTCCAAATCGCAAATAAATTCATTTGGACTACCACCCATTCTCTGATGATTCTAAGTTCATATCATATCCAATTGACTGCATATAATAAATATAAGCGTCTTCAATATTAGGCACTAAAGGTTCAGCGGCAATTCCTTCTATTTTATCAGCTACCAAACGTAATTCATATCCAGAAGCCCCGGGAATAGCTGAAATAACCGGATACTTATCTTTTAGCTTATCAAGCTCAAGATCAGAAGCTATTACTTTCCAAACCTTATTCTCTGCATTTTTAACCAGTTCCTGAGGTGATCCCTTAAAAACAATTTTTCCAAGATTCAATAAGGCAACTTCCCGGCAGGTTGAAGAAATATCTCCGACAATATGGGTTGACAGAATGATAATAATTTCGCCTCGGGCAAGATCAGCCAAAAGGTTTCTAAAACGCAACCGTTCCTGAGGGTCAAGCCCGACAGTTGGTTCATCTACTATCATTATTTTCGGACTGCCCACCAATGTTTGAGCAATTCCCAGCCGTCGTTTCATTCCGCCTGAAAGTTTCGAGGCTTTTCTATCGCGAACATCAAACAACCCCACATCTTCAAGAAGGCGATCAACCGTTTTCATTCGATCCGATTTTTTCTTTAAGCCGCTCAATAGAGCCGTATAATCAAGAAATTCCCAAACTGCTAATTTTGGAAAAGAACTGAATTCCTGTGGCAGGAAACCGATAAATTTACGAATCTCTTTACGTTTTTTTTGAATGTCCAAACCGTTGATTTTGACTTCACCCGATGTCTGATTAAGAAGGGTTACGAGAATTTGAATAAGAGTTGTTTTGCCGGCTCCATTAGGACCCAATAATCCAAACATCCCGTCTTTTATATCCAGATTTACATCCCGAAGCGCAAATTTCCCACCGGGGTATTGTTTGGTAAGATTTTTTATCTCTATCTGCAATTTGACTCCTGAAGAATAGATTTGGTTTTATAACAGGATATATGAGATAATGTAAATAAAATCTGTACGGCTTTCAAACTGTTTACTCCTAGTTATTAATTAAGACGGACAATTATAAAAATAGTTTCACGAATATGTAACTTATTTGTGTTAAGTTGATTAAAGCAATTAACATTGCTTTAAAGACAACTCGATGCGATAAAAATATTAATAAAATAAAAAATAAAATTGAAATTTTTCTAAAATTATGATTATCGCACAGAATTCGACGACGGTATCACATGATTGCAAAAGATTCTAAAAGTACTACAAGGCAAAGCCATGAGTCTTATTTGTTAAGAATGTGAAGGTTTATAGGAGATTTTTATTTTTTGACTAAAATAAAATTAAGATTATCAACATAATCGCCGTTCTCAACTGTTTTAATTTGAAACGGAATTGAGGTCGGCTGAACTTTATAGCCGGTATTTTCAAGCTGTTTATCAGGAACAAACGCCCGATACATTCCCGGGGGGAGACCCAGATGGAAATATTCGCCATTATTAAAAGTTATTATTTCAAACTCTTTACCGGTCTTTTCGTTCTTAGCTATAATCTTTACACCGCCAACACCGATTGTGCCTTTATCAATTTTTCGCTCAACCATGCCTGTGATTTCACCGGCTGTGATGATCGGTACATAAATAGAAGTAACTGAATTAGGATTGATTAACACTTCATAAGCTTCAGCTGATGGAAGCAAGAGAGGGTTATCAAGACTATATTCATCAATGTCGATAGTATATTGGTCATAAGGTCGCAAACGATCATAATACCAAAGATCATCTTTTCCCTGATGGCTTATTGCAGCTCCGGCCATTTTTGCTCTTAGTCCGGTAAGGATTTCTTCTTCATCATCAAGCTTACCGTTGTAGTTGGCATCCAGGAACGGACGAATAACCGCAGAGCCAAAACCTACGCCGTTTCTTCGGTTAAATCTAAAACGTTTTGCATCCTGATTAAACTGAACGGACCCTTTCTGGGTTTGTACCATTGAATAATTGTCACCTGATGAGATTATTTTCGAACTGAAATCTGCAAAGCCATTGAAGATATGAAATGTTGCCATAATCGTGTTGCTGTGGGATTGCATATTTCTTTCAAGAGAAAGGGTCAATTGACCCCGACGGAAGATTCTTTTATTTAAATAAATTCCAGCTTTTGTTAATTCGTTAAGTTTATGGTCATAATTAAATCTGAATTGAGGTCTTATAAACCGTACTAACGAAGTTGACGCAAATATCTGGCTTGCCATCAGACTGATATATCGTGATTCATAAGTGGTCTTCTTGTAGTTTCCAATAAAGTTAATATGAATCTTGAAAGCCGAAATACTGGCGCCGAAATTTGTATGGGCTATTTGACGGTCGGGGAATTGATCAATTGATAATCGGTAACGCAAAGTTAAACGATTACGTTTGTACTTAAATGGAGCTGATAGTGAAAGAGTCCCAGTGCTTGATTTATGCAGCGTATTTCGTTCAGAATCCAAATTGTAAATCGTATAATTACCATTAGTATTAATAAATCCCGGTATTCTGAAATTAAAACCGCCATTCATTGAATGACCCGGAGAATATGATCCGCTTAATAACAGATCTCCCCGAAGTTTATAATTCATGTCTAAAGCGGCGGCGGGTCCTGTATTAGATGAATCTGATTTTATTGGTGCTTCTGTATTGATCCCGAATGTGAGTGAATTGAATAAACCGTAATAAAAGTTTCCGGCTACATATTTTTTAGCTTCAACTCGCGAACTTTGCATTCCGGCTGCAAGCGTATATTCGATTTTATTCTTTTTCAGAAGAGTATGGGGGACAGTAATAAATTTCTCATCTATTTCTATCTCACCATTAGGACCATATTTTTTTACCATCGTTCTGGTTGAACCATATTCAATATCAATCAGAAATGTATACATACCACTCTGATCCGTACGAGTATAATCTACAAGCACATTATTAATATATAATTCAATATCCCAATTTTCTCCGGGGGCTACTCCTTCAATCGTAGAGGTTTGAAAATATTTTTCTCTTATCTGGGGTTTGTTTGTGACTAAAAACCCTTTTAGATTTCGTGCCAAAAAACCACCCGGATTAACTTCACCGATAATTACCTGTGATAAGTAAGGACCTTTTTCTGCAAAGTAATGCCAGCGATAATTAATTCGGTCAGTTTCAAATCCTCTGACTGAATTACCTCCGCCTTGTACTGATAAATCTCCGCCTAATAACATTGAGCCAAGGTTCATCTGGAAAAATTGAGCCTGATTGCCAAGCGGACTTGCAGAAACCATCCAGTCGACTATCCCGGCTTTGAAAAGCTCTCTTTTATAAGGAAGATATTGAATATCCAGGGCTTTGACTTTTTCATTTTTAAGTCTCTTATAAGCCAGTTGACGTTTAAGCTTGATATAAGCGGGGAAGTCAGTATTCAAAGGAAGAAAAACCGTTAGTTCGGTAAAATCAAAATTCAGATTAAGTTTAAACAGTTCCTTAAACAGATCAATCCGAAGGAAAATATCTGTCTGGGTCTGAATTATCATCGTATTATCTAAATTGATCGTATTGCCATAACATTTGGCTTTTGCATTTAATAAGTCTATCTCAAACTTTTCGTTTTTTGTAACAAAATTCCCGTGGATTATACCTTCTTGAATATTCCCCTCTACTGAAATCTCAAGCAGAGTAAAAAGATCAATGACAGGAAGGAAAATAGTTTCACCATTATATTGTACAAAAATATCTTTTTGAATAAGTTTAGGCACTTCAAACCGGACAATGATTTCCTCTACATAAGATGATTGAGCATGAAGAGCAGGCATAACGATTCCACAAATTAATATAACCGCAACGGCTAATTTTAATAAACGAATATGGAATCTGTTTTTGCTCATTTTACCTGTGTCTGTCCTTATTCTGCTGAAACAGTATAGAGTAAACTATTACCTTGAATCATACCTTCCGGAGGAAGATCTTTCCGGTCGTCATTAGAAATAGAAACTTCTATTTGAAATGGTGTTTTGGAATTATTCAAAGGAATAGGTAGTTCGAGTTTACGCAATAAACTTTTGTATACAGCCAGATTCAAACGTGATTCTGATATAATTTTCTTACCCGAATCAAGCAACCGTACTCTCAGAGCACCCACATATGAAACATTGCCACGGTTTTCCATATCAATAAATACTTCATAAGTAGAATCGGTCTTGTTAACGTAGGTTTCATTAACATCAAGTTTCGCAACCAGATTCCCGGTACGATACTTAAGGATAATCGCTGTCTGCATTATCATGTTCAACTTGGTTGTTATATTTTCTTCTTCACCAACAACCGGTATGGTAGCTTGACTGCCTTCTGAACGGATTACAATTCTTGCCCAGTATTCACCATCAGCCAAATCTTTGGGAGGTCTTGCAACAAATCTGATGACTTGGGTTGCACCCGGAGCCAGAATCATTTTCCTTGGAAATACTCGCAGCCAGTCTCGGGCTGATTTTGGATCTGTAAAAGTTGAGTCTTCCAATTTTATCCGCACGTTGCCAACGCTGTCTGATTCAGGAATACCATAACTGAAATAGACTGATATTTCTTTGGGGGAGTCCGATGGATTCTGAATTGTCATTCTTCCGGTTCGGTCTTTTTCGGAAAGGTAGACCGAAGTTGGTGCGACCAGTACGCTGGCAGATATCTGAGCTGCCAGTATTATGAGAATGCCTGTTAATAAGGCAATTCCCCGCCAGTCCGTGTTCCGGAATTGCCGGGGTAATTGCATTTGCTTTTTCATGTCTTACTTCCTATGCTTTGGGTTACAACTTCATAAAGCCGAAATCCATTCGACTCCATCCAGCTAAAAGCTATCAGAGTTGTAACTATATAGTCAACATTTAATTCAATTCTTATGCACCTGTATAAGCAACTGTGCAAACGATGTCTGCAGTGTAGGCGCCAATTCTTTGATCAACTGCCGGTAAAATTGTACCACCTAAGAACAAATGGACTGTACCTGCAACTAATGGAGTTACATCAGCAATATTATAAGGATCTGAAGCTGGCAAAGCATTCACTGTTGGAGTTCCAGGAACACCGGCTACATCAGGATCAACGATCATATCAGTTGAGCTAAATGTGATGACCATACGATCTTCTTCAGATGCTGTACCATGCCACAGATAATCCGGTAATTGCAAATTCACAGAAAGTTCCTGTGTTGTTGCACCGGTAATTGTGAAATGACCACAGGCTGCATCAGCAGGGGCAACCGAAACCGGTACGCCCTGGAGGACTGATGTACCAAAAGCTAAAGCTTGAGAAGCAACAACTTGTAATGCTGCTAAAACGGTAGCGGTGGCAGAACCAACGCCGACTTCCTGAGCTTTGGCAGGAGTGAATGAAGCCATGATTGTAAATAATACTACGGCTGCAATTAGTTTCATCGATTTCTTATTCATTGTACCACTCATAAGTTAAAGTTATTATTCATTGTTTGTTTATGTTTATGCACCGGTATAAGCAACCGTGCAAACTATATCCGCTGAATAGGCGCCAACGCGCTGGTCTACTGCCGGAATAATTGCTCCACCAAGAAATAGGTGAATCGTATTTACCAGCGGTACTATATCAGCAATGTTATACGGATCCGATGCACCTAAAGCACTACCTGATGGAGTCCCGGCGACACCTGCAGCATCCGGATCAACTATCAAATCGGTCGAGTTAAAAGCAATAACCAATCGATCTTCTTCACCGGCTGTTCCGTGCCAGAGATAATCTGGTAATTGCAAATTAATTGAAATTTCAGATGTTGCCGCTCCGGTAATTGTAAAATGTCCACAAGTTGCATCACCGGGACCAACCGAAGTCGGAACACCCTGCATAACACTAGCTCCAAACTGCAACGCTTGTGCCGCTACTACTTGCAACGCTGTCAGAACTGTTGCGGTGGCTTGACCAACAGCAACTTCCTGAGCGTTAATTGTTGCTGATGAGAACGAAAACATGACAACAACAATAAGTGTTAGCGCAAAGAGTTTTCCCTTTAAGTTTGGGGGCATAAGCACCTCCTTTGAATTAGTTCTTTTTGCTATTTTAATCTTCATTTTTTGCTTCTTAATTTAATCCAATTCTTTCTAGTTCAACTTTCATACAGCTGTTTAATCGTCATACAGTTCAGAAACTTAACAGCAATTAACAGAAAAAATGGATTATGCATTACTTTTTTAGGTTAATATTGGAAACATGCTACATTTTTAACAATGATGATTTCATAATGAAACCGATCTAATGGAATTATCCGTTTGGTATCTCGAAAATATTATAACTTGTTGGAAGACAATAAAAAAAGGCGCGACATCAAATGCCGCGCCTCTTATTAAGAAAGGATAATTAGATCAATTAGGTGCCATTATATGACACTGTCAAAATTATTAAGCCGGTATATACTCCCGGAAGTTGCCCAACCGACGGAATCACTCTGCCGCCAAGGAAAATTGCGGTCATGTTGGTTGCGCCAATAGTCATCCCACCTGGAAGAGAATGAGGGTTAATATTTAGAAAACCACCGCCAAATGAAGCCGGATCAACATTACCGGTATTATCAATAGAACAATCATCAATATTGAAAACTATCGTCATACGATCTTCTGGAAGAGGAGCAACACTTGTTGCCAGATATTCCGGAAGTCCCAAAAAGGCTGAAATCCCGCCATTAGCTTGTCCGGCAATGGTAAAAATTCCGGCATTGGCTGCTTCGTTATTATCAACTTCTTTAGCTATCCCTTGTAAAACATTTCCAAAATTAAGATTTTGGATTGCCGTGACCGTCAAACCGGTTAATACCGTTGCAGTTGCCTCACCGGCAGCTGTTGCCTGGGCAAATGTAGAACTAAAACTAAAAGTCATCATAAGTAGATAAACAACAAGGAAATATCTCAACATTGTCTTTGATCTTTTAAGAAATATCATTCTACTCTCCCAGAACCTGATTTGCTGTTTAAAAAATTTATTTATTTCTTAATTCTTAAATCGGCAGAGTTATGTTTTTGAGGCTATAATTTGCCGAAAAAGACTGTCCAGCAAAGGTTTTTGGTTGAATTATGAACAATTCAAACCAATCGAACTGACAGGATAAAGCTAATTTCCGGTATATAGAATCTGAATTGTTAAAGGAGCAGTATAATTGCCCGAAGCTTGATTCGGATCAGGCATCGCCAAAGCACCCAGCCAAATTGATAAACCGCTTGACCCCAACCCGTAAGTTATAGTACGCCACGGATTTAAATCGTTATAAATAGGGTTGCTCTGATCCGGTGCGGCGCTTGAATCCATAGCACAATCGGTACTCGTAAAAACCAGTCTCATTGTACTGGTGCCAGAGTACATATAAGATGGTAGGATAAAATCGATCTGGATCTCGGCTCCGGCTGTGCCGGACACTGTAAATTCGGCTGCTTTTCCGGCTGTATGTTTTGAAACTATTCTTGGGACTCCGCTTAAAATAACACCAAAATCAAGATCAATATCAGCCGAGGGAAGCTGACTAAAACAAAGTGATGGTATTAACAGCAGAACCAGCAATATAATAATTTTAGATCGCATTTCTTATCCAATCATTTAGAATTAAAATATTATAGTTTGGAAGATGTGAGTCAACATTAAACAGAGTGAAGCTTACAAATTGAGATCAATCAATGTAATCGTATAACTTGAATTATTTTCTGTTTGATTATTAAAAAACTGTGATAGTTCTATCAGAGAAATTGTCAAATTGTTGGCATTTGCACTATTTCCAAAAAGATTTATTAATTTATTTTGAGTCAGAGTTTGAGTTAATTGATGCCCGTTCTCTTTTTGAATAGTTAAAGAAACTTCCGCCGTTGAATGCCAAACTAATAACTGACTTGAAAAAGTATAGTCGGTCTCAATAAAACTTTCATTCAGCGAAGCAAATTTTTGATGCTCAGAATTAACGGCATATAAAAAATTATTTTCATCCAATAAAATTCCCGAAGGATTTATAACCGAAGCCGTGGCTCGAATTGTGGCAGAAACTCCACCGGATAATATCGGAGCATAGGTCAAAGCCAAGACTAAAACTGAAAGAACAATTTTTATAATATTTTTTATCAAAACGATATCCGTAGTAAAATTGCGAGTACAATTTTAAGATACCGTATAATAGAAATATGTCAAGACATGACAGTGCCTTGACTGAAAAATACAGCCAGATTATAAACAAAACTATGATTTCAACTGACAGCTAAATTTTCAACTGCCAGTATATGCAACAGTTAAGACTACGTCGCCTGAATAATCTCCACCCGTTTGAGTCATGTTGGGATATACTGTACCACCGATCCAGACAAACATAATTCCACCAATACCTAATCTCTCAGCCGACGGACCATTTGGGTTCAAAACTCCGCTCGGAGCTGTTTGCCCGCTTCCGGTTTGGTCATCAAATGAGGCGTCGGTATTATTGAAATTAATCCTCATCCCGGCAGAACTATCAATGACGTAGATCGAATCCGGCAGAATAAAATCAAGGGTTATTTCAGCGATACTATTACCGTTGATCTCCCACTCACCGGCGAATCCAACCGAAGATTTATCAACTATCTTATCAATCCCGGGGATAACCGTTTCAAATCTCAAATTGTTGTTACCGATGATAGTGATAGCTGATATCACCGTCGCCGTAGCTTGGATTGTGGCACTTTCCTGAGCTTGAATCGGCTGAAATATAGCCAGAATCAATAAAATCAGGGCAATATGGAAGTGCCGGTAATTCTTAGACATAAAATCCTCCCATAAATTCCGAGTACTTTGAAACAGTAAATTGCAAGGAGGATGCCAAAATTGACGAATTGATCTAAGGCTATGGATGATAGCATGATAAACGTGTAATAGTACGGTCGGCCAGACAATATTGTCGATTTTATATATGGGAATTACCCCATAGTCTGTTTTGGAAAACTTATATATTTGGAATTAAAATATTATAAAACATTTTCTGCTAATTCGTTTTTTTTCATAAAGATAGCTAAGCCGGTGGGGGAATTTTCCGATACTATTAATAGGAGTTGTTCAAAATTTATACAGCAAAATAAATTCAATTTTGCGAAAGGTGACAGGATGTCGCTGAAAAATTTAAAAACCTATCTTGCCCTTCTTATAATATTCACCGTTACAACTGCATCTATTTCAAGCCAGCAGATTCTATGGTCAAGTATCAACGGTGGACTATATAACGATGAAGCTTACGCCTCGGTGCAAACCTCTGACAACGGCTATGCTGTCATTGGGTCAACCTATTCTTATGGTTCGGGAGACTATGATGTTTTTCTGCTAAGGTTAAACGAACGAGGCGACACTCTCTGGACAAAAACTTACGGCGGTTCCTCCGCTGAATATGGACGGGATATTATTGCTTCCCCTGATGGTGGCTTTTTGCTGGTCGGCTCAACCAAATCCGGTGGCTTCGGGTTAGGTGATGTCTATCTGGTGAAAACCGATAGTTTGGGTAATACTATCTGGATAAAAACCTATGGCGGGGGAGAAACTGATAATGGTTTCTCTATTAGAATGACTGCCGACTTGGGGTATGTTATCTGTGGAACTACCAACTCCTATGGTTATGGATATGGTGATGTTTATCTGATTAAAATTGATTCAATCGGCGTTGTTAAGTGGATCAGAACTTATGGCGGTGCCTTGGGCGATTCCGGAGCAGCCGTTCGTCTTTGTAATGACGGAGGATTTATTATTGCCGGAGCCACCGGTTCATTTGGTGAAGGCTACAGTTCAATGTATGCTATCAGAACCGATGACAAAGGCGACACTCTCTGGACCAGAACATACGGCGGCGAAAATTCCGATTTTGGTTATTCGGTTGAACCAACCTATGATGGCGGTTTTATTTTTGGAGGAGCAACATCTTCGTTCGGAGCCGGATATAACGATGCCTATTTGGTTAAGACCGACTTTGAAGGCACAGTTATGTGGGAAAAAACATTTGGCGGATATAAAGATGACAAAGCCTACTCTGTCTCAACAACTTCAGATGGCGGATATATCCTGGGCGGTACGACCCAATCCTCAGGGGCTGGAAAACTCGATATGTATATTGTAAAAACCGATGCTAATGGTGACTCAAGCTGGACCAGAACTTTCGGTGGAACAAAATCAGATTACTGCCGGATGGTATATGAAGATTTTAAATTTAATTTTATCCTGATTGGCTATTCATATTCATACTCCGCCGGTGGAGCCGATGCCTACGTAGTTAATGTTACTACTGATATGATCACGGCGGTTGGTGATCTGCCGGAATTGAATCTACCCAAATCATTTTCTTTAAAACAAAATTACCCCAATCCGTTTAACGCCACTACCCGAATTGAATATGATCTCTCAAGAAAATCAAATGTCACTCTCAGAATTTATAATGTTCTGGCGCAAGTTGTACAGGAATGGGATTACGGTTATCAATCAGCCGGAAATTATTCCGTTGACTGGGATGGATATAGTTCCAATGGTGTCTCGGTTGCAAGTGGTATATATTTTTATACTCTTATGATTGATGAATTCCATGAAACCAAAAAGATGGTTTTGCTGAAGTAATAAATTAGATTAACAAATTCTCGGCAATTGTTCACCGACCGGCATATCAACTATGCGACGGCTTCCCATTATGGTTCGCATTGTAACCATCCCCGGGTTTTCAGAAACTACTTCACCTATGATTGAAGCCTTCTTGCCAAGCAGATCTTTTTTCATTAAAGCTAAAATACTATCGGCCTGATCTGCTTCAACTGCAAATATAATTTTACCTTCATTAGCGACCAGCAGCGGATCTAAGCCTAATAGCTCACAAGCCGATCTGACCGGTTCAGCCAGAGGAAGGGTTTCTTCAAAAAGAGTAATGCCAACTTTTGAACTAGAGGCAAACTCATTAAGTGTCGCCGCTACTCCACCGCGGGTGGGGTCACGCATCGCATTGATGGCAGGTCCGTAATCTTTCATAATCGAATCAACCAGACCATTCAATGAGGCGCTGTCACTTTCAATCTCAGTCTCAAAAGCCAGGCCTTCACGTTTTGATAAAATTGCCACCCCATGATCTGCAATCGTTCCATTTATGATGATTTTATTTCCGACTCTCAAATTATCCGATGAAATATTATAATCATGCTCAATTATACCTATCCCCGAACTGTTGATGAAAATTTTATCACCTTTCCCTTTATTGACAACCTTTGTATCTCCGGTAACGATCTTCACACCGGCAATCTCTGATGCTCTTTTCATCGACTGTACAATTACATCAAGTTCCTTAATGGAAAATCCCTCTTCAATTATAAAACCGACGCTTAAATAAAGCGGCTTGGCACCACAGGTGCAGATATCGTTGACAGTTCCGTTAACAGCCAGATCACCGATATCACCGCCCGGGAAAAATATTGGATCGACCACAAAAGAATCAGTCGTAAATGCTAATCTTGACCCGTCAATATTTATAATTGCCTGATCGTTCTGCTTGTCCAGAGCATCATTGCTGAATGCTTTAATAAAAATTTCCGAGATAAGATCGCTGGTCATTTTTCCGCCGCTGCCATGGCTAAGTTGAATTGTGGCATGACCGCCTATCGGGCGGGGACAGGTGCTTGCTTCTAATGTTGCTTTTTTACTCATGATTTATAAAGTATCCAAATTATGACGGTGATATGAATAATAGGCGGCACAGGCGCCTTCTGATGAAACCATTGTTGCTCCCAAGGGTGTCAATGGGGTGCATTGTTTTCCAAAGGCTGGACACTCGACCGGTTTTTTTATCCCCTGTAAAATAACACCGCTAATACATTCTGACGGTTCATCCACTTCAAAATTGCCCAAATCAAAAAATATTTCCGCATCAAACCTTTCATAATTGATCGCCAGTTTATATCCGCTGTCGGGAATTGTTCCAATTCCTCGCCATTTCCTTGGTGTGATTTCAAATACTTCAGACAGAATTTCCTGAGCCTGAAGATTACCCTCTTCGGATACCACCCGTGGATAACAATTTTCTACTTTAGACTCACCCGCTTCAAGCTGTTTAACGACGGCCAGAATACCCTCAAGCAGATCAATCGGCTCAAATCCGGTGACAACTATCGGAACCTTATATTTCTCAGCGATTGGCAGATATTCTTTATAACCCATAACTGTGCAAACATGACCGGCGGCAAGATACGCCTGGACTCGATTATTTGGAGAATCAAGTAATGATGACATGGCTGGTGGAACTAAGACATGAGATACCAGCAGGAAAAAATTATCAAGCTGCAATTTTTTTGCCTGATACACCGCCATTGCTGTCGATGGGGCGGTCGTCTCGAATCCAACGCCGAAGAATACTACGTTTTTGTCAGGATTATCCTGCGCAATTTTAATCGCATCAAGCGGAGAATAAATAATGCGAACATCTCCGCCTTCTGATTTTACCATGAACAAATCTTTTTCAGACCCTGGTACTCGAAGCATATCTCCAAACGAGGTAAAAATCACATCATCCCTTGAAGCAATAATCAACGCTTTATCAATTAGCTCCAGCGGAGTAACACAGACCGGACAGCCGGGACCATGCACAAGTTCAATTGAATCAGGCAGCAGTTGATCAATCCCGTTTCTGATAATGGAATGAGTTTGTCCTCCGCAGATTTCCATAATAACCCAAGGTTTTGTTGCTGTTTTTTTTATTTCTTCGATTATTTTATGGGCTATAACCGGATCGCGAAACTCATCAAGATATTTCATATTTATTCAGTCCCCTGTGAAGGGAGCTTTTCTTCAAGAGGCATTCCGAACGGATCGAGCCCTTCTTTGATATTTTTTTCTGCTATCTCATCCCAAAGTTTTAATGTCTTTTGGGCTTCGGCTTCATCGAGTTTATTTAAGGCAAATCCGGCATGAACTATTACATATTCGCCGATTTTGATTTCCGGAAGGTATTCAAGGCAGGTTTTTTGAATTGTACCCGAATAATCAATCCGACCCATCTTCAAACCATTTTCATCTAAGATTTCAATTACTTTTCCGGGAATGGCAAGACACATATTTACCTCGGTCCTTAGTTTTGCAAAATTTCACCGGCTATCACAGCCTGACCCAAAGCAATCCCGCCATCATTGGCAGGAATATTTTTATGGGTTAATACATTAAAACTTTCTTGACCCAAACGGTCAACTATATATTCAAAAAATAATTGATTTTGATAAACGCCGCCACTCAAAGCAACATTATTTATTCCAAAGTAATCACGAGCTTTGATTGATGTCATTATAAATAATTCCGCAAGATTTACATGAAACCAGGCTGCAATGTGAGAAAGCGATTCACCTTGTTGCACTTTATGAACAATTCTTTTAATAATTTCGTCTATTGAAAGTTCATTAACCGTGGTAACTATAATATCAGGATCAAATAACCCCGGCGGTAATGAATCAAACTCTGAGCCGGCCGCCATCTCAAGGCTGATTGCCGGTTGAGCTTCATAATGTGCCTCATGACAGATATTGATAAGGGCTGAAACTCCATCAAACAGCCGTCCGCAACTTGATGTCATCGGACAGTTTATCTTTTTGGCTATCATTTGCAAAACAGTCTTAATTTGCATCTTGGATAAATTTGATAACATCGGCAGCTTCAGCCGTTTCAAATCCTCACCAAATGCCCTCACCAAATAACTCAATGCCATTCGCCACGGTTCTTTAATCGAGGCAGTCCCGCCCGGCATCGGATGTTGCTCAAGCCAGCCAAATCGTTCTATCTTTTGAGCATTACCGACCAATATCTCACCGCCCCAGATAGTTTGGTCAAGTCCATAGCCGGTGCCGTCGAGAATTATGCCAATCGCCGGATCTGTCATTTTATTTTCCGCCAGGACCGAGGCCAGATGAGCGTGATGGTGTTGAATTTCTATCACCGGAAGCTTCTGAGCGTGCGCCCATTTGGTTGAAAGATACTCCGGATGTAAATCACAGGCAATAATGTCAGGCTCAATTTCCATTAACTTTTTTAAATGAGAAATACTCTCTTCAAAAAATTGCATTGCCGCAGGATTATCAAGATCGCCGATATGCTGACTTAGAAAAATTTTATTTTCAGAAGTTAAAGCGATACAGCTTTTTAGCTCGGCACCGCAGGCAATAATATTTTTTGAGGGTTTAGCCGATACATAAACCGGATCAGGAACAAAACCGCGCGCCCGACGGATTAGTCTTTTTTCATTTGATGCAATTCGAACAATCGAGTCATCACATCTTTGTAAAATTTCCCGATCATGTAAAAGGAAAAAATCGGCAATCTTATCAAGCCGATCAATCGCTTCCAGATTTTCAATCGCAATCGGTTCTTCCGACAAATTCCCGCTGGTCATTACCAAAGCTTCAAAATTATTTCGAAGAAGAAGATAATGCAAGGGGGTATAAGGGAGCATCACACCAAAATATTGATTGTCATATACGGTCGAATTTGCAATTTTATTGGACAGCTTATTTTTTTTCAAAAGCACTATCGGGCGGGTGTGATGGCTGATCATTTTTTCTTCTTCTGCAGAAATCAGACAATATTTTCTGACGGTCTTTATATCAGGCATCATTAAAGCCAATGGTTTTTCAAAACGATGCTTCCGTTCCCGAAGCAATTGCACGGCTGGTTCATCCATCGCATTTACAACCAGATGAAAACCGCCGATTCCTTTTACAGCACCAATTTTGCCATCTTTAAGCAGTTTAACCGCTTCATCTATCGGATTATCACAATCAAATTTATTCCGGTTTTTGTAAATCGAAACCCGGGGACCGCATTCAAAACAGGCGTTTGGCTGGGCATGAAATCTTCTATTAGTCGGATCAGTATATTCGTTTAAACAATCTTCACACATCGGAAAAATATTCATTGATGTCTTAAGGCGGTCATAAGGAATATTTTTTACGATTGTATAACGCGGTCCGCAATTAGTACAATTAATAAACGGATATTGAAAACGTCTATCGGTTGGATCAAACAACTCACCCAGACAATCATCACATAGACCAATATCTGGACTGATCAGGGTAGAGGCTTTATCATGGTTATCACTTGAAATAATTTCAAAGCTTGTGTCATTTATTATCTGAATTGATTCAATCTTTTGTGAATCAATTCGCGCCAGATGAGGAAGATTGCTTGCCAGCGATTGTTTAAATATTTCAAAATTATTTTGTGCCCCTTCAACTTCAACCGTAACGCCCGAGGAGTCATTTTTAACAAAACCGTTTAATTGGCTTTCATGGGCAATGCGGTAAACAAACGGACGAAAGCCTACGCCCTGCACAATTCCATTGATCCGGAATCGCCATCGTCTATTCTCTGTAGAATTAGTTAGTTTTGGCACAAAGAAATGAAAATTTATTATAGTTTCTTTTTATCTTCAATTAGCTTCAAAAGCCAATCATACCACTTTCCTAAACCTTCTTTGGAACGGCAGGAAATTTCAAAAAACTTCAGATCGCCGTTTATTGTCAAAGCATTCTCCTTGACTCGGTTCAGCTCAAATTCTGAGGTCCCTAACAAATCAATTTTATTTATTATCATAACCGATGATTTTCGAAACATCCCCGGATATTTTAACGGTTTGTCATCACCTTCTGTCGTACTGAGCATGACAACTTTCATATCTTCACCCAGATCGTAACTTGAGGGACAAACCAAATTACCAACATTTTCAATAATCAACATATCAAGGCTGTCTAAATCGATACTTGCCAGGCTTTTTGTTATCATTTTGGCATCAAGATGACAGGCGCCGCCGGTAACTATCGGACGTACTATTTTGCCGCCAGCTTTTTCTATCCTTTGGGCATCATTTTCAGTTTGCACATCGCCGGCAATAACAGCAATATTTATTTCATCCTTAAATTTCGACAATGTTCTCTCAAGCAAACTTGTTTTGCCAGAGCCCGGCGAGCTTACAAAATTTAAACAAGGAATTTTATGTTCTGCAAGGACCTCACGAATTTCATTAGCTAATTTGTCATTCTCTGAAAGTACTTTTTTTTGGAGCTCTAATCTTTCGGGCATTTTATCTCACTTCTCATTGTTGTCATCATATTCAATATCAATGTATGATATATCAAGCTCGTTACCTTTTTCAACTGAAATATTATGTTTTTTACAAAAGGGGCATTTAAAAACAAAATTTTCTATAACTATCTCTTTGTTACAGTCTTGACATTTTCCAGATATATCAATTTTTTCAATATTTAAAATTGCACCCTCAAGCAGGGTATCTTTGGTGATAGCTTCAAAACCGAACTCCAATGCATCGGGAACGATATCGGTTAAAACGCCTATTTTCATTCCAACCGCAGTTATTTTGACCGCTTCTCTTTTAACTGCTTCTTGAAGCACGGTTTTAACGATTGATTCTGCAATTGCAAGTTCATGCATCAACGAGTCCTTCTAATATCTTCAAAAGATAGTATCCAACTACTGCAGATCAAAAGAAATTCTAACGTCCGAGAACTTTATTCATCATTTCTACTGGGTTGATTCCAACCCTTGCAAACTTTTTTATCAGGAATGATGATTTCATTATCAACTTCATTGATTTAAAAAGATACTCTTTGCGGAAGGGGTCTTTGATTTTCATGAAATCAACCATTTTAGGCATATAGAAACGGCGATAGCAGTCAATGATTGCAATGTCAATATCTCTCAATGTCATATTGATCGGCTTGATTATCGGTTCAATCAGATTATAATTTCTGTAATCGTAATCTGCGATATGATCTTTAACTTCTTCATAAAAATCGGCATAAGGCCAGGGAGTGATAGCCAGGAAATGAGCAAAATCTGGATTAAACTCTTTTGCCATTAAAAAGGTTTTCTCAATCGACTCCTTCGTTTCATCCGGGAATCCAAGTACAAACGATGTCTCTGAAATCATGTTATGTTCAGCAATTAAATTAATCGCCTGTCTCGATTCTGATACTGTGATTTCTTTATTCAATTTATCGAGCGTGGCTTGATCAGTTGCTTCGGCTCCAACATAAATATGAATAATTCCCGATTTACGATATTTTGGTAAAATATCTTTATCACGGATAATATCTTCGACTCTGGTTTCAATTAATATATGAATCCCGAGATCTGCCTGAATAATTCGATCAAGCAATTCTTCCCATCGGTCACGATCATAGGTCGGATATTCATCGGTAAATAAAAATACATTGATGCCAAATTTTTTATTTAAAAAGATAATTTCATTAACGACTTTTTCAGGATTTCTCCCACGCCACATTTTATTCCAAAATTTCTGCTGGGAACAGAAAGTACAGCCATGATTACAGCCCCGCGAGGTCATTACAGAACCAAGCTTTGAATCGGCTATAACATAATATTTGTAAAGATCCCAATCCAAGATATCCCAATCGGTCTCAAGCGTATCAAGGTCTTCAACAAAGGGAAGTACCTTATTGACTTTTATTTTGCCATCTTCTTTAAATATCAAATTCGAGGTGTCATGTCGCTTTTCAACATCATCAAAGTTTTTCAAAAACTCATATAACGGCAATTCTCCTTCACTGCTAAGAATATAGTCAATACCCGATTTGTCATCATTGAATATTTCTTTGAATGAAAAGGTCGGGTGGACACCCCCGATTATTGTGGTGCAATCAGGATTTACTTTTTTAGCTAATTGACAAAACTCCGAAGCATCCGGGTAAGTGGGCGTAATTGCGGTAGTTGCAAGAATATCATAATCGGTGGTTCTTAGTTTTTTTTCGATCTCTTTGAAATCATGGCGTAAAGTCATGGCATCGTAAACCTCAGAATCCCATCCTGCTTTTTTTGCCTGAGCCGATAGATATACAAAACCAAGCGGAGGCCAACTGCCGGCAACTTCTACTACTCCGCAATGATAAGGTGGGGTGACAAATAATATCTTTTTTTTATTTTGAGCCATATTTTTTTAAGTACTTTCTATGCATCAGCAAACCAAAGATTGTGACCGACACTAAAAATATATGTTTTACAACCAGAGCCGCTACTTGTCCTTTGCCTACTGCTGGATTCCATTCAAAATCCATGAAAAAAAAGGCACGGGGGATACCGGCAATTATAATATATGTAAACGCTCCATAAGTTACATACGATAACTTTTTAAATACTTCGGGAGTAACCTTATCTTTGACTTTTCCTGAATCAAGCAGCCTCCCCAAAAAGTATATCACAGCAATATTTGATGCCAGCAACGCTGTTGCCAGATCGTGAAAATAATTGCTGATCATCAATGTGATTTTTAAAATATCCATAATATTAATAATTGAAAATAAGTATGCTTTTCGCCGCCGGATCTGCAACAAAAATTTGTTTATTACGCCGATCTATTGCTATTCCGGATGGTCTGACAAAAGCACTGTCAACTTTATAAGAAGATATATAATGTCCCAGTGTATTAAACATATGGATTGAAGCATTATTGCCATCTACGACATGAATACGTCCATGATATTGGATTCCACTCGGATCAAAAATGGATGTGTCCTGCATCGAGGGATCAATTATATTATCCATATCAATTGCCTGTGGTGAAAACTTTTGAGTTGTACTAATAGTATCAAACGGGTACATAAATTGACCATCGCAGCTGTAAGCCGATATTTTCCCACCAGATACATCACCGACAATCATACGGCCATCCTCTGATATAAACATTGCCGATGGAAACCCGATAGTTTGGTTGGAATCAGATGGAATATATAAAATTAACTCGCCTCGTTCGGTTAGGTTACCAACATCAACCATCGAAACGGCCATTATTTTTTTCAGACTTATATCACCAACATATAAAACTCCACCATAATATACCAAACTGAAAGGGGATAGTTGAGTTATTTGATCGGGAAGAGTTCCAAACGATGTTTGATAAACACCATTACGGTCATAGATTACAATCAGATGTTTGGCGTGGTCAATCACATAAATGGCAGAATCTGAAATTGTGAAAGAGGTCGGGTAAACAAGTGAAGGTTTATTTAAATGAATTGCCCCGACATGTTCCATCTTGTTATTATAAACATCAATCAACGGCATTTTGCTATAACTGACAAAAAGAGTATCCTGGAAAAATTGCAACCTTACCGGACTTAAAGTTTGCTCACCATAAGCAATTCGATGAGTTGCCACTAATTCAGGCACTCTTAAAAAAGGATCGACTTCGACTTGCTCTTTATCACAACCGATAGCAAAAAATAGAATAAGAATTATATTTATAATATGAAGTAATTTCATTACTCAACCATAGACGTGAATAGTTTGATATACATAACCAACACCCCATAATGCGAAAATAACGGTCAAAGCTGCGATAATTGTCAACCAGGCGAAAAACTTGGGGGATACTTTAAAACCCATCCGGCTGTGAAGAACAAGCCCATACAGCAGCCAACTGATCAATGACCATAATTCGATAGGGTCCCAGGCCCAATACCTGCCCCAGGCGTTATGTGCCCAGATTGAACCCGATACTATCATCACACCCCACAAAATCAAACCAAGGATGACAAAATTTAATATTGATTTAGGGAGAGATTTATATTCTGGGATTTTTTCTGCGGTTTTAATATGACTGTTCAGCCATTGCTCACCTAACAGATAGATTGCCGAAAATGATGATGCTATAACAAAAGTTGCTGCTCCGGCGGTTGCAAACGAAGCATGAATAAACAGCCAGACATTATCCAAAGCTGCCGACAGCGGCGAGGCTTCAACCGGCAAAGATGCCGACCAGCCTAAGAGTAGAAACGAAACTAAAGAAATTGGAACAACGATAATTGATGATCTCGAGGATACTTTTTGAATGATTTGAAAGACTAATAGAATAAACCAAACCGACATTGTCATTGATTCAAACAAAGTTACAAACGGTGGGTGACCGGATGCTGCCCAGCGAGTGATTCCAAATATTGTCAAAGTGATTAGTGCTGCCCGGCTTGAATAATTGGCATATTTTAATGCTGATGATTTATTCAGAGTGATTGCAATAATACTCAGGAAAAAAGCAATTGCAGCAAATAGGGCGGTTGACCAGTAAAAAACAGATTCTAAAGAGCTCATTCGTTGTTCTTAATTTCCCAAACTCTTGGCAAAAATCCTATTAACATTCCAATTAATGCCGACCAAAACCCAAAAAACACTAAATTCAAAAAAGGGCTGTCGACAACACTTATATAACACCATCGCCTGAGACCAGTGAACGATAAAGTGTAATCATCGAACTTTACAGTCTCTTTTAATCCTAAGTCTCCAAGATACAACTGTTTTTGTTCATTTTCAACTGAAATATTTAATATGATGTTGTCTAAATCAGAACTTTCAATGTCCTCTATTTTAAGATTTACTCTCGCATTGAGGGTGGGAATCAACACATAATCAGCATGAATCGTTTTACCTTTTGATTTTTGTATTGCCAGGCGGATATATGCTGAAAAAATTGGATTGTCATCCTTATCTTTTATCTCAATTTTAGGAGAATATCCCGTAAATAACCCGTAATGAAACTCAAGGTCCTGCCACCTGAAAGGATGATTAGTATAAACAAATTTTTCTATCGGATTTGAATAGCCTCTGGGTAAAATTGAAATTTGAGCCGCACTGGTTTGGGCATCCTGAACTTGGTATGATTCATCAATCTTTTCAAGCTTAAGATTAAACCGGTTTAATTCGGCTTCGTGCAAAGGACCCTTGTAGATTTTGTGATAATTATCTTCCTGATCTAATACCAACTGCCCCTCTGTTAAACTAAAAACACCTTCTGATTTATAAAGAAAATTCAGAATTATCCCAACCATAATTAATACCAATGACAGATGGAATATTATTGATCCAAGATGTCGGGCTTTTAATAGATTTTTTTCTACTTTATATACAGTGAGAAACCGTTTGATATTCCCAAAGGTTAGATTCAAGGCCAAGAGCCCCAGCAATACAAAAAATGGGGGAGCCGTATAAATCCTGTCCAGCCCTAATTTGTCTATGATAATATAATAGTCACCAAGCGACTCTTCCAGATTAATAATTTGATCTTGAGATATATCTTCCTGAGGAATAATTGCAGAAAATAATATATGAAGAATTAATAGAGATATTAAAATAAATGCTAAACGGGTGGATGCAAAATTAATTCTCATTTTGATCCACCCTATATCTTAATAAGCTTTATTACTATGAACTTTACAGGTCTCTGTCCAGCATCTATTAGCTCCGAAGTCCACTTGAGATAAAAATCCATTAACGAAGTTCTCAACCGGTTGTTGATTTCCGGTAGAGCCATCCTGCTCATTGTAAACCCATTTTCTATTCTGACCATGAATCCAAATTTTTATTGGTGGAGCTAATGAGGCAGTATTATCATAACCACCGGGCCAATCATCAGTTGGTAATCCAAGACCGGCTGTATTTGAATGATCCCACATATGGCATGAGAAACAACCGGGACCTTGCTTATGTTGACCTTGTGTACCCGGATGATCATCATAATCAGATGGAGCACCACTGCCTTCCCAATAAACAGAGGCCAAATGGCATACATCACACAAAGGTGTTCCGACAGTGCTGTTCGATACTATCGTTGCTACTAACAAATGATCTGTATTAGAACCATGTGGACCTTCAGGATCAGTAGAAGTGTCAGAACGGTGACAATCAGAACAGTAATTTATCTTGGATGTTGCCCATGGTTCATTCATCGTTGTGCCATCACAGAATGGGTTATCACCGGCTCTTACAATTGCATGAGAAGAAGGATAATCAGGATTTATTTCTTCAGCCAGATTTCTTGAACCACCTGGAAGAGTTACATAATTCGAGTGACACTTCATACAAATCTGATATTCTTTCGTTGCCGGATCAACTTTTGTAAAACTTACCGGAGCTGCAAATACATTAGCATTATCTGTAGGAACCGGCACTGAAGGCCAGGTTGGTTCCACGCCCCAGACTCCCTTAAGTGCCCCCGATACCAAGTTAGACGAACCATCATGAGTACCTTCCTGAGCCGCATGAGGATTATGACAATCTTCACACTCAGCATGGCGGTTGCCATCACCAAGGTTTGCAGCCGTCTCATCAGCCGAATGTCGCCCACTATATGTGCCGGTTGGATGAGTATAAGTTCGACTGAAAGCAACACCAATATTGGTAGATGTACTTGTCATTGTCTGGACTCCGTAAATATCACCCGATGAATGACAGGTCAGACAGAATTTTTCTTCAAGCGGATCCGCCGGCGAGGAAACAGTTGAGTCGCTCAATATTCTACGATATGGGCTGTCATGTAACCCAAATTCATTAAATGATTTTGATAAATTATCATTGTGACATTTAACGCAGTTAGCATTAAACGAAGAACCATCACTAAATGTTGAAGACGGGGCATTATAGTTATGAGCACTTGAAGCATCAAAATCTGATTTTGGGACTATCATTGTTTCAGTCGTACCATCCGGTTGAGTATAACTTTTAGTTTGGGCAGATGTATGACATGACAAACAGATACCACCATCACCGGATGAGGTATAGTCAGAATTCAAAAACACTGAACCATCGCCTTGAGTTACCGAAGTATTTGCAGAAATTCTGAGATTAGCAGCTCTTGTAGCACCAACTCCGGTGTTCACATCATCACGGAAAATATCATGATGAACGTGACACATCAAACAGGTTTTTGATGATAGGGTATAATCAGCATTGTCACTATTGATCTGGTGATGATATGTTGACGTACTTGAATTCATAGGGTTATAAATACTTGAGTGACATCCACACCCGTCGCCACCGCTTGGCTCACCACCGGCCCCCGGGGAAAAACCATCAGCGTGAGTATGACAAGCTGCTCGACAATCTTCAACATCATGATTATGATCACTAGGTTGTGTTCCATCATTTCTAAAATACTTAGTGGTTGTATGACATACTTCGCATATTTCAGTATAAACAGCGTTGGTTCTGTCTGCCATTGCCCCGTGAGTATCACTTCCGGCTGTCGGATCAGGAGAGTTAAACGGGTCGCCTTCTCCTAAAGTTTTAAATAGAACTGGCTGGTCACCATCATTTGGTGTTGCGATTATTTCTCTAATAAGATAAATATTCGCCGATCCATGAGGTGTATGACAGGTAATACAGGTTTGGGTATTATGATTTGGAAGATTATGACAGGCTGAGTTCGGTCCGCCACAGTTCTCAGAATTGTTGGTGCGATGGAGTAAATTACCATCACCTAAAATTGCCGAACTTGTGACCGTTAATTCGTTACTGTTGGCAGTGTAGTCATCTGTTATTGTTCCACCTTTTTCATCATCAACAAAGAAATATAAATCATAGTCCCCGGTTGTTTGACCATCCGGTACTTTCCAAAGAACAGAGGCTTCATAAATACCGCCAGAGACATGGCGAACTCTAAGGTCTTGTTCTCCATGACGGGCATTGTTTACCAAAGTATATTCTGTCGAACCGGCATCTCGAACTTTCATTGTAATCAAAAATCCACCTTTACCTGGCAAATCTATATCGGTAAAGGTACCTTTGATCATTGTAAAATCTGAACCGATGCGGTTGATAGAATTTGGAATAGCTTCTGTATTATCAGCTGTCAATGTTGGACTGTTATTTGAGATAGCATCGTATATTTCTAATTCATCCCAGTTATTTTGATAACCGTCAAATGAAGTGTCGGTACCTTCAATAACATGGAAATATAAATCATACGGTCCAAGAGTTTGACCATCAGGAGGTTCCCAGTTAATCGCAGCTGTATAAACACCACCGCCCTGATCAACAATTGTTACTCCGCCCTGACCATGTCCCAAATTATCTGCCAGAACTATTTCTGTGTCAGTTGAGTCTTTAATTTTAAAAGTAACACTGAAAACAGAAACGGCAGGTGAATCGCCATCGGAAAAATTAGCTGAGATAGTTACCGGATTCGTTCCAACTCTTTCAACTGCAATTGGTGAAGAAAAAGTGCCATCAGAGGGTACAACCGGGGGTAAATTATCACCCGCAGTTGTGATTGTAAGTTCATCAGAATTGTTTGCAAATATATCACCAACACTGTCTATACCGTCATAGACTAAGAATTCCAAATCATAAGTACCGGTAATTGCATACTCCGGCGGGTCCCAATCAATCGAAGCAGTATATGAGTCACCACTACCGGCGGTTATGCTTAACCCGCCTTGACCATCTTGTAATCCGTCTGCAATCGTGATTAATTCCTGATCATATAGTGCCATGACTTTAAAGGTTATATAAAAACCATTCACACCGGGATCATCAGCATCGTTAAAGACTGTACTTAGGGTAGTTGTCGCTGCGCCTGCTCGTGCTAACGAGGTTGGACTAACAGATGTATTTCCTGAAGTAACAATTGGTGTATTGTTTGACAACACTTCATTTATTAAAAGTTCATTAATGTTTAAATTATATCCATCAATAGCATTAGTAGTACCGGTACCGTCATCAACTTCAAGATACAGATCATAAAGTCCAAGTGTTTGGGCATCGTCCGGATTGTAGGTGTATTGGGCTGTGTAAGAACCTCCGCCATTATCAGTAACTGTTAGACCGCCGGCACCATGTTGAAGATTGTTAACCAGCGTTAATTCAGTTAAATCATTCGGTTCTCTGATTTTTATAGTTATAAAAAATGCCGTATTAGAATGTTCATTGATATCTGAAAAATCACCGGAAATAGTAGTCGTAACAGCACCAATTCGGTTAACTGGTGTTATCGAAATCTGAGTTGAACTACTTGCTATTGTTGGAGCTGCTGCCGGTATAACTTCATTTAATGTCAATTCATCAGGGTTGGCAGCATAGCCGTCAATTGCATTATCAGTTCCATCTGAAACTTCAAAATATAAATCATAAACTCCGATATTTTGAGCATCATCTGGATTATAAGTATAACTGGCAGTAAATGAACCACCACCATTATCAATTATAGTCAGTCCGCCACCGCCATTAGGCTGGTTGTTAACCAATGTGTATTCAGTCAAATCTGCTTCGCGAATTTTAAAATATACCAAGAAGGCACTTACGCCCGGCTGGTCTGTATCGGTGAAGTCAGTTGATATTACCGTAGTATTCGCCCCGTAAATATTTGCTGTTGTTGGTGATACTTGTGTCGCACTGGCTACTATTGATGGAACATTATTTGGAATAGTTTCTGTAATTGTTAACTCATCACTATTAGGAGAATATCCATCTATTACATTATCAGCACCATCGGAAACTTCAAAATATAAATCATAAAGACCGAGTGCTTGAGCATCGCCCGGGTCCCACGTATATGAAGCAGTATAACTGCCACCGGAATTATCTATTATAGTTAATCCGCCATTACCATTCGTGAGTCCGTTTACCAAAATAACTTCGGTAGAGTTGTCAGGCTCTTGTACTTTAAATGTAACCGTAAAGGATGATACGGCAGGCTCATCAATATCAGTAAAATCGGTTGAGATAGTAGTAGTGTTAACTCCAAAACGGTTTATAGATGCAGGGCTGACAGTCGTTGCATCTGATACAACCGTAGGTGCATTTTGTTGAAATATAGTTAATTCATTTGGATTGTTTGGGTAACCGTCAATTACATTATCAGTACCATCTGATACTTCGAAATATAAATCATAAACATCCAAAACCTGAGAGCCTGAAGGATCATAAGTATAATCGGCGCGATAATCTCCACTGCCCAAATCAGTAATCGTAAGTCCGCCACCGCCATTTGATTGATTATTTACAAGGAAATATTCAGTTGAATTAGTCTCTCTGATTTTGAAAGTTACAAAAAATGCTCCAACGCCGGGTACATCGGAATCTGAAAATACTGTTGAAATAACAGTTGTATTGGTACCAGCTCTGTTAACTGTTGAAGGTGTTACCTGGGTAGCATTAGCAACAACCGTTGGGGGATTATTAGGCAGGACGTCAACGATTTCAAATTCATTATCATTAGATGCATAATTGTCAATTACATTATCGGTTCCATCGGAAACTTCAAAATACATATCATACAATCCGGTTGTTTGAGCATCATCAGGGTTGTAAGTATAACTGGCTGTATAATTGCCGCCTCCGCCTGATGTTATAGTCAGGCCGCCACCACCGTTAGATTGATTATTAACCAGAGTGTATTCGGTTGAAACATTATCACGGATTTTAAATGTTACACTAAAAGCACCAACGCCGGGATCATCAACATCAAAAAAGTCTGTTGAAATAATTGTATTTTCTGACCCGAATCTATTTACTTGTCCTTTGCTTGACGAGGTTGCACCGGCTGTAACTGTTGGAGCTGATTGAGTAGTTATTGTAAATTCATTATTATTATTTGTATAAGCATCGTTATCACTACCGCCTCCATCAGAGACTTCAAAATACAAATCATATAAACCTATTGTTTGAGCGTCACCCGGATCATAAGTGTAATCTGCTCGATAATCACCACCGGTCAAGTCAGTAATAGTTAATCCACCACCGCCATTCGGTTGATTATTAACCAGTGTATATTCTGCCTCAACATTATCTTTAATTTTGAAAGTGCAGTTAAAAGCGCCTACACCCGGGATATCCGTATCAGTAAACAGAGCTGAAATAACCGTTGTATTAACACCGATTCGATTAATCGATGCTGCTGAAACCTGGGTTGCACCTGCAACTACTGTTGGTGCAACACTAGGTACTGTATAAGTAATCGTTAATTCATTATCATTACTTGCATACCCATCAATCGCATTATCTGAACCATCTGTAACTTCAAAATATAAATCATAAGCCCCAATGTTTTGAGCATCATCCGGATTATATGTATAATTGGCCGTATAAGATCCACCGCCGTTATCGACAATTGTTAAACCGCCGCCGCCGTTCGGCTGATTGTTGACCAGCGTATATTCGGTCAAGTCAGCTTCTTGGATTTTAAATGTTACATTAAAAGCACTCACACCCGGATCATCAGTATCAGTGAAATCAGTTGAAATAATAGTCGTGTTAGATCCGTAAGCATTAACCGATGCCGGTGCAACGGTAGTTGCACTTGCTACAACAGTTGGCACAGCATTGGGAATTGTTTCAGAAATTGTAAGTTCATTGTCGTTACTGGCATAAGGGTCAATGCCATTATCGGTTCCATCTGAAACTTCAAAATATAAATCATACAATCCTTCAGTTTGAGCATCATCAGGATTATAAGTATAAGATGCCGTATAACTGCCACCACCACCATCGGAGATCGTTAAACCGCCAACGCCATTTTGTAGGTTATTTACTAATATTAATTCAGTGCTGTTATTTGGTTCACGAATTTTAAACGTACAGAAAAAGGCCGACACCCCCGGGATATCAGTATCGGTAAACTGAGTCGAGATTGTAGTTGTATTAGCGCCATATCTGTTTACATCAACCGGATTAACCTGAGTTGCACCGCCGGTAACTGTTGGAAAATTATTTGATAGTTGGTCAACAACTTCAAGTTCATCAAGGTTGTCAGTAGAATCATCAATAGATGTAAAACTCCCGTCATTGACTTCAAAGTGCAAATCATATAATCCAATAGTTTCATTGTTTGCCGGGTTCCAGGTATACTCGGCGCGGTAACTTCCACCACCATAATCTGTAATTGTTAAACCGCCGCCACCATGAGTTTCGTTCGATACAAGAACAACATCAGTAGAATTATCAGGTTCTCTCACAATCATTGTAACAGTAAATGCAGAAACAGCATGCTGGTTAGCATCTGTAAAGTCCGTATAGATTGTTGTCGTAGTTGTTTGAGTCCCCTTACGTGCTACCGGTGAAACCGTAACCGCTGTTGCACCTGTAACAATAACTGGTGCCACAGCAGGTGCGGTATAGGTAATCGTTAATTCATTATCGTTACTTGCATATCCGTCAATTGCATTATCAGCTCCATCAAAAACTTCACAATATAAATCATAATCGTCGATATTTTGCGCATCATCAGGATTATATGTGTAATTAGCAGTATAAGAACCACCGCCATTATCAATTATTGTTAAACCGCCCCCACCATTTGATTCGTTATTAACTAATGTATATTCAGTCAAATCGGCTTCACGGATTTTAAATGACACACTAAAAGCACCCACACCCGGCTCGTCAACATCAGAAAAATCAGCTGAAATTACTGTTGTGTTTGAACCAAAAGCATTCACAGATGCCGGTGAAACAGTAGTTGCACTTGCGCTGATTACGGGGGGATCATTCAAAGCTGTAACGGTAAAGGTTGCTGCATCTTCATCCCAGAGAGAACCCGGATCAGTGGCACGAAATGTTATAGTTTCGTTTCCATTCCAATTTATATCCGGTATTGTAATTGTGGCGACTCTACTGGTAATATCAACAGTAAGTTCAGTGTTGCCTGTATATGACCAGATCATTTCAGTCTCAGTGTTATCAACATCAGAAACATAGTCATCTAAAGTTATCGTTGTAAATGAAGAACCTTCTGGAACAGATTGGTTTGGTATATCAGTTACAATCGGCGGATCGTTTTGAGCAGTGACTGTAAATGTTGCCGCATCTTCATCCCATAATGATCCCGGGTCGGTTGCCCGGAATGTTATTGTTTCGTTTCCATTCCAATTTATATCAGGAATTGTAATTGTGGCGACTCTACTGGTTATATCAACCGTTAGTTCAGTGTTTCCGGTATAAGACCAGGTCATCTCAGCATCGGAGTTGTCAACATCAGAGACATAGTCATCTAATGTAATTGTTGTAAATGAAGAACCTTCAGGCACTGATTGGTTAGGTATATTAGTTACAATCGGCGGATCGTTTTGAGCTGTAACAGTAAAAGTTGCTGGATCTTCATCCCAGAGTGATCCCGGATCGGTGGCACGAAAAGTAATCGTTTCGTTTCCATTCCAATCTGTATCAGGTATTGTAATTGTTGCCACTCTACCGGTTATGTCTACTGTCAGCTCAGTGTTACCACTGTAACTCCAGGTCATATCAGCATCAATGTTGTCAACATCTGAAACATAGTCATCCAAATTTATGGTAGTAAATGATGACCCCTCAGGAACAGACTGGTTGGGAATATTAGTAACTATCGGTGGATCATTTTGAATTGTTACAGTAAATGTTGCCGGGTCTTCATCCCAAAGCGAGCCGGGGTCGGTTGCCCGGAAAGTAATTACTTCTACGCCACTCCATTCAATATCAGGAATAGTAATAGTGGCAACCCGACTGGTTATATCAACCGTTAGTTCAGTGTTTCCGGTATAAGACCAGGTCATCTCAGCATCGGAGTTGTCAACATCTGATACATAGTCATCTAATGTTATCGTAGTAAATGTCTGACCTTCCAAAATTGTCTGATTCGGAATATTAGTTACAACCGGCGGATCGTTTTCTGCAGTAACAGTAAAGGTTGCTGCATCTTCATCCCATAGTGAACCCGGGTCAGTGGCACGAAAAGTAATAGTTTCGTTTCCATTCCAATCTGTATCCGGTATTGTAATTGTTGCCACTCTGCTGGTAATATCAACGGTAAGTTCAGTATTGCCCGTATAAGTCCAGTTCATCTCAGCATCAGTATGGTTTGGATCAGAAACATAGTTATCTAAATTTATGGTCGTGAAACTTGAACCTTCAGCAATTGACTGGTTCGGAATATCAGTAACAACGGGTGGATCATTGGCGACAACCGGCTGTGCATCAAGAACAACATTATCCCAGTTTATTTGGATTTGTGCAGAGTTATTATTTCCTGTTTGTACATTAGCATAAAGACGAATTTCATATATTCCGTTTTCATCAAAAAAACTGCTTACATCAAGTAGACTAACTGTACCTGTTATTGGAACAGCAGGTGCTGATGGAGTAGAAGTCTCTGACCAAATTGTTACTTCTGCACTACTTGGTTTGACAATTCGTACTTCTATGTCAGTTGCATCTTGTGCAATACTTGCGAATGATATTTTTTGCCACCATAAAGATAAGAAGACATCATCGGTACTATTTATTACTGTAGTAATACTTTGAGCATCATACCATTCAAATGGAGTTTTCTTCCCTGTTCCTGATAAATCTTTCAAACTAGGAGACGGGTTGCCATAGGATCCATCAGAACTCATTACTGTTGAACCTGTAATATCTGTATGAACCCAATCTGTGGTGCCACTGTTAAAATCACCGTTGGAAATTACATCTGCTGCATTAACAGTTGTAACTCCAACTAAAACAGAAACTAAGAACAGTGCTAATAGTACTTTAATATTTTTAAACGACTTCATCATATCCTTATGATACCCTATTTAGTCAGTTGTTCCGGAATTAGAATCTTTATTATGTACCCCATGGCAACTGGTGCATCGAACTTCATCACCAGCCCCTAAAATAAAATCATTAGTTGTATTACCATCTGAAGGCTGCGGATTACCATCAACATCCAAAGGCGGATTATGATATGTCTCTGTTGCCGGAAGAGCTTGACCAATTGGATGAGATAAATCTGAGCCTGTATAAGTTTTAACCGAGGACATATTACGAGGAGCGTGGCAATCAAGGCAAAGCTGATCGGCAGAGTTATCCATTCGTAAAAAAGGAGGATTCGAATTATCATGGGGATTATGGCAGGTGCCACAGGTAACTCGTCCTTCAACAGTTAAATGAGCAAGCAAAGTCGTACTGGTCGGGGTAGTAGCACCCAAAGTTGCATTGGCGGTGTCAACATCCCAGGCATGAGAAGTTCCGGATACTCCCGGTTGAGCTTTCAAAGATGATGACAAATATTTTGACATCCCGGACCAGCCACCCGGAGTATGACAGGATATACAAAGGGTTGAGACCAGCGAGTCAGTGGAATTTATTAAAATATCACCCAAAGTAGAATGAGTAATATGACATTGATCACAGTTGATGCTGTTTGTTGTACCATGGGGGTCATCTAAGGCATTTGCCCGGACAACCAACAAAAGCAATAAAACTATGAGTATCCTTGATACTTTCATCATAAAACCTACTATTTAATTAAAACCATTTTCTTGGACTGAACAAATTCTTCGGTTGATATCCGGTAAAAATAGATACCGGTTGCTACCGAGGCACCACTTTTATTGGTTCCGTCCCAGTTTATAAAATGATTACCCGCCGGCAATACTTTATCATTCAAATCAATTATCTTTTGACCTAATAAATTGAATACTTCAAGCTTAACCTGTTGTTGATCAGGAATTGAAAACGAAATCGTTGTTGTAGGATTAAAAGGATTAGGGTAATTCTGGTCAAGTCTGAATTCATAGGGGAGGGTAGTCGTTTTGAAATTTCTCATCGCCGACCATTGTCCGGTTGAATCTTTAAACCTAAGTCTGGTACGCCATTCATAATAAGAATCATTATCGAGGGTATCGTTAATTAACCACTCAGAAGTAAAAGTAAGATCAGTTGTTATCGTGTCAAATACAACCTCAGGCTTTACAGCTGATACTTCTAAAACAGCATCATCGCTTTCTGTAGTCTCCTGAAAAAATAATTGGAAATCAAAACCTAAAACAGGTTCTGTGTCTGCTGTTGTTTCAGTAGATGCCACTAATTTAACATCAGTGACTCCAATTGTATCAGATGGATTTGGGTATACTTGGATTGCCATTATCGAATTTGTGCTTGTTACAAAATCTGTAAGATAAAAGGCTTTTATATTGGCACCCTCGGTTGAGACTACGTAAAGCAAACCGTTTTCATCAATTGCCAGACCGGATGGAATATTAAAATTAATCCGACTGCCATCTATTAAATCAATGTTTCCCATAAAATTGCCATTTGGATCATATACCACAATCTTATTCTGGTATCGGTCTGCTACAAAAACCGCGCCGGCAGGACTAAATAAAATATCTCCACCACGGGTGATCTGTCCTTCAGATGCTCCGAATGAACCGAAACTCTTCTGGAATTCACTTTTTGAATTTATTATCCAGACCTTTGATGTTATCTGGTCGAATATGTAGAAATTATTAGTCGCAGGATCAATTGTAAAACTTGAAGCAAAATTCGGTGGCTCGTTTTTCATGTCTAAAAGCTGGATCGTACCTTGAAACTCGCCGGATAAACTGAACTTTACAATTTTGTTAGTTCCAGCATCTAAGATATATAGATGATCATCACTTTTAACAATATCAACCGGATTTTTAAAAGTATAACTATTAAAAAAGAAATCGTATTCTTCAATCTGGGTGAAATCTATCGCAGTAATCTGTCGTTTCTCTCTATCACAATACAAATATAAAAGATTGGTAACTTCTGTGAGTGAATTCGCTTCACCGGTGAAATTTACCTGTCGTTCAATCACACCGTTTGTGGAGAAAATTTTAATCTGTCTTGAAAATGGCTCAAGGACTGTTATCTTGTCATTGGAAACTGTAATAGATGATGGCGCAAACAGGGAATTGTCTATTGTCCCGGCAAGCTTGACATCAAAAGCAATTGTCCCAAGTCCTGTAATAGCAACGAGTATTAGTGCTTTAAATAGGATGTTAATATTGATTTTCATATTACTCAAAGTTATAATAACTCCACAAATATCAAAGTGCTTTTTGATTAAAAACTACAAAGAATAAGCTATTTCTAATCAAAAAGAGACTATACATTTTCAACTTAATCCTCTTTGCCTAACAAAAATACCGTACTTCTCAACCCCTTTAACTTTGTGAAAAAGATAACAAGGTGGACATGAAAAGTCAAGTATATTCTAATACATGAAATATCATTATATGAGAGATATCGGCATTATAGAGGTTTGAATTACATCCAAATTTAAATATATATTTTTTTAAGAAAAAGCCTTATAACATCCTGAAATTACTTTTAACTTTAAAAAAATATTTTATAAATTAATAAAATATGCTAAATTTACGTGTAAAACTGATTTAGAAATATAAATTGATCCCGAATTGTCATCTTTTAATTGACGATAGATGAACCTATTGCAATATAACAAGTTACTGCAAGGAAGTAATTGCGATATTTGTTTAATTATGTATACTATGAGTAAATGGGAAATATAGGTTGGTTAAGTTTTAGTGAAATATTTTTTAATACTGATATTGGTTATTTTATCAACTGCGGTTGTATCAGCTCAGACAGACTCCGCATTAGTCAGGATTCGAACCGATACCGATAGTACTAAAATCCAGATAAATAATCAAGATGTCTTAGAAGATTCTTATGGAAACACTCTTGTTAAGAATTCCTGGTTTATTCTAAATTTACCGATTGAGACTTATAATTTAAAAATTACATCATTAAACTATAACCCAATAGACTCAACCATTACTCTTATAAAGGGAGAGATCTATACTTTTGACATTAAGTTTAAAGAAATAATATATGAAGATACTACGGACTATTATGAAAGTTTAACTGAGGACTTTGAAGTTGTTAAATTAGTTGTTCAATCAGAACCGGATAGCTGTTCATTTGTCATTGAACAAAACACAATTGAAAAATCAACACCTTTTGAATTATTTTTTAGACCGGGTGAATATTCTTTTCTTGCAACTAAAGAAGGCTATGAACCTTTAAAATCTACGATAAAAATTGAACAAAAGATTCCCCTGCTTGCCAATTTCATTCTCCGGGATTTTAAACCTGAAGAAATTATGCCTGAATCGTTAGGTCTTAACTACATGTCTCAGCTGCCATTACTTAATGCTAAATCAGCCGATAATATTAAAGTTAAATATAACTCCTTAGCTGAATCCTTTGCCATTTTCCCGATGGCGCAGGGGATACTGGCAAGAATTGTCGTAGATAAATCTCAATATCGAATAGCTGAAACATTGATTATTTCCGGTGTGGGGCTAACTTTGGGCTCTTATTTTCTGGGTAAGTTTTTATATAAAAAGAAAAAACAATATATTATTGATGAAAATATACGCAGAGAATCAGATAACGCTATGGCGGACGAAAATAATAGGCAAGTTGACATGCAAGTAAATGATGAAAATATTGCCCGTTTAAAAGCTTGGCAGAGAAAGAACCGGAATAAGGGCCAAGTAGTAATTGAAACCGACTATTCTGAACCAGCCTTAGGAATTCAATAGTAAAATTTATCTGATTATCTCTTTGATTAATTTCATTGTAAAGCTTCTCTTGAATTTCAAATAAATACTAAAACGGTGTTATTTCCTGACTGGGTAAAGGCTGTTTATCTGTTGGATTTTTATACATATAGTCTTATATCCTTTATTAATATATCAAATTATCTCAACTAATATTACAAATACCCGAAAAAATCATTAGTTAATGAATTTATTAAATGAATTGATAATCAATCAACAAAGGAGTTACGATGCGTAAACCATTATCATCAACAATCTTAGTAGTAATTATGGTTCTGTTGGCCGCGGGTACTATCTGGTCTGCAGCAGATTTAAATACTGAATATTTGATGAAGGTCGGTGATTATTTTGAAGTAAGCTATGATGATGTCGATGCTATTGCCTCGGGCAATATTGCCATTGAAGAAGTTCCAACGGTATTTTTTATGGCTCAACTTTCCGATAAATCACCAGAATATGTTCTTAATGCCTATGAAATTAGTAATAGCTGGGCTTCATATATGACTTTTCATAGAATTCATCCATCTGAAGTAATGGTTAAAATTTACAATTTTAACACTCCTGAGTGTAAGGCTGTTAAAAGCAAAATTAAAAATAGACCTCTTAAATCAGTCAAATTTGATAACCAGGATATAAATCTTATGGTTAATTGTAGAATGATTGCTGAAACAAAGAATATTGAATATTCAGAAGTTATAAATAAGAGAAATAATATTCAAGGAAATACAACTTCATTTGTAGAAATTAATCATATGTCTATTGATCAAAGTGAACTTGCAACATCAGATTCAAAATAAGAAATCTACATATTTCAAAAAGCCATCTCAAACAGGTGGCTTTTTTTTATAACTAAAATAACCTCTTTTTTAACCCCCCAAAAAAATACCCTTATAAACCAAGTCTTTATGTAATAAGTATAGGATACATCCTACACTCCTTGGATTATATCTATTCGGCAAAATCAGATTGAAAATTGGGTATATGTTGTGGCACAATGAATTACACAAATCGCAGCAATGGCACATCCTTTGCTTTTTTGAATACTGAAACATAAAATATTTCGGATTAAATTGTAGAATTTATGCGAAATCAACGTAGAATAGATAGCTTGTGAGGGCTGCATGAAAACTTTTGTGAAAATATTGGTGCCGTTAGTTGTATTATCGTTGTTGATCTTACATACAATAGCTATTAGTTCAATTGGAATAAAGAGTATTCCTATGAATTCCAATGATGTCATTATTGACTGTGAAAACTGCCATAATGAGATAATAACTTCAGTAAATTCTCATTTTATTGAATCATCAAATGATTGTCAATTCTGCCATATAGTTAATACTAACACAACCGATCATCAGATTTTATCAATCACGGATAATGACGTTTGCGTTGCCTGTCATGTTGAGCAGAGTGAAATGAATTCAAGTGATGTGCACAGTTCTGTGTATTGTATGGATTGTCATGATCCTCATGGATCTAATGAAGATTATATGTTCACAAAAAATGTTGTTCAACTTTGTAGTGAGAATTGCCATACTAAAGAAGAACAAGGAAACTCACATGCCGTTGGCGGTGATCTTATTGATGAAAGAACCGGACAACAATTAACTTGTATCTCAACTTGTCATAATCTACATAGTCCTAAAGAAGATAAATTACTTCAATACACGGTAACAAATGTTTGTTACGAATGTCATCAGGAAATGTATGAATAGTAGAGTTGATTATTAAAATCAGTAAAAAAGCAGTGCTATTGTTTTAGATTAGTAAACAATAGTACTGCTTTTTTTATTTTAAGAATTTATATAAATTATAAACTGTCAAATAGTAAACTATTTTACGTATTTCCCCGGGCTATGTGAATAATTATGACAGGTTAAATAACATTCACCCGCATTTGTACCGGTTGAGTTAAATTGAATTTTACGAGTGACATCATCCAAAGAAACAGCTTCGGGATTAAAATTTATTAAATACTTATTTTTCTCAGAACTATGAGAAGCATGACAGGTAAAGCAAGAGGTTCCTTTGCGGTTTTTTATCGGATCACCTACTATATGTTCTTTATGGAGCGGAAAACTTGCATTTGAAAGGATACTTGTTCTGCTGTGACAGGAATAACAAAACTCATAAGCATAATTATTTTCGTTGTTATATACGTCCGTATCATAGTTTCCGGTTAGTAAATGCTTATGTTTGGAACCATGAGGTCCTTTGGGACCATCTTTATCATCATTACTGTGGCAATCGGAGCATTTCATGCTATTGTCAAAGTCTAAAGATAACTTAAGACTGGCTGATTTATTGTTTGAAATAGCTGTTGTAACCGGATGCTGAGACTGGTTTCTTAACGCAAAAACTTGTGAATAGTTTTTTGATCTGCTCTTGATATTAACACTTGTGCCGTGGCATTTTAAACAAACCTCAAATTCCTTTGATGATTTTGTAATATATTGATTGGACAAGCTATAACCTTGAACATCATAAGTTTTCTCACCAGTTGTAATTCGTTGATGAGGATTATGACAATCAACACATTCGGCATGATTAATCATTGATGAAGAAAGCCCTGGTAATCTTTCAGAAGATGAATGGCCGGAACCTCTTTTAACCGGATGGCGATAAAGTTTATTGAATTCCTTTTCCAAATCTGCAAGATCAGCTTGTTGAGCCAATTTCCCCGATGATTTCATTGAGGCGCGTTTACTGTCTGAACCATGACATTGGTAGCAAGCTTTCTCTTCCGGATGAGTTAACATCGGCTCACCCTTTAACCCATGACCAACATGACAGGAACCGCACTCTTCGGGAAGGAGGTAATTGTCAACATGTGCCAATAAACTGCCTATTGATAAAAAGGCGAGGGTGAAAGTTAATATGTATATTATTTTTTTCATCTCTTTTCCTAAAACTTATGGCATGTTTTACAGACTTCACTGAATGTTGCTTTTCGCCAAAAAGGATATTTTGCTGATTTGGAATCATCATGAGGGTCGTGGCAGGAGGTGCACTGGACATAACCGTTATAGTCAACCCCAACTGATTTATTACCACTCGGTAATGGCCACTTAAGATGACTGCTCGATAAAGCAACCTTCTGATCAAACTTAACTGACACTGGATGAGTCCCGGTCAGATCAGTTCCGATATGACCTTTACTTGTTACAGGGATTTCACCTGAGGAACCGACGTTATTCATAGGTATTGAAGTTGCTCGGTTGTGGATTGCACCAACAGCAATAGTGCCATCATGACAGGAAAGACACAATTTTGTTGAACCATTCGGCTGTTCGGCTCTGCTTTTCATGGTTGATCGTTTATAGGTTTGGAATTTCCCCGTAGTTGTTGTTTTGTGATTCCAGAGAGGACCTTCTGTAGATGCGTTATGACTGCTGTGGCAGAAAATACAAATACGAGTCTCGGTTGGTGACTTTATATCACCTTTGCCGGAGACTGATAAATTGTGTCGACTATCTTTAATTGCACCACTACCTTCAGAACTATTAGATGTCTCTGACACCAATAGGAATGAAAAAAGAAGGAGTAATATAACTAACTTAATCCTCATTGGGACCTCCTAAAAAATGAAGGATTTGGATTCGGTCATTATATGTATCAGCAATATATACTGTATCATTATTTATTGCAAGACCAGATGGGGAATAAAACTGTCCGGCTTCATTTCCAACTGAACCGACAACAAGTAAAAAGCGACCGGTAGAATCAAATATTTGCATATTGTCAAATAGATTGTCTACTACATAGATATTACCTTCGCTATCAGTAGCAACACCTTTGACCCGTGCAAAAGTTCCGGGACCATCACCTTCTTCACCAAATGCTGAAATAAAATTTCCGTCTGAATCAAATCTCTTAATTTTATAATTTAATGCATCGTTTACTAATATATTATTGTCCCGAGCAGTAGCAACATAAGTAGGGAAGTGGAATCGGTCTTCAATTGCTAAATCGTTTGACACCACCCGTATCAATTTACCATCAAAATCATAAATTTTTAAATCATGATCGCCCGTATCAATTATATAAATAAGTTTCTTATCTGAATTGGCTGATATCCCGGTAGGTCTTGATAACCCTTCTGTTATAAACGGTTTGACTTTGCCATTCTCAAATTTATAAACTGCTTTATTCTCACTGTCTGTTATAAATATAACATCGTCATTACCTTGACATAAACAGACCGGAAAACTAAAAGGACTATTCTTGTCATAATATTTCTTGTAACTGTTATCAGATAATTTAATTTCAATCAAATAAGGAATTCCCTGACAGGTAAGATACATCTTGTCCTTGACTACAATTACATCATACGGCAAACTAATTATATCTTTTTCGCTGCGACCACTAAGAAAGCTTTTAACTTTTGAAAAAAAACCGCTTCCTACTCGAAGGTCTTTACAAGCAATCTCTCCGACATATTCTATACGAGGCTCATCAGGATGAGGTGGCCAATACAACTTCTGTGCAATTACACTCACTGATAGCATTATTATAACAAAAAGAGTCATTGTAAATCGTATGTTAATTAACTTATTCATATGTTTATTATATACCAAATTTCCTTGTTATACTTATAGATAATTCATAAAACTTATAAGTGTCAAGAATGAGTTCATCTGTTGAAAAAATATGAGATATTGTTAAATCAATTTGGTTATATCTATAAGAAATCTCTGATTCTGTTTTAAAAGAAGCTTGTCTCGGCATTCCTTCCAAATCTCTATACTGTTTAATTATTTCTGTTGAGAATGGAAATTTTATATAAGGAATATAAGTGTCCAGCTTAAAAAGAATACCTGTCGTTTTACTCCCTTTGGCATTTGCCAAAGAGAAATTAGTCGAAAATTCAACGTCTTTAAATTGACTTGAATTATAATTTATAGATATTGTATTTGAATATTCAGTCGGTGTAACTTTTGTTACTAGTACAGATTGTTGAGTAATAGTATCTCGTTCTTCCGTATCAAAATCACCTGTGAATCTCCAGGTATGTGAAGTAGATAAAGAAATAGTGTGTTTTTCCGAAAGATCTTTTCGGAAAAGAAAATCCCATAATACTTGTGAGCTGGTTTTTGTACTATTATTTTCAGTAGTTTTTGTAAATACATGACCTAATTTTGTGGATACTTCACCCAGTAACCGATTATCTGTTTGGCTGATCTCAAAAGATGAGTTCATCGTTAATCCTTCAGATTCACTTTTGAGAGTGTCGCCAATCTTTTCTCTGGAATCTATTTTTATAGAACTCATCGGAACGAATTTTAATCTCCCAGACGATAATTCCATTCGATTTCTTAATTCATAACTTTTATTTGTCGCTTCATCTCTACCAAACCCTGTTTTGTTCTGTTGAGATAATTCGCCATTAAAAGATATATGGTGTTTATATCTTTCTGAAGGTAATGCAAGTTTCGCAATATATTTTGTGTTGTCAGTTTCAATTTTAATTCCATCAGTAGTTTCTAATACATCCAGTTTATAATCATGGCTGACACTTCCGATAAGACCTTTTCTTTGAATGAAATTTAGGGTTGTTAGGTTTTTCGAATTATCGGTTATTAGTTTATCAATACCTCCGGTAATACTTTCTCTTGCAGTTTTTTCTGAGTTAATCACTATATCAAATTTCCTGGAAATTTGATATAATAGTGAATTTTTAAAACCATCTGATAATTCTTTTAAATGGGTGCTTGCACTGAAAAGGTCGATGTGGGAAAAATTTGTTTTAATTTTTAATTTTTTAGTTAAATAACTAAAATCAATCATAGCTTCAGTATTATCATTGATAATATCATTTTTAACAGGGAACTTCTCAACATCAATATTTATTACATAATTTTTCTCATGATTCAAATTGACACTTATTGAACTCTGCATATAGTTATGTAATGGAATCACATCAATAAAATGACTGCCTGAATCAAAAGTAATCGTAAAGGTAAACTCAGGTGGGATTATCTCATTGAATGTACCCGAAATTATTCTTACTGAATCATCTTTTATTTTATTGTTAAATATTACCGATACAGTATTGGTAAAAATATCACCTGGAAGCTCTAATGATGATATAATTATTTTTCGATCTTCATCAAAATCATAATCATATGAATTATCGGTCTTTTGGTTATTGAATGAGGCATCAAGCGTTGCTCCACTGAATAATTTACTCGAAAAATACGTACCGTACTTCTCTTCATTGATTCTTCTCTTTTGTAAAATTGCAAGACCGGGGGTGAGAAGCTCAGTCGAAGATCGCTCTGATTCATTAAACTTTAGAGAGACATCTTTCATTTTGATATAGAAAAAACTCAATGGATATGATCGTTTTGGGAAAAAGATGATATTACCGCTAAAATTATTTAATTCAGGCGATGAATATGAACCCAATTGTAAAGTGTTGGTTTTCATTGAAGTAAAAAAACCTTTTAACATTGCCGAAAGAAAATAATTGGCAAAATTCTCTGTCTTTATACTCCCGCCATTAGCAAAACTTACATAATGGTTTGAAATAAATCTGGTCGCATTATTGGGAGAGTAGCTGTTGGCATTGGACTCACTGGATGAATTAATTGCATGAAGATCAACACCGAGCGATCCCTTTATTCGATATTGGGCTGATATGTTTGCACTTAAAAGCAATAGAACAAATGAAATTGTCCAAAAATATGTTGAATTATTTACTCTCAAAAGAACTCTTTATTTGGTGTGACACCGTCCGCATAAAGCAGAGTTAGCATTTGATTCAATTAAAAAAGCCCCATAAGTATTATCATGAGGATCATGACAAGAATTACACTCAACATAAATACCCTCTGATAGAAGTTTATCAGGGTATAAAGCTGGATCTCCGGTTTTGGCGACGAAATCATCATCTTTAGTATGATCATAGATTATTCCAACAGGGTGGTCATCTTGTAAATTCGTTCCAACATAAGAATCCGAAGCTGCTGTCAACTTGCCGGCACCATCAAGGGCTGAGCCACCGGGAGTTCCATAAGAACCCGCACCTTGAGGTCCGGGTACATTATTTAGTGAATTAATCGCAATTGTTCCATCATGACAAGTCAAACAAACCAAAGAACCGTTATTTGGCTGCAAGGTTTGAGACATGTCTATCGAAGGAGAATCATACATATCATAAGTTTGACCAGAATTTGTATGATTCCACAATGGGGCAGGGTCTGTCACATCGGCATTATGAGCAGTATGACAGAAGGAGCAAACCCGTCGAGTACCATAGAAAAATGCGTTTGGACTATAAGTTGCAGATGTGAAATTATGCTTGGTCTCTCTGACACCAGCCATTGAAATTCCACTGCCAATAACTATACTTGCTATTATTAGTAAGATTATAAGTTTTTTCATAATATATTCCTTAATTGACTAATCCTTCTTGTCCCAGATATTGAAATACTTGAACTCTTCTATTTATTGAGTCACCAATATATATATAATTCTCATCATCAATTGAAATACCGGCAGGAAGCCTGAATTCACCAGGACGCATACCTGCTTGACCAAATTTTAACAATACTCTCCCGATGTTATCGAATATTATGACTTTATTTCTAACAGCATCTGTAATGTAAATATTATTATCAGAATCTATAGAGATATCTCTTGGACGTACCATTGGTCCGGGAGAAGTCTCTGTGGATCCAAAATTAAATAAAAAATTACCGTCTATATCAAACACTTGAACTGAAAAATGAAAAGAATCAACGACATATACTGAATCACCCTTATTAATTGCTACCGTCAATGGAAAATGAAATTCTCCAAGTTCATCACCACGATGCCCAAACTCTTTTATAAATTTGCCATCTTTAGTAAAGATTTTTACTTTATGATCCTGTGAATCTACAATAAACATTTTGTCTTCATTCTTAGTAAATGTAATTCCTACCGGTCCTTTAAAATCTTCTGCCGAGCCGATAAAATGAGAAAATTTGTAATCAGGTGTGAAAACTACTACTCTTTTTAATTTTGTGTCACTCACATAAATTAGCCCATTTCTGTCCAATTTTACATAAACTGGTTCGGCAAGATACCCTTGGCTTCCTAAAGAATTGAAAAACTTAGAGGTCCCTTTTTCAAAATCCAGGACTAAAATACCCTTTGTAGCTGTATCGGCAATAAATAACTTAGATTTACCATCGTAGGTGACACCGTAAGGCTTTTGTATCAAATGAGTTGTACCTCTTCCTAAAAAGAAGTCTCGAACTTTTCCGAAAAATGACCTTTTCATATTTTCACTGCCATAAATCGTTTTGACATATTTGATCTTGGGAGTTAATGGAGCTTTTGGCCAGTAGATTTCTTCCACAGGTCGGGGAGGTTTACTACAACTGCACAACAATAAAATCATCAATGATATTACTATATAAATAATTCTCATAGATTTCATATATCTCATATATCTCATAATAAATCCATATGACAACCTAAACAAATTAAATTATTGTCAGATTTAAGCATAAAAGGTTGTTTTGATGAATGTGGATTATGACAGGTCAGGCATTCTAATTTGCCCTCTTGGGATAATTGTAAATTACTTGATAATTCCTTTTTTGGGGCTACGTTAAACGGGTGAGAATGATCTTTTAAATCACCTTCAACTTTATGGCAGGATAAACAAATTATTTCAGAATCTGCTTTTAAAATCCATTCATTATTTGTTGAATGAGGATCATGACAGCCACCACAATTGCCTTCAATAAAAGGCTTATGAACTACTGTGGCGTTTACTTGTTTTTCAACATCTTCATGACACTCAAAACATAACATGTCTTCAGGAAGATTGAGGATATGTTCATTTTCCGATCCATGATGCGAATGGCAAATTAGACAACTGCCACCAGCTATGGGACCATGAACATATTCCTTGTCAAATGATTTTATCTTATCTTCATGACACTTGAAACAGGGGTTCTTTGATTGAGTTTGCTCATCAACTACTGCTTTCAAATTTGAACTAAGTTCATGACACAAAAAACACGTTTTATCATCTGCTTTTGTATGTTTGTCAAAATTATCTTTTAATGATATATGACAACTTGTACATGTTTTGGAATCATCAACTTTGTTCAAATTAGCGAAATCAATCTCATGGCATGCCAGACAACTTTGATCTACTTCCTGACTATGGAATGAATAATTTGGATATAACCTTTTGTATTTACGCTCTATCAAAGGAGCATACATTACTTCAACAATTGAATATTTTGTTTCTGAGGAAGATTTCCCGCTGTAAGCTGGAATCAATTTTATTTCGTGTAATCCATATCCAAAATTAATCTGCTTATGAAAAAAACTGTCTTTTACTAATATGTTATCGTAAAGTTTCCCATTTAAAAATATGTCAACAATTTGGGCATCGGTCTTTCCAACGATTATTATCTTATTCTGATTAATACTGATACGATTATTCGGTGCCAGAATCTCCAGAAGTTCAGAAGCCTCGGCAAAATTTAATAGATTAAAACTAATGATGATTGTTAGTAGTATATGTTTCAATTCAATTCTCATTGTTTTAACTCTCTAATTAAAAAGGCAGAGCCGGGATTTTTACCCGACTCTGCCCGAAATACATATTTAAACTATTTTAATATAGTTTAGTTAGCAGTATGACAACCACTACAAACGGCATCATTTGTATTGTCAGCTCTCAAGAAAGGACGGACTGATCCGCCAAGTCTATGAACAGAGTGACATGTTTCACAAACGATGAAAGCATTGGTAGTTGCATAGTCTTTTGTTGCATCATAAGTTGCATCATTGATAGCACTTGCTACTGGATATGTAGCACCCAGAGTAGTTGGCATAGTGACATTAGCACTTGCATTCACCTGATCAACTGGGTGAGAGTTACCACCAACTTCAGGAGCTGTTGTTGCAGCTGCTGTGTGACAAGTCTGACAGCCATCTGATTCTTCGTTAGCATAAACTTGCAAGAAGTTTACCGAAGGACCGGCAGCGGCATTAAAGCCTGTTGTATGGACAAAGTGACAGTCATTACAACCAGTCATAGCATCACCATGAGAACCTGTTCCACCAGTCATGTGTCTACCCGGTGCTGCACCAGCTTGGTTCAAGAAAGTACCATCTGGATAAGATGACGCACTTATACCTGTTGTATAAGTAGTTTGGGATTCATGACAATCAACACAAGCACCACCCCAGGCATTTGCTGCATTATTCTGAACTGGAAGTAACCATTTACCGTCAGTTCCTTCAACACCACCGGTTTGTGCTACAATAGTACCGGTACCGTGAACTACAGCGATTGAGTGACAATCACCACAGCCGATGTTTGCAGTTTGTGGATGGTTTTCAGCCTGAAGATAGTTGTTAGTAAGACTAACACCAGGGAAAGTACCATCATGACAATCAGCACATTCACCGGTACTTGCACCAAGAGTGGTCAAGAACTTACCATCAGTGTTATTGTTCTGAGAATGAACATCATGACAAGATGCGTCATCTCCGGAACATGTTGCAAATGAAGTAGTATTTGCATGCAACTGGTTAGCACCTGTAAATGGCAATGAACCTGTTGTTACTTGGGCTACAATAGTACCATCATGACAGGATTGACACAGACCGGCAACGCCACCGGCTCCACCAACACTCATTGACCAAAGTTTGTCAGCGCCAGAAGTCGCTTTATGTGGAACATGGCAGGATGTACACAGATCAAGTGTACCAACAAAACTACCTGGCATTGTCATGCCAGTTCCGGCCAAGTCATGGGCGCCGCCATCAACGGCAGCATTTACACCTAAAGGCAGTGCTAACAAAGCAACACCGATAGCGATTGTAAATAGTTTTTTCATACCTTCATACCTCCGAAAGACGAAAAGTTAAAAATTAAGTGATTAGTTGTTATATATAATAAGTTCATTATATCTATTCCGATTTAGTAATTACATATTTAAAGCCCATTACTTTATTACTTCTTTCACTCGTGACATAAATGATATTGTCTTTAACAATAATGCCTCGAGGTCCTGCAAGCTGCTGGCTCTCATCAGTAAAACTCTTAGTTGAGATAGCTATCTTTGGTTCACCTTCCAGGTTGAAGGCTTGAATTGTTCCAGCCATAGCGTCAGTACACCAGTACAAACCGTCTGAAAAATTTACTCCGACCGCACGACCAAAGGTACCTACTGATGTGCCCATTCCGCCAAAATGTAATTGTTCTTCACCTTCAAAATTTGAAATAATAATTTGACCCATGATAGGATTTGTATGAACAAAAGTTTTATCATCAATTATCTGGACTCCATTTGGATAATGAGCAAGGAATGTTTCACCCATTTTATATTCTTTTTGAATTTGACCTTCAGAATCAATAATTAGAATTCGATGGTTGCCAACATCTGAACATAAGATCCTTCCATCATCAAATACATCAATGCCGTTTGCTCTTAGCCCTTCCTTTTCACCTTCTGGTACTTTGATCCTTTTAATGAATTTTCCTTCAGATGAGAATATTTGTATGTCTCTTGTAGAAACATCACTCACATAAACCTGATCTTTACTGTCTATTCCTATTGCAAATGGAATTAAAAATGCTCCGTTTGGTGGATCTTCTCGATCATCAGATTCCATTCCTGATCCAAAGACAAACTTTACTTGACCGGCATTATCAGTGCAAACGATTCTATGGTTCCCTTGATCAACAATATAAAAATCACCTTTAGAATTTACGGCAATCCCGGTAGGATTCATTAATGGCTTACCTTTTGCCTCAGTTACTTCAAAAACCAACTCAAGTTTTATTGAATCAAGATGAATCGTTGATTCTGCAGCTTCAAGTGCCACCCGTTCTTCTTCTGTAAGACCGAATTTTATTACGGTCTCTTCTGAAGGATCACTTTCCTCAAATTCTTCATTTAAAGCACTTATGATATAATAATAGGATGTGCCACTAACAAGATTGTCAGCATCGGTATAAGATACTCTCGAAACATTGCCGATTAATTCAAACCCTGAACCAGATGTTGTAGAACGACTAATATTATAAGCAATAGCTCCTTTTACTTTATCCCATAAAATCATTATTGCTGTTTCTCGATCATTTATTCTGGCACCTACTCCTTTAGGAGCAGAAAAAGCATCAATCTCTGCCGGCATTTTTACATCTTTTGTGTTTCCGGCTAATTCATTGCCATCAACAACCGCAGCAATTTTATAAGTAAAAACTACACCGGCTTGAAGCTTAGTATCAAAATAATTTGTTTTATCAGTAGTGCCTAATTTTGCAAATTCACTGTCAGCAGTTTTACGATATACAATGTACTCAGAAGCGTCAGCTACTTTCATCCATTTTAGTCCTACTTTTCCTTTGACAAAAAATGCTCCTATCAGCTTAGGACCTTCCTGGGCCTGAACTGATGAAAATGCAAATGCAGCTATGAAAATTAGAACTACTACTCTCAAAATAGGGGAGAGTCTCGTCATGTTAAAATTCCTTTTTTTTGTAGTTTCATCTCGATCCTCAGTCATTTGAGAATCAAAAGTATTACTCCCGGTTTTGTTATAAAATTCACAAAGTGAAGTTCTCTTAATGTTTTTTAATTTAACGCGGTTCATTTCATTAAGCTTTACTTTTTGTTATTTCCATCGATCTAAATTGAAGAGTAAGAAGAGTATCTATTAATAAAAGGAAGGCTGGCTTGTTATTGAATTCACAAGTCGAGCTGTTTAAAAATCCTTTTTTTCTTTCTATTCTTAACATCATCAACTGTCTTTTCTTTTCTTGCGATGACGAAACCATGACAATATTGTGATAAATATAACAATATCGAGGGTTTTGTCAATAGAGAAAATGGAATAAATTTAGTATATTTTAATACTTATTTCTGGCAATTATATACAAAAATAAAGCAATAATCAATCCGATTATATGATAATTTAAATCCTCCTTATCTCCTTGTTATCAAAGAGTTAATGTCATTATCGGTCAACTCTTATCATTTATTGATAATAAAAAATAGGAATTGTTACTTTTTGTGCACTTTTTGGGAATTATTTCTGCTATTTGGGGAAATAGGACTATTTAAGTAAAAATTCAGAATTGCTAACATGTGCAAAATGACAATCAATACATTTTGACTTTTCCAATTTTTCGGCTGGATGAGCTTCTGATGGCTCAATATCATGGCAATTCATACAAAGTTCACTATCTTGAAGCTCTTCTTTGGTCATTTCACCATCGTGACAGGACTCACAATCACCCTCTTCAAATGGCGGGTGATAATTGGTCTTGATTATAGCTGAATTCTCAGAACCATGAGGATCATGGCAATTTGAGCATTTTGAAGGAGTCAATGAAGCATGCTTCTCAAGAAAATCATCATCTTCAATATCATGGCAACCCGTGCATAAATCTTCCTCAGGGTCGATTAAAACACCTGCATGAGGGTCATGACAGGCGGTACAATCATCATCTAATACAGCAGCATGGGCAAATTCAAGTTCGAGTTTTTCTTCAATCTCGGAATGACATCCAAAACATAAATCCAGTTGAGTATCTTCTACTAAATGATTTCCACCCTTTTTATAGTGAGGAGTATGGCAAACAAGACAGTCCTCATCTTCAAGAATTGTATGGACTTTTTCTGACTCCATTTTTTCTTTTATATCAGTATGACAACTAAGGCAAAGATCAGTTGGTTCATCTTTTAAAATTGAACCATAATCGGAAGTATGCCCGGTGTGGCATTGTTCACAAGAATTCAAATCTTTTCCGGAGTGCATTTCGTTTGGTTGGAAATCAATGAAATCGGCATGACAATCAAGACAAATATACCCCGTAGGTAATAGTAACATCCCCGGGAATAATGACCCATGAGGGTTATGACAAGTCAGACAATTCTTTTTTGCGTATGGTTCATGAATATTTTTATCATCAGGGTCGGGCTCATCATGACATTCAAAACATAACTCAGGAACTTTTTCCTTCAGAAAAAATTTATTCTTGGATGAATGAGGACTATGACAATTTGAACAGCCAATCTCATCCAAGATTGGATAGTGAATCTGATCTTCTTCTAACTCTATGATAGTTTCATGACAATTTGAGCAAAAATCTTTTGATTCACCTATAAATTCTATCTTATTTCGAAATTCATGAAATTGATGGCAGGCATAACAATCATTATCTTTAAATGGCTTATGATTAATCTTGCCCTTTAATCTCTTGGCAATATTTTTATGACAATCAGTACAATTTTTCTCTTTATAACTTGTAATAGCGGTAACCGGCAGCAAAGCAGCAACAACTATGTAAATCAAAAAGTATTTCAAAAAAATTCGTAACATTTGTGCTCTATTTTTTAATCCTAGTCTATCTTATATATATTTTCGTCAATTTCTTGATTTATTTTAACAGACTTAATTGTATATTCTGACATTTTTAATCCCATTGATACATTCATCTTTGAAGAAGGCAATATATAACCATCATATTCCTGAAATGCAGAAAAGTAATTAATGAAAACTGTCCTGTATTCATCTTGAATTATCATTCCTTCAATTTTTTTTATATAATTATCTTCCGGATCAATACCGAGAACCATTATCAATGAATCTTCTTTTTTTAAATAAATATAATTAAGAGAGTCATCCAATCTTGTTCCAAATTTGATTTCAGGAAATGTTTTATAATTTGCACCTGCTGGCATTGATAAGACAAGATAGCTGTACAATTCAGCTTTATATCCACCGGTTTCAAGTTGAGCAGAATTATTATTTACAGTTTTAAATGCCTTCTCGCTATTTAAAGTGTAAGACACCGTTAGAGTGTCATTAATTGTCCTGATCTTCTTATATTTTAAATCACTATCATATAATAGATTTACTATGCCGGTGTTATCATTTAATAACGAGGCCGAGATAAATTCAATATCCATATTTTTTAATTTGTTCAAGTGCTCTAAACCGCCATACTTATTTATACAATTATCAAATACTTGATTCCCTTCAGGAGAATCTTTCAAATTAGTTGCTTCATCCCAAAGCGAATCATAATTTAATTTCTCAATCACTTCACCTGTATACCAATGACCATGATCTACTACTTTTTGTTCTTTTCCTTTGCTGGCAGCATCGTCATAAGCTAAACCTGAGCAAAACCCCAATAACGAAATTGCTATTGTAACAGTTATGATTTTTAACAAGATATTTTTTGTCATTTCTATTCCTTTTTAATCTTATACAATTTTTTCGATGGGAAAGATATATAAATTCGTTGGCATGTCCATACATTAATTCAATTAAGGGTATAAAATTTCAAGAGCTGTTTTAAATGAATTGGCTGCACTGGAAGTGTCAGCAGACTTAAGATATGTTTTACCAATGTAGAAATGAATTAATGGATCTTTCAAATTCAACTCTAAAGCTTTATTTAAAGAATCCAAAGCTTCCTGATATTTGTTTTGTTCTGCAAGGCATAAACCTAAATCCAAAAAGGCAGGGGTAAAGGCATAATCCAATTCAAGCGCTTTACCAAGCTTCACCAACGATTCCTCGACCTGATTATCCCTTAAAAGTGCCTGTCCGTAACCGGCCCAGGCTGCTACAAAGGTAGTGTCAAGTTCTGTTGCTTTTTTAAATGCTTCAATAGCTAATGGAACTTTGTCAAGACTTAGGTAAATTTCACCTCTTAAACTATATGGAACTGCAAAATTTGTATCGGCTTCTATAGAAAGCTCAAGATTTGATAAGGCTCGTTCGTAGCTTCTTTTGCGATTGAGGTTGACGGCCAGACCATAATATCTCAAGGAGCGTTTTTTAGGACTGTATCCTTTTTTGACAACTGTTGTCACACTGGCTGATTTTAATCCAAGAAGGACCTCTATTGAATCAATGATTAAATCTTTAGTTGTTAGCGAATATCCGGCTGGTCCATACCGCAGGATTCCGCTTGAATCAAGAATTGCCGTCGAAGGGACCGCAATAACACCAAATTCATAAAATATATCCAAACCATCATCAATTATAACCGGAAAGGGGAGGTCTTTGGCTGCAATCAAATCTAAGACTAATTGTCGTTGTTTACCGACCAATTCCTCGCTATCTACATTAATAGCAACTATCTTGACCGGCTTTTCTCCTAAATCATTATAAATTTCTTTTAAGGCATCTAATTCTTCCAGTGACCTTTTTGACCAGGAGGACCAGAATACTACGATTAGAAGATTATTATCTGCGGTATAAGCAGAAGTAGATATCTTTTCGCCTGTTTTAATATCCAAACCGGTAACAGTTGGTGCTTTCATACCCTCATTTAGATACTTAAAAGCCGCGGTTGCCGATGGTACTAACAAAATCCCCGGTAAAACCAGAAGTAATGTGACAAATACTTTTTTAAAGGTACTAAAATTCCAGATCATTTTTTCCCTTTCAAAAGTGTAAATTGGAGAACTTTCTGGAAAATTTCCACAGCCTGGGCTGTATCATTCTGTTCAAGCAGAGTTACACCTTTTAAATATAATGCCTCTCCTTGGCGGGGCTTAATAGCCAGAATATTATCTATTAATTCTGAGGCTCCGGTAACATTATTTTGGGCTAAATAAATTCTTGCCAGTGATATCTTCAATTTTGAAGATAGAGGCGCTTTTGAGATCCCATCTGTTAAGATTAATGTTGCTTGAGTTGTATCTCCGGATTGAACCAGAATTGAGGCTTTATAATAATGAGCATCAGGGTTTTTGGCATCAATGGCTAAAACAGAATCAAGCAGAGGAAGAGCCTCGGAAGCCTTATTATCATTAATAAGAGCTTTGGACTCTTTTAAAAAATGACGACTTAGTTTTACCCGTTTACGTTTTTCCTGAGCTGAGTCCGATATTGTTTGTGAATAAGCATTGATCGGAACTCCGGCAATTATTAAAATACTCAACCAGACTAATAACGCTTTTTTCATTTCCTATGATATTCCTTTGGCGAATGACAGCCTACTACACATTTACCGCCATCTGAAAATTTAGTAAATGTGACCGGGAGCTCCCAGTTCATTTTCCCAAATGGCACAGATTTACGAATATGCTTTTCCTGGCTCGAAGCGTGAACCTGATGACAGGCTTTACAACTTCTACCCTTAACTTCCTTATTGACATGTAGGAAATGCAAATTTATTTCTCCATCCCTAAAGTCCGTTAATGTAGTAGTTTTTTGGTCAAGTGCAATATCTTTATTGTGACATTCAAAACAACTGGCATAATTACTGGTTGAATATGAATTATAAAACTCTTCTGGGAAATATTTTCTCAATATACGATGATTTTGACTTCCATGTGGATCATGACAGGCATTACAGTCACCATCTTTTATCGGACCATGTTTATGCGTTTGCTCTGAAACATATTCACCTAATTCGCTGTGACAAGTAAAACAAAGCTCTACTTGAGGTTTGTGGAACATACGGGGGTTATCTGAAGCATGAACATTATGACATTGACTGCATTTTCCTTCAGATACCGGAGGATGTGGAAATTCTGCAGTAAGACTTGAAGCTAAATCTGTATGACAATCAAGACAAAGATCAGGTTCACTGGCTGGTAATAAGAATTTGTTTGTATTCGAATGGGGATTATGACAATTAGTGCAATCTTCTTCTACAGGCTTATGAATATGTCGTTTATCGGGGATGTCTGCTTGTTCTTTGTGACAAATATAACAAATTTGCTCAGGCGGTTCTATCAACTGATTGACATTGGCGGAAGAATGAGGGTTATGGCAAACATTACAATCACCAACTCCGACAGGACCATGGACAAATTCCATCGTGAAATCATCCTGTTTGTGACATTGGTAACACAGTTCTGAGGCATTTCCCTTTAATGAAAATCGATTGTCAGATTGATGTGGATCATGACAGCCGACACAGTCACCATCTGCAACTGGAGTATGTAAGTGATCCTCAAGCATCATTTCACGATTATCCTCATGACAATTGAAGCAAAGTTCTTCTCTTTCAGCTGTCAAGGTGAATTTATGTTTTTTACCTTCTACCGGGGCATGACAAATATTACAAATACCAGCTCCAACCGGACCATGTACAAAGGCTTTGGTGCCCATATCCTCATGGCATTTAGACTTTACGCACCCTGCATCTGATTGTGCAAATGAGCAAAGCGGTATTAAGAAAAATAAGGTCAGGGTTGCAATTAATAATTTCACTTTATGCCTCCAATAAAAACTATGTATAATCTTATTCAATAGTCAAAAATAGGATACTCTATGACTATGTGAAAATAATAACAAATGCCTCGACTTTGTCAAGGTATTGTTCATCTGAATATCTATTTTATTAGATCGGGGGATTCTCCCAAATCTTGACTTTTTCTTATAAGATATTGTAGTAGAGGACTATATGAGTTTCGTTTTGTGAAACGAAACTCATAATTTAGTCTAAATTAAATTCCATCATTATATCAATTCCTGATGGTCTCAGCATCATTAATACTTTTATACCTATGTTTTAATATCAACTGTGGATTTACTCATATAGCTGTGATAAATTTTATAACCCGTTTATGGAACATTCTATTTATAAATCCGTTTGAAAAGGTTGAATAATAAACACATTCAACTATATTAGTTTCTTGAAATTATTGATTTTTATATAAATTAGACTAGGGAAGACACAAATGGAAAACCTTTTTAAACAACTTCTTATAGATATTGGCGAAGATACTAACCGCGAGGGTTTACTGAAAACCCCGATGAGGGCTGCTAAAGCATATAAATTCTTGACCAAAGGGTACTCAGAAGATCTCGACAAAATTATTAACAACGCTATTTTCGAAACTGATACCAGCGAAATGGTTCTCGTGAAAAATATCGAACTCTATTCAATGTGCGAACATCATCTGCTGCCGTTTATTGGAAAATGCCATGTCGCTTATATCCCCAATGGAAAAGTAATAGGACTTTCTAAAATTGCCAGAATTGTTGATGTCTTTGCCCGTCGCTTACAAATTCAGGAAAATCTTACCCGGCAAATAGCTGATACGGTTCAAAAATATACCGATGCGGTCGGCGTGGCGGTTGTTATTGAAGCCCAGCATTTATGTATGATGATGCGCGGTGTTGAAAAACAAAATTCAGTTATGATAACCTCGTGTGTCCTGGGTGAACTCCACGATGACCCGTCAACCCGGGCAGAGTTTTTCAGTCTAATTAAATAAGGGGAGACAAATGCTCCTTACGGTCAGCAAGAGGTTCGAATTTTCATCCTCGCACCGTTACTTTATCAAATCACTGTCTGAGCCGGAAAATTATAAGCTCTTTGGTGATAAATCAAAAGGCAATTACGGCCATGGTCATAACTATGTCGTTTATTTCCAGTTTACCGGAGCAATAGATCATAAAACCGGCATGGTTATAAATGTTGCCGATATAAAAAATGCTGTCCTGCCCCTGCTTGAAAAAAAGTACGATCATAAATTTCTAAACCTCGATACCAAACCGTTTGACAAAATTCTACCAACTCCCGAAAATCTTTCAATAGCATTGTTCAATGATGTCGCTGACCTTTTTAAAAACTCAAATATCAAATTACATGCCTGCCGACTTGATGAAACCGGACAATGCTCTACCAAAACTTTTTCAGCCGGACAAATTGAGCGAACTCTAAAGCTCGATTTCTCCGCCGCCCGTAGAACCTGCTCGCCCCATCTTACCGACAAAGAAAACGAACAGCTCTTCGGCGTCGCATCGTCACCCACCGGGCATGGCCATCACTATCAAACCTATATAACCCTCACGGATAAATTTGATGAACAAAAAGGGATGGTTGTCCCCGATGTCGAATCAGAACCGGTACTGCAACGGCTGTTTGATGAGCTTGACCATCGCAATCTTAATCTTGAAGTCAAGGCGTTGTCGGCTCTTCCGGTAACAACCGAAATTATCTCAAGATATATTTTTGATCGCTTAAAAAAAGAACTGCCGGTTACAAAAATAAGACTGCTTGAAAACGAAAACTTTTTCGTTGAATATGATAATAATAACAATTTCCGGATGGGCGTTAAACAATCCTTTTATTCAGCTCACCGACTCAACAGCAGCGAACTTTCTGAAAATGAAAATCTTTCGCTCTACGGCAAATGCAATAACTTGCATGGTCATGGTCACCAGTATTTTGTCGAATGTGTTGTCGATGGCAACATCGATGAACGCACCGGCACTATCGGTGATCTGGTTGGACTAAATAACAAACTGAAGCTTGTCCTTGATGACTGGAACTATCGCCACCTCGATCTGGAAACCGATGATTTTAAAAATCTTCCAACAACCGGTGAAAATATCGTATCAGTCTTATGGGAGAAACTCGAAAAATCTATAAATAATTTATACCAGATCAAACTATGGGAAACCCCCAATAATTGCTTTACTCTAAAAAAGTAACACCGGAGGAATTTTGAAAAACTGTTTTATAACCGGAGCCAGCCGGGGAGTAGGCCGCGCAGCAGCCCTGGAACTTTCTAAAAATTATGATCATATCTATATCCTCGGAAGAGACCGCTCCGCTTTAGAAAACACAGCAAAATTAATTAAAAATAATAACAGTACACCACACATCATTGAAGGTGATTTTTCAACTGTCGACGGTATAAAATCTGTGATAGATAAGATTAAAGACATTTCATTTCATGCCATTATTAATAACGCCGGCATTGCAGAAATTAGCAGTCTGAAAAATATGACCATTGAGTTCTGGAACAAAACCTTCAACGTCAATGTCACCGCGCCGTTTTTGATCTCTCAAGCCCTCTTTGAAAATATGCCCGAAGGCAGTTCTATCGTCAACATCCTTTCAGTCGCATCAAAAAAAGGCTTCCCCGAATGGAGCAGTTATTGCATGAGTAAATATGCCCTGGATGGTTTTTCTCTCGCTATCCGGGAAGAGCTAAGAGAACGAAAGATCAGGGTGGTTAATATTTATCCCGGCGCCATTGATACCGATATCTGGAATTCTTTACCCGGTGAATGGCCCCTTGATAAGATGATGAAACCCGACCAAATTGCCAAAGCCATCAGCTTTGCTCTTGATCGTCCGGACAATGTGCTGATTGAGGATATTACTATTACTAATTCATCCGGGAATTTTTAATCGAGAAGTGACAACCCGTCATAAATCAATTTGGAATACTTGTCGTTGGTTTTTGCCATCTCAAATAAATAACTGTTAATCTCAAGCGTTAAGGGATGCTTGGCTTCCTTTGATATTAATAGCTCAAGCATCTCAAGCGGCAACAGCCATTCATCCGGATACTGGTTTTTAAGTTCATCCCAAATCTCAGGAATCAATTTACAGTCGACTTTGTTATTACGACATTCTCTGACCAGATTATATAGAGCATGAAGCCGTCTTTCTTTATCACAATAATCTGATTTGATTGTCCGTTCCATGGGTACCAGATCATCCTGATCGTAAGCATCTTTATCCGCCGCCCCGCAAAATACAGACATGATATTCTCTCCGACCGCCATATCAAATTTGCCCCATTGCGGATCAAATAAAATCTTCTCTCCATATTTAACCGTGCAATTTTCAAAAGTCATCAAAACGATATTTTCATTTATACAGGCAATGTCAAGAAGCATCCCCGTTAAAATTATACCATTCTCAAAATTTAATTCGGTTTGATTTCCAACCGTTATATTATTTTTGTAAAGTTCTTCATTGGTCATCGCTTCAATCGGTTTGTCAATTCCGACAAGTTTCCCAATCGGCGAGCCGAACCCGTCTTTATGATAATCTTTTCCATGACCCTCAATTTGCTTATTGTTATAAGCCAGTGCGGTCGGAGCCTCAGAATTAATATAGATCGGTTGATTATCACCATCACAAAGCACCGTCTTGATCCAACCCGAAACTTGAAGACCGGAACTGTAAACTATGGTTGAAATATTTTTACATTCTATCGCTTTATTGATTCCCTCAAGACCTCCGGTTTGAAAAGCCATGCCCGAGGCAAACTGATTTAGGACCTCAGTCAAATTATCAAAATCAGGAGTCACAAAAAGCTGGGGTTGTTTGTTGGTGATATCAAATGCATAATCAGCAGTGTCCAGATTATATTCAATCTTCTTAACGCCATTTTCAAGGCAGCTCGATGATTCACCAATAGAAGAAAGCAGTCCGGCGCCGTATATTTTTGGATTATTAATATCTCCGATTAAACCATATTCGACCGTCCACCAATGTAGGCGACTCAACAGAGCCATCTCCGAAGGTTCGCCAAGATTATCCTGCTTCATCTCAACATCTTTTTCAGCTTTCAAAATTTCCCGACGGTCATAGCCGGGCATCTCTTTAATTATCGAAAGATGTCGGATCGCTTCGTACAATTCAAAATCTTTTTTTGATGACATCGCTTTTGAACCTATTTCACCAATCCGGTGAAGGTAATCGGCATACTTGGGGTCAGCGATGATCGGTGCATGACCGGCGGCTTCATGAACGATATCAGGGGCCGGAGTATATTCTATGTTTTCTAACTGCCGGATGTCGGCGGCTATCACCAAAACATTATAAGCCTGAAACTCCATAAATGCTGCCGGCGGGATAAACCCGTCAACCGTAACAGCTGCCCATCCCATTTTACCAAGGGCTTCATTCATCTGCTCAATACTGGGAATATGATCGATACTAATCCCGGTCTTTATCAATCCTTCAACATAGGATTCATGAGCATGGTCTTTTAGATAGCTGTAGTTCTGACGCATGATATAACGCCAGACAGCATGATTGATCGGCGTATACTCATTATATTTTTGATCAATGATGAACTTTTTTAGATGGTTCGGAAGTCGTTTCAAATTGGCGTTGTCAAGATAGCTTGACTTGGTCGATGAACCGATTGCTGTTATCTCTTTTTCCGGAGAGGAATCCTGTTTCCCCATAACTCTTCAACTCCTAATTGTAGAATAAGTAACGTGTGTCAATCTGATCTATTATACAAGTAATTAAAATCCAGCTCCATTGGCAACAAATATTTATAAAATAATTATTTCTCGATAATATTATGAAGGTATTTAAATGCCTCAAACTGTTTAAGTGACTCGGGGTTAGCCAGGGCATCAAAATTCGTTATCGGTCGGTTGTGAATCAGATTGGTAACGGCTATCTCAACTTTTTTCCCGTTCAACGTTCTCGGAATATCATTCACCTCAAATATTTTTGAGGGGACATGACGGGGCGAGGTCTTATCTCTGATCGAATTTTTAATCTTATCGATCAGTTCATCATCAAGTTTTAACCCTTCGGATAATACCACAAATAGCACAATCTCAGTGTCACTGCCAACCTTAACCCCGATCACGATACTTTCAACAATCTCATCCATCGCCTCAACCGGTCCATAAATCTCCGCGGTCCCGATCCTGACTCCGCCCGGATTAAGGGTCGCATCCGAACGACCATAAACAACAACCGTTCCCTCGGTCGTAATCTTGATATAATCACCGTGATGCCAAATATCTTTATAGCGATTAAAATATGCCTTAAAATATAACTCATCATTTTTATCATTCCAGAAACAGACCGGCATCGAGGGGAAGGGCTTGGTGCACACCAGTTCGCCGACCTCATTTAAAATAGATTCACCCGACTGATCAAAGGTCTCAACCGCCATCCCCAAACCGCGGCATTGTATCTGTTCTGAATAGACCGGCAGATTTGGATTACCCAGCATGAAACATGAGATGATATCCGTCCCGCCGGAGATTGATGACAACTGCACTTCCGCTTTAACCTTGTCATACACCCACCGATAATTTTCATCCGCCAGCGGCGCACCCGTTGAGAGTATTGTTTTTAATTTAGAAAGAGAGTATTCCGTTTTTGGTATCAACCTTCTAACCTGACAGGTTGATAAAAATTTTGGTGAGGTCCCAAAAACCGTTACCCCAACCTTTTCAGCCGCTTCCCATAATACATTCAAATTAGGAAATGAGGGCGACCCGTCATACAAAAAGATGGTCGCTCCCTGTGATAGCGAACCAACCAGCCAGTTCCACATCATCCACCCGGTCGTTGTGTAATAAAAAACAACATCATCCCGACTAATATTTGTATGCAGTTTATGTTCTTTATAATGTTGTATAAATGTCCCGCCGGCTGAATGAACAATACACTTTGGCGCTCCGGTTGTCCCCGATGAATACATTATATAAAGCGGATGATCAAACGGGAGCTGTTCAAATTCTATCTGATCTTTTTTCTCAGACAACAGCTCTTCCCAGATCATTATTTTGGTTATCACCGTCAATTCGATTTTATCCGATGATGTTACAATGACCACCTGTTCTATCGAGGGGATCTGCTCAACCAGCTGAATTATTTTATCATTTAAATCATATTTTTTATCATTGTAAAAATAGCTGTCGGTTGTAACTAAAATCTTCGGTTGGATCTGACCAAAGCGATCCATCACACTCTTAAAACCAAAATCCGGCGAGCACGAAGAATAAAGCGCCCCGATAGCTCCGGCGGCAAGCATCGTTATCACAGCTTCCGGAACATTCGGCAGTAATACTGCTATCCGGTCATTACTTGATAATCCCAGCTTTCTTAATCCGGCTGTACATGAGGCAACGCTTTGATATAATTCAGCATAAGTATAAGTGATCGGTTCCCGTTTTTCACGCCAGTGAATAATCGCCCTTTTATCATCGCGATACTTTAATAAATTTTCACTGTAATTTAGCTTCGCACCCTCAAACCATTTGGATTTAAACATCCCGTCACCGGAAAGAACTGACTCATATTTTTGTGAATGAATTATCTCCGAATGATCCCAAACCGTTTCCCAAAACTGTTCAACATTGTCAACCGACCAATGATAGAGTTCATCATATGAGACAAATCGATGCCCGAATTTCGTATTCACAAAATTCATGAACTCGGTCATGTTCGAGCTTCTTATTTGATCTGCCGTAGGTGTCCAGAAAGGTTTTTCCATAACAGACTCTGCTAACTATCGGGATTAAATCTTTTTATCAAAATAGAATGGAATCGACATCAACGCCAGCCACGCAAATTGCACATCATTTTGAGCAAGAGCAAGCTTTGCGGCTTTATAAATAGTATGATTCATTTTGCTTTGATTAGCTTGATGCAAAATGAATGAAGCTTTAAATATATCTTCGTAATTATCAGAACTTAGCTTTTGTTGCAATTCTTCACTATTAAGCTCACCGGTTAACTTATTTATAAATTGTAAAACCTGATCTTCATCAGGGATTGATTCTGAATTTCCAAGTTGTCCGAGATTATTGGCTGAAAGAATTGTTGAGCATTTAATAAAATCAGGAATATTATCATACCCGATTCCCGTTCTACCTATCGGTTTTTCAATCTCAAAAATCGCTGTCCCGTTTGCCCGCGTATAATAATTCTCAGAATTTCTCCCCACCAAATTAATCAAATCCGGTTTAATCACCCCGTTTTCCATAACCGTCTCGCTGACATGAAACTTTACCACTTCACAAATCGCAAGATTCCCCGAACCGTTGTTCTCTCCAAGATTTTTCATCTCATGCAAGATACATTCCATCTGAAAAGGTGATTCCTTGACCCGAAACGGTTTTACTTTATCAGAAGGGATAGGCGTTAAACCGCTCTTTATGAATTCATCAATCTCGGTTCCATATTCGGTCGAGGCTAATGAAACCTGTTGCACCATCTCATAAGTCACCGCTTGGATAACACACTCTTTGGTCGCAACCAAATTTTGATAGGTATCTTTTAAACTTCCGTTTCGAATCCTTCGGGATGCTGAAAATGCCACCATCGGCGGGTTCGCCCCAAACCCGTTAAAAAATGAAAAAGGGGAGAGATTCCTGACCCCATCCTTTGAAATTGTCGAGACCAAAGCAATCGGACGGGGTGCTATCCCGCCAAGTAAAAGCTTTTGAACTTCAACTGTCGAAAGATCTTTTGGATCATACTGTTTCATCTACTTATGCCGGCTCAACTATTTTCTTTTTCTCAAGAATCGACCAGTCGGTTTCGGCAATTTTAAAAACATTCGTCAATTTCCCCAATCCCTTTATTTCAAGCTCCATCTTATCACCGGGTTTCAGCCAGATAGGAGAATATGATTCATCTTTGGCTTTTGCATCAATTGTACGACTCCCGTTCAACTCCAGATAACATCCGGTCCCCACCGTACCCGAACCGATAACATCGCCGGGAAATAATTCAACGCCGTATGAACATCGTTCAATGATTTCGGCAAAAGTCCAGTTCATATCTTTCAAATTGCCGTCTGAAATCAAATACCCGTTATGAGAAGCCGTCATCCTCAGATCATACTTGTTCCCAAATTCGGTTTCGATCTTAAAAGGTTCAAGTTCATCCGGGGTAACCAGCCATGGTCCAATCGCAGTCGCAAAATCTTTTCCCTTTGCCGGACCCAAATTCAAACGCATCTCTTCCATCTGAAGCGTCCGCGCCGAAATATCATTCATTATCAAATATCCCGCGATATATGAATCGGCATCCTTTGATGGAATATTCTTCCCGTGTTTGCCAATCACTACCGCCGCTTCAAGTTCAAAATCAAGTTTATCAAAATGATCTTTTTCAAAAATAAGTTCGCCTTCGCCAACAGTCGCATTATGATTGGTGAAATAAAATACCGGATACTGATCAAACTCAGGAATCATATCAACCCCCCGATTCCTTCGGGCGGTAGCCACATGCTGACGGAACGCATAAGCATCCCGACACGAGGTCGGATGAGGTACCGGTGCCAGCATCTTCGAAATCTGTCCGCTCTCAACCCTCGTTACCGTATCAGCCGATAATATTTTATCCTGAACCTGGGCTGCCAGTGCCATCAATTCTTCGCCGCCCGCAAGCAGACATTTCATAGTCGAAGGGAATGAAATTGAAAATGATTCGGCGCTGTCTTTTAAATCATATATCTTATCATTTATAAATAAGCCTAATCGTTCTTCGTGATTATTGTTCTGGTAAGAGAGAAACTTCATTATTAGTATCCTTTTTTTCATCAGAAGCATGCCTTTTATTTAAAAGCAGCTTGTAAACTTCTTCAATTATTGTAATGGCAAACTCGGTCTCATCAATCGTCCCCGAATTTATCCGCACTCCATTCGGAATCCCGAACGAATTAACATGTCTCAAAATCAAACCGCGATTCAAACACTCGGTATAAAAATCTCCGGCAAACGCTTCATCAGGGAAAATCATCATAAAGAAATTCCCCCAGCTCGGAGCGTATCTAATCCCAATCTTTTTAAAGCAATCTTCAAACATCTTTAGCGATTTCTTATTGGTTGCAATAGTTAGCTTTAGAAACTCATCATCAGACAAAGCCGCTATCGCCGCCTGTTGCGCCGGAAGATTCGGCTCAAAGGGGAGACGTAATTTATAAAGATGATCAATCAAATATTTTGGTCCAAAAGCAAACCCGATTCGAATCCCGCCCAGACCGTAAATTTTTGAAAACGTCCGCAAAACAACCATATTGTCAAATTCATAAGTCGCCCCGTCCGGATATTCCGGGTCAACATCAGCATAAGAGTAATAGGCTTCATCAAGGATGACTAAAATATTATTTGGAATCGAAGCCATAAAAGCTTCAAACTCTTTTCTTTTAAAAATTGTCCCGGTCGGATTATTCGGGTTTGCCAGATAAATAAATCTGGTCTTGGATGTAATAGCATTTTTGATTCCATCAAGATCATAACAGAAATCTTTCAACGGCACCAACTTTAAACTTCTTCCAAGCTTGTTGGCATTCACAAAAATCCCGATAAAGGTTCCCTCCGAGGTTACAATCTCATCACCTTCATTTGAAAAGGCTGCGATTACATCGGCAAGGAGCGAATCGGTTCCGTGCCCCGCAATAACACTCGTTTTACGAAGCTTATATTTCTTAGCAATAGCGCTGACCAGATCATATGAAACCGGATCAACATAACGGTGAACCTGATCCATACATTTTTTCCCCGCCTCAATTGCCTTAGGCGAGGGACCCAATGGATTTTCATTGGAGGCTAATTTTACGATTTTGGTTAATTTCTTCTCACGGGCTAATTCTTCAATCGGTTTACCTGATTTATAAGGTTTGAGCATGCGGATGTGTTTTGGTACGTTTATCATTTTTCCAACCATGATTTTGAGTAATTTTCATCAATTGTCTTTTTGACATTCATAGTCGGAAGGAGAGGTGCAAAGGTATCGACCATCACAGCCCACTCATTGGTCTCTTTGGCGCCAACCGAATCTTCCGTCCTGCCCGGTTGCGGACCATGAGGCATTCCCGATGGATGTAAAGTTATCGAGCCTTCCTGTACCCCTTTCCGAGACATGAAGTCACCCTCTACATAATAGAGAACTTCATCGCTGTCAATATTGGAATGGAAATAAGGTGCCGGAATTGCATCAGGATGGAAATCAAATGGTCTTGGCACAAAATTACAAATCACAAAATGCTCGGTGACCCAGGCAAGGTGCACCGGCGGCGGTAAATGGATTCTGGCGACTTTGGCATGGTAATTCTTGATATTAAATGCATAAGGATACAAATACCCGTCCCAGCCAATAACATCAAACGGATGATGAGGGGAGATATGCTCAAAAAAACGGTCGCCCGCTTTCACAATTATCTCAAAATCACCCTTTTCATCAATCGGCTCAAAATATTCAGGCAGTTTAAAATCACGCTCCGAATAAGGCGCGTGTTCTTCCATCTGACCATAATTATTATGGAAATGATTAGGTATCTCAAACGGCGTTGATGATTCCACAATCAACAGTTTATTATTTTTATAATTATCAAACTTCATCTGATAAGTTGTTGTGCGGGGCACTATTATCTGGTCACCTTCGACGAATTTTAGTTTCCCGTACTCGGAAATAAATTCTCCTGAACCATGATGAATAAAAATATACTCACTCGCATAAGCATTACGGTAAAACCTCTCCGTAGCTTCGGTCACTTTAGCCGTCAGCATCGTACAATGACTATTGGTCAAATACCTTTCCCGCGATGAAATAAAATCACCCTGCTGATCAAGCTTTTCTGTAAAACAATGATAATAATTTACTTCCGCTTCTGACCAGCTATCATCTTTCCCTAAGGCTAATTCCTTGACACTTTTCAATGCCGTCGGCAGATAAATATGATACTTAGTCGAATAAATCCCCGAGAAACCCTTGCTCGAAACTAACTCTTCCCGATAAAGTGACTTCCCGTCATCCTTATAAAAGGTCGTATGTTTTACTTTGGGAATCTTTCCCAATTTATGATAAAATGGCATTATTAAATCCTTTTAAATGTTTTAACAGGGGGGAAGAACGTCTTCCGGTTTCAAACCCAAATTACCGCGAAGTTTTTGATCTAACTCGATAGATTCAAACAGAGACTGGAAATTCCCTTTCCCAAATCCCATCGAATTTCCTTTACGTGAAATAAATTCAAAAAAGAATGTCGGTCGGTCCCCAATCGGTTTGGTGAACAACTGCAACAGATACCCATCCGATTCCTTATCACATAAAATCCCTAACTTCTGAAGGTCATCGATGCTTTCTTCAATATTCAAATCCTCACGCGCCCGAAGCATATCAAAATAAGTGTCCGGGATATGTAAAAACTCAACTCCGTTTTTGCGAAGAGCGCTGATTGTCTTGACAATATCATGAGTCCACACCGCCACATGCTGAATCCCCGAACCATAATACTGCTCAATATATTCTTCGATTTGTGATTTTTTGATCCCCGAATATGGCTCATTAATAGGGTTCTTAATCTTAAAATCTTTAGTCCGAACCACTTTGGAAAGCAACGCCGAGTATTTGGTCCCGATATCCCCGGGTCCAAAATCCACAAAGGTCTCAAAATTCATCGTCTTATTAAAATAATCCGCCCACATATTCATCTCGTTCTCACGAACATTCCCAACAATATGATCAATCCCCATAATACCCGTATCTTCCGATTTAATCTCAATCTTCTGAATCGGTTCACAATATTGAGGTTTAAAAATATAATCATAGTTATCATAGTTGATATAAACTATCTCAGAATCATCATAAATCCGAATCGCCGCTTCCATCACATAACCATGAGTATCCTCGATCTTCTCAGGACGTTTCACCATGATTGCCCCGTGCGAAGTCGCATAATTAAACGCCTGTTCAACATCATCAACCTCAATCGCCCATCGTTTCACCCCATCGCCATGACGGGTAACAAAATTTGAAACCTCATAATTATCCGGCTGAACCGCCGAAGTTATAACAAACTTCAGATTGTTTTTGGTCAAATAATAAGAAATCCGGTCGCGTACTCCGGTTTCAGGACCCATATATCCGGTTATCTCAAGCCCCAACGCTTTGGCAAACCAGTAGGCGGTCATCTTTGCCGAACCGACATAAAACTCGATATAATCGTATTTTCTGATATTTAATTGGTCAGACATAACTCCCTCTATGTTTTAATTCTCTAATTATACTTTAAATCTAGAATTTAATTTTAAAGTATATAATTTTCTCTGATTGATATAACAGCCTTTGACTGTTTTAGTTCAAAAATGTATCAGAAAAGTATAAAAAAGAGCCCCTCAAAGCAACGAAAACAGTAATAATAGAGCTATAAGCTCTACGAAACTTATCTTCTATGAAACCTGCCATTTATTATTCAATTGTCTCTTGAGTAGGTCAGGAGCCCTGCGCTCCTGACATCTTGATTCCATTTTTTAACTGGGTAGCCCACCCCTTGGGGTGGGTTTCTATTCAAGCTCAAAACCCAAATATCCAAATTTCGCCAGAGAAAAACACACACAAAGTATGCGTAAGTATACGAAGTGCGTGTGCAAAATCCACATCAAATCATTGGTCATTCAAAACTCAACCCCTATTTAAAAAGGCTATCATGAAAATCTTCAACCGAAAAAACAAACCACAAAAAAACTCAATCTTAACTGACAAAAATGCCCGAATCGACCCGGTCACAACCAAAACTTTCAAACCCTTTAAAAAGTTTGAAAAATCAATCAAATTCGAACCAAAAGATATCCATTCCGGTCGTTACAAAGTCCAACTCTACCGCTTCTTATCCGACAATATCCCCGTCGTCAACGCCTGTGTCTGGACCTGGGTTCGCCTCGCCGCCGCCAAAGGTAAATTTACAATTTCCAATAATCATAAATCATCCGACAACGTCCTTGCTTGCCTTGACGATCTCTCAAAAAACATCTATTCCAATATCTCCGGCAACCGCACCGGACTCGTCTCGTTCTTAGTTGACCTGTTTGAATATCTTTTCCGCGATGGTTTCTTCGGCGGCATCCTGACCGTCAACCCGGACTACTCCGGCGTCGACCAGTTCATTCTCCTTGACCCTGCTAAAATTTCCCTTAATCAGGACGCTACTCCTAATAATTTACTATTAGAGAATAATGGTAAATATGTTACCCTGAACCGTCCCGATTTCTACTATATCCCTCTTAGCAACAGCCGTATCTATCCGCTCGGCCGATCAATCCTGCAAGCCATTCCGTTCATCAGCTATATCGAGCAACAGCTTGTCGATGACATGCGCCGATCAAGTCACAACAGCGGTTTTCACAAACTCCATGTCAAAATAACTCCGCCCGAAAGATTCGCCGGTGAATCCGAAACCGGTTATGTCAACCGCATCAACAACTATTTCGATTCAACCGTCAGCATGATCAAAAGCTGCGAGGTTGACGAAAACCCCGTCACCTGGGACAACGTCTTAATCGAATCCATCGGACCCGACAACGCCCGTTCGGTTTCCAACAGCTGGTTCATGAACCACCGTGCTATGGTCGAGGAAATCTGTGCCGGAACCAATCTCGCCCCGTTTCTGCTCGGCTATTCCTATGGCGCCACCACTACCTGGTCCGGTTTCAAATTCGACATGGTCATGCGTCAGATCAAATCCATCCAGCATGAAATCGCCCACTTCCTCGAATGGATCGGCAATATCCATCTGGCTCTCTCAGGTTTTGATTCAAAATGTAAATTCGAATTCGACAACACCTTTCCATATCAGGCCAACGAAATTGCCACCGTCAAAACCTCCCAGCTTGATAACCTGCTCAAACTATATGACAAAGGCTTACTGGAAAAAGATGTCATCTCTCAAAAAGCACAGGAGTTGATATAAATAATTTAATAAATACTGTCAATTGGCACCGTTGTCTGACCGAGCCGGATTACTTTGCGAAGGAAATCCTGAATGTAACCCTGCATCCCGGGCAAAAAAAATGGCTCGAAAACTCTAACGAAAGAGAAAACCTGCTCGTCACCGGTAACCGTTGGGGCAAATCATTTGTCTGTGCCATAAAAATAATTCATCATGCCCTGTTCCGTCCGCGTAAACTGAAATATGATTACTCCGGCAGATACAAAATTGTAACCGCCTCCATCACGCAGGATCAGGCAAATATTATTTTTACCCAGATCATTCGCTTTCTCAACAGTTCCGATTTCCTCGGATCATTGGTTGAATCGCACACTAAAACCCCGTTCCCGCGACTGCAATTTTCAAACGGTTCCACAATTGAAGCCCGCTCAACCCAGAACAGGGGAGAGTACCTGCTCGGCAACGACTATGACCTGTTCATCTTTGATGAAGTCGCCTTTGAAGCCGACCCCGAATATGTCGTTGAAGAAATCATCCAGATGCGTCTCGCTGACCGGGAGGGCAAACTTGATCTGGTCAGCACTCCCAACGGCAAAAACTGGTTCTACAAAAAAGCTCAGGATATTCTGTCAAAAAAATTCCCCGGCTATTACCAATCCGGCGACAGCCGCGAAAATAAATATATCTCACAGGAATTCCTTAACGACCGGGTCCTTCATTTTTCCGAAAAAAGAATCCAGCAAAACATCATGGGACAATTTGTCGATACCGGCGGTGAAATCATCAAAGGTTCCCATATCGACCGGGCGCTTGAGGGGTTCGCCGATTTTAAAAATCAGCTGAATCAGATCGACCCTTTCCATATCCCATACTACCTGTCCGGCTGGGACCTCGCCCGCAAAAAAACCGCCACCGTCGGAGTTACCGTCCAGATAATCGGCGACAAAATTTATGTCGTCGATCTCGAACGCTTCAAAATGTTTGACTGGAATGTTGTCACCGAAAAAATCCGTATCCGCCAGAGAAAATACCCCGGCCGATTGATTATTGATGCTACCGGCTTAGGCGATGTTGTCGTCGAACAATTAAGCGACTTCAACCCCGAGCCCGTTATCTTTACACCCTCAACCAAAGCTGAAATGCTCACCAATGTTGAACTGCTCCATGCTCAAAACCGGATCTTCTACAAAAGATGGGAGCTTCCCGACGGGGCGGGTAAAATATGGTCGCTTGAGGATGAACTTAGGCAGGCGCGGTGGGATTCTAATAATCAGTTTGATTCGTTAATGGCGTTGGCTTTGGCAGTATGGTGCCTTAGAAAAAGAGACCGAATCTCTCCGGCACCAAAATTTGGAACAATATAATTTATATCAGGATTTTGTCTTTGTATTAGAACGAGCCATATACATAGCACTCAATCCGGCGGCCATTATAATTAATGTCCCCGGTTCCGGCACAGGTGAGGTCGGATCAGGATCTGTAGGCGGTGTCTCAGGAATTATAAGCTCATCGGTTCCTTGAGAAGTAAGCAGGTCTGATTGAGTTGTACCCTGAGTTGCGCTTTTCTGAGTTGTCTGGCTGGGGCTCTTTGATGGTGGAATATTAACACCTTCGACCTCATCAAAAGTGATAGTCATGGCTAACACAAAAACCAGTATGGCTACAAACCATTTAAGGGGCTGAGTTGCATTTCTTTTATAAACTGTCATTTTCTTAATCCTTATTTTATTGTCTTCAAGCCATATTAAAGCAAAGTCTGTGCCTCTTGAGTTTATATTTATATAACTCATATAAGAGTTTATGCCTCAACAACATAAATTCAACTAAAAAATATAAAATTATCTATGCTGCAAAACATATAGGTAATCCATTGCGCAAAAAAAACGTAACAATAATGGTCTTTTATAAACCGTCCCTAATTAATAAAAACACTAACCGGGAGAATATATGACTGAAATATTAGGCAAAATTACTGCCCAATTAGCCGATTCAACCGATTCTATGAAAACCATTGAACTGGTTGACCTCATAAATAACAATATAAATCCACCCCAAAAAGTTACTCCTGATGATATCCATATCAGAGCCATGTATATTGCCTCTGACCAAATCAACAGTTTTGGAGGAAGGTTCCCTGTTGAAGAACTTACTAACTTGTCCGGATTACTGATTGACTCACCCGTTTTAGTAGGACATCGTAAAGATAAATTACCGATTGGGCGTAATTTCCATGCCATCACCGAAGTCAAAAACAATAAAAACTGGGTCAAATCATATTTCTACTGGCTCAAATCTGCCGATCAGTCAGAAAACCTGAAACAAAACATAGATGGGGGTATTTATAAAGAATGCTCAATCGGCTTTACTTTCCATTTTGCCGAATGTTCCGTCTGTGGAAAAGATATCAGAACCTGCTCCCATGAACCGCTCCAAAAGATTTCTAACCGGTCGGTCTATTTTAATTACCGCAAAATCGGAAAAGTCTTGGAAACTTCCTTAGTCTATCGCGGGGCGGTACCAAACACTTCCGTCACCAAAGATTTACAGATTGATTATGATAAAACCCTCCGGTTAATCAACCCCGACAATTTTAAAGATTCCCGGTATCTGATAACCCCGCTGTACGATGGCATCATCCTGTCGGTCTCCAATGAAAATTCAAAACTGATCTTCAAAAACCTCGATGGAACCAGGCTTATCTCATCCCGTTTAAGTCTGCTCGAAAATCTGAACCTCCCGAATCTGAAAAATAAATTCGGGCTTCTGGTCGGTTATCGGGGGAAAGAAAGATGCTCCGCCCACCAGCTTGAACGATACTTGAAAAAAATATCCTCTCCCGTGACCCATCTCGAATTTAAAATTATTCCCCACGAAGTTGAAAGCACGCCAGAAATTTCCCATGAATCTCTAAAAGATAAAATTAAACCGATCAAACATCACTGGGCAAAAAAAGATGAAATCCTCATAACCTGTAAAAAAATATCAACCAAAGCAGGCGTTAAAATATGGAACGAATCCCGATTACTGCCTGACTTTACCGGACACACCTTTAAACCTGATAAAGTAAATCAAAATCAAAAAGTAAACTGCTCCTACGACCCGACGAGTACAAAATTAAAAATCAATCACAACGGCACACCGCATTGTTTCCATATAAATAAATTAAACCTGAAAAGTTTATTGAATGGAATAAAATTTATTGCTACCCCGAGTTCCGAATTGGTAGAAACGATGCCTCACGAATTAAATCTTGAAGGACATCTCAACGGCAAATTTCTACTCCGTCCGATACGAATAAAACAAAAACAACTGTTTCTGTTTTACAAAGCCGTCGCTTCTATTCCCCAAGGCTAAGGGTGTCGATCAAACTAAGAGTCCGCTTAAGCGGACCACCCGATATATTTTGCTGAACCAAGCCGAGATGAGGTGCATAATATTCACGGATTTTTATTACCGGAGTTCCGCTGTAATCATTTTCAAAAAGATCAACATCAAAGCGATAGGTGTCGAACTCTCCGGCGGGAACCTGAAGCCGCTCTATCCCGATAAACCGCTTTTGGAAATGGAAACCAAAATATGAATTATAAAAAATTCTGGTGCTGTCGCCGGCGGCGGGAGGGTAGTAGCCCGTCCAGGTTGTGTCTTCAACTATAAATCTTGGAATAATCATAGGGGGAACTGAAAAATATACTAATGAATCAAGATCATTATTCTTCGTCCAATAGCCATTCTGAAGGATCGAAAATTCACTCACCTTATAATTACTCATCGGCGTACCGTTTTTTTTGATTATCCAATCGGTGTTGGAACCGCTGAAACCAATATTGAGAAAGGAAGTTATAACATTTACATCATAAACATCATCAAGGGTCGTCACCGTATCAATCTGCATATAACTGAAAGTCCTGCTGTTGGCTAAACCTAACAAACTCAACCCATCAGGATATTCCGACTCAATCGGATCATCATCCAGGTTAGTGTCGGTAATTAGAACATTATCTTCACTGCAGCCCCAGATTATAAGGAACGCTAAGATACAAACTATAAAAGCTGAATATTTCCTAAACATAAAATCCTCCATTAGTATTCTAATACTAAAAAGAATTTTTCTATAAAACAGTCAACAAAAAAGAGAATTACAATGATGAAAAAGATTTTTGAGATCATCAAACAATGTAACCCGATTATAAATATCGCAACTATCACTTTTGGCGTCATCGCCGCCTATTTCATGACTATCCAATCCTTAAAACTGGAACTGGCAGAGAAAGCCGAAGAAAGAGTCGTCGAAACCCTCGACAAAAAACTTAGTAATTTAGAGGTGATCCTAAAAGAAGGGGTAATTAGTAAAGAGGTCTTTTTAAAATTCTCAAACGATATGAACAATAGATTATCAAGAATTGAATTTTATCTAACCGATAAACCGGGAGTAAAAATTGAGCAAAAATGAATCGAACTATCAAAAGCTTATTGAAAACACTATCGCCGAATTAACCGCCGAAAACTTCGCTGAAATTGATTTTGATAAACTAATCAAGCTCCTCGCCAATCTGAAATCAAAAATCAATTCCGCCATAATCCTTGAAGAAAACCATAAAATCCTGCAAACCGATTATATCGCCCGCATCTCCGGTATGCTAAAAGCGATTGCCGTTGTTAATCACAGCCGGGAAAAAAATGAAAACATTCTAAAACTTATAGAATCCCTGTCCGGCTTGGATGCTCTCTCGTTAACCGGATGCTACCGGAAAGTTTCAGCAAAATTTCGTGAGGCTTTCCCTACAAGTTTCGGACTTGTTGATCATATTTATAAACCGAAACTGAATTTTAATCAATACAAATAAAGAGGGATCATTATCCCGATCATGAGGGAAAATTCATTCCCGATCTGTCTTAACTAAAAAACAAAAGGAATTATATGACTGTTCGTGATCATAATCTCGAAACTGTAGCGCCCGTTCTTGCCACCTTTAAAATCTCCCAGACTGCAAATGTCGATGATTTAAAAGATACCAATCTGGGCGAACCGGTTGAATTAACAGCCGGAAATACTGTCGGACCAATCTCTGCCGGAAATCAACTGCTCGGTAAATTGATTAGTCTCACCCTGAATGATAACGATGATGGCGACCGGCTCGCTACCGTCCAAATCGGCGGCGTCTGCCGTCTGGCTGTCTCATCCACCTATCCTGTTGTCGGCAACAAAGTAGTCGGCGGAACCGCAGGAACTGTTAAACAATCGCCAACCGTCGCCTCAGACCCCGCCGGTGGAAATATCGCGCGCGGGATTGTCGTTGATGTCAACGGTACTGCTGATTGCTTAATCTACTTGAATTAGAAAGGAAAAATAATGGACTTTAATCAATTTCTGGATCTTCCGGCTCTGTCAGCCATGAACAACAGCTCCGATCAAAATCTCCCAATTTCAAACCTCGATTTTGAACGAGCCGCCGCCATCGAATTAAACCGTCAATCCTATCAGGAAGCTGACACCCGCGGGATGACACTCTCGGAACTGCTCGAAACCGATGAATACGACCCGTCCCTACCCGGAAGCTCCCTTGATGCTTTCGAACGCCAGCTTGCCCTCTCCGGCATAAAAATCAACGGGAAATCTCCGACTACGGTCGAACAGTTCTTCCAGCAGGCTCCGGCTCTGCTCCCTGAATTTATGCTTCGTGAAATAAAAAAGGGGATGGCGATGCGTCCCGAATTAAACCGCTTGGTTGCCAACTCAACCACTATCGCGACCAACAAATACACGCCCTTTTTTATCGACACCTCCGATAATTCCAAATTTTCACTAAGACCGGTCGGCGATGGTGCCGAAATACCGCAACTGATCGTCACCGAACAAAACCATTCGGTCAACGTCGTTGACTACGGCTTGGCTTTGAAAGCCAGCTACAAATCCCTCCGCTACCGCACGACCTCACAATTCAGAGTCCTGCTCTGGTACATCGGTTTTAAAATTCAAACCGATAAAATCGGGATGCTTGTCAGCACCCTCATCAATGGCGACGGCAACAGCAACTCCGCCGCGATTGTCAATACTTCCGCTTCCGGCACCCTCGACTATGATGATCTCGTCAGTTTGTGGGCGCAATTCTCACCTTTCGAAATGAACACCCTTATCTGCCATATCGACCAGATGAAAACCATTTTGAAACTGAACGAATTCAAAGACCCGCTCGCCGGATTCCGTTTCCAAAAAAGCGGCGAACTGTTTAATCCGCTCGGTGCCTTATTGGTGCGCTCTGATGAAGTTCCCTCAGACAGTGTTATCGGCCTCGATAACCGCTTTGCTATTGAGGAGGTCATCACCCAGCCACTAATGGTCGAATATGACAAAATTATCGAACAACGCTTTGAAGAAGCGGTCATCACAGAATCGGTTACCTATGCCAAAGTTATTAAAGAAGCTTCGGTTATGCTCGATTCGGTCTGGACTTAAATAAATATGGGCTCGGTTTATCTGAAACTCAGACTAATGACAAAACACTATTTCGTCATCTCAAACGAGAATTTCGTCGTCTCATACGGAGTATCTCGTCATCTCGAGCGGAGTATTTCGCCATCTCAAGCGGAGTATTTCGCCATCTCGAGCGGAGTATCTCGTCATCTCGAGCGGAGTCGAGAGATGAATTTTATGAATAATGATTTTGTCAACAATCTCAAACTCGGTTTACCGAGCCCTTTTTAAAAAGGCTTAATATGAAGAAAAAAATAACTCAATCAACAGCAACCTTCACCCTTGGACTATCAAAAGGAAACAAACTTTTCAAAATCCCATCGGGGGAGTATGCCGGTCGCATGATCATGATCTTAAAAAACAGTCCGGCAAACATCAAATTCTCTTACGCCGACTCACCCGGTAACATCTGGTCGACTCTGACAACCATCACTACCGACTCATCCGACACCGACTTTGATGCGGCGATGGATGAAAACGGTCATATCCACGTCGTTTACTCCGACTCCAACAATTTTCTTATCTACCGCAAACTAACCTTTACCGCCGGAAACTGGACGGTGGGCAATGCCGGCACGGTTTACAGCACCGATCCTTCTTACTACCCGTCAATTGTCCTCGAACCAACGGGAAAACTTTGGATCGGATGGACCAAGCTCGTCGATGGCTCACGCTACCTTTGCGTTAAATCCTCAACCGACTCCGGAACAACCTGGGGCAGCGGACCATCAGATGATGGCGAACTGCTTACCGGACCATTACCCGCTGTCTACCCAAAACTTATTATTGGCGCCGGAAATCTCCATGCCATTTACGCTGACGGCACCTCTGAACTGGCGGTCAAATCATACCCGATTGAGGGGGGAAGCTGGTCGGCAAAAGTTTTAATCGCCTCCGGATCAGAATTGGACAACAACTTTGACGCCGCCCTCTCTACCGATGGGATGCTTGGCGTTGTCTTTGATGATAATGAACTCAAATACCGCGAGTTCGACGGCTCCAACTGGAGTGCCATCACAAATCTTGACTCAAACGAAGGCTTCATGCCCCAGCTCATCTTTATCAACAACGTGCCATACGTTATCTACACATCCTATCTTTCCGACAGCGAGTACATTTTAAAATATGTCAGCCGGAAAAGCGGAAGTTTCTCCCTGCCTGCTCTCTTTGATCCTTCGGCAAAAACTTTCGACTCCGTCCAGCTTTACAACTCTGTCTCAGCAACCTATGAAAACCTGACCTCCGAATCGGAAAATTCAACCACCGCCGATATTTATCATTCATCCTCAAACGGACTGCTTAAAAATATCGGTGATGCTCTATACCTGGGGATGAATCTCAAATTCCGCTACCTCTATTTTAACCTGTTTACAGCCGGAACCGGCGGAGCCGTCATCTTCAGCTACTGGGATGGTTCCAACTGGAAATCGTTCACCCCCGAAGACGGCAATTATAATTTAGATGCTTCTGAAAAGAAACTGATTCTTTTTGATGACCAACAAACCATCCCGCAGGACTGGCAAAAATCATCTATAAATAATTCCGATAACTTCTGGATCAAAATAGAAACGGTTACCGCCTACGCAACTGCTCCGGTCGGAAATAAAATTTCTGCCGTTTCTGACATTCATGCTTTTTCGGTGAGGAGGTAATTATTGTCCTATACCAACAAAGAAATTGTTAAAAGTTTTCTGGTGGAATCGCTTCCGTTATTTGCCCGGGTTGTCAACCAACCGGTTACTTTAATTGATGATGATTACGTCAGCTTCTTTAACCGATCAATTGAAAGCTCATCGGTCATTGTTAAAAACTTAAAAAGCAATGTCTACACCCGATCTTCTTTGACCCTTAATGCCAGCACCGTAAACTTTTCATCAATACAAGTCGTCCCCGAATCAGTCGTTGTTTCAAACAACAGCTCGCTCGGAATAATTTATATCGAAAATTCTGATTTCATCATTGATTATCAAAACGGAAATTTAACCATTAAATCTAATAGCCGTCTCCAATTAAACCAGCCCGTTACAATTTGGTACCAGACCTTTCATATTTATACCAACACCTCCGATTACCAGATTGATTCCGTCAATGGGAAAATTAAAAAAGTCCCTTCCGGTTCAATCGCCGCCGGTGAAACCGTCTATCTCGATTATACTCCCTTAAGTGCTACCTACAACGAGGAACTAATCGAAAACTCAGTCTTCACCGCCAACGGTTTGATCGAAAAGGAAGTGGACCCCGAAGCTTCTTTCGGAGCCGACCTGACTCTTCAAACAGCGGCAACTTTCAAAGCTCTCGAAATTATCTGTCATGCCTCCGTTTTAAGAGAACTATCCTCAAATTCATTCGCCGATAAAAAATCATCCGACTGGATAAAACTGGGGGAGATCTATCGCCAGAAATCGGAAGAACTGATCAAAAAATTCCGCCCGCCTTTCAGTCCGGCTAAATCACCGACCCATAGTTGAGGAGTAAATTATGAACAATGCCCTAAACGCTGTTAAATCAAAAAGAATATGGTTCATCCCCGATTTCTCAACCTGGGGAGTATCTCAGGAAGCCGAAATAGATTTTGCTCTGGTCGAGGGAGTCGACTCCGAACAAAATCTTTTCTACGGCAATCAACCGATTGGCGCCTCGCTGCAAAAGGTAAATTTCTCAGACCTCGTCGATCACAGGGGAAACCCACTGCCGGCTGAAATAGATTCACCCAAAGTCATCCCCCGGTCAAAAACTTCCGAACCGATTTTTATTGTCGGCAAAGAATCCTCAAACGATTTCAATATTGCCCGAAGTCATGAATCTTCAGGACCCGTTCCCGGGGATCTGATGATTATCGAAATGGGCAGTTAAATGACTAAAAAGAAAAAACGAAAAAGGAAAGAGAAAAAGAAAAAAGCCCAACAGGAAAAAACAGAAAAACAAAAAGAACAAAAATCTAAAACCTTAGCTAACTACATCGAAGTTGTTGATGAACTGATATTCGAATATTACGAAGGACTTATTAAAAGCATTAGAGAACTTGAAATTTATAAGTTAGGAGAATTTGTTAAAATGGTTGAATTAAAAAGAAAAATCAGCCCCGCCGATGCCGACCAGAAAAAGTTCTGGAATAAAATCCAAATCGTCCGTCAAAAAGCTCTGAAAGAAAAAGATGAACAGCGTCCAGCTGATAAAGATGCTTCCAATTCCATCGTCACAAAAAATACAAACGAAGCCAACCCCCAATGATCAAACTGATCAAATTCATTATCCTCGCTTTAATATTATTGGCTTCCAATTCTTCGGCATCGGTTGACACCCTTTCTGATACTACCGAAATCTATGATGGAATAATCTACTCCTATGCCAATTGCAACTCGGATGTCAATAATGAAAATTGCCGGCGTTATAACGGCGGCAAGGTTGTCAACCTCTCGATTGGGTTGAAAGATATTGATGATGAAACCAGAGCCTTATTCATGATCCCGGGCTGGGATGGCACCCTGCCTGACTCGGCAAAGTTTGAAATCTTCTGCTATTTGGAAACTGATGCTGTCGACCGTAAATTTTTCATTTACCCGCTCACAAAACAAATTTATGAAGGCACCGAAAATGGCTACAATATTGGGGGATACCCCGAACCCGACAGCGGTGCAACCTGGTCTCATGCCTGGCTGGATGTTGGCGATAATGATTCCTTAAACTGGACGACCTCCGGCGGTGACTATCTAACTGCTGTTGCCTGCACTGCCTTAGTCACCCATGAAAACGATTATTTTTCATTTCATAACTTTGAACGAATACTGAACTATTGGGACACCTCGGGCAATAATTACGGCTTTATAATGATCAATCAAAATTCATTCCCCAACCTCACTTCATCAAAAATTATTCGTTCAAGCGAGGGACCAACCGCAACCGTTCCCAATCTGCTGCTTTTTTATGCAGATTCGGTTAACTATAATTACAGGAGGAGACAAATTGTCAATCATCTGCTTAATAAATAAGATCATGAAAAATTTAATTATTATTATTTTTATCTTTATCCATTGTTCGGTTAGTGCTGCAATCGTCCGCAATAACACCGGCACCGTCACCTCGCATGACTCCTTGTCATTTCTATTTTATGCTGTCGATTCGCTCGGCAATCCCACCACCGCCGACTCATTATTTATCGTATCAACAAATCCCGGTGGAACGATTGCCTATAAAGATTCGATGGCAATCTCAAACAGCCGGATCAGATCTACCACCATCAGATCAAAACAATTCTATTCCTTTTCTGATCAGGTTTCAAATCTGGATGGTTCCGGTAATCAGGGCGTCTATTCATTAACTCTGCTGGCATACCAAAGCAGCCAAAGTTTACTGACCCCAAATAATTTTACTTTCCAGATTATTTCATCTGAGTTCTCCCGTCAAATTGCCTCAATCAATGATTCGGTCAACATCAAAGGCGGCATCATAGATTCAACCATGATTGCCGCCTCAGTCTGGAATGCTCCCCAATCCAATCATACTATAAACTCAACCTTTGGAAAATATCTGGACTCTGAGATTTCAGGGCTGACCTCCGGTTCGGGAGCCTTCTCCGTCAAACTGGTTACCATTGATTCTTCCACAAACCAGATGATCCCCGGAACCAATCTTACCATTCGAAACTTGATGCAAAATTCTCTGATTGCTATTGGAAATACTAATTCCAACGGAGAGGCATCTTTTAACTTAGATGCTGACAGTTTTACCGTCATACCAATTTTACATGGATATATCTTTGAACCTTTTGATACTTTGGTGATAACCGGATCAACAACGGATACTTTGTTGGCTCATAAATTTAATCCCGGAACTCCGGCCTCACCCGCTTTGTGCCGGATGTATGGCTGGGTTTTTAATATCGATGGCACCGTTGCCAACAGCACCGTAATTACCGCCTCGATTCCTGCTGTAAATGTTACTTACTTAAATTCTGTAATCTCAACCCAGGAAATCACAACTGTGACAGATTCAGCCGGATATTTTTATCTCGATCTGATCCCTTCGAATTTACTGACCCCGGTTGATTCAAAATATGAAATTACAGTCAGCCGTAAAAACGGATCGATCATGAGAACGAGAATACTGATCCCCGAATTAGGGAGTTGGATGTTTCAACCTCAATAAAAAAGCATCATATCTGATTTTTTGGGTTGAACCTTTGAATGTTCTGTAGGTTTTGTTTCTTGGGTGGCACCCTCAAACTTGTTTGGGGGTGTTGATACTGATTTAAATTCTGTTGATATTGTCTCATCAATGTTCTGTTGGGTCTTGATTTACCAAAGGTAAATTGTGACCCGACAGCAACCCCCCGCCCCTGCTAAATTCTGTTAAAATTGATTCTTGAATGTTCTGTTAGCCCTGTCTCATCTATGTTCTGTTGGGTCTTGATTTACCAAAGGTAAATTGTGACCCGACAGCCAAACCCCCACCCGACTAAATTCTTATATGTTCTGTTGGGTCTTGATTTACCAAAGGTAAATTGTGACCCGACAGCAAAACCCCGCCTCGCTAACTCCTAATAAACCGGATCACTAACGTGTCCAAATAGGAAATTCACATAATAAATCAAATCTGCAATATTAATATTATCATCCCCGTTAGCATCAGCTCGGAAAGCTCCGCCTATGGGTGGCACATCATGAGACACTATATAAGCCTGAAGCATTATGAAATCATTGATATTCGCAATACCATCATCATCATAATCACCCGGCTGAAATGTCTCAAAACATTCGTATTTTAATAAGACTGAAGAATACTCCGAGTTATTTCCTTTGATACCTTTGGCAGTGAAGAAATAAGGTGTCCCTTCAACCAGATCAATCGGTGTCCAGTTAAACGCCCAGCCTATAGAACCATCTTCATCAGATCCTAACAGATTTCGGGTTACAGCCCAGTTATCAGAGTCGATTGTAAACATACGATCAATCTTTTGCCAGATACCATTATGTAAAACCTCACTGATACCAAAACTAACTCTGATAGGCAGATCAACTATCGAACCGGATATCGGATCAGAAACAGAAATAGTATAAGACCCTTGATTATCAATCCATCCTGTAAAGCCATCTAAGGCAAACCAAATCCCGGGTTCTCCGCCCAATCCGATCATGACTGCTTTTTGATTATTCTCAAGTTCATTTCTGATCTCAAAATAATTTGGATTCCTGGCATAATTTACCTTGGGATGCGCGATTCCTATACTGGCGAAATAATTTATCATCCCCATAAACATATCTTCATCATACGTCCCCGAATTCAAACGGGTAAGAAATCGTCCGGCAAGATGCTCAACCAATTCATCAAGGGTTACCTGAACATCATTTATTTTCATCATGTCAGTAAATCCGCGATCAGCCCACATCTGAATTGCAAGGGCGGCTGCTATTGGAGCATTATAAAATACTCCTGATTCACCGCCGAATTGTGACTGGTCAAGAGTGTCCAAACCAACCGAATAATTAACTTCTGTGGGTTGTAAATAAATTTCAACTAAATCCATATTTTCAGGACTGTTATTCATTAGAAGTTCTATGTTTTCGCAGAAATCAAAACCATTTAATGGTGAAGTTATGTTAGGAGTTGGAATCGTGGGAAACAAAAAGACGTTGGTAATTGAATCTATCGAAACTCTTTTCAAGGTATCTGTCGCTACAGCTCTAAAATCGTAAAGGGTCGAGGTAAGTAATGATGGGTCCCAAACAACCGAAAACCCGTCGCCATTACCATTGTCATTAACTCCATCTCGAAGTGGGGTATAGCCGTCAAAATCACTGTCAATTTCTATAAAATCATTTTGACCGGCAAGAGAATATTGAAATGAAACATTTTCTATAATATTAGAACCGGATAGTTCCTGTGCCCAGAATGTCATCGGACCAAAAATTGCACCGAGCGGTTGTTGAATTACAAATTTTATCATAGGCGGTGGTTCATAATCACAATTGCCGCCTCCCGGAAATCCTCCGGCAAACATTATTGTACGACCCAAAAAACCACGCGTTGCAAGATCAACCATCCCGGTATCTACATCCCACCAGTTATAAGAAACACAAAATTCAAGATCATCAACTTTATCGGTTATTAAATCAGGTCCGGCTTCCACCGTTGCGACATCATGAAGATAGACGCCTGCAAAAAACGGTTCATTAACTACGATTGGAGAATCTAATTCAATTACTATATCCCATAATCCACTGTCACTTACCGTTACTTCAAAAGCAGAAGTAATACTGATTGTTTGTCCAACCTGGGTACAACCCGGATCAGAATAATTCACAGAAGCAATCTCAGCTGTAAAGGTATCAACCGTTGCCGCTTTATATAGTAAATAGAAATGTACCTCAGTTATAGTATATGGATAAGCCGCGTCACAGGACCGACAGGGATCAAGATAAACGTGATACCATTCCACGCCGGTAACCCAGTTGCCATAACCAAATATTTCACCGGTATCGCCAACATCATGCCTGACACTACAGGTGTCAGCCAGAAGGAAATTCGGTGGGATTTTCAATTTGTTGACCTGAGCGGGTGAGACCTTATAAGGTTCAATAAATTCAGGTTTTTCGGCATTACTTAATTGAATTGCAAATACTATTATGAGAAATATAAATAAAGCTGTTTTTTTCAAAATTATAATCTCCTAAGATATTTATAAATAACTCTGTACTGTTGATTATCGTGCATTTTTAACTATACTTGACGGTGAAGTTAAAAAAAAATAACTCAGAAAATTTATATCTGAATTGTGCAGAAAATGAACACTGAATAATGAGTCCAAAATTTGATAAAAGTTAATAAAATTGGATAAAAAACCTCCCTGGCTTAAAGTTAATCCTTTTACCGGTAAGGGATATGATCAGGTCAATTCCCTTTTAAAGAAGTACGGACTCAATACCGTTTGTCATGAAGCTAATTGCCCGAATCGAGGAGAATGCTTCAACCGCGGCACAGCAACCTTTCTGATCCTGGGACCGGTTTGCTCAAGAAATTGCAGATTTTGCAATGTTAACAGCGGTAAACCGGAAAACGTCAAACTCGATGAACCGGAAATGGTCGCCAAAGCTTCAAAAGAATTAAAGCTGAAACATATCGTGGTAACTTCTGTTACCCGTGATGATCTTCCCGATGGCGGCGCAAATCAGTTTGCCCTGACCATAAATCATCTTAAAAAATATCTGCCCGAAAGTTCAATCGAAGTCCTGACCCCGGATTTCAAACATTGTCCCAAAGCGGTCGATCTTATCATTAAAGCCCAACCGCATATTTTCAATCATAATATAGAAACAGTCAAAAGTCTGTATCCCAAAGTCAGACCGGCTGCTGAATATAAAACTTCTTTGAATCTTTTGAAATATGTTAAAGACAATTCCGACATCATAACCAAATCAGGAATCATGGTCGGACTCGGTGAATCGTTTGACCAGCTGAAAATTACTTTTGATGACCTTGCCTCTCACGGTGTTTCGGTGCTGACCATCGGACAATATTTAGCCCCTTCAAAAGAACATCTGAAAATTGAAAGATTTGTGACACCCGATGAATTTGACACCCTAAAAGAGTCAGCGGAAGCATCCGGTATAAAAAAAGTACAATCCTCGCCCTTGGTTCGTTCATCTTATAAAGCCGATATGGTTGTTAACCCATACTGACAACCTTACGTAGCTCAATAATTAAACAATAATCATTCGTACGGTATTTTTAATAAACTCTTATCCGATAAGATTCCTGTAACGAACAATAAATCTGTTAATCAGGAGTCGTCTTGAAAAATAAATCTGACATAGAAATTCTGGTTGTAGATGATGAAAAATATATTTGCGGGATCATAGAGGAATCTCTGGACCCTGATTATAAAAACATTACTACCATGACTTCACCGGAAAAAGCGTTAGAGCATATCAAGAACAATCGGGTTGATCTGGTTTTAACCGATTTAGTGATGGGTGAAAAATCAGGAGTCAATGTTCTGGATACAACCTTTGAATATCATAAAGATGCGGTCGTTATTTTAATGACGGCTCATCCAACCGTCCAGACGGCTATTACTGTTCTGAGAAAAGGTGCCTATGATTTTCTGGTCAAACCTTTCCGCCTTGAAACTTTAAAATCAACCATTAAACGCGGTCTTGAACATCAGCGTATTATTCGCGAAAATTTAAGTCTACAGGGACAGGTTGATTTCCTGAAATTAACTCAGGCTAACACTCACGGTGTTGATATTGAATCACACCTGACTATGGTAGCTAATTTCTGCCGGAAAGAATTTAATGCTGTTGGGGTTTCGCTGATTCATGTGAATCATGAAGATAACTCAATCCTGCGCTCTATTGTTGATTGTGACAGTAATTCAAAATCTATCGAACTGACCGATGAATCGCTGGTCAAACAATTTTATTTCACCAAATCTTCAAAACCGATTATTCATGAATCAATTCTTGGCGATGAAAAAAGCCAGAATAAAAGAATCTTTATTTCAAAACCGATTTTTGAACGAAGAAAACTTCACGGTGTCCTTAATGTTTTAATTGAAGCAAGATTCGCAAAAGTAAATCCCGGACAGATTGACCTGCTCTCAATTATTACCAGTTCCGCCGCCTCGGCTTTAGCAACCAATAAATTATATGATGACTTGGAAACATCATACCTCCAGGCTATCAAAGGTCTCGCCAAAGCTATTGAGGCAAGAGATGAATATACCGCCGGCCATACTGATCGCGTAACTAAGATTGCCGAAGCTATTGCCAATTATCTCGGGTGGAATGATACTGAAATCAGGGGTCTCATCATGGGTTGTACAATTCATGATATTGGAAAACTCGGCGTACCCGATTCTATTCTTTCAAAACCGGGTAAATTAACCGATGAAGAAGCAAAAATTATGCAGACCCATCCCGAAGTTGGTTTGAAAATTATTCAGGATATTGATCTGTTGAAACCGGCGATTCCCTATGTCTCATGTCACCATGAGTGGTATAACGGCAATGGCTACCCCAATGGATTTAAGGGGGAAGAGATACCGATAGAGGGCCGACTGCTGACTATCGCTGATACCTTTGATGCTATTATTTCAGATCGTCCCTATCGTAAAGGGAACAGTGAGGAAGTTGCCGTAAATGAACTTGTTAAATATTCCGGGATCCAATTCGACCCGTCGCTGGTTGGCAGCTTTTTAGATATGTTAAGATCGGATTTAATAAATTTAAAAGAATACTATAATCGGGATTTTGATTTCAGCTTTCTCGATCAGGTCATTGTTACTGAAAAGGTATCGGTGTAAAAGATAAAAAGAATATTAATGCCGATACCAGAGCCAATATTTTTGCTTCTCTGGGAATAACAATTCGATCATCCAAAGTAGGGGGATGGTTGACGCCGAAAACAAATCCGAAAACGGCAAAGACCCACCAGACCGTAGATTGAAATCCAAGAATCACCAGTCCGACCATTGCAATTTTTCCGATATAATGCTGGCGCTGTTTTAAAACCCCATATAAAATATGTCCGCCGTCAAGCTGACCGATAGGCAGTAAATTTATCGCTGTAACCAGCATCCCTACCCATCCGGCAAAAGCCGCCTCCCCAAGTCGGTAAAACATTCCCTCCGGTGCGGTTCCCACAATGTTCAGCGTCAAAATTCTCATCAACAGTGATTCACCCTCCATCGAGAAAGCCATTTCTCCCGGAATAATTTGATCGGCTGAAATTATTTCGGTCTGAGTCAACCCAAACATCAGCCAGAAAAAGGCAACCACCCATCCGGCGATCGGTCCCCAGGCACCAACCTCAATCAGATCGCGTCGATTCCAAAACGGAGATTTCGATTTTATTATCGCCCCGAACGTCCCGATAAAATTCGGTGCCGGAATAAAATAGGGCCACGAGGTTATAATATTGCGCCGTCGGCTCGCAACAAAATGTCCCATCTCGTGCACAAACAAAATAGAAATCAGAGCCAGTGTAAATATTATGCCATCACCTTTGGCAAGGTCGGAAAATGTATTTTCAAGAACAATGTCAAATTCAGTAACGACCAGATTTTTGATCAGGACCGGAATAACATAAACGGTAAACAAAGTCACAAAGAATAAAATAATATTTAACGGAGGTATCTTTTTTTTCGTAATCGGGTCAATCGTCAGAAGAATGACTTCACTGCTGTCATCGAATTTGAATTGATAACCGGCGAGTTTCAATCTCTCTTTGATATGTTTTAAGACTTTTGCTGGTTCATAAGGCGTGGTCAAGCTGAAAACAATATTTTGGTTTTGACGGTAAGTGGAGCTGATCTCAAAAAGGTCTTTGAGCAGATCGGTGATTGTCGCTATATCTTTATCAGTTGACATCATCATGACCAATTATACGTGATTGAAATTTAGATAGGTAATTAAAATATAATAAAAAAAGCGGGGACAATTAAGTCCCCGCCTTTATCTATGATAAAGTATCTAATCGAAGATTAGAGTACCCAATCACCTGCAGGACATGCGCCACAGTTGAAGTAGTAGTCGATCAAGAAAGTTACATCGCCACCATCAACAGCGGAGTCATTATTAACATCACCAAGATGTTCAAAAGGTATCGGACCGTTTCCGCCAGCATTGACGTAAGCAGCCAGATAAATTATGTCACCAAGAGTAATGGAACCTGAGTTGTCGACATCACCACGTCCAAAACCAGCCCATTTGTTTACCATATGAGCTAAAGGACCGATCTCTGCACCAACTAATGCATCAGCCATTCCAGCGATATGGAATGTTGCTACACCAACTGTATAAGTTTCGTTTGGAGCAAAGTCATGAGCATCAATAGAGATATGGATCTGTTGATCACCATCGCTCATTTGCTCAGTAGTTTGATCGCCAGGACCGAGATTACAGTAGCCATAGGCTGAATCCATGTATACCGGCCATTCCCAGAAACCACCATAACCTTGAAGACCAACGACGTTAATTAATGGAGTACCATCGCATTCGCCAAATGGAATCTTAATTGATCCCCAGGCAGCGCTGTTTCCACCATCAAGTGCCCAACCAGCCGAGAATGATTGGTCGATACCAACGGTATCAGAACCAAGATCACAATCGAAGAAATGAGCTAAACGCCATCCAGGTACGGCATTGCCATTACGTTCGGTAATGTCCATGATTTCGAGAGTCATATTAGCTAACTCAGGAACATCAAGAACACCGATTGTACGGGCGTTGACATAGAGACCCATGGTTGAGTCATTGTCAAACGGAGCACCGTAAGCTGTCCAATCCCAGGTTCCTGTGCCATCATCGAAATTCTGGACAGAATCAAGGTACGAACGACAAACGATATTACCGACCATAGGAGCATAACCGGAACCATCCCACATTGCGCCAACATCGACACCAGCCTGTAAGGCAGGAGTACATTCGTTGTCACAGTAGTTAGGATCTGGTTGCATTGATACGAGAGCATCATTAGTACCGGACCAGTCATTTGTATGGGTAGCAACTCTATGTTGGCTAACTCCGTACAAATATGAACCCTGGTAATAAGATCCTGCGTCGCCATCAATTTCAAAACCGTGCGGAACCCAGTCACCATCGCCTAAGCGACCTGTGTTAGTTGCCAGCTGGATGTTAGCTCCACCAACACCAAAGAGTAATCTTGTGGTATCGATTAAGCAGCCACCAGTAAGGGTAACTTCAACTTCAGGAAGCGCAGTAGGATCATTCAGGAAGAAATCAGGATCGTTAGTCTCAAATTCAATGAAGAATCTTTGAGGACCACGGAAGATTGCTGACTGAATAACATCAACAACGAGATTTACATCTTCACCAGGAGCGACAAATTGTCCACTTACTGGAGATATAATACCGTTGATGAATGTTGGGAAAGCCGAAACGGCTGGATTAGTTTCAACGTTGTTTGCACGAACGTCGATTCCATCAGAAATTTCAACAGAAGCATAAGCTTTTACAAAGCCGATGTCTACCATGCTGTTGGCAATGGAAGAAACTCTGTTGAGGTCATCGTTTGAAATAGCGGAGAAACCAGGATTGGTATGACCGTTAGTTTCATCATTAACGATAACATCTATCATTTCAAGATCTGTACAACCGGTGTTAGTAAACAACGGTCCAAGATCTGCAATCAATGAAGGAAGAGCACCAAACTCAATTGGACCACCTGGACTATAGGTGTAGAATTCCATACGAGCGCGGTCTTCGCCTTTAGACATTGAAATTAAGTTGCCATAGAAAGTAGCGTACACTAATTGTGGAGCGCCAGTACCATCAGCAACGAGAGCACCCGTACCGCCTAAGCTGTTCGGGAATCCGCCATTGTCGATACGACGTCTGTAAACTGGTGTACCATCTTCAGCATTGTAGCAAATGAGGAAGCCGTCTTCATCAAATGTATACAGAAGATCTGCGACGCCATCAGGTTCGCAAGAAAGAACCAGATCAGCACCGTAGATACGACCTCTGGTTGGTCCGCTCAAACCGAAATCAGCTGCGCCACTGTGGCGATTGAAAGCGATTACGGAAGCACCACCGGCAACACCGTGAGTGATCCAACGTGAAGTAGTCGGAACATAACAACGGTTAATGTCAGCAGTTACAGATTGAGTCAAAGGACGTGCAGACTGAGAAGCGGTTCCATCGATTAATTGACCATTAGAGGCATCAATGCGATAGAAAACACCATCAACTGGGTGTTCACCGAAACATCTTGAGTTAGCATACAGGTTGCCCATATAATAAGCAGCTGCGCCTTCAAAACCTTCGTCTCCACCGTCATAGTCAACACCATAAATAGTAGTTGCTTGTAATCCGCCGGCTGCAGAAAGCTGCCAGTTGATTACACCAGTTGCGGCATCGATTGAATAGATGTCACCTTCAGCAGCGGCTGAATATGTACCTACAAAGATCGATACGCCATCGGTAGAACCTGATTTATTACAGTTCTGTCCGAGGGCGACCGGGTTAACAGCCCAACCGGTAAATACTTCACCAGTTGTAGCTTCAAGAGCAACAACGTTTCCGGCTTCAGTAGTGTAATATAATACTTGTTCACCGGCAATATCCAGAATGATAGAAGGCATATAGCGAACTACACCGAATAATCCAGCAAATCCATGAGTATTAATATCACGTGTCCATACCATGGCACCAGTTGCAAGATCCCAACATGAGACAGCTTGCTGGTCACCACCGGATACGAAGAATACTGGTCCTTCTGCAAGACCTATATCTGCAGCGGTTACCAATGTACGGATGCCTGCACCCATAATTGGAGGACCTGTAGAAATAGTATACAGAGGAGAACCGGATGCACGGTCAAAAACCATTATTTCAACTTCAAAAGCTTGAATAATGTAATCACCGTATACAGTTGGTCCAGTGAATGTAGCACCCTGTGCAGGATGTTCAAATGACCAATCATAAGTCATATCACACCAGGCATCGCTGATAGAAACATTGGAACGACCGGTACGAGCATAGTTGCCCATATAGGTAGACCAATCATCATCAACGCCAGGTAAACAAGTAAATTCACTGAAAGGAATACAACACTGACGTGCAGTAATATCCAATGAAGGTGCGTCCCAGCCAAATGGGTTGACTAACCAACCGCCAAAGGCAGGAGCATGTGCATATACAGCATTACTTGAACCAAAATCAGTATCCATACCTAAGCGGATACCTTCATCTCTAATGGCAGCCAATGGCTCAACACCAATAAAGAAGTTGCCTGTAATAGGCAGATTTGGAACAGAAACAACAACCTGGAACCAACCATAAAAATCTGTTCCTGTATAGCCTGCTGCAGCATAGTCAGCCGGTGTGAGGACGATTTGATGAAGTAGGGCTCCACCATCTGGATTTGTAGTAATATTCAGATTGGTGTTGTGTGTATACATTAAAGGACGAACATCATCGAAATCAGGATGTCTGTAGAACCAGACACCGATTTCGGTCAAATTACAAGCTTCACCGGTACCGGCAGAAAATTCCTGAGCCCACTGAAGAATTGGGTTAGCATCAGGAATAGGATATACAGTACCAGCAGCGGTTGTATTGTTCTGGTTATTACATAATGCAAATTCATCTAAACATAGATTAGCATTAATTAAGAAGTTTTCACCATACCACCAGTCACCCATGTCATACCAATCAGAGCCGACCCAGCCTGGATCACCAGAACCGAATGAACGACCGAGATAGTTTTCACCATCATCAGCAAGCAAGTACTCAAAGTCTAAACCAAAGGCACCACTTGTTGAAAATGCGACATGGAAGTCATCTTCGAAAACCAGACCAAAGCCTGAGAAATCAAAGTTGACCATTGAAGGGAAGAATGGATAGGTTCCACCGGCTACAGTAACTGTAGCAATCGGGGCACCTGGATAACCTGTGCCATCGTCTGCATAGACTGTGGCATAAAGATCATCATTACCGACCATACCAGGATCTTCGAACCAACCAGGTTCCAGGAATCCGGTAAAGTCATAAACAGCGATATCAACAGAAACTAAAGTTTCTGGACCACTTACGGAGAAACGCTGCGCATAGGCAGAGTCACCGTAGATGTAATGAGGAGCTGCACGCAGATAATATGCCACACCATTGTGGTATTGCTGTGTGTAACAACTCGAAAATGGGATTTCAGTGCAACATTCTTCAGCATCGATCATCATTGAGTATTCTGCATCGTATGCTTCAAAAAATGTTTCCCATGTACCTAGATAACTTTCACCTGAACGACCTTCGCCAATATAATCATTGACACCGTCATCAGAGAACATTGAAAGTACGTCAGTACCTGCACCACTATTATCGATTATCGTCCACCCAATATGGTACTCTTCACCATCAGAAAACACTAAGCCGTCAGCTGTGAAGTCAGCTGTTACGGTGAACACAACGCCCTGGGCGGTGAGTTCTGCATCGATGGTTGCCCATGGAATAACCACGGAAGCAAGTTCTGTACCTGGATATCCAAAGCCATCAGTGTCCCAAACGATTACCCGCATGTCTGGATTACCGACGATTCCAGGATCTCCCCCGGATGTAACGCCGCCAAACATTGTCAGGTGAGCATATTCGAGAGCACAGTCTGAACCTTCATCAGAGGTAAAGCGAGTATTATAAAAATCATCGCCGTACCCATCTGGAATAAACCAAATGTAATAAGGTGCAGCAGGACCATAGTAGTTTTTTAAACCACAGCCGGTTGCTGAAGGGATTGAAGGCATGACTACGCCGTCGGCCAATTTGGCCACTTCACTGAAAGGCTTTTTGTTTGCAGAAACAGCCGACTGAACACTACCATACGCATCAACTGAATTAGTTTTACGCGCATCAAGTTTCGCCGGTGCGGCTTTTACAGATTGGTCTACCATATTTGGCAGAAGGTCTGCAAAGGCGGTTCCGCTAAAAGCCAAAATTAGACTTAAAACAAATACTGCTGTTAACAGTCTTTTAAGCATTTATTTCCTCCTTAAAATAAGGAACATATGAACATCGTTTGACCTTCGTTTTGCAATATACCGGACACAAGGTCATGAGGCATACCGCAGATTTCACGGAGTGTCTAGGGAAATGTGAAATATAAACAATTGTCGACGAATTCATTTTCTTCCTATCTTTGGAGATGGAGTTTATAAATTGCTGAAAAACCCCAGAATAGTTGTATCATTATTTAAACGAGCTTCTGAACTCTAACACTTATCAGTTAAATTGACTTAGTTTCCTCCTGTTTTTAAACAGACATGAATAGATTGGAAAAAAGGAAGCTGCGGAATAATATAGAAGATTGGTTTCAAATTCAGTCCGAAATAAATCTCAGACCTACATTGAAGTTATAATTACCCGTCAATTAAGGCAGGTTGAATCTTTAACATTATTTAGCAAATAAAAAAGGTATTAGGACAAGGACAAGCATCTTGAGTCATATTGTGGCTCTCAGACTCGATTGACGCCTATCATGCGCTCTGAAACTAAAGTAACTAATAATGTCTATTTGTCAAGAGGAAAATACAGGAAAAGGTGTATATAATGTATACAGTACTTTATGCATCCCTATTAATACCTCAGAGATGGATGCCGGTATCACATATTTTGGTTCTAAGTCAAAAGGATGCAATAATTTCTTGACGGAAGGACTAAATAATAATTCATTCTATTGATGAGGCTTATATCATTAAAAATTTCAAATTTCAGAGTTATCAAGGATGCCCACCTTGAATTCCCTGATAAAGTTATCGGGATTATCGGACCCAACGGCGCCGGAAAATCCTCTATAATAGAGGCGATAGCCTGGGCGTTATATGGCAATCAGGCCGCCAGATCCGGTAAAGATGAAATCAAATCAAACTTCGAAAGCAAATCTTCAATTTGTCAGGTGGACCTGACTTTTACTATTAATGAAGAGAAATTCCGGGTAATCAGACGGATTACCGGAAAAACCGACCGGGTCGAAGTTGAGCTGTACCGCGGGGATGCATCCGAATCGGTCGGCGTTAGCGAGACCAAAAATTATATCGGTGAATTGCTGGGGCTGGATTGGAGCGGGTTTAAGAGTTCATTTCTTGCCCGGCAACAGGAATTAAATGCTCTGTCAGATTTACAGCCTTCCAAAAGAAAAGATCATTTAGCCGGGATGCTTGGAATTGAGAAGCTTGATAAAGCTATGCAATATGCCAAACAGGACACAAAACTGTATGCCAACCAAACAGAATTTCTTGAACGACAGCTTTTGTCAGCGAGCCAAATAGAAGCTTCTATAAAAGAACTGTCCCAAAGAATAGTTGAAGCCGCCCAAAATGAGGCAAAAGGGAAATCTAAATTTGAAGTGATTGAGAAAGTCTTTAAAGAGACCTCGGCGAATTTTGTAGAACAACAAGCCCGGAAAAACAAATGGGTGCATTTTACGGCGAATCTTGATTCATCCCAAAAATCAATCGAACTGTTCAAAAATAGGCAAATTACAAACCGGTCCGAATTTGATGAACTTCAAATACTCCAAAAAGAAAAAGAAGCAATATCTCATAAATTAAAAAATCATCAAAGTCTGATCGACGAATTTGAACAGCTCAAAGAGATTCGCAGTAAAGTTGAATATCTAAATCAGCTGAAAAATCAAAAGAAAACTCTGCTCCATGATATTGCTGAGCTTCAAAATAAAGATTCGAAAACAACAGACACTATATCATTAAAGCAAACCGAGTCGAAGAAAATTCCAGATGATATTGATTCTCAATTAAAAGAACATAAACATGAGCTTGAATTAACCCGTGAGAAATATTCTGAGTCCAAAGCTGATTTTGATTCATTCAACCGGGAATTAGCAAAACTTCAAAAACAACTGGGTTCTATTGGTGAACTTGGTTCCGAAACGATTTGTGACCGCTGTTTGAGACCGTTGGGAAACGATCTGCCTTCTATTAAGAAGCATCTGGAAACAGAATTAGAACTTATATTGAGTCAAAAGAGAGCAGCCGAAGCAAAGCTTGAGAAAAATAAAATTGCCGGAATCGCTTTAAAAGAGAAGTTGCTGGCTATTGAAAAAGATTTTGAATTGAAAAAAAGGCTGGCACATGAGCTGGAAGCGCTTGCCAAAGAAAAAGAAATATTTGAGCTGAATCTCAAAAACCTGAACCTCAGATTAAAAGAGATTGACGGTAAATTATCATCTGAGAAAGATGTTTCCTTTAATGAAGCTGTTTTTGCGGAGCTGCAAACAAAAGTAGAACAAGCCCAAAAGAACCAGTTGCGGTTGAAACAGGTCGAGGGCTCATTAGAACGGCTGCCCAAGTTAACCGAAGAGATCAAAGAGACAGAGCTAAAAATTGCGGAATTTCAAAAACAAGTTGAAGCTGTACATAAACAAATTGATGATCTCGGTTTTTCAGAAAAAGGATTTACAGAACTTCACCAGTTATTTGAGGAAAAACAGGTTGAGTTTGAAAATTCGCGTGAAGAGTATCGCCAGTCCCAGAATGTGCATCTTTTGGTCAAGAAAGAACTTGAAGGCAAATTAGAGCAAAAAGAGACTTTGAAAAAATCCGAGGATGAACTTGAGGAAACCAGAACAGCCCGGTACCATACCGAAAAACTGGCTTCGCTTTTTTCAGAGTATCGGTCTCATTTGATCTCACGAATTCGTCCGACTTTGTCGGATCTTTCGGGTCGCTTGATTGCTGAGATGACCGCCGGCAAATATAATATGGTTGAACTTGATGAGAAATATAATCTGCGGATTCTTGACTATGGCGATTATTTCGGGGTCGAAAGATTTTCCGGAGGTGAAAAGGACTTAGCCAATTTATGTTTGCGACTTGCCATCTCGCTGTCTTTAACCGAAGCGGCCGGAATGGCGAGGTCGTTTATAATTCTTGATGAAGTTTTCGGTTCACAGGACAGCAGCCGGCGGGAACTGATTGTTCAATCATTAGGGAATTTAAAAAACAGATTCCCCCAGATTCTGCTTATTTCTCATTTGGAAGATATTAAAGATAAAGTGGAAATGTTAATCGAGGTGACTCCAACAGCAGCAGGCTATTCAGAGGTGAGGGTGAATGAAGAAATCACGTAATCGTTATAAATCAGCTTTCAAGGCGTTTGTTGTAATCGCTCTGATTGTAATATTATACCAGATCCGGTTTACCGATGAAGTCGAGATCGACAAATCTCCTTTGGACCGGTTTGTAATTGTCAGGGTTATTGATGGCGATACGATAGAATTAAAAGGCGGGGACAAGCTCAGGCTGTTGGCGGTTGATACTCCTGAAAAAGGTGAGCCGTATTATAAAGAAGCCAAGCAATTTCTTGAGGAACTGACGCTGGGTAAAGTTGCTGAGATAAAATATTCACTTCGCCGCCGGGATAAGTATGGACGATTGTTAGGGTACCTGTTTGTTGACGGCCGGTTTGTTAATAAAGAAATTATTGAGAACGGACTTGGCTATTTATATTTGTTCAAGGATAATGATCTGTCCAGTTCGGAAATTAAAATAATGCTGAACAGTCAACGTGATGCTCTTCAAAAAAAACAGGGGATATGGTCAATCAAACATGCTGATGAAGATTATTATTTAAACCCACAGGGATCATTCCGACTTCACCGCCCCGGATGTAAATCTATCCAACGATCTGATAAAAACAAGATGCAAAAATTTTCTGAGAGATTTGATGGTTTTATTCAAGGACTGTCACCTTGTCGTAATTGTAAACCATAGGTTTTGGGTGTTAGATAGTTTAGTGCCATTAACGCATCAAAATTATATTTAATCATATTATACCAATCAAATTTTTCTTACTCAAAAGAGTGGATTGTTAGGTCGCTGATACGCAATGGTTTTAGTGGGTGATGACCATCCATCTTTAATAGAGAATGTGATGAATATCACAAGCGATGTGATAGTGCAATTATTTTATGTTTAAAATGAAAATTTAATTTGACAATGTTTAATGATTTGTCTTAACTATAAGCGTAGTCGGATTAAACGTGAATAAATAATAATCAAAAGACATATATTTTTTTAAAAACTGAACATAATTGTATTAAAAAAACAATATCTACAAGAGCACAACCCTATCCACAAGAACAGGAGGTAACGGTCGTATAGTTTTTTTAACATAGATTCTCATTAAAATTTTTAGTGGAGGAATTATGAAGAAGTTTTTAACCGCCATACTACTATTAACTTTTTTCGTTTCCAGTTCGCTTTTTGCGGTGGGTAATGATCAAATTAAACAGGTCGATCGCAGTTTTTCCAAAGATGCACCTGCTTTTTTGGGATATAAGACTGATGAATTGATTGTTGTCATGAAGGATGATCTTCCTTCGATAAATTTAACCAAATCATCAAAAGGCAATATGGCTCTCGGCATTCCAACGCTGGATGTTATTTCAGAGAGATTTGCTGTTTCAAATTTTGAACGTCAATTTAAAGGTAGTGAAAATTCTACTAAGAGAGGTGCCTCACAGCTCTCCAGGTATTATAAAGTAAAGATTAATGACGGCAAACTTGATGATGCAATGGCAGCTTATGAAGCTGACCCAATGGTTGATCATGTTGAAAAAATCGGAATGCATCTCATGTATGCCACTCCTAATGATGGTTACTTTGACCCGTACCAGTGGTATCATAATCAGGCTAATGATGATGATTTAGATTCTCCTGAAGCGTGGGATATTCAGACCGGTAATTCATCAATAATTCTTGCAATTTTAGATTCCGGAACCCGTTATTACCACCGTGATCTTGGTGGTGGCAGCACCAACCCCGGTAACCCGGGTGCAGCTCGCGGAAATATGTGGATTAACGATGCCGAGTTAAACGGTTCTAACGGTGTTGATGATGATGGCAATGGTTATACCGATGACTGGATTGGGTATGATTTTATTTCATCAACCAGTAACTGCTGGCCCGGTGAAGATTGTAATACGCAGGATAATGATCCCAGAGATTTTAACGGTCATGGAACCCATACTGCAGGTATTGTTGGTATGATTACCAATAACGGCTACGGTATGGCAGGTGTTGCCGGTGGATGGGGAAATGGTTCCGAACAACAGTATGGCAACGGCGTAAAAGTAATGGCATGTCGAATGGGCTTCTCCTACAATCATCCAATCTATGGTGAAGTAGGCGTTGTTTATATGGATGCTGCTGCTGAAGCATTTTATTATGCTGCTGACAATGGGGCTACTATTGCATCCTGTAGCTGGGGTTCATCAAACTCCGGTGGTATCGCTGCTGCTGCAACATATTTTGTTAATGCCGGTGGGTTGATCTTTGTTGCCTCAGGTAACGATGGTTCCCAAAATGCCGGGTATTTAAACAGTCGTAATGATTGTATTTCTGTTTCTGCAACCGATCAAAATGATGGTGCCGCAAGTTTTACAACTTACGGAACCTGGGTAGATATTTCTGCTCCGGGTGTTGGAATTTATTCAACCCTGCATGATCATACCGATCCCAATACCGATTATTGGGCATCAATGGACGGAACCTCAATGGCATGTCCAATGGCTGCCGGTGTAGCAGCAATGATCTGGTCGCAGAATCCTTCATGGACGGCATCTCAGGTTGAAAATCAATTGTATTCTTCTGCTGATAATATTGATGCTGAACTTGGTGGTCAATATATTGGTAAAATGGGAGCGGGTCGTGTAAATCTTTATAATGCGGTGAATACCGGTCCTCCTCCGGCTCCGGTTGCTAACTTTAGTGGTTCGCCTACATCAGGTACCGAGCCATTGAATGTGAATTTTACCGATCTTTCAACCGGAAGTATCACCGATTGGTACTGGACTTTTGGTGACGGTGGAACCTCGACCTCCCAGAGTCCTTCGCATACATATACATCTGCCGGGACTTATAATGTAAGTCTTGAAGTTAACGGTCCGGGCGGTAATGATACGAATACTAAAAACGGATACATTACTGTTGATCCTTGTGTAGCTCCTACAGCAGGATTTACAGGTTCACCGACTTCCGGTGACTATCCATTAAATGTAAGTTTCTCAAATAGTTCTTCAGGTGCAACATCGTATAGCTGGGATTTTGGTGACAGTGAAAATTCAACCGCTGCCAATCCGAGCCATACTTATAATTCAGCTGGAACTTTTACAGTTACTTTAACAGCAACTAATTCATGCGGGTCTGATCAACAGGTCAGAACTAATTACATCACTGTCACAACCCCGCCGTGTGATCCTCCTGTTGCTGATTTTAATGGTTCACCAACTTCCGGTGATTATCCATTGAACGTAAGTTTCACAGATGCCTCAACCAACAGCCCGACTTCATGGAGTTGGACCTTTGGTGAAGGTGGTACATCAACATCGCAAAATCCGAGCTATATATATACAGCTGCAGGCACATATACTGTGACAATGACAGCAACCAATAGTTGTGGTTCAGATGGCGTGACTAAAGTTGATTATGTTACAGTAACCGAACCAAGTCCGGTTGGGTCAGTGTATGCGTTGTCTGATATTGTTATCGCGGGTACAGTAAGCGGGAATTACACCAATACTCAAAGCAGTGATAATTCTTATGAGTCTATTACTGAAAGAGAATCTGGTGGTAAACCTGCTAACAGAAACAGTTATCTGGAACATAAGTGGAATTTCAATGTTCCCTCAAGTTCAGCTCTGACTTTTTATGTGGAAGGTTATCGTCCGAACAATGCTGAAGGTGATAACTTTACTTTTGCATATTCAACTGATAATAATAACTTTACTAATCTGGTGACGGTTAACAGTGCAACCGAACAGGTTTATTCAGCTTCGATTCCTTCAAGTGTTTTCGGAACAGTTTATATTAGAGTGGTTGACACCGACCAGAGTACAGGTGCGAAAAATCTTGATGCTGTATATATTGATGAGATGTATATTGAATATTCATCGGTACCGGTTGCTCCGGTTGCAGATTTCTCGGGATCGCCAACTTCTGGAAGCTCACCCTTAAATGTCAGCTTTACAGATTTATCATCCGGTAATCCAACATCATGGAGCTGGACTTTTGGTGACGGTGGTAATTCAACCGCACAAAATCCATCCTACACCTATAATTCCATAGGCACTTATTCCGTGTCATTAACTGCTACCAATGCCAACGGGTCAGATGGTGTAACTAAAACTGATTATATCACTGTCTCAGCAACGGCTTCTGATATGCATGTAAATGCTAATACAGTAACAAGGGCAGTTAATAAGAAGAAGGGAAGAGGCGCAGCCACTATTGTGATCTTTGATTCCAATAGTCAGCCGGTTGCAAATGCAACGGTATTTGTAAACTTTGACGGTCCCAATGCCGGATCATTAAGCGGCTTGACTGCTACTGATGGTTCAGTTTCATTTAATACGCCATGGAAAACAAATCCTGGTGGCGAATGGTGTTTTGAAGTTACTAATGTAACTCATGCATCATTAGCTTACAACTCGGGCGACAATGTTGTAACTCGTTCTTGTGAGAGCGGACCGGCTTTCAAGAATGAAGGTTTGAATAGTTTGATGCCTGAGGCTTATGCCTTGCAGCAGAATTATCCAAATCCGTTTAACCCGGCAACCGGCATCAGTTTCAGTCTGCCACAAAGCGGACATGTTAGTTTGACGATATATAATGTCGCGGGCCAACAGGTTGAGGTTTTGGTCAACGGTGTTATGAATGCCGGATACCATACGGTTGAATGGGACGGCTCAAGTTATTCATCGGGAGTTTATCTCTATCGTTTGAATACAACCAATTTTGCTGATACTAAGAAAATGGTTCTGATTAAGTAAGAACTGAATATACTCACCTATATTCTTCTAATAAAGTACCCGGTTTTCCGGGTACTTTTTTTTATGGCTTCATTTGTATAATTTTGTATAATAGGTATCAAATTATATCGTCTGACTAAACAGACTTCGTCTGACTGAATAATTATTTATTGGGATATATATATGATGAAATTAAAAGTTATATTATTGATACTGATGATAGTGCCGTCTGTTTTTGGGCACAGTAAATCAAATTACCTGACTCCTCCCGAAGATTCGGCTGATACCGAAAATATGCGAATATGGGTGCCGGTTGAAAGGAGCACTAATTGTCGAATCATGATTGATATTTTTGACAGCAAAGGTCAAATGATCCGACAGTTTATTAACAAGAACCATCCGGTCGGATACTATAATTATTTTTGGGATAAAAAAGATGACAATAAGTTGTATGTGGATGAAGGTGATTATAAGTATCGGATACAGGGGTGCGGGCTTGATAAGAGCGGGACGCTCAAAGTTATTTATAAAAAGTGGGAGAGATTTTGTACGGTTGATTTATTTCCCGGTAAAAAACCGGAAGGCTTAAATTTTACCCTAAAAAGAGATTCTGCTTTAATCTCCATAGACATTCATTATTTCACCGGAAAACTTATTGATAAGCCTATCATTGATTCGGTGATGAACCGGGGTTCGCATAAATTTCATTGGCAGCCGCCGGAATCGGTTTTGCCGGGAAGATATAAAGTAAAAATCTATGTCGGTGATATAATGGAAACCTTTATTATTTGGAATCTTAAATGAACCGATGGTTAAAATATTCCTTTCTGGTTTTGACGCTGTTGTTGTTTTTGTCAAGTTGCGGCAAAAAACAGACAATGATCTACAGTCAGCCGGAATTGCCAGGTGCGGTTTACTATCAAAAAGCCTGGGTTGAACCAAAGATAATTTTGTCTGATACTTTAATTACTTTGATAAAAGCCGAACGGATCGATTCATTTTTGGTTAAGACCCCTTCAAAGCTTACGACCCGAATGGATAATTCAATTCAGTTTGAAGTGACGCAGGACAGTTGCTATACTTATGCCAATTTGTTAAATGCCAAAGGACAGGTCATTGAAGTGCTGATGACCGAATATCTGTCCAAAGGATTTTATAAGCTGAATTGTGATGTCGGGCGGATCAATTTTGAAAATAATAAGGCCGGTTATTTCTTTATCAAAGGGCGTTATTGCGGGTCTGAGATTTCCCGAAAAATCCCCTGAATCGTTTGTAATTCAACAATATTCATCAATAAATCTGTCTAATATTTGCGCAGGAATCGCCTTAACCAGTATGGGGATAAGCCGATAATTCTTAAGTAGACAAAATAATTAGGTAAACAATTTTACGCCCTTAGGAGTATGCATGCCAAATATACTTGTTGTCGATGACAAAGATTCTATGCGCAATATGCTCCAGCAAACCCTTATTGAAGAAGGGCACCGGGTTGATGCTGTTGAGAGTGGCGAAAAAGCACTGGAACTTGTCCAGAATAAATCATACGATCTTGTTTTAACCGATTTAAAAATGCCTAATATGGGCGGACTCGAAGTTTTATCAGGCGTCAAGGATGTCGATGCTGACACTTCGGTTATCGTCATGACCGCTTATGGAACTATTGAAGATGCGGTTCAGGCAATGAGAAACGGGGCTTATGATTTTATTACCAAGCCTTTTGATACCGAACATCTTTGTGTCCTGGTAAATAGAGCGATTGAAAACAGACGGATGGTTGCTGAGAATGCTCTGTTAAGAGAAGCCCAGATGGATGATTCGGGGCTGGATCAGATTATTGGTAAAAATTCGAGCATGATGGAGATAAGCAATTTAATTCGCAAGGTTGCCAAGTCGGATGCTTCGGTTTTACTTCAGGGCGAATCAGGAACCGGTAAAGAACTTTTTGCCAAAGCTATTCATAAAATTTCTCATCGTGAAGATGGTCCTTATATAGCCATTAATTGTGCCGCAATTCCTCATGAACTGTTAGAGAATGAATTATTCGGATCGGAAAAAGGCGCCTTTACGGGTGCTCATGCCAGAAAGATGGGTAAGTTTGAAATAGCGAATGGTGGTTCGATATTTTTAGATGAAATCGGCGATATGGATATCTCTTTACAGGCAAAATTATTGAGAGTTCTCCAGCAGAAAAATTTTGAACGACTGGGCGGAACAAAAACCGTTGATGTTGATGTCAGAGTTATTGCCGCGACCAATATGGATTTGACCCAGCTTATTAAAGAGAAAAAATTCAGAGAAGATTTATTTTATCGTCTGTCGGTATTCCCGATAACAATTCCGCCGTTAAAAGATCGGATTGATGATGTCAGAGAACTGGCTGATTTTTTCATCATGAAATTCTGTCGTGAGATGAAAAAACCGTCAAAGTCTTTGTCGAAAGATGCTGTCGGAATTTTAGAAAAATATCACTGGCCCGGAAATGTGCGTGAACTTGAAAATACCATGGAACGGGCAGTCATACTCGCCGAAGGCAAAAAAATAACGCCCGAACAGTTGGCGATCAGAATCAGACGCACCGATGAGATTCAGTTAAGAGATGGATCGGGATTAAAAGAGATTGGCGCCCATGCCCAGATGGTTGCTGAAAAAGGAACCATTATCAGAGTGCTCAAAGATGTGCGTGGCAATAAACGGAAATGTGCCAAGGTTTTACAAATTGATTACACAACTCTGTTTGATAAAATCAAAAAATACGGGGTTGAAAAAGAGATGTACCCCGGTAAAGAGTAGTCGTTGTAAATTTGCAGAGCAGTTTTTTTTGTTCTGTGTTTATATATAGATCGTATTTTACCTCGCAAAATAGCCGCTCCGACACAGGCGGCTATTTTTTTCACACTTCGTGTGTTTTTATGGGGCGAGGTGAGAACGTCTGCCCCAAAAAAAAATAAAATTATTTGCCAAAACTATTAATGTAATCTTGCCTTTTTTTAACCCAGTCAATAGTCTTTTTAGAATTCATTGTTTTATAATCATTAATTAATATTATTAAATTATCTTCAATAAATTCTTTTATAGTTTCTTTAAAAGTGGAACGAGGTGTTACTCCATATATAGTTTCTTTCCAAATATTACATGTAACACCCGGAAGACCAATAATTTTATTAAATGTATTAGATTGCCGCCTTGAATAAACTAAGTTTTCTGAAACGCTCAAAGTATACATGAATACAATATTTTTAGAGAGTCTTCCATCCTCAAATTCAGTTTCAAAATAACTTATATTACAATTTAATGTTGGTACATTATATAAACAACTATCATTATATGTCTCTTCGTATGTTAAATATTCTTTAATTTCATGCTCTTTTAAGGCTAGTCCTATTTGAGATTTAAAGAGAGCTTCTGTGCCAAATTTAACTGGAAATTTATCATTAATAGTAACTGTTACAAAGAAGCCATCAACGGCATATAAAGGGATTTCTCTTCCTGAGAACAATTCAGATAAATTAAAACTTTGATCATCTTCCCCAAGTAATAATATTGGAAGAAATATAAGCAACCCAAAACTAAAGGCTAAATACTTAACATATTTCATTGTGTCACTCCTATATATGTACAATATAAAAAAAAATAATTAATCAATCAACTTACATATCAATTTGAGCAATCTTGGTATCCACCACTCGTAAATTCAATTGAGTGAATGAAAGCATTTTTATGGTATCCATATAATGAGATATAATACAGTTCTATCTTACCACAACCTGCAATACTTTCTGGGAATCTATTATAATTTCCCGGCATTGGTCTACTTTTGATAAATCTTTCAATTGTACCGTCACCAAGGTTTAAAACAATTACTATATTTTGTGCAACAGCATTACCGAAGTTTTGAAGCCTAATTGAAAAGGATGTAGATTGTAAAGGATTTTGAGCAGATCCGTTTACTGTCGCACTCAAAATAAAACCAGTTACATTTGCAAAACCAATAATTGGAGTTTGATCAATATAAATAGTATCAATTATATAGACATAAAATGAATCGGGAGGTGAATATATATTTATTGTATCAATAACAAGAACAGTATCTTGAATATATAATGTATCAATCATCAAGATCGTATCATGAAAAAAAACGGTATCAATACTTTCATTAGCTACATTTTTTTCAGGTTCCAATACAGATTTATTAGAACACGAGAATAAAAAAATAAGGAATAGCAATGATAACCCTTTTAGATTTATGCTAATAGTCATATTTTAAAACCTCATAATACTAATAAATAAAATTGTTTATTTACAGCATAATTATTGAATCTCTTTGTACATATATATGAGCCTATTTTTTTATTATCTATTATTTCCCTACTCACACCCTATGCTGTAGATCTCTATCAATTATAATCAATATAGGATATATGTACCGTTTAGTCAATAAATAACGATCTCCATCCTACACACAAATGTCGAAACCACAGGGGTTTCGACCTACTCAAGAATAATATTTGAAAGAGTTATCTGTATTGGTCAGGTCTCCAAGAGAACACACTTCGTGTGTTGATGGGGTAGACGAGATGGCAGGATCACAGGAATCCTGCCCTACAAAGAAAATCAGCTGTCGGGTCACAATTTACCTTTGGTAAATCAGGACCCAACAGAACACACTTCGTGTGGTTTATGGGGCAGACGAGCACACGAGATGTGGTTGGCGTCTGCCGCCCACGAAACACACTTCGTGTGTTGATGGGGTAGACGAGATGGCAGGATCCCTGTGATCCTGCCCTACAAAGAAAATCAACTGAACCCTATGGAAGACTGTCGGGTCACAATTTGCCTTTGGCAAATCAGGACCCAACAGAACACACTTCGTGTGTTTTTTTTCTGGCGTAGTTTGAAGATGTGTTAATTTCTAAGCCACATTGGGGCAGACAGGGATTTATAATAGCTGTAACTTTCTTATTGACAAAAACAGCTTTTTTTCAGAAATTTTACTTTATTGGAGATTCACCTCGGGTACATACATGATTCCTGCCAGGTACTTCAAGCTCAAGCACCACGATAACGCCTGGCTTTTGTTTTTATTTTTAATAGAGGTTTTATGACTACCTCAATTGTTAACAAGCCAGTATTGCTGCTAAATCAAAATTATGAACCGTTACAGATATGTTCTGTCCGGCGGGCCTTCGTTTTAGTCTTTCAAGGTAAAGCCGAATTGATCGAAAAAGCTGATGGACTTATACTTAGAAGCATTTCGAAAGATTATCCGCTGCCTTCGGTGGTGCGACTCTGGCATTATAAAAACGTGCCCCAAAAAACCGTTTTGTTGAGCCGGAAGAATATTTTTTCGCGTGACTCTAATCAATGTCAATACTGCGGTACTACAAAAGGACCGCTAACTATAGATCATGTCATCCCAAAACGGCATGGGGGAGAAGACACCTGGGATAATCTGGTTTCAGCCTGTGTCCGATGTAACAGCAAAAAAGGTCATAAAACCCCCGAACAAGTAAATATGCTGCTCCTCAAAGCACCCAGCCGACCGACATTTATTACCTTTATTCAGCGTAATATACAGATCTCAGACCGATGGCGGCCGTTCCTTTTTATGGACGCCTCGTAAGCTCAAGCGGTCTAACGCAGTAGCCACCCGAAAAAATATAAAACTCTCTGAAGTTTTTAATTGATTTAATTTTGCAATTATTGTAATTTCAGCCCTAATTAGGATAGTTATGTTCTGGCTTTGGAAAGGCGGATATGGTCGATACTACTGAGAAAAACGACTCCAAAAAGAAAAAAGAGACAATCCTTTCCGGAATGCAGCCTACCGGATCGCTTCATATTGGCAATCTTGAGGGAGCTTTACGAAATTGGGTAAAACTTCAGGATGATTACTGGATGTTTACCTGTATTGTGGACTGGCATGCCTTGACGGCGGAGTATAAAAATCCTTCGATTCTCAAAGATAATATCTATAATATGACAATAGATTTTCTTTCTGCCGGTTTAGACCCTGATAAATGCGCTATTTTTATCCAGTCGGAAGTCAAAGAGCACGCCGAGCTTCATTTGTTGTTTTCAATGCTGATAACGGTGCCGACTTTGACCCGTCTGCCTACGTATGTTGAGAAAAAAGATTATCTCGATTCTTACGGTTTTTTGGGGTATCCGGTTTTGCAGGCGGCTGATATCTGTTTGTATAATGCTGATAAAGTTCCAGTGGGGAAAGATCAGGAAAAACATATCTGGCTGGCGAGTGATCTGGCTAAGCGGTTTAATTCGACTTATAAAAAGACATTTATTGAACCGCAGGCTCTGTTTACAAAGATTCCTTTGATTCGCGGCGCTGATAACCGGAAGATGTCAAAGTCGTATGATAATCATATTCCGTTTGAGTATACCGAAAAGCAGACCGAGAAACGGTTAAGATCATTTTATACCGATCCGACCAAACTGAGGAAAGGTGATCCGGGTCATCCTGATGAATGTCCGATTTATCTATTACATTTGATCTATACTGAAGATCCTGAAACAGAGATTGCTCCGGATTGCAAATCGGGAGTATTAGGGTGTGTGGATTGTAAAATGAAATTATCGGCAAATCTTAATGAGGCACTTCGTCCGATCCGCGATAGGCGGGTTGAACTGTTAAAACAACCGGATTATATCTGGGATGTTTTGAAGGTTGGCGCTGACCAGGCGCGAGTGCGAGCGCAGAATGTTATGGGGAAAGTTTATAAAGCTATGAAAACTAATTATCGAGGCAATAAATAAAAATGGATGCACCTGTGAAAAACCAAGACAGCAATTATCTGGTCGACATCACGATTTTCCAGGGACCGCTTGATCTTCTGCTTTATCTGATCAGGAAGGAAGAGGTCGATATTTATGATATTCCGGTTTCGAAAGTAACCCGGCAGTATCTTCAGTATCTTGAAATGATGAATACTTTGAATTTGGAAATTGCCGGTGATTATATTTTTATGGCGGCTACTTTGATCAGAATAAAATCCAGAATGCTTTTGCCGCGCGATGAATCGGATACCGAAGAAATGGATCCCCGTGAAGAGCTGGTCATGGCTTTGATGGAGTATAAAAAATACAAGGAAGCCGGTGAGATATTCCGTGAACAGGCCGTTATGGAGGAGCGTAATTTTGTTCCACCGTCACCGGTCGGATCATTTAAGGGGAAAGTTGATTTGACCCCCTCGACTACAATTTTTGATCTTCTGACGGTTTTTAAAGAAGTGTTAGAAGGACGCACCGAAGAGATTGTGCACCATGTGGATGTAGAAGAAATTTCTATTGAAGATAGAATACAATATGTGATGAACTATTTGAGCGCGAATGAGTTTGCAACTTTTATAGATTTGTTTAATGACATGCCCAAAAAAATCGTAGCAGTTGTGACATTTATTGCGATATTGGAATTGACCCGTTCGCGAAGAATTACAATCCGACAATCATTTCCTTTTGAAGAATTGAGAGTTTACCGCGGAGAAGATTTTGACAAGCCGATTAAGGCTATTGATCTTGTCGATGTAAAAGGAGTTCTTGAAGAGGTGGAGAAAGTATATGACTGATAATAATGTAGCCATCGTTGAAGCTTTGGTTTTAGCCTCACCGGAACCTATTACGGCAAAGAAAATTGTTGAGGTTTTGGATGACATGACTTCATCAAAGGTAAAAGATGCGATTGAAGAATTAAACAGCAGGTATTCAGAGACCGGATGCGCCTATCGAATCAGAAACATTGCCGGCGGTTTCCAGTTTTATATTATTCCTGAATTCACCGGTTATGTTGAGGAGCTTTTTACCCGGCGGCGTAAAATGCGTTTAACCCGGGCGGCTCTTGAAGTGATGGCAATAATTGCCTATCGTCAGCCGGTGACTAAAACTGACATCGAACATATCCGGGGGGTAGCCTCGGATGGGGTTATTCATAATCTGCTTGAGAAAAAACTAATTACAATGAGAGGTCGGGCTGTTACTGTGGGCCGTCCGTTACAATACGGTACGACTGATGATTTTCTTAAATTCTTCGGTTTGAATAAACTTGAAGATCTGCCGAAAATGTCTGAAATTGAGGAACTTATCAAAGCCGCCGAACCGACTAATCAGACCGAACTTAATCTATTAGATGAGATATCTGAAGAAAATAGTCATAAGCTTAATATTGCCGACGGAACTTACACGCCTGAAAAAAGCGAAAAGGTTAACGAAGTTAACGTGGCTAACGAGGTTAACGACATTAACATGGACAAAGCAGACGACCAGATAGAGGTTGACAAAGGGGATGAGTTGAATGATACTAAGGCGGAAAAAGTTGAAGAAACTAATGAGTCCGCCGCTGATTTAGATGATTCGGTGGAAGATTCTGAAACAGAGGATAATGCCCATGCGGGAATTATTATTGATATCGACGCGACTTAACAGCTTCGATATCAGAATAAGAGCACAATATTTTTAGTCCGGGATCGCCTTTTTGATTAGAATAAATAAATATCTTTCGATATGCGGTGTAACTTCAAGACGTGGTGCAGAGACCCTTATTGCTGACGGCAAAGTTACTCTCAATAATAAAACAATTGAACAGCAGGGTGTATTAATTGATGAAACTAAAGATGTTGTTAGAGTAAACGGCACGGTTGTTACCCCTGTTGATGAGAAGGTTTATCTGGTATTTAACAAACCATCCGGTGTCATGACCACGTTGTTTGATCCCTTTAAAAGAAAAACAGTAGCCAGTTATTTGAAAGATTTTCGGTGTCGGGTTTATCCGGTTGGTCGACTCGATTTTGATACGAATGGAGTTTTACTTCTGACTAATGATGGCGACCTTGCTTACCGGCTGACTCATCCCAAGTATCAGGTGAAAAGGGTTTATGAGACAAAAGTCAAAGGCAAATTTTTAAAAGAGTCGGCTCTGTTAATTCAAAAAGGGATTAAACTCGAAGATGGGGCAATTGGCAAGGCGGTTAAAGTTGATATCCTGCAAGTCAGCAGTCGCTGGTCGCGCCTTCGGATTGTACTGACTGAGGGCAGGAAGCGAGAGGTTAAGCAGCTTTGTAAAAATGTCGGCCATGCGGTCCTTAGGCTAACACGGGTAGATTTTGCGGGTATCAATGTACGCGGAATGTTGAGCGGCAGTTATCGAGTTCTTAGTGATCAGGAAGTCAAAAATTTAAAGAAACTGGTCGTTATAAAAGAGAAGTAAAAAAAAACGAGCAAAGAATATCTTTGCCCGTTCTCAGAAAATTTCAAATTCAATCAATCAATTAATATTCTTCTAAATTATTCCATTCGGCATCAGCCAGCCATTGGGTGGGACGATCTAAAAATTGAATAACATTTTCCATAGTAACCCAATGTTTATGTTCTTCATCGGCAATCTGGTTGAAAATAGTTTTTTGGTTTTCATCATCAAGTTCTTCCGCTTTTTCACGGTAGAAAGCTTCCGATTTTTTTTCAACTTCTTTAGCATGTTCCCAGATCGCTTTAGCTTCTTCAGCAAAGTCCAGTTTTTGATTTTCAGATTTGAGGACATCAAAAACATTTTTTACCGAAGTAAAAATAGTAGTTGAGTCAGCTTGTTCGTATTCAGCTTCCAGCCCGTCCCGCATGGCTTTAAAAATATTGTAGTGTTTTTCTTCATCCGAGGCCAGTTCGAGCAGAATTTCTTTTAGTTTGGGATGTTCGACGGTTTCAGAATGTTTTTCATAATATTCTTTTCCATCGAGTTCCATTTGCATGGCAAATTCAAATACGTTCATGATATCTCCAAAAAAAAATTAAAGTTCGTCACTTTGTTGCTAATAAATGAATATACGCATCAGTTTGTCAACCGGATAAACAATTTATCTGCAAATTTGTTCCGCACCAGACGTCGATGTCTGAACTTGATAAATTATTATTATTCATTATCTTGGGCAGATGAATTTGAGAAAGAAATTATTATTATTTATCCTTTGTTTTACCATTTGGGGTTTGATTGTCGTTGCAGACGATAATTTAAAAACCGGAGTAGAAAAAGGATATTTTATTTATCATTATGATAATGAAGCTTTTATTCCCCGATCTGAAATTAAATTAAACGAGACTCGAATCAAACTTATATCAATCCTGAATGATACCCTGAATTATAAGCCGGCCGTTTATCTGATTGAAGAACAACAAAGATTTGATCAAATTACGCAAGGGAGGATGCCTGATTGGGGGATTGCGGTAGCTTTGCCGGAACGGAAGTTGATAGCTTTAAAAGCTCCGGATAAGTTTAATCTGAATCGTTCGCTGGAAGAGTTGCTGGCTCATGAATACAGCCATCTGGCAATCGCACACCGAGTCGGGTTTCATAGGGTTCCGCGCTGGTTAAATGAAGGCATGGCGATGTATACTTCAATGGAATGGAGCTGGTCGGATAATCTGGCCATGAGCCGGGCGGCGGTATTTGGACAGTTGTTGAATTTGATTGATATCGAAAAGGTCAATCAATTTTCAGCCGGCAAAGCTCAGCTTTCGTATGCCGAGTCGTATCTGGCGGTTGATCATTTTATTAAAGAATTCGGGTTAAAATCTCTAAACATATTTCTTGATCAGATCGCAGCCGGGGAGACAGTAAATAATTCATTTATCACAGCGACCGGATATACGTATCAGGAGTTTGATGATGAGTTTAAAGCAAATTTGATGAAACGCTATAACATAGTGAGTTTATTTATGGACACAATTCTATTTTGGTTGTTCCTTGCCGTATTAGTCATAGTGGGCGGTTTTATGAAGTTTAAAAAACGGCGCGAATATTTTAAGCGTTGGGAAGAGGAAGAAAAATTGCATTCGACCGATTTTGATTACGGCGACCCTGATAATCCAGAAAAAATTGATGATGACGAACCATGGCGAAGTTAAGCCATAGATTCGAATATTTATTTGCGCTGGTAATTCAAACGATTGCCTGTCTGCTTTCTGAAAAAACTGCGGATGTTTTTGGACGGTATCTGGGGAGGATGGTCTGTTTTTTCTGGGGTTCAAGGAGAAAGATTGCCTTTGACAACCTTAAAAGTACAATCGGTAAAAATTTAAGCGATTCTGAAATTGATAAAACGGTTCGGTTAGTATTTGAAAATATAGGACAAACATTTATAGAAGTTGCCCGATTCAAGCTGATTACTCCAAGTCGTGCCCGTGAGATAGTTTCAACCGGCTGGGAAGATTCTTTACGAAAAATACAGGGTGAAGGGAAGGGCGGGATTCTTTTTACAGCTCATTATGGGAACTGGGAGTTACTCGGACATTTTTTACATGCCGAAGGGTTTAAGACTGATTACCTGGTCGTTACGCAGCATAATGTTCTGTTTGATGAACTTCTTGAAAAAGCCCGAAAGTCCGTTGATGTGGAAATCATCCATACCGATAAAAGTATGCGGGGAATCTATCGTTCCTTTGAAAAAAATAAATTTGTTGCGATAGCTTCAGATCAACATGATCCATCAAAAAGCTTAATAATGGATTTTTTAGGCAAACCGGCTGCGGTTGCGAAAGGGGCGGCAGTATTGGCGCTTCGGATCGGAGTGCCGTTGATTCCAATTCTTACCCGCAGAGTACGATACGATCAGTTTGAACTGATAACCGATGAACCAATCTATCCGCCTGATGGCGGGGTGACTGATGAAAACATCAAATTCATAATGAATAAGTACCATGAGTTTTTAGAAAAACAGATCAGGTTATATCCCGGACAATGGCTCTGGACGCATCGGAGGTGGAAAATAAAGGAACAGTAAATTTAGGCAACTATGTGACTTTTGGAACGTAAAAGGTTTTTTAGAATGGAATGTGGTCAGAGAAAGGGAAAATGTGAAAAAATATCTATTTGTCGGGATAGTTATAGTTGTATTAATCGTTGGTTATTACGGGGTGAATGCTCTATTCACCAAAACTTATGAAATTCCAACCACCTCAATTACTAATAGTGAATTTGTAATTTCACTAAAAACAACGGGTCGGGTAGATGCGGTTCGGGCGGTAACATTGTCAACGCCGAGAATTCGCGGTCTACAAATTACCTGGCTGGCTCCCGAAGGCATTATTGTCAAAAAGGGTGCTCCGATAATTAAATTTGATGCTTCGAAACAGATGTCGGATTTGGCGGATAATGAATCTGATCTTAAGATAAAAAATTCAGCCTTACAACGGACGCGTCAGGAATATAATATTCAGGAAAAACAGCTGACTCTTGATCTTGAAAAATCACGTCGGAATTATGATGAGAAAAAACATGAAGCGGTCCGTATCGGCGAAGAGGCTAAGATGGAACTGGAACTGGCGGAACTTAATTTTAATGCAAAACTTGACCAGCTAAAAGCTGATGTTGAAAAAGCGGAGGTGGAAGTTCAGCGGGCGAAAGATAAAGTTCAGTTAGCCACTAAAGAATTAGCCCAGATGACAATCAACGCTGCTATTCCCGGTCTGGTCGTCTATCTTGAGATTTGGAAAGGCGGGACAATGGATAAGGTGCAGGAGGGTGATTCCCCCTGGCCGGGTCAGGGTTTAGTGAATATTCCCGATCTGTCGGAGATGAAAATTGAGACGACCGTTTCAGAAGTGGATGCCAACAAAGTTGATACCGGTCAGGCTGTGGAAGTTGTGCTGGATGCGTTTCCTGATGAAGTTTACGAAGGAGTGGTACTGTCCAAAAGCACTCTTGCCCGTAGAAAAGAATCGGGCTCAAAGATAAATGTATTTGATGTTGAAGTGGCAATTACAAAACAGGATAAAAATTTCAAACCGGGAATGTCAGCCTCGTGTAATATTATTATAGAAAGAATCCCCGAGGTTCTGTCGGTGCCGCTTGAGTCAGTATTTGAAAAAGACGGGATCACGGTTGTCTATTTGAAAAACAAAAAAATGCGGGAAGTTGAAGTGGGCCGCAGGAATGATATGTCGATTGAAATTGTGAGCGGGCTTGACGGTGACGAGGAAATTTGTCTGGTCGATCCAACTCTGGACGAACAGGGACTGCCCGGAGAACGGGCAACCGAACCGGAGTTGAATAAGAAAAAGAAGAAGGGCGGGAAGCCGAACGGTACAAAGCGGGTTAAAAAAGGTAAATAATGAATTACCAAAGAATTTTACAAGTTTCCCTCGGCGCTTTAACCGGTCACAAACTACGCACCTCACTTACGATGCTTGGTGTGATCTTTGGAGTCGCCGCAGTGATTGCAATGTTGTCAATTGGCGAAGGGGCAAAGCAGGAAGCGTTGGAACAGATTTCAATACTGGGGATTAATAATGTTATCGTCAATGCCAAGCCTCCCGAAGAAGGGCTTTCCTCTACTATAAACCTCGCCCGATCGCCCGGTCTTTCTATTCTTGACGGTGAAAATATTGCACAATTTTCTGCTATGATTGAGAATGTTATACCTCAACGGTATGAACCGATAACAACCATTTATAATGGTTCTGAGGAAGCTTCCGTTCGAGTTGTTGCAACTAATCCCGATTTTGTATTAGCATCCTCGATAGAAGTTGAAACGGGGCGGTTCATTACTGATCGCGATAATCAAGATTTTTCCCAGATTTGTGTTTTGGGCGCCAATGCGAAAAGGTCGCTTTTCATTTTTGATGATCCGATTGGAAAAAGCGTTAAAATCGGCGAATTGAGTTTTACGGTTGTCGGGGTGATGGCTGATAAATATATCGGGCGCGGCAAAGTTGAAGGGTTCGAGCTGAAAAATTTTAATGAAGATGTTTATATTCCGTTAAAAACAGCCCAGAAGAAATTTGATCGCACCCAATTGAACAGCGGCGGGGGCGGCGGCAGGCATTTTTATAGATTTTCTTCGGGCGATAATGCTGATCAAAAATATAATACTCCGGAGTTGGATCAGCTGACGATTACAGTTACTGATCTTAAATATATTAAACCGGTAACAGCTCTGGTCGAGAAAATTCTGAGACGCAGACATTCGGGCGTTGATGATTATGAAATTGTGGTGCCGGAATCGCTGCTGAGACAGACTCGAAAAACTCAGCAGATATTTAATATTGTGATGGGGGCGATTGCGGGGATTGCTTTACTGGTCGGGGGTATAGGAATTATGAATATTATGCTGGCAACGGTGCTTGAACGAACGCGTGAAATCGGTATCAGGCGGGCAATCGGGGCAACCCAGGTAGATATTTTAAGACAGTTTTTAATAGAGGCGGTGGCAATTTGTTTGACGGGGTGCGGTATTGGCGTGCTGGTTGGAATTGTACTTGCCAAAGCCATCGCATTTTATGCTGACTGGCCGACAATCGTATCGTTTTTCTCAATCTTTTTGTCAGTTGGCGTATCAACAACGGTTGGGGTAGTTTTCGGATTGTATCCGGCAAGACAAGCCTCACGCCTGAATGTAATCGACGCCTTGCGGTATGAGTAAATTTATAATGACGTTTCTGAATGGAGCCTTATGTATCGAAGATTAATGATATTTCTATTTTGCACCATAGGCATTAGTGTAATTTCAATAAATGCAGCCGAGGTGATAACTCTTGATGATGCCTTAAACATTGCGATTGGTCACTCGAGCCGGGGAGAAATTATCAAGGGCAGTCTTGAAGTAGCCGAGAAACAGTACTTTGCCAAAAAGGTTAATTTTTATGTGCCAAAAGTAATGTTGAACAGCTCGCTGCCATCTTATTCAGTTAATGAATCGTTCCGGTTTTTCGGGGGAGCAACCCAAAAGTCATTATTCAAGACCACTGATTTTGATTTTCGTTCCAACATTCAACTGAATCAAAGTTTGATTACCGGCGGTGATTTGTCGGTGACGGCTAATTTGAATCGTTCCGATGCCAAATATCCAAACACCGCTTTAGGTCAGGAGATATCGGAGCTTTCACAATTAGGGTTTTTTGATTTTAATTTTGTTCAGCCGCTGCTCCAACCTTCAACCCCAAAATTTGATCTTAATAACAGTCGTGATGATCTTGAGATTGCGCGGCTGACCCAGCTTGAAGCTATAGGTTCGTTAAAAAGCGAAGTTACCGAATCTTATATGGGGGTGCTGGTGACAACTCTGCAAAAAGAGATTGTCGCTGATAAAATAGAATCAGCCTACCTTAAAGCGGGAATTGATTCGTTAAAATTAATCGATGGTGTAATTTCTGAGGAGGACTGGCTGGAAACATCCTCGGCGTTCCTTGATGCGGAACTTGAGCAGTTTGAAATAACAAACCAGTACGATGAGAAAATCAGAGAATTAACGAATCTTTTGGATTTAGACAGTGATAAAGAATTTAAGGCAGAAATTCCGGTGGTTCCTTCGGTGTTGACTACTTCAGAAAAAAAGAAAGCAGTTGAGAACTGGGAACATTCGGCTTCATTAAAAAGAGCCAAGTATCAATATGAAAAGGAAAAAAGAGCGGCAGATTTTCAAGCCGGTTCGCATGGCTTAACGGGGAATCTGACGGCCAATTATTCTCTGGGTCGAGGGAAGGTTAAAACTGATAGCCGTCCAGATGATGATATTGAAACCAACAGCTGGGGGCTGTCGATCAACCTGACTTATCCCTTGTGGGATGGGGGAGCCTCGAAAGCGGCGGTTAATGCGGCTTATCTATCGGCTGAAAAATCGAGACTTGAGTATGACAGTAAAAGGAAATCTTCGCAGGCAGAAATTATTAATTTGATCAACCGGATTGATGTAAGTCATCGAAAATTGGAAGTGCTGAACAAACAGACGGATCTTGCCAGAAACAGATTGAAAATTGCCCAGTTTCGGATGGATGACGGGCAGATTTCTAAAACTGAATATTTGAGCAGTCATATCGGACATCTTGAGGCACGAATTAAATATATTGAAGAATTAAAGAAAAATATAATTGACAGAATAACTTTGATGAGTCAATATAGATCATAATGGCTCAAAAGATTTTAATAAGAACCCCGAATCATCTGGGTGACTGTATCATGGCTCTGCCCATGATAAGCGAAGTCGGAGAAGCATATCCGGGGGCGAGGGTCTCAATCTTAGTACCGGACTATCTGGCTGAGATTTTTGAAGCTAATCCATCTATAGATGAAATTATAAAGCTTCCTCCTAATGCCGTGCACGGATTATTGGCGGTAATGAAAATTAAAGATATTATTGCACCTTATGATTTTGATTTAGGGTATGTCCTGCCGCCATCTTTCGGGGCGGTTGCCGGTTTTAAACTGGGCGGTATCAATAAGCGGATTGGATATATCGCCGATGGCAGACGGCTGTTACTTACCAAAGCTATAACACTTCCGGCTCCATTAAATGCTGAACATCGCAGCCGGTTGTATTTTAATCTGCTTTTAAGGAGCTGCGATACGAAACTTGAATATGTTCCCCCGAAGCTGTTCCTTAATGATACCGATCTTCAAAACGGCGAAAAGATACTGGCTCAATTTGGAATTGAGGGTGATTCAAATTATGCGGTAATTGCATATCAAGCTATTGCTGAATCGAGAAGATGGGGGATTAAAAATTATACGGAACTGTGCAAGAGGATTATTTCAAAATACAATTGTAAAATAGTATTAATGGGTGGGGCTGAAGAACAAAAAACGGGTGATGAGATGGCTGCCTCAACCGGAGGCGGTGAAGTAATCAATTTAGCCGGTCGGACATCAATCAGGGAATCAGCCTCGATAATGTCTCAGGCTAAATTTTTTGTCGGGAATGATTCGGGAGCGGCACACCTCGCCGCATCAGTCGGCTCGCCTTTAGTAGTGTTATCAGGAGCCGATGATCCGCAGTCAACCTCACCGATCTCAAAAAGTAAGCGAATGATCTATCTGGACAAATTAGAATGTATCAGCTGTGTGAAAAATAAATGTCTGTTGAAAAATGATGAATTTATGCAGTGTATGACCGGAATCAGGGTTGAAATGGTACTTGAAGAGATCAATAAGTTAGTTTAGTAGTATAAAAATACTAGTTAATATCATCATCATCTTCTTCTTCAAAAATTGAATCATCATCTTCATTAAAAATTGAATTATCAGATTCGTTATTATAGGGTTGTTCAGATTTATTTTGTTCTGGTTTTCCCCAAGAAAATAAGGATTTTAATAAACTGATTATATATTGTCGCATAATGAAATTATATCTTTAAAAGAGTATATTGTCAATATAAAGGATTAATAAATGATGAATTTATGCAGTGTATGACCGGAATCAGGGTTGAAATGGTACTTGAAGAGATCGATAAGTTAGTTTAAAAGCAAAAAGATCACTTACATCACATCACATTTGTAGCAAATAAATATTATATAGTTATATATCAGAGAGTTACGATGCGATGCTGATCATTGAAAATAGAATTGTCTGTTAATTTTATAGATTTATAAACTAATATCAAAATTTCATGTATAATGCGAAGAAATGATTAAACGATTTGTGTCCAAGAACGTTATTTTTTATGGTTGTCGCAGAAGCTGCGTTGCGTAAAATATTGCTTGACAATCTGATAGCATTTTCTATCTTAAAGTCAGCAAGAGTTGCGAATGCGTAACTCGTCATGTTTTAAAGTCTTATGAACGAAATCTATATTTTTTGCATATTTTTTTAATAATTTTCTGGAGGTAGGCATTATGAGAAGCTCTAAACTAAAATTAATGATGATAATTTTATCATTATTATTAGTTAGCTTTTTGTCCGTGCCTGTCTATTCCGGCAACGGTGACGAAGATCCATGGGATGCTGATGGTACCGATGGTCCAAATGATGGAACAATCGGCGACATTGTGATACCTGGTCATGAATTAAAATCAATCGAGATTGAAGATGACCCGGGCATGGTAACTCCTTTGGATAACTTGATCTTCTCAATATCCTTTGAGATAGTAAATTTCTTTTATGGAAGTTCAAGAATGCCAACCAGTCAGTTGCTGGTAAATAGAAGTGTTACGGATAGCCGTATAAATGGTTCGGTTAATTTGAGTCAGAAGTAATTGACAAATAACCATTAAATTTTAAACACAAAAGAGTGATGAATAAACCCTCACCTAAAATCACTTTTGATAACCGTCTCATTGCTGTGGAAGAGCAATTAAAGCAGAGGTTTTACAGTTCTGCCATAAAGGATTTGGCCGAGCTGTCGGAATCGATGTTTCCCGCAAATTATGAGCAAGGGTTATTTTACTTACTCAAAGCAGAAGTAGAGTACTTTGAGGGTAATTATCGTAAATCACTTGAATTAGGACTCAAAGCGGCAAGAATCCTTGCCGGATTTCCATTAAATTGTCGTTATGGCAGAGCTCAAATAATTCTTTCAAAATCATATTCCGCCCTTGGTGATTTAAAAAATGCAGAGATGCGCGCCCGCGATTCATTGTCTGCTTATCGCCGGGCAACAGAGAAGGTTGGACAGGTTGATGCTCTGAACGAATTAGCGCGTATTTCGCATATCCGTTGTAATTATCATTCAGCCGGTGAGTATCTTGAGGATGCGATTTCGATGTTGATTGATTCGCCTCGTAAAACAGCCCAATTATCCGGTAACCTGGGTATGATAAAAGTCAGAACCGGGCAGTGGGATGAGGCGGAAGAAAACCTTCAGGATGCTTTAAAGTTTAATCAGCAGAATAAAGAAGAGATTTCAACAGCGATAAATCTTTTATCGCTTGGATATTTACAATTAAGACGCCGTCATTTTATAATGGCGAGTCGTAATTTTGATCAGGCTCTTGAAATTATCAGCCGTTTGGGTTTGAAAAGAGAAAAAGTTATTCATCTGGAGTATGCCGGAGAATTAGCATTTGAAAAGGGTGATATCTTCAAGGCGAAAGCATTTTTAAGTGATGCTTACCAGAAGGGTATGATGCTGGCACCGGGATCTTCATTAGTATCTCAAACGAGCCGTCGTTTAGGCGAAGTAGAACTTGCCCTGGATAATATTGATGATGCGATGAAATATGCCCAGAAGGCATTGGAGCTTTCATCTTCATTGGGTGAGAAACTTGAGATCGGCTTGTCACACAGAGTGATAGCTCAAGTATTTGTTTCCAAAGGCGATTATCAGTCAGCTTTGGAATATATTGATCAGGCGGTTGATATTTTACGAACCGTTGACGAGCCTTATGAATTAGCCCGCACGCTTTTAGTTCAATCTGATGTAAAAAACAATTCCCGGATAGACTCATCAGATTCAATAGACAAAATATTGCATGATGCCTTGAAAATTTTCAAGAAACTGAAACTTGAATTTTGGATAGCAAAAACAGATTATGAAATAGGCGTTTATTCCTGTCAGACGGGAAATCTTTCGAGCGGATTCAGACAGCTCAATCGAGCCGAGAAAATTTTCAGCAAGCTTGATGAACAGCCGGAACTTAGAACCGTAAACAAATTTTTAAAGTCTCTTTCAGATCAGGCAGTAGCCTTATCAATTTCAAATCAGAATAAATTTAAAGTATTCGGCAACCTTGTCACGCCCAACGATGAGTCTGATTTGGAAAGCGACCGGATGGAAGATATTCTTAGGGTTGTTTTAAAGAAAACCGATGGCGACCGCGCCGTTATTTATGCCCCTGATAATGAAGATGAGCAAGTTATAGCATCCTGTCCGATGAAAGAAGATAATGTCAGGCAATTTGTTACTAATTTTGAGAAGCTTTTAGGTGAAGAGGTTTCGAAACACAAGCCAACCTTGTTGCTTGATTGCCGGCGGGATCCATTTATTAATGGGCTGTTTAAAGATATCGCTGCCCAGATTGGATCTGTTATTGTAATACCATTTAAGATGGCGACTAACGGGACTTGTTATTTATATCTTGATCGTATCTCACGGGAGAATACTTTGAATCCATTCAGTCAGGAGCAATTGAATTTTTCAGTCGGTTTCTCAGATTTGATCGGGTTTAAATGGACTGAAATTCAAAAGAATCTGCTGCTTGAGGATAATTTACGGCTTAAATCACAATTGATGGAGAAAGCCACTTTTTCGAAGATTATCACTCAGGATCATAATTTCCTTGAAATGTTAGCCCAGGTGCAGCATGTTGTAAATTCAAGTATTTCAATTTCAATCGAGGGTGATACCGGATGCGGCAAAGACCTTTTTGCCCGTGCGATTCATTATAATTCAGTAAGAAGAGATAAACGGTTTATCTCGGTGAACTGTGCGGCGTTGCCGGAGAGTTTACTTGAGTCGGAACTGTTTGGATATGTTCGCGGAGCCTTTACCGGAGCTGACCGTGATAAAGCGGGACTGTTTGAAGAGGCTGACGGCGGAACATTTTTCTTAGATGAAATCGCTGATATGCCGATGAGTGTGCAGGCGAAGATATTGCGGGTGCTTGAGTCAAAAGAGATTGTACGTCTTGGTGATTCGATCCCTAAAAAAATAGATGTTCGGATACTTTCTGCGACTAATAAGAATCTTAAAGAGCAAATGGATGCCCGACTATTCCGTCAGGACCTTTATTTCAGACTGGCTGCCTTTACATTTAAACTGCCCGCCCTGAGTGAACGGCGCGGCGATATACCGTTATTGGTTGACCATTTCTTAAAAGGCAGTTCGAAGAAAATTTCTGCGGATGTGCTCAAAGCCTTTGATGGCTACGATTGGCCGGGAAATATCCGTGAACTTGAGAATGAGATCAAAAAACTGGTGCTTCTGTCGGGTGACAGCGTACTGATTGACACTTCGTTATTATCAAACCAGTTTAAAGAGAGCAATACTGTCTCTGATAATTCTGAAAAAGCATTGTTTGATTCTACAAAATCAATCTCATTTAATGATGATTATTCTTTGTATGATTTCCTGTCTGAACATGAGAAAAGATTCATTATCAACGCCCTCAAAGAGAAATTGGGTGTGAAGAAACATGCTGCGGCTTTACTAAAAATCCCCGAATCGACCCTTCGTCTGAAGATCAAACAGTATAATATTGACATAAAAAATCTTCACTAACTGACCTTCCTTTTTAATCATTATATAATCTGAATTAACTCGCCTGAAGAAGCGTCAACTGTTCTTGTTGACTTATTTTAAGGAGCCGCCTACTTTTTTAATGAATTCATAAGTGGAGGCTATTCAGATTTTGAAAAAAATAGATGCGGTTTCAAAAACAATCATTTTGATAATGGTAATGTTCCTTATCAGTGTTTCAGGAGTAAATGCTCAGAGCAGGGTTTATCTTCAGAATGTTGTGGGTCTTAATCATCTTGACCGGATAATTCCTAATACTACAATTAAATTTCAGATTGCTTTAAAAAATAGTGAAAACGCTAATATATTGACATTGTCGCATGGTTTTCAGGTTTATTCGCCTGATGGCGCAAGTTGGGGGGGGACTACGGCTCAACGAACGGGAAATATTAACACCAGTTTTGAGACGATTGCGCTGATTTTGTTAAATACCGATGGCGTTGGCGCTGATACGGTAGGGATCACAGCTGTTAATGGGAATCAAAACGGGATATCAGCCGGGTTTGATGCAATTTTTCTCGAGATTATATTAGATGGAATAAGTGAATTAGATTATGGCACAACAGTCTGCCTTGACAGCAGTTATTTAGAACCGGACGGAATGTGGCTCTGGTCAAATTTTTATGGTGATTTGATTCCTGAGTGGGATGGTCCTCATTGTTTTGAGGTTGCCTGTATAACCGATGATGATTCTGACAGTGACGGGGTTGGCGATGTCTGTGATAATTGTCCTCTTATAAATAATTCTGACCAGTATGATTTTGATGAGGACGGGTTTGGGCAACTTTGTGATTGTGATGATTTAAACGCCGATTTGAATGATAATTCTATCTGGCGTGTGGATGCCGATGGGGATGGTTTCGGGTCGGATGCTTTGACAATAGTTCAATGTGAGAAGCCGGTTGGTTATGTTTTAAATAATAGCGATTGTGATGATTCTGATGAAACTATCGGAGCACCTGAAACATGGTATGAGGATTTTGACGGGGATGGATATGGTAATCCGTTGAGTACGATCTTTAGTTGTGAAATCCCGAGTGGGTATGTGACTAACAGTTTGGATTGCGATGATGCCAAGAGTGAAATCTCACCGGAAACGGTTTGGTATCTCGACGCTGACGGGGATGGTTATGGTAATGCAGTTGAAATGACATCAAGTTGTTTGCAACCTGATGGATATGTAGATAACGATACCGATTGTGATGATACTAATAGTGATTTATCACCGGTAACAGCTTGGTATCTTGATGCTGATGGGGATGGTTACGGTAATGTATCTGAGAAGGTGTTAAACTGTTTACAACCGGATGGATATATAACAGATCTAACCGATTGTGATGATGCCAGGGCTGAAATCAATCCGCTGACACGCTGGTTTGAGGATGTTGATCTGGATGGGTTTGGGGATGTTGGAACTGTATTAATCGGGTGTGAACAACCGGACGGCTTTGTTTCAGATAGTACCGATAATTGTGTTGAGAAATATAATCAAGATCAGGCGGATATAAATAAAAATGGTATCGGGGATGTGTGCGAGGATCAGCAGACTTCGGTTGAGTCGGTCGAGTCAGAAAGTTTGCCGGATGAATATCAGTTGGGACAGAATTACCCGAACCCGTTTAATTCATCAACCATATTCAGGTATGGGACACCTAAATCCGGTTTTGTCAGGTTGACGATTCATAATCTGCTTGGGCAGAAAGTGCGAGTTCTTTATGATGGGGTGCAATCAGCCGGTTATTATTTAGCCAGTTGGGACGGAAAGAACGAGACTAACAAGAATGTCCCGAGCGGGATTTATTTTTATAAATTAGAATCTACGACGGTAACTATTTCAAGGAAATTGGTGCTGGTTAAATAAGTTAGTTTTCTTGTGCATCTGCTTGTTTTCTCTGTGAATTATAATCATATTTATCGCTATGGCGGCTCTGTTTTATAAGCATTATGCAGGTGATCCATATTTCAATATGGGTTTTGATGAATACCTTTTTTCCAAAGCATTCGAAAGTGATGAACTGTTTGCCCTGAGGCTTTACAGCTGGCAACCGGGGGGGATTACAATCGGTTTGAATCAGGATAAGGATAGAGCGATTAACTGGAGCAAGATTGGCCGGACGCCCGTTATTCGGCGGGTGACGGGAGGGAGAGCGATTTATCATGATCCGGGCGAGTTGACTTATTCGGTGGCTTATAGAAATATTAAATGGGTTGATTCAATTACTGCTGAAGATTTAAAAATGTTTTCAGAGAAAGTTGCCTCGGCACTGGTTGGTTTTTTGAAATTGATGGGGATTAGTTCGGAGTTCAAGCGGGTAGTGTCAAAGGCTGCCATTGAAAAGAATTATTTTCATAAGGCACCCTGCTTTGCATCGGTGGCCCGTCATGAGATATTATCAGATGGACAGAAAGTAATAGCATCCGCTCAAAGGGTGGTTGAAAATAAAATTCTTCAGCACGGTTCAATCAAAATCGCAAGAATTTCGACTCATGAGGCACTTGTGGGGGGATCCGAAGAAACGGAAAAAGGGGAAGTGACACAAGCAGTTAGCTTTGAATATTTTACCCAGGCAGCTGGCCGGTTACGAGGATCTTTTGAGTCAGAGTTTGGAGTGTTATTTGAAGAATGTGAAGAATCTGACGGGGATGATAATCGTTTGCATGGAAAAATAGATAATGTTCGAAAAAATCCATTAATAAAGCGTTAAAAAATTAAACAGTCAGTGCTAATAAAATGTCTATAAAATGACGAAATTGCGGTTTTAAAAGGAAAAATCGCTTGACTTGTGAGCCAATTTTTGGCTATTCTTTATTTTTGTATTCTTATTGTATATCCTTTTTAGTCTGGGGTATTATAACAATATGAAAACAAATAAGTTGGGAGCTTTCAGGGTGTAGAACTCTGAGTCGTAAGCACTTTTTTTAAAAGTGTTATGAACTTGAAAAAATGCGATAAAAATATCCAGGAGGTAGTCTGTATGCTTGGTCGTCAAAGACTCAATCTGACAAGCTTTATAATCACATTTCTGTTGTTAGCAGCAGTGCCGGGAATGGTTTTCGCCGGACCTGGACAGGTTAAAGGTCAAGTAATTGATAAGTCGACTAGTGAACCTGTCATTGGTGCATCGGTTTTTATAGTAGGTACAACCTTAGGTGCCCAAACAGATTTTGACGGTAACTATATTATTCGCCAAGTAGATCCTGGCAATTATGTTGTCCGCATAACTCATATCGATTATAACGCGATGGAAGTTTCTGATGTTACAGTTCAATCTGATTTATCCTTTGAAGTATCCCCGGAAATGGAACAGAAGGTTACCGATGTGGGTGTTACCATTAGGGTAACCGCCGAACGTGACATTATTGATAAATTTGTAGTTTCTAACCAGGTCTCGATGTCTAAAGAAGAGATTGCTCATCGTCCGGTAAGTACTGTAGATGAACTTCTCACTTCGGTTGCCGGGGTTGTCACGAATCAGTCGGGTGATATTTTCATTCGCGGTGGTCGTGCCGGTGAGGTTGCTTATTATGTTGATGGTGTGCCAATCGGTGATCCGCTTGGCGGACTTGGACAGGCCGGGGCAGCTTTATCTTTAGTTTCCGGTTCAATTCAGGAATTTACAATTATTAAAGATGGTTTTGATCCTGAGTATGGTGATGCGCTATCCGGTATTGTTAAGATTACTACCCGTACCGGTTCAAAAGACAACACTAATATTAACTTTCAGTACATAACAGATGATTTTGGAAATGCGTCATTGAATAAATATTCGCGTAACAGTGATTTTGTGCGTCTTTCATTCTCCGGTCCGGATCCATTTTTGAAAAACAAAATTTTACCAGCCCTGGGATTGGGTTTTCTTGAAGATAAAGAATTTACTTATTACATTTATGCTGAAGTAGACAAAAACGACGGTACTTTCCAGTATCAGGATTATGACACTCCGATTACCCGCCGTGACAGTGATGCCTTTAATCTATTTGGCATTGACGTACCTGATCGTTTAAATAATAAATATTACTGGATGGCTAACTTCAAATTCAGACCTCGTCCGAATCTGAAATTTATTGTATCGATAAAAGATTCTCAGACTCGTCGTACCTTATTTAACTGGGGTCAGCGTTACAGTTCTGCTGTTGCTCCGGTACAAGAAGATAAATGGTCATCAGCATCTATTGAAATTTCACAGTCAATTTCAAAAGAGATGAACTACGAATTTTTGTTTTCATATAAGATCAATGAAACAAATCAAAAACCGGGTGATCCAAATAACCCCGGCAAAGGTTTGGATCCTGATCAGTTTTATTTAGATCGTGAATGGGAATCCTGGGATGATACAATTCAGAATGGTATCTATGATCCACCGGAACCGATTTATAACTTATTCCCTGATACGACAACCAATTTACGCTATGGTGATTACACCGGACCGGTTTGGACCGGAAGTGAAGTACAGGCTGACTTTACCGATGCGGGATTGTATTTTGACAGCGGTTTCTTCCGATTCAACGATAATGGTGTTCTTGATATGCTTGAAGGCGAACCATTCCTTGATTTAAACGGTAATGGGGTATGGGATCGCGGTGAATATTTACATGATCGCAATGGCAATGGTCTGTTGGATTATGATCGTCTTCCAAATATATCAAACAGTACTCCTGAACCATATACCGATGGTGACTCGATTATTGGTGAACCTTATTCCGATGTCAATGCTAATGGTTTTTATGATCGCGGAATTGATATTTTTATTAAGTCAACCGGACCGGATAATATGGACTTTAACCATAATGGTCAGTATGATGGTCCTAATATTAATGCTTTGGAATGGACCCCTGAAATTCCATTTGCAGATCGTAACGGTAACGGACTTTATGATCCGCCGAACGATAATTATGACATTGGTGAACAATTTGTAGATTTAAACGGCAATGGAAAGTATGATCGTGGTTCATCTTTTCTTGATCCAATGAACTATACTACTTCATCCACCTGGCATCATCGTAAAACTAAAACGATGCGTGGTGAATTTAAGATATTCCGTCAAATGGGCAACCATGAAATAAAATCGGGTCTTGCCTTATTTCAAAATGATTTTGTATATCAGGAAATCGTGAAACCATACCTGCTCTATACCGGTCGTCCTGATAGTGTTGGTGGCATTCCTGCTCCATATCCTACCCGGGGCGCTTTTAGAGATATGTTCCGTTATGATCCATGGGGTGGAACTTTCTATCTTCGCGATAAAGTAGAGTATGGTTCGATGATCGCGTCGCTTGGTTTCCGCTGGGATTTCTTTATTCAGGATAAATATGATTTGGTCGAAGTTGCTAAGAACGATGATCTTGGCTCCGGCATAATTTTAGGCGATCGTCAGAAAATATCTCCTCGTCTCGGTTTCTCCTATCCAATTTCTGATAAAGCCAAAGTTCATTTTAACTATGGTCATTTCTTCCAGCTTCCATCGCTGGTCAGAATGTATTCTCGTAATACCAGTGCCATTAACGAAAATGATGTTTTAGGAAACTACAATCTGGATTACCAGAAAACGATTCAGTACTCATTCGGTGTAAAATACGCAATGAGTGAGAACTACTCGATTGATTTTTCAGGTTATTTTAAAGATGAATTTGACAAGATTAACTCTCACCAGATTAGAATCGGCGGTTTGACTCGTCAGCAGTATCAGAACGCAGATTATGGTCGTGGGCGCGGTGTAGAAATTACAATGGAAAAACGCGGTGGTGGTTATGTTAACGGAATGCTTAGTTATACTTACGCTTTCTCGTTCGGTAAAGCATCCCAGACTAATGAAGACTATTTGACTGATTTCGAATTGTCTCGTGAACCGTTAAGTGAAGCCTCACTTGATAATGATGTACGTCATTCGTTTAAATCATCAATTCAGGTGTTTGTACCGGGAACCGTGAAACCTCGCTTATTTGGAGTTCCGATTCCAAATGGCTGGTCGATGTCGATTGAGACTCTGATTGAGAGTGGCCGTCCCTTTACTCCAAGTCGTGAATATCCAAACATCACTTCGGCTGTCGGTGAAGACATTCAACGAAACTCCTTACGACGCCCTACTATTATAAACTTTGATTTAAGATTTACAAAAGACTTCGAGCTGGTTGGACTTGATTATAAATTTATTCTTTGGGTTGAAAACATTTTTGATAATAGAAATGTAAATTTCGTCTATTCCAATACCGGTCGTCCCGATACCCAGCAGAACATAAACCAGATAATTCTTGGCGGCACCGAATTCGATTTGAATCCTTACAACTGGGATTATGGTCGTCAGGTAAGAGTTGGCATAGAAATTAACTTATAAAAAATGATTTATAACATAGAAAAGGTTGAGGACAGCATGGATTTGAAAAATAGTCAAACATATCATATGAATAAGAGGGCATTCAGTCGGACTGTACTGTCACTGATTCTTGTGATTGTTGTGTTTGCTTTGTTTTCTCCAACCCAGGTTTTTGCCCAGGCAAAGGTCGGAACCACGGGGGCACAGTTTCTTGAATTAGGCGTGTCAGCTCGTGCAATGGGGATGGCAGAAGCATTTACAGCGGTTACAGATGACATCTCAGCCGTGTACTACAATCCGGCGGGGTTGACTTCGCTATATGGTAAAGAAGCGATGTTTACTTATATAAAATTGCCATCTCATGTAAACTTCGCTTTCGGTGCAATCGGATTTCCGCTTGAATCGATTGGTGGAGTTTTAGGAATAGGTATGTATGCATTGACTTCGGGAAGCATGATTGAACGTACCTGGGGTTCCGGAACCTATGCGGGTACCGGAAGAACATTTGCCTGGAATGATTTTTCATTGTCTGTTAGTTATGGCCGTTATTTGACTGACCGTTTCTCGATTGGTTTTACAATGAAATATATTGGTGAATATGTTCATGATTATACAGCCAGTGGCTGGGCCGCTGATGTTGGCACAATGTACGATACCGGTTATCGCGGTTTTAGAATCGGAATGATAATTGCCAATTTCGGACCTGATATGACGTTTATTGATAATGGTTATCCTCTTCCTATTAACTTTAGATTTGGCGCTTCTATTAACGTGATTGAGGGATATGATCATATCCTGACCTTCTCAGCCGAAGGCGCCCATCCTTCTGATAACCTTGAAAAATATAATAGCGGTTTGGAATATTCGTTTAAGGATATGGTTGTTCTCCGTTTTGGCGGACGATTCAATTATGATGTTGATGGATTTACTGCCGGTGCCGGACTGAGATTGCCTTTTGGTGAGGATCGGGAAATGAGCATTGATTATGCTTTTCAGGAATTTGGAATCCTAACCGAAGTGCATCGCTTTACTTTTTCAATGGCATTTTAAATAGAAAGACGGAGATGTAATGAATCAAAAGATTAGAAATTTATTTGGATATTTTATCCTTACTATTGTAGCAGTTCTCTCAGTCTTTTCTGTTTTATTTCTCAGCGGGTGTGATAAAACCCTCGATGGAGATTTGAGAGCCAACAGTCTTCCGCTGGTAGAATTTGTGAATATTCCGCCGGGACCGGTTGTTGTGACTGATACTTTATATCCTGGAACCGATTCTTCGGATGTTGTGGTTGATACTACTTATACCCGATTTTCAAGAAATCCTTATATTTATTGGTATGGCACCGATGTTGACGGACAGATTGAATATTATCGTTATACGGTTGTAACCGAAATTGAACTTGCCGGATCAACACCCGAAGAACATATGACAGTTATAGCGGCTGATTCTTCCGGTTGGATATACCTTGATGTTGTCCCGACTAAAGCAGATCCGCATACGACCGAGATTATTAAACTTCGTGCTTTGACTGAAGATCCGATTAATACATATCTGGTTCAGTATGTGTTCCTGCAGGCTTTTGATGATAATAGTGAAGGCTCGGATATAGTTTATCGTGCATTTTCACGAAACGACAGTCCGCCGGTAACATCGATAGCCTATTTTGATCCGAATAAGAGTTTTATTAATTCAAAGACAGCAGGAATTATTACCGGTGTCTCAATGAGATGGGGAGCGGTGGATCCGGATTATCCGGGTGGTTTGAATGCTCCACCATTTGATTTTGAATGGCGTATGTACGGACCATATATTGATTATGATGCTGATAATGATGACTCGGTCTTTGTTCGCTTTTTAGAAAAATATGAAATTGATGCCTTCTTTGGCAGCAATGGAAAATTATATGTGCCGGGTGATACTTTAATAGAGTGTGATGTGAATTCGGGTTTCTGTGATACCTTTGTTATCGGTGAGGATGACATGTCTTCAGCTGATGGTAATAAAACCAGGATTCTGGATGTTGATCAGATTGAGCTTGATAACGATACTACAATGAATAAGTTAGCCTATAGTTCAAATGGCTGGACTAATGATAGTAATATAGTTCTTTATGATGTTTATAAAAATCATCAGCCTCCAGATGGCGGCGATACCACAGTTGAGATGAACTTTGCCTTTTGGGTGAAGAGTCGTGATGATGCTCTGGTAGAAGATTTAGTGCCATCATATAGAACTTTCCGGGTAATTGACCCTCGTTTTGAACGACCGGTTATGGTTGTTGATTTTAATCAATTCTTCGGTACAGTCAACACTCCAAAGTCTGGTGCTGGAGATAGTGCTTTCTATCTGGCTCGTAATTTTTGGAAATCAGTAGTTAATCATTGGGGTGAAAAGGAATTTGCTAACTGGACCGATACAACATTCAATACTAATCTAAATGAAAAAAGGTCGATGGCACCAGATTATATGTTTGCAGCAAAGTTTAGCTCTGGTATTCCAGTCGTTGAGTTATTGAAACATAAGATTGTTATCATTTATAATGATGGTGTTAAACCCCCGGATAATAGAGAATTACAATATTCGTTTATTTATGATGCAATTGATGCCGGAGTAAATGTCTGGTTAATTATGCGAACTCCATTAAATGGCGGTTTGGGTAGTGAGCCGATCTTTGGTGAAAGCCGCGTACAATGGATTTCAAATAATTATAAGAAGTTCTTTGCGGTCACATCATTCAACTATTCTGCCTGGCAGTTCCAATCATATTATGATAGTGTAAGGGTAGAAGATTTTGTAATGGCAAAAAGTGGCGCTGATCTTGGCGGATGGCCTAATATCCCAATTGATACAGCCTTGCTTCATGCAAATTATATTTGGAATGCTGACTTAGGCTGCGGTTGGGATGGCTCTGTGGCAGCTTTGCCGGAAGTGAACTGGACCTCTTTCTCACAGAGATATACCAGCGACGGGGTATTGATTACCGCCGAGCCGATTTATCTTTACGGTTCAAAGTATGGCCAGGGTGGGCACCCTCTGGGTGGTCCGTTAGCTAACTATGATGGTTCACCGGTGGCTCATCTGGTAACAGGTGAATATTTTAAGACAGCTTATTTCAGTTTCACACCGCTTGCATTGCAGCCGGATTCATTTATGATCGCTGCTGACAGAGTGTTAAACTTCCTTTATGAACCAGATCCAGTGGAACCGGCCTCCAAGAATACATTCTCAGGAAGTCGGTGATTTTAGAAGTATTAAATTACTTCTTATAGAATTTAAAGACCGGGTATTTGCCCGGTCTTTTTTTATTGGAAATTTTTCAGGTATTGATTGCCGGGGAATTTTTGGTTAGCCAGTTCAAGGATGGAAGCCGCTTTATCGTTTTGTCCGGTTGAAATATAACCGCTGATCAGATTAACATAAGCCTCGACAAAAGATGAATCCAATTCGATGGCTTTGGCGGAATTATTTATTGATAGGTCGAATTTTTGTTTTATACCCTGTACAAATCCAAGCTGGTAGAAAGCTTCCGATCTTTTCTTTTGAAAATTAGCGGGACTGTTTCGGAAATATCTTTCAAAAGCTTCACCATCGGTTTCAAAGGGCGGGGGAACAGCCATCGTGGCGCGATATAGAATTTCTTCGGAGAGTTCATATTTGGAGTTTTCAAAAAGTAATTTACCGGCATCGGTTAGAAAATATAGATCGTTGTTACTGTTTGTTATGGTGGTGTCGAGATAAGCTTGAATCAGGGAGGTATTTGATGTGTCCCGGGCTATAATTGATCGGAGCAGAAGAGTATTGGATTTAAGATCGTAAGGGTAGAGGTTTATTGATTGTTGAGCAAAGAAAATGGCAGAATCATAATTGTCATTGAGATAGCTTAAGGAAGCTAAATTTATATAGGCTTTGTGCCGTTGGGGGTTGTGTTTGATCTCTTCGTTATAATAGAAGGTGGCAGAGTCAGCCATGGCGTTGATAAAGAAACAGCTGCCGATGTTAAGATTTATTTCGGGATAAGTCGAATCATAATTTCTGGCGCGGTGGAAGTAATTTAAGGCGGTGTCATAATCGCCCAGATTAAAATAGTGCAGTCCGGTGCTCATCTCGTGGGAGGTCGGCGGTTTGGCTTCGGGCTGAACAATTGGGAAAAAAGAAAACAAGCCGGCTGTTAATCCAAGTGAAGTGATAAATAGTTTACGTTTTGGATTATTTTTCCATGATTCCAAAAGATAGAATATTCCGGACGAGGCAAAGATTATATAAAAAGGCATGAGCGGTAATCGGAATCGGCTGGTGAAGAAAAAGAGTGAAGTTGCCAGTAGATAGATAACGATTGATAACAGGATAATTTGAGTGTATTTGTTTTTTCTGATTGAATGGACAATACCGATAGTTGCCAGAGCAAAGATTAAGGCAAAATTAAAGAAGTTGTATTTGAGAAGTGGGATTTTATTAACGAAGGTTGCCAGGCTGCGGTTATTTGCAATTTCGAGGTTCGAGAAGTTATAATATAATTTTGTAAGATATAATTTAAAAAACGATCCGGGGTTTTCATAAATCCAATCAATAGCTTTGGTTGTCCAATAAGAGGAAATTTCTCCGGGGGAGAGTTTTTCGCCAAGTTCCTTTTCAGCGATTAACGAGATCTGGGAGACTCGCCAGTTGGTCCCAAGCGGTTCCTCAAGGCGGGCGCTGACACCATCGGCAAGCTCGTTGTTTCCAATATAGAGGTTGATACCTCCCTGGGATGAGACAATGACAGGGTCACCGGCAATGGTTAGGTTGCGGATAAAGATAGAGCCGACGATAATCAGAATCCCAATGAAAAAGGGAAGGATATATTTAAAGCTTTTATTGAAAATTTTATTGCGGTAAAAATAAATCAGTACAATCGGGATAAATATTAATGCGGTCGGTCGGGTAATTATTGCCAGTCCCAGAAAAATGCCGCATGAAAAACCATGCGATGGATTCTTTTGTTCATTCCATAGAATAAAACAATAACAGGTGATTTGCAGGAGAAGCATGAAAAGAGGGTCCAGTAAAAGCTCACCTTCAAAATAAAGAACCATCGGAAGAATCATCTGGAGGGCAGCGGCTAAAATTGCGGTCTTATTGGAAAACATTTTATTGGCAATTAAATAAGTATAGACAATCGAAAGAGCGCCAATGGTGATTCCAAAAATTCGTGCGGTCCAAAGCGAGACTGAGAATAGTTTATACATTAATGCCAGGCAATAGATATAAAACGGAGCGCGGAAATAAGTTGTGTCTCCAAAGATATTTCCCGACATGATCGAAACCGCCCAGTTGTGGTGATAGAAGTTATCTACGGTTAATTGCTCCCAGTCGGGCAGTTGACTATAAAGATAGAGGTATAAGGCTCTTATTAATATTGCAATTAAGAAGATTATAATTAAAACATAACGCTGTTTAATATTTTGTAATATGGCCATGGTTATATATCTGTAAATTAAATTCTGCTGTTAATAATGCAAATCAAATCATCTAAATCAAATAAAGAATTACTGAAAATTGCATATTAATGCTGCATCCGGTTGCAATAAGTCCAAATTATCACGGTTGGAGTTATTTTCTAAGTTGTGCCGGGACAGCAGGATACCGATTGACGGTCAGGTTTAGTGCAATCTGTTTCATTTTGAAATAAGAAATCCGGAGCCGGCATAGCCTTTGCTCAAATAGGATTGCGGACAATTTCAAAAGGATAAATGATGAAACAACTTAATATCTCTTATTTGATAAAATCAATAATATTTGTTTTTGCCTTTTTGGTAGTTACCAATATAGGTATTGCCGAGGGGTTATCGCCCAATTTAGAAAAATTAGTTAATCAATATAATGAATCCGGTCGGGATTCTTTAATTGAGGTTGTTCTGTTTTTTGAAGATGATTATCGGATTCAAAAATTAGAAGAGATTTCATCCAATAAATTATTTTCCCGTTCCGATAGAATTGAAGCCGTCTTAGATGAACTTCAAACCAATCCGGTCTCGAAAATTTCACGAAATATCAAATCACTTAGCGCCAAGCCGGTTAAAGAGTATTGGATTGTGCCAGCCATGTCAATGCAGATCAATCTTAGTCAGGTTGATTCGATTATGTCAATTGAAGAAGTTAATTCAATAGTTGAAAATGTTTATCTTGATTATATCGCTCCGGTTGAGATGGAAGAAGTCAAGTCGGCGGCATCGCTGACGGCTTCGGTTACTGATCAATTGAAGCTTTTGAAGGTTCCGAGTTTATGGGCAAAGGGTGTTACCGGTAAAGGCAGTTTGATTTGTTCTTTTGATACCGGAGTTGAGGGAACCCACGAAGCCTTGCAATCAAAATGGCGCGGGAATAAGGCGACTTTGTCGGCGAGCTGGTTTTCAAAAGATACTCCTGATTCATTGCCCTCTGATAATATCGGTCATGGCACTCACACGATGGGAATTATGGTCGGTTCGACACCGACTGATAGTTTTGGCGTAGCACCGGGAGCCGAATGGATATCAGCCGGGGTTGTAGATCAGGGCAGAACCATGACGATGACGCTGGCTGATATTCTTGAAGCTTTCCAATGGGCTTTAAATCCGGATGGCAATACGAATACATTTGAAGATGTTCCTGATGTTATTTTAAATAGCTGGGGTGTGCCGAAAGGTTTGTTTGCGCCTTGTGATGATAAGTTTAACGGTGTAATTGCCGCTTGTGAGGCAGCCGGAATCGTAACAATTTTTGCCGCCGGCAATGAAGGTCCTGACCCGATGAGTATGCGCTATCCGGCAGATTTAGCTATCAGCCCGCTAAATACATTTTCTGTCGGGGCGGTTGATAATTTTAAAGTCGTGGCAAATTTTTCAAGCCGGGGTCCTTCATCATGTGACGAACGGTCGGTGAAACCTGAGGTGGTAGCTCCGGGGATGACTATCAGATCATCTTATAAAGGGGGCGGATATTTTATTATGAGCGGTTCTTCGATGGCGGCTCCTTATGTTGCCGGTATTGTTGCGCTGCTGCGTCAGTCTTATCCCAATGCTTCGGTTGAAGAGATCAAAAATGCTATTTTATATTCGGCGGAAGACCTGGGAGCAACCGGAGAAGATAATAATTACGGGTATGGTTTAGTTGATGCTGAAAAAGCGTTAGAGCTTCTTTCGGATCCTGATGAGTCAAACTTTGTGCTTTCATCCTTTAGTATTTTAAATAACGGTATCGCTCTTCCGGGTGAAACCTTTCAATTGCAACTTTCATTGCATAATCCAGCCGGAAATGTGGAACAGGTTTTTGGACATATCGCTACGGCTGAAACAAACGAGATTGAAATTTTGAATAATGATGTCGCTTTCTTTTTTGGAATTGGCGGAACGAACGCTTTGAGCAGTTCGGTATACAATATCAGCATCAGTGAAAATTTATATCACGGTCAGCAAGTTCAATTTGAATTGACGGTCAATAACCAGTTTGGTGAAATTATGAATACTCTTGGTTTTGAGATGACGGTCGGATTTATGCCTAAAGGTAAAAAGGGCGACCATGTAAATAAGGAAATTACGCTTACCGTTTCAGATTTTGGACAGTATGGTTTAGCCGCCGGATCAATTTATAATGCCAAGGGTGAAGGTTTAAAATATAACGGCAGTCAGAATCTTTTGTATGAAAGCGGAATTATTGTCGGTCGGGGGATTGCTCAGATATCAAGTTCGGTTCGTGACAGCAACGCTTTGTTTGTACCCTCTGATTTTAAACCGGTGCGGGAATTAACTGATGGTAATTACGGAGTTGACGGCGGGTTTCATCGGACAGCATCGTTTACCGATAACGGAAGTCCCCGTTCAGTGCCGATTATTATCAATCAGGAGACGATTCATTTTAACAATGGTTATGATGACGGAATAGTAATTTTTAAATATTTTCTTAGGAATAGTCTGCTGGAAACATTGCATGATGTTTCGTTTGGATTCTTTGCCGATTTTGATCTACCCGGATTAGGGGAGAAGCTTGAGTTTAATAAAGATTTGAATCTGATTTATCAGAAGAACGCAAATGGGACAATCGTTGGTTTGGTCGGTTTAAATAATGTTAAAAACTTTACCGCTATTGAAAATTCTGATCCGACAATGGGTAAAACAGGCTTTACGGTATCAGAAAAATTAGATTTAATTATGAAGCAGGGTGTTGATGTTAATTCGAGCATAGTCGGGGATATGATGTTTTTGGCTTCGACCGAACCGTTTACTTTGAGTATGAATGATTCGATAGAAGTAACTTACGGGCTTCTAACGGGATCTTCGGTGAGTGAAATATTACAAAAAGCTTCGATTGCAATTTTGAAGTTTGGTCTTTTAACCGATGTTAATGAGAATATTCAGGAAGTTCTGCCATTTGACTTTGAACTGAACCAGAATTATCCCAATCCATTTAATCCGACAACGAGCATATCTTTTACAATTGCAAAATCAAGTGAAGTTGAACTGACCGTATTTAATATGCTTGGTCAGGAAGTGAAAAGCCTTCACACCGGATACCTTCAAAACGGCAATCATTCGATTGAATGGGATGGCACAAATAACGCCGGGATGGCTGTTTCATCGGGTGTTTATTTCTATCGTTTGTCGATGGCGGCCGGTTCTGAGACTAAAAAGATGGTTTTATTAAAGTAAATCTTTCATTTGGAACTTAAAGGAAAGTCATTTAGTTTAATATATAGAAGATGGAAAACAAAAAACTAAAGATGAATCAGATCAACTCAATATATTTTACTCTCATCCTCACATTATTTATTATTGGCAATACCGTTCAGGCGGTCGCACCATCGCCCGAGGTTCTTTCGGCGTGGGAGAAAAATGGGACGACTAAAGAGAATTTTGAGAAGTTAATGAAATATAAAGAAATGGGGATGTGCGCTCCGGCTGAGAATTCTATATTTAACAAGAGTAAAGTTTCAAATCTGGCAACTGCCGGGGACGTTGATACAATTAATGTGCTTTTGTTATGTGTTGATTTTTCTGATCACGTATTTTTTTATTCAACGAATGGACAAACGGTTGTAGGACAGCCTTATCAATTTGATTCGGTTCTGTTTTCTAGAAAGTCTGATACAAAAAATAATCCTTCCGGTTCAATGACCGAATATTATCTCGAAAATTCTTATGGTAAATTATACATCAAAGGAAAATCTTCAACCTGGCTTAGAATGCCTCAACCATACTCTTACTATGTCGGGGATGATAACGGAGTATCAAAAAGCAGAGAACTTGCCCGTCATGCAGTTGAAGAAGCCTTCGCACGGGGAGTTGTAAATTTTTCAGATTATGATTTGAATAATGATGGTGAGCTTGACGGTTTGATAATTGTTCATGCCGGACCGGGGGAAGAAGCTGATTCGGAGTCTGCCTATGAGGCGATCTGGTCGCATCGGTGGGTGATGGATTCGGCGGTGACCTATGATGGGGTACGGATGTTTGATTATATCACGGTACCGGAAGAGAGTAATGGCACCGTTTCACCAATCGGAGTGGTTTGTCATGAGTTCGGGCATTTACTTGGACTGATTGATTTATATGATACCAGTCCGGTCGAGCAACCATCCTCCGGGTTAGGAAACTGGTCGTTGATGGCAAGCGGCAGTTATAACGGACATTCAAAAATACCATCGCACCTTGACGCCTGGAGTAAAATCAAAGCCGGTTTTGTCGTGCCGATAGAGATAACCAACAATTTATATCAACAGGAAATTCCTCGGGTAGAAGAGCTTCCGATCATATTCAAATTAGCCAACAACTCAATTACTTCGACTGAATACTGGCTGGTGGAAAATCGCCAGAAAGAAAAATTTGACTGGGCAATCCCCGGTGAAGGGCTATGCATCTATCATATTGATGAAAGCGTTGCCAATAATAACAACCCGAATCGTTTTCGAGTTGCGCTTGAGCAGCCGGATGGCAGGAATGAACTGGCTTTTGTCTTTAATGAATTAGGTGACTGGGGCGATGTCTGGCCAGATTCGGGCAGGGTAAATTTTCACGATCTTACGATTCCATCATCGCGCACCAATAGTTTTGTGACGACCGGTTTCGGGGTGTGGAATATATCTGATGAAGATTCGCTGATGTATGCTGATTTGGATGTTGGGTTTTCCCGTCCGTGGGTTGAACTTGACCGCGTTAATCCGGCTGAGGTATATACTTTTTATAATAACCGCGTGAACGATTTAATTGAACCGGGGGATACGGTAACGATTTATATTCGCGCCAAGAATTTTATGCGGACAACATATAACGCTACCGCCACCATGAGCAGTAACCGCAATGATCTGACCTTTTTGAATAATACCGGTTTGCTGGCAACGGCTTTTGATAATTCACAATATTACCGGTCAGTGATTAATCCGATTAAGTTTATTGTGGATGATTCGATTCGCCCGGCAATTGATTCTTTTTATGTGACGATTGTATCTGATTCGCTGGCTGATGGAAGTGGTGCGAAGTATACGAATGAGTTTGCCTTTACATTGCAGTTAGGGAAAACTTCGGTTCTGATTGTGGATGATGATGACGGGGAAGATTACGATACTGTTTATACCTCAAGTTTGTCACGAATAAAAATTGCTCATGATAAAATCGAAAGTTCGGCTACACTGAGTATTGAGGATCTTATGGGATACTCGATAGTTTTCTGGCATACCGGAGACAGTTCTTCTGATGGGATTTCTTCAGCTGAGATGGATGTAATAAAACAGTATTTGGATAGCAGCAACGGTTCGCTGTTTATGTCGAGTCGTACAATTGTTGAGGATGTCAGGAATGTTGATCCGTTCTTTTTATCAAATTATTTCCGGTGTACGGCGGCTAATGATAGTATTAATACTATTCCAATTACAACCGGAACAACAGTTGGGAACCTTTGGGAAGATTTAAGTTTTTTCGTTCAAGTTCCTAAATTTGAATATACACAGCTGATAGAACCGCTCTTTCCGGGGGAAGCGATATTTGCGCATGATTTTAACCCGGGAGCCAATAGTCCGATCTGCGGGGTGTCTTATTCGGGTGCTTTTAAGTCAATACTTATGACTATGCCGGTCGAGTATTTTGATAATGAAAATGTCAACTCAACGCCTACTGATTCGCTGTTTTCACGGGTGATTCAATATTTCGGGATGGGTTTTGTGACAGATGTTATTGAACAGGATAATCGGCAAGGACTTCCGATCTCATTCAGTTTAAAACAGAACTATCCTAATCCTTTTAATCCTGAAACCACGATCAGATTTACAATAGATAACAGCTCGGGCAGTAAGAATAGTGTAAAAACTCAACTACATATCTACAATTCCATCGGTCAAAGAGTGAAAACATTGGTCGATGATTATATTTCAGCCGGTTTTTATCAAATTAATTGGGATGGGACCTCTACAAATGGCTACAAAGTAGCATCGGGGGTCTATCTGTATCAATTAATTAGGGGTAAACAGTCGGATAGTAGAAAAATGATCCTTTTGAAATAGGCCTCCGCAACCTATTTATCCTTGATAGAAAAGCCGCCCTTTGGGCGGCTTTTGTCGTTGTAGGACAGCAGGTTATGATTTGTGAAAAAAATAACAAATAATTGTTAAAAAAGCCTTGACAATACCGATAATATAGTTATCATTGAAATTGAAAATCGTTTTCAATTAGCTTTTAGGAGCGGAAAAGGCATGAAAGAGTTTTTAAGAACAAAAGGATTTAAGATGACTCCCCAGCGGGAGTTAATTTTTCGATCTTTCTTTGAATTGGACAAACATTGTTCGGTCGAAGAGCTTTACGAGATCGTAAAGGACAAGGATCGCTCAATCGGTTACAGCACGGTCTGGAGAAATTTGAAACTTATCTGCCGTGTCGGACTAGCCCAGGAAGTAAACATTGGAGATGGAATTACCCGCTTTGACCGACTTTCGAAAGTTCCACATGGGCATCTTTACTGTTTGAATTGTAAAGAAGTGATTGAGTTTAATGTTGATCAGATTATTGGAATACTGGCTCAGACAGCTGTTGATAATAACTTCACCAATAAAGGCTTTAAAGTAGAAGTCCAGGGATTTTGTCAGAATTGCAATGATGAAAGTGAGAAGAAGGCTGTTCCTTCTGAATCTGAAGGGGACAGTCAAACAATTGCATCTCCTCCGAGTGATTCATCTGATGGCAATGGGGATAGCAACGTAGAAGGAAATAATTAAAATTTTAGGAATACAGCTATGACACCACTGAACAAAATGATCCCGGGCCAAAAAGGTAAAGTCGTTGGTTTTGACGATGACTCTCCGGTTTCACGTCGATTAATGGAGATGGGGGTTGTACCCGGTCGTCCGATTAAATATGTCAGACGGGCTCCTTTGAGAGACCCGATGGTTGTGCAAGTTGGTAATTGTTGTTTGTCATTGAGACACTCTGAAGCTTCCTTAGTACAAATAGAAGTGGATGATAACTGCTGAAAATTGAATCATGACTGATGCCATTAAAAAGGGTACGAGTAAAGTATCAGGAATGGTCGCAATTTGCGGCAATCCCAATTGTGGTAAGACAACAATTTTTAACGCCATTACCGGCTTGTCGCAGAAGGTTGGTAATTATTCCGGTGTGACCGTTGAGCGGGTATCCGGTCAATTCTCCTTAGATAACAATTCTTCAAAAATTACAATTGTAGATGTTCCGGGAACATATTCGTTGTCGGCTTTTTCTCCCGATGAATATATCGCCGCCTCGGCATTATATGGCGGTATTGAGGGTGAGAACCGACCGGATATGATTGTCTGTGTGCTTGATGCCACCAATCTTGATCGATCTTTATATTTGATCTTACAGGTTCTCCAGACCGGGATTCCTATTATAGTTGTTTTGAATATGGTGGATATTTCCAAACGCAAAGGGATAGATATTGATCCTGAGCGACTTTCTGAATGTTTGGGCGGGGTAACGGTTCTTCCTGTGGTTGGAAATCAGGGTAAGGGCATTGAACGGCTAAAACTTGAAATCAGCAATTTACTTGAGACTCCATTTAAACCGGCTATTCCAGAGTATGAAGAAGTATTTGAGAATCTAATCAGAGATTTCCAGGAGATTAAAACCGAACGAGTGCGTACCCGGGCGGAACTTATCAGGGTCTTGTTAGATATTGACGGACCGGCTGAACAAAAATTTATTGCTGATTCAAATATTAGTAATCTAAAAGAAAAAATTGAAGTTTCCCGGAAAATGCTAAAAGAGAAACATCGGGCTTTATCATCAGCTGAAACAGTTATGCTGACTGACCGAGCAATGGAAATTTCGAATTGTTCTGTCTCGTTACCAAAAGAGAGACCCAGAAGTAAATCTGAATTTATAGATCGTTTTTTACTGAATCCAATTTTAGGACCAGTAATTTTACTTGGAGTGATGGTTTTAGTCTTCCAGTCAATTTTCAGCTGGTCGGCTCCGTTTATGAATCTTATTGATGGTTCGTTTGGATCGTTGTCTGCTTATGTAGAATCGCTTATGGTTGAAGGTCCCTTGCGGTCTTTATTGACTGATGGCATCATCGGGGGCGTTGGATCGGTATTAATATTTCTACCGCAAATTATAATTTTGTTTTTGTTTATATCGTTTTTGGAAGATTCGGGTTATATGGCAAGGGCTGCATTTTTAGTCGATAGAATGTTTCGGTGGTGCGGTCTTTCGGGCAAATCATTTATTCCGCTGTTATCATCGTTTGCCTGTGCGGTTCCGGGGATAATGGCAACCCGTACCATTGAGGATAAAAAATTACGCACGATCACAATTTTGGTCGCACCTTTGATGTCCTGTTCAGCCAGACTGCCGGTGTATACAATTTTGATTGCTGCATTTATACCATACAAGCCGGTTATTGGAATAATTAATTTACAAGGACTGGTGCTGACATTTCTTTATCTGGCGGGGATACTGGTTGCGGTGGCGGTAGCGTTTGTCTTGAATAAAACGTTTCTCAAGGCGGAGCAGGGTACTTTTTTGATGGAACTGCCCAGTTATAAAATGCCAACTTTTAAAGCAACTTTCATTATGGTTTATTCGCGCGCAAAAACATTTGTGATCCGAGCCGGAACAGTGATTATGGCGATAACTATTATAATCTGGGCGTTGAGTTATTTTCCGCGGTCGGATTTTATTGCAACCCAATACAGCCGTCAGATTGAATATCAGGAAAACCTGTATGAATCGAGACGCACCGAAATTAATGGCTCCTTAATTGGATATTCGGAATTTCAGACTCAAAATATAGACTGGTATGATAATATTATTTTGCAGATAAGCGAGTCGGAGGATGAAGCGAGTCTGGTTGATGTGCGCGATGAAAATCCTCAGACTGATCCTGATAAAGCGCAAGTCATGGAATTGCTTTTGAACCGAAAATTATTCGAATTGACTTATGATTCCAAGATGCAGGTTTTGTATAACGAAAGAGCTTCAGATAATTTAGCTAATTCCTATTTTGGTCAACTTGGTCGGTTTGTGGAGCCGGTGTTTGCACCGTTGGGATGGGACTGGAAAATTACGATGGCAGTATTAGCCTCGTTCCCCGCTCGTGAAGTTATTATTGCAACGCTGGGGACGATTTATAATCTGGGCAGTGATGTTGATGCGGAGTCATCTTCTTTGGTAGATAAAATGCAAGCGGCAACATACACCCATGGCGAGAAGGTTGGGGAGAAAGTTTTCACTCCGGCGGTGGCGATGTCGATAATGATATTTTTTGCGCTGTGTTGTCAATGCGGGGCGACCCTGGTTACGATTAAAGCGGAAACCAGCCGGTGGATTTATGCGGTTGGAACATTTTTATATATGACGGTGTTGGCTTATGCGATGGCATTTGTTGTTTTTCAAGTACTAACTAAGATGGGATACTGATGGATATTTTCTGGCAGAATTTTATTATTATTTTTGCAATGATAGGGGCATCGTTGTATTTGGTTTATAATTTTACCGTTGGGAAGAAAAAGAAACCGTCATGCAGTAATTGTCCGGCGGTTAAAGCGATGGGTCAAAGAAAACCAGTTAGAAAATAAAGCTCACACTTCGTGTGATTTTCTCTGGCGAAATTCTAACATTCGGAACTCCACTTATTAAGATGTCAGGAGCGCAGTGCTTTTGACCTACTCGAACTAATCCTTTCTTATTCAAGAATTATATTTGAGAGAGTTGTCTGTATAGATCAGGTCTCCAAGAGAAGAGAGACCTGACCTACGAGAGGTTAGTTTTTTGGTAGGGTACAGGTTTCTTGTACCCCTTTTTTTGTTCAAGCTTATAAACAGAAACAAAAATAAAGCTCTGTTTGACTCTAAAATTATAACCCTGTATATTGGTGGAAAAGAGGGAGTTTGATGGTACAGGTTTCACCAATAATACTCGGTCAATACCGTCCAATTGATACATTTCTACATCGGTTAGATACCCGTTCTAAAATGGTTCCGGTATTAGTCACGCTTGTGCTTTCCCTATTTAGTAATTCCCTGACCTTCTATCTGTCCTGTTTGGCGATCCTTGGGGCAGGACTGTTCAGCAGCGGAGTTAGTGTGGTGACATTATGGCGAAATTTGAGACCGATCTTGATTTTGATTTCGATAACCTCGGCGTTCCATCTCTTTTTTTCAGGGCATGATTCAAAAACATTAGTTAATGTCTGGGGAATAAAAATTAGTGAGACCGGATTTTATAATGCGGGGTTTTATTCATTACGGCTGGTGGTTTTTATCGGGATAGCCTTTTTAGTAACGCTGACATCCTCGCCTTCTGATTTAGCCGAATCGTTTGTTAAGATTTTCAGACCACTTAGGAAGTTAAAAGTTCCGATTGATGATATGGCGATGATCGTTTTTATTGCTCTACGGTTTATTCCGGTTTTGTTTGAGGAATTTCAGGCAATCAGGAATGCTCAAATTATCAGGGGCGTGAATTTTAAAGGAAGTATGGTTAATCGGATTAAGAAAACAGCTTACATATTAATTCCTGTTCTGCTGGCGGCAATTCAACGGGCTGATGATCTGGCTTTGGCGATTGCAGTGCGGGGTTATCGGTCATCGAATGACAGGACATTTTACAGCCGGTTAAAATTTGCTTTGCCGGAATGGATGTTTATGATGGGCGGGTCGGCAATTATTATTATGTTGTTTGTTTATACAGGATAGCGATGTCAGAAAAAAATATTAAAATTATAATCGAATATGACGGGTCCGGGTTTTGCGGATGGCAGTCACAGGTTAATCAGAAAACAATTCAGGATGAGATCCTTGAGGCTATTTTCAAAGTGACTTCTGAGAAAGTGAATCTAATCGGAGCCGGTCGGACTGATGCCGGGGTTCATGCTTTGGGGCAGACGGCGAATTTTCGAATTGATCACCGGCTTGAGCCGGAACAGTATATGAAAGCCTTGAATTATTATTTGCCGGATGAGATCAGGGTGAAATCATCATGTGAAGTATCGTTTGAATTTAATTCCCGTTTTGATGCCAGATTTAGAAGGTATCGGTATTTGGTTGGGAACGAGAAATCGGCTCTTTATCGTAATTTCCGGTGGGAATATGAGTATGGTCTTGAGTTTGAAGTACTCAAAAAAGCGGCGAAGATTATTGAGGGCGTGCATGATTTTAAGCCGTTTTGTGTGGTCAGTTCTCAGAAAGAGGACAATCGCTGTACCATAGAATTCAGTAAATGGTACCAATTTGGACCACTTCTGGTTTATGAAATCAGGGGTAACCGATTTCTACACAGCATGGTACGGTCATTGGTCGGCGCCATGGTTAATCTGGCTAATCTAAATCCTGATAACAATAAGCTTAACTTGACATTAGACCAGTTTGAGGATATTATAAATTCCCATAATGAAGAAAGAATAATGTTCACCGCACCGCCTCAGGGATTATATCTTGTGTCGGTGGGATATTAGAAAAAGGATTTGAAATGAAATTTTTTATCGATACTGCCAACATTGAGCAGATTAAAGCAGCTTCCGCAATGGGGGTGCTTGACGGAGTAACCACCAACCCATCCTTGGCAGCCAAAGAGTCGATGCCTTATAACGAACTTTTAAAAGAGATTTGTGCGATAGTACCGGGACCGGTTTCCGCCGAGGTTCTTGCCGTAGAATTTGACGGGATGATGAAAGAAGCTCATGAACTGGCAAAAATTGCGGATAATATTGTTGTGAAAATTCCAACAATTTTAGAAGGTCTGAAAGCAATTAAAGCTCTTACCGGTGAAGGTATTAGTACCAACGCAACTTTGGTTTTCTCGCCCTCACAAGCTTTACTGGTTGCCAAAGCGGGCGCCTCATTTGTGTCACCATTTATTGGACGGCTGGATGATATTTCGACTCATGGCATGGACCTGATTGAACAGATCGTGACTATTTATCATAATTATGCATATACCACCGAAGTATTGGTGGCATCGGTCCGACATCCGATTCATGTGGTTGATTCAGCTCTGATCGGGGCTGATGTTATTACGATGCCGTTTGATGTAATCAGCAAACTGATCAAGCATCAGTTGACTGATATCGGTTTGGCGAAATTTCTTGAAGATTATAAGAAAGCTCCAAAAAACTAATGATTGCAAGATATACATTACCGGAGATAGGAAATCTTTGGACGGAAGAGTACAAATATCGCACCTGGCTTGAGGTGGAAGTCGAAGCTGCCCGAGCTATGGCAAAACATAAGATAATCCCGACTAAGGCTTTTAAAGTTATCGAGAAGAAAGCTGACTTTAAGGTTGACCGGATCAATGAGATTGAGAAAGAGACCAACCATGATGTGATCGCTTTTTTGACTTCAGTTTCCGAATTTGTCGGTGAAGAGGCTTCTTATTTGCATTTCGGGATGACATCATCGGATGTTTTAGATACTTCGCTGTCACTGATCATGAAAAGATCAGCAGCCATCATTGATAAAAAAATTGTGGCGGCATTGAAACAGATCAAAAAGCTGGCGGCAAAATACAAGATGACTTATTGCATCGGTCGTTCGCACGGGGTTCATGCCGAACCAACGACTCTGGGATTAAAATTTGCAATGTGGTACACCGAGTTGCGCCGCTGTCATGAGAATTTTAAAAATGCTACCGAGATAATTTCAGTCGGCAAGATTTCGGGTGCGGTTGGTAATTTTGCGAACCTTGACCCGGTTATAGAAGCAGAGGTTTGTAAGAAATTAGGTCTGAAACCAGCCGAGGTTTCGACTCAGGTAATTCAGCGTGATCGCCATGCTCAATTTTTGACCGCGATTGCAATTATGGGTTCGTCACTTGAGAAGTTCGGCACCGAAGTACGGAATCTTCAACGGACCGAAATTAATGAGATGGCGGAAGGATTTGCCAAAGGTCAAAAAGGCTCATCAGCGATGCCTCATAAGAAAAACCCGATTACAGCGGAAAGAATTTCGGGGATTGCACGGGTGCTTCGCGGGTATTCACTTTCGGCGATGGAAAATATTCCACTCTGGCACGAACGGGATATAGCTCATTCATCGGTTGAGCGGGTGATAATACCTGATGCGACAATTTTGGTTGATTACAGCCTTCAGAAATTTAATGATCTTCTTAAGGGTCTGGTTGTAAATGAAAAACGAATGATTGAGAATATTTATTTCCGGGGCGGGATTGTTTTCTCGCAAAGATTGCTTTTGAAATTATCATCCAAGGTTGGATCGCGTGATAAAGCTTACCGGATGGTACAGAAAAATGCAATGGATGCCTCCGAAGGAAAAGGTTTGTTTAAAGAGTTAGTAAGAAATGATAAAGAGATTAATAAATTCATCAACTCTAAAGAGATCGACAGCTGTTTTGATCTGACTTATTATTCAAAAAATGTTAATAAAATTTTTAAACGGGTGTTCACCAAATGATAGCTCGCGAAGGCTTAATATTTATCTTTAGCGGTGCCTTGATTACCATATTGACGATTTTAGCCGCCAGTCGATGGGATAGCAGGGTGCTGTTTACAATAAGTATTATTTTCGGAATATTGACGATTTTTACGACCTTCTTTTTCAGAGACCCCGAACGTTCGTTTACTCCTGAAGATGGGATTTTGATTTCTCCGGCTGATGGTAAAATTATTGCGATTGATACCCTTTCGAATCATGATTATATCGGCGGCGAAGTAATTAAGGTCTCGATATTTTTATCAGTGTTTAATGTTCATATCAATCGTATTCCGGCTGACGGGGTAATTGATTATGTGAAGTATAACCCAGGAAAGTTTTTTGCAGCCTTTGAAGATAAAGCCTCGGAACTGAATGAACAGACCGAATTTGGCATGACGACTAAATCCGGTTCCAAGATTGTCTTTAAGCAGATAGCCGGATTGATTGCTCGCCGGATAATCTATAATTTGAATGAGAATGATGTTGTAACAGCGGGTGACAGGTTCGGATTGATCCGATTTGGTTCCAGGATGGAGCTATTTGTCCCAGCCGGAACGGAACTTCTTGTAAAAACCGGTGATATTGTCAAAGGAAGTGAAACAATAGTCGGGTATCTTAAGTAGAAAGAGTTAGATGATGGTTCCAACTCCACAGCCATACAAGACCAATTATCGCGGAATATTTCCGGGTACATTTACAATGGGGAATGTTGTCTGCGGGTTTCTGGCTATTCTGTCAGCTTTTGAAGGGAATATAACAACTGCCTGCTGGTTTATAATTTTAGCGGCATTTTTAGATGCGCTGGACGGCAAGGTGGCAAGGTTGAGCGGTGGAACTTCCCAGTTTGGAGTCGAGCTTGATTCGCTGGCAGATTTTCTATCTTTTGGAGTAGCTCCGGCTGTTATAGTTTATGCTACCAAATTAAACTCACTTGGTAAGTGGGGCTGGATAATTTCGGTTGTTTATATAATGGCGGCGGCTTACCGGTTGGCGAGGTTTAATCTGTTTGCCGATACCGATGAGAAAAAAGGTTTTGTGGGATTGGCTGTGCCGGCGGCTGCGATTGCGCTGGTGACTTATTTAATTTTCAGCTATTTCCTCTGGGGACAACTTGAGTATGGCGAACTTTTAGTTTCCATGATAATTTTACTGTCAATATTAATGATTTCTCAGGTGCCATATGACAGTTTTCCTGATAAGTTTGATACTCCTCAGAATCGGGTAAAACTGATTGTGATGGTCGTGGCCGGGATACTTATTTTGTTCAAGCCAAGACTGCTGTTGTTTCCGTTGATTTCATTATATATATTATTTGGGATGGGTAGAGAAATGTATCGATTGCTGCACAAAGGAGTAGGGAAAGTTACCCGTCGTGCGGTAGAAAATCGTAATAATTATAAGGACAATAATAATGAGTAACCATAGTAAAGCAATTGTTCATGTCCGTTTAAAAGAGGGCGTGCTGGATCCTCAGGGAGTAACGATCCATAAAGCTCTCGGTCAAATGGGGTATGACGAATTTGAATCGGTTAAAACAGGTAGGTTTTTTGAACTGGAAATTAAGGCTGATGCAAAAGATGTAGATAAAAAGATTGAGGAAGTCTGTTCAAAATTACTTGCCAATCCGGTAATTGAAAATTTTGAAGTGGAGAAAATCTGATGAAAGTCGGCGTTGTAACATTTCCCGGTTCCAATTGTGATTATGATGCTTATGCGGCGGTAAAGGATGTTCTGAAAGAGGAAGTAGAATTTTTATGGCATAAATCATCCGATCTGTTAGGGAGCGATATGGTTATTCTGCCGGGCGGTTTTTCTTATGGTGATTATCTCCGCGCCGGTTCTATTGCGAAATTCTCGCCCTTGATGGAAGAAGTGATTAAGTTTGGTAAAAGCGGCGGACTGGTTGTGGGAATCTGTAACGGATTTCAGATTTTGACCGAAAGCGGACTTTTGCCCGGAGCTTTGATTCGGAATTCTCATTTGCGTTTCAGTTGTAAATATGTTTATCTGAGAGTTGAAAATAATAAATCTACTTATACAAATTGTTGTGATGAGGGTGAAGTATTAAAAATCCCGATTGCTCATGGTGAGGGGAATTATTATGATTTTGGCGATCAGGTTAAAGAGCTTGAAGATAACAACCAGGTAATATTCAGGTATTGCGAACCGGATGGCAGTCTTAGTGACGATGCCAACCCGAATGGATCGCTAAACAATATCGCCGGAATTTGTAATAAAGAAGGTAATATTCTTGGGATGATGCCTCATCCTGAACGAGCGGTTGAGGATATTCTTGGATCAAGCGACGGCATAAAAGTATTTCAATCGGTAAAATCTTTTCTTAACCGTAGTAAAACTGTAGGTGTCAATTGAAGAATCGAGAAGTAACTTTTATTATTATTGCTCTTTTACTGGGTGCAATAATCGGCGGCGTGGTTGGCGATGTGATCGGCTCATATCTTCCTCCAAGTGCGGCTAAGACATTATTTACCAAGGCAATAGAGGTAGGGATAAATACTTTTAAAGTCGATTTTTACGCTATATCCTTTACTTTCGGGCTGATGTTTAAAATAAATTTTATGTCGGTCTTGTTTGTTCTGTTAGTTATTGTATATTTCAAATGGTGGTATTTATAAATTTTATATAGATCGGAGGCTAACATGTTTGGCATGGGTCCCTGGGAACTTCTTGTAGTATTTTTAGTCATATTACTCCTGTTCGGCGCAAAGCGATTACCTGAAATCGCACAGGGTATGGGTAAAGGTATCAAGGAATTTCGCAAAGCAATGAAAGACACAACCGCAGAGATCAAAGGTTCTATGAATGAAGAAGAAGAGCCTGCGAAACCTGTTGAAAAAACTGATAATTCTAATACCAAGTAGAATTGATCATTAAAACTTACTTATATGAAGTTTACAAAAGAAGATGTATTAAAAATTGCTCCAGTGGTTGAATGCAGCAATGTCGCTTATCAGACAGATCATTATCGTTTGAAGGTTGTAAATGCTGATGACAATCGAGAATTAGTTTTGGAGATTTATCCTGAGACCAGTTTTGGCAAATCGCGCGGAGCTTTGGTTGTTGTCTATACCGGTAATTCTCATTTACAACTGCATAATTGCACCGGTTACGTAATATCGGCGGAATTGGGCGAGATTACTTTTATCGCTGAAACAGAACATCGACTTTCCGGTTTGGTTGTTGAAAAAGGCGCTTCGGCTTCGCTGTATGCCGCTTTGAACCGGGATTTGATTTCATCTGACTTTACTCAGCTGGGAGTAGAGGTAATGCTTTCGGGGGTGGCACTTTCATTGGCGGAAGAAATTCTGGGTGATGAAAATAAAATTGATGAAGATTGATAAATTTTAGAATTTAAAAAACCGCTGTAATTTTACAGCGGTTTTTTTTATGTCAAATTATTTGTGAGTAAAAGCCTCAACAAATTCAGCCAGATCGTTAGTGATGTCGGATGCTTTCTGGTATCTGTCCTGAGGTTTCTTGCTGAGAGCTTTGGCCACGATATGATCAAACAGAAGCGGAATTTGCGGACGAATATTTGATGGTTTTTCCGGGTCCTTATTTAAAATAGAATAAATAAGCGAAGTAATGTTTTCACCTTTGAACGGTCGTTTTCCGATCAGAAGTTCATACATGACCACACCCAGAGAAAACAGATCGGAACGGTTGTCGACTCTTAGTCCCTGGAGTTGTTCCGGTGAGATATAGTTTGGAGTTCCCATCGCTATGCCTGTTTTAGTCATTGAGCTTGACTCAATGCGGGCGATGCCGAAGTCCATGACCTTGACCTGATAGTTCTGCAGAATCATAATATTTGCCGGTTTAATATCTCTATGGACGATATTTTTAGAATGGGCATATTCGAGCGCCGAGCAAATCTGCATAATAATTTGCGATATTATTTTGTAATTGAAGTTGGTCTTCCTTTTGATCATCTCTTCAAGCGTCTGACCTTCAAGACATTCCATCGCGATATATTGTAAACTTCCTTCTGAACCAACATCATAAATAGTGACAATGTTCGGATGTGAAAGTTTGCCGACCGCTTGAGCTTCCTGTTGCAGACGGGTTTTGAGTTCTTCCATCTCTTCAGGGTCATTGATGAAATCGAGTCTGATAGTTTTTAAGGCGACCGGACGATTTATAGCCGGGTCGATACCTTTGTAGACATGACCCATAGCGCCTTTGCCTAAGGTGCCTACGATTTGATATCTGCCCAGATTCGTTAACGATCCTGCGGTCGGAGTGGCAGAATGTTTCAGTGAATTCGCTGAATCGTTGGTGAGCCGTTTTACTTTTTCAGAATCGGATAGAGAATCATGATGAGTAGACACAATACCGAGGTCATCATTTCCTGAATCAAAGTTATCCGGTGAATCCTCGATAGGCTTATCAAAGTTTACGGCAGTTTTGGATTCCGGAATAATTGTTTCGGACTCTTCGCCAGAAATATCAATAGCCGTATGATCTTCAATATAATCGGCATCCGATTTTGAAGCCTGGGAAATCATCTCTGTCTTATGCCAATCTTCATCAGCCTCTGATTCTTTTAACTCACGAGTTTTAACTGGAGTCTTGTCGGCATCATCCAGATTGATTTTCGGCAATGATTTTTTAGAAGATTTTTTATCTGCCTGTTCTCCGGTGACCAGTTCGCTGTCTAAGATAGGTGAAATAAACATAAATAAGAGTAATTCCAAACCAAGATAGACAGTTTCTACGATAAGATTAAAGGAACTGAACAGGAAATAATTTACATTAGCCAGGATCACAAAACCGCAGAATAATATTACCATGCGGTATAAGATTGAAACCTGGGGCAGGATAAAGGCACAAAGACCACCTAACACAAATAACATTAACATCGTCATAGCTGTCATGTCAGTTTTGTGAGTCAGCAGGTTATTGTTAATTATGTTTTCAATAATAGTAGCGCGGACAATATGCTGGGGAGTTTCAAGTTCGAGCGGCGTTTGGAACATTTCGGTATAGTTGTAGTCGTTGACACAGATCAATACAAGTTTGTTTTTGAAGAGACTAAAGTTAAAGCCATCTTCAAGCACTTTTGCAGCGGAGAAACTTTGGAAAGGATTGCCCCTAGAGAAATTGATATACATTTCGCTTCTGGAGTTTATCGGAATTGTGATTTTGCTGCCAAGTTCGATGTTGACACCTTCATTAACCTGCACCATATCAAAAGGGATTTTCAGGAAGTTGGTTGCGGCAATTAATGACAGGGAAGGGTAGTAATAACCTTCATAATTCATAGTCAGGGCTTGATGTCTTAGGATACGGTCATCATCCGGCATGATATATTCAAAGCCTAATTGAGGATCGGTTTTCAGAATTTTTAAAGCCGGCAGGAAAGTTTTTCTAACGAGCAGACTTGAGCTTTCGTTCATTAATCCCAACGGATTACTAACCTGCATAGAATAATTAAAGAGGTATTCCGGATTATTGGTTTTACTGCTGCGGTAACTTGCCAGAGCGATATCATAGGGGAATACTATGTTTTTGATCCAGCTGAGTTGTCCGGCGAGGATGTTTGTATAGCCGGCAGAATCCTGGTAGGCATTTTCAGCCAGAGGGAAATCGACCACAATAGTTTTCGGTTCGGCGGCTGCGGTGGCGGCTAACAAGTCGGCAATCAGGTCCCGATTCCAGGGCCAGGCTCCATATTTGTCGATGGATTGAGCATCAATATTTACTAACACAATATTTTGTTTACGGCCTTCATCGGCAGTAAAACTGCTGAACGAATCATCAACCCACCTTTGCAGGTTGTTCATCGGTCCGAAATTGTTTGCATATAGTAATACTACCAGTACCGATGTTAGCAAATACATTATATATGAGTAATACTTTTTCATCAGTCTCCTCGCTTTATCTTCCGATGGATAAACGATCTATTAAAACTTTGGGCAAGGCTGCCTTTTCCATTTTTGCTTGTGTAGTTTTCACATCATATTCAACACGGTTGAAATATATATCCCACTCTTCGGTATCAACGATAACGTATGATGCTCTTGGGTCGTTATCGCGTGGCTGACCAACTGATCCGACATTTATAATGTACCTATAATCAGGGTCCATGATGAAGTTATGACCAATTTTGAGTCGCGGGGCTTCACCTTTAATTTCGGTAAATATCATCGGTAAATGAGAGTGTCCTATAAAACAGTTATGTTCTCTGAGACTTTCAAAGGCTAAGGTTGCCTGTTCGGTGTTAAGAATATAATTCCAGTCTTTCGGACGATAGGGGGAAGAGTGAATAAGTAAACAATTTTCGATGACTGACTGAATTTGAAATTCTTCAATAATCGCAAGTTCAAAATCCGTAATCTCTTTACGGGTCCATTGGTAGGAAATCTGGGCGGCATTATTACACTTTTCCATTGGGATAATGCCCAGCATCATGAATTCATGATTGCCGACAAGTTTTATGTCGCAATTTTTATTTATTAAATCGAGACATTCTCTGGGATTGCTGCCATACCCGACTACATCACCGAGGCAATGAATTTTATCAACCTTTTGTTTTTCAAGGTCGGAAAGGACAGCAGTCAGGGCTTCCAAGTTTCCATGGATGTCAGATATAAGTGCAAATCGCATCTATTTATTTCCCTTCGACAAACTTAAAAGTAGATTTTCCAACCGAAATGATATCACCATTTTTTAACACACATTGTTCAATCGGTTCACCGTTGACCTGAGTTTTACCTTTTTTGCCAAGGTTTACCATCGAATATAAATTATCTTCTTTAACCAGTTTTGCCTGAATCCCGGAGAGCCAGAATCCTTTTACTCGTACGTGGCAAAATTTTGCTTTACCAAAAGTGGTCACATCACGATCAATTCTGAACTCAGAAAAATCGGCGTTTTCTTCACCGATGAGAACCGAGCCGTCATGCTTGGAAACGATCTCTTTTTCCATGCGGTCGTTTTCAATCATTTTTTTCTGTTTCTTAGTGTTAAGAACCATGGTTCCGTCAAAATCAGCAACTCCGTCAGCTTCCTGTGAGCTTTGGTTGTGGTAAATAAGATTGTATTTTCCGATTGTGATAACGTCGTCGTCCCGTAAAACTTCTTCATTAACCTTGCGGTTATTTACAAAAGTTCCGTTCAAGGATTCGTTATCAATAATCACAGCAGCATTATTGTTAAATTCAATGAGGGCATGTTTTCTTGAGACGCCGCGGTTTTCGAGGACTATGTCGTTTTCATTGGTGCGACCGATAGAGAGTCTTTTTTTCTCGGTCACTATCCGTTCAACGACTTTATCTTCATATTTGACAATGATTTCTGCCATCAGAAAATCCTTTCATATATTTAATACATTATTTTTAAGCAGTTTCGATCCATATTTAATAGTGGTTTGAATCGAAATTATCGCCATTCTGATTTATTCTTTTATCGGCATCTGGTTTTTAAACTTAAATAATGGTTATTGTTTCGGATCAACTTTTAGAACCATTGGGGCGTAAATTAGGATAGTTGTTATCTCTGTTCAAATACTGAACAGGTAATATGTTCTGAAAATGGTTGCCCAGGATCGTAAAGGAATATATATTGTTCGGAATTGTGTTAAGTAACTATGTATATATAGGATAGATAAATGAAAATACTCACCGTTGCTCTTCAAAAAGATGGTCAGCTTGTCCCGGCTTCGTTTGAATTAATCGAAGCGGCTAAAAAGCTTCAGGGCGAAATCATGACCGCGATATTGGCTGAAAATGCTCAAGCTTCCGCAGAAATACTGGCATCCCGGGGCGGAGGACAGGTTTTTGCTGTTTCTAATCCGGCTTTGAAATATTTTAATGATGAAGTTTATGTCAAAGTTTTGACTGAACTGATAAAGAAACATAATCCTGATCTGGTTTTGGGACCGGCATCGTTCTATGGGAAAGCTCTTTTCTCAAGACTTGCTGCCAAGAACGGATCAAAGATGGCTTCTGATATTAATGGGTTAGCCCTTGATGGTGATAATGTTGTTGTGAGTCGTCCGAATTATGGCGGTTCGGTTATTTCTGATGTTGTCCAAAATGGCGACGGACCTTTCTTTGCAACCGTACGTCCGAAAATATTTCCGGAGTCTCAAGACGGTGCCGGTGAGGTAGTGGTTGAAGAAGTTGACGGCACAGCCTTTGAGTCTAAAATGGAAATTAAAGAGATGAAAGTCGAATCTGCCGGAGCCGTGAATTTGACCGAGGCTGATATTATTGTTTCGGCGGGTCGCGGTTTGAAAGATGCCGAATCGGTTGGCATCGTCAGAGATTTAGCCGATTCACTCGGAGCGGCGTTTGGCGCCTCGCGGGCGATTGTTGATGCCGGCTGGGTTCCGTATTCTGATCAGGTCGGACAGACCGGTAAGACGGTTAATCCAAAATTGTATTTTGCGGTTGGTATCTCGGGTGCGATTCAGCATTTAGTCGGGATGCGTTCCTCTCAGACAATTGTAGCGGTGAACAAAGATAAAGATGCGCCGATTTTTAATGTTGCCAATTATGGCATTGTTGGGGATGCGTTTGAAATTGTTCCGGCGTTGACAGCGAAGTTTAAGAAAGAACTGCAGAGTTAAAATAGATATTTGAGATTATAAAAAAGCCCGCTTTGAGCGGGCTTTTTTTGTGGCACACTTCGTGTGGATTATTTATATGATATCAGACAATTAGTAGTTCTTGAGTAGGTCAGGAGCCCTGCGCTCCTGACTTTTTATTTTGTACTTTAAAAGTTCCGCTTTGAGCGGTTTTTTTTTTGTGGGGGAGCTTTGTGTTATGGGGTAGACGAGGGCGTCTGCCACCCACCCACTACATCACCTTGCCAAACGATGTCATCAATAATGGTAACTTCATGAACATTTTTAGATGAATCATAAGTTAGAAGCGATCTTTGATTGATTCCTTCGAAAGTTCCAACTTCACCGTTCCATTGAAATGATACAATCACTCTTATATAAAAATTTTGTTTCCAATTCTTTTTTTCTCGTGCGTCAATAGGTACACTATGAGTTTCATTTTTTCCTAATTTTCCAATTTTATTAGAAGCAGTACCAATTATTGATACTCCAAGGCTATCCCATGAATAAATACTTTTAATGTTCAGATTGTAAGCATCTGAAGCTCCATAATTCTTAATTGATAAATCACTCCGTAAAGTGCTATCTGATAATATTTCTACTTTAATCCCTTCAGAAAGTCCAGGTTTAGATAACATTCGTTGAAGCCTAACTTGTTCCTGAGTAAGTTGAAGTTGATTGTTTGTGCACATCAACCCAATAGCTACCAAAACAAGACCTATCGCTGAAATCCAATGTGGAGCATTTCTGATAATTTTACTTAACTTCGTTTGAGGTCGTTGACAAACTGGACAGATTCTCGCACCTAACTTAAGTTCTGAACTACATGAACTGCATTCCCTTGATTCGTATCTTATTATCTTTTTATTTGTTTCTGACATTACTGCTCTACCTTAAAATAATGTATTTCTTATTTCAATCCATCACTACTTATTCCAAAGTACTACTCAACAATATTATTTTTGTAAATCAATATTCCTGTGCCCTCGACTAGCTGGGTAGCCCACTCCTTGGGGTGGGTTTCTGTTCAATTAAATTTAAATAAGGATGAACTTTAAACGCACCCCAAGGGATCCTGCCCTACAAAATTTGATCTGATTATAGGTTATAATACTTTGTGATATAAGTTACCCCAACCATAACTGTTCCAGTCAAAATATGAAAAGCAATAGATTTTAATCCCCACCGTTTTTCCGGAATGTACGCATATGTCATTCCGATTGAAATAATCACTCCCGCAAGGAACCAGCCGAGGGTTAAATATCCCTTGTCCTCTAATATAGTCGCTAATGGAAGCCCGACACAGAATCCTGTGAATAGTATTAAATAACCTTTTGGCGTTATCTTTGTTTTAGATTTTTTTGTTAAGCTTGTTTTTTCTTCCATAAATAAACTCCAGTTGTAATTGCTCAAGTAGGGTAAAACACTTTAGTGGTTCTCCAATTCGTCAAGAGCACATCCGCCTTGGCGGACTGACCTACTCAATCTGAACTGCTCAAATTTCAAGTATTTCTGAAACAAAGATGCCAAAAAATGCAGAACCAAAGGCTATGAATATTATTCCAGTTTTCATAAACTTTAACCCTTTGGGAGTATACCAGCTTTTCAACCTCTCTGTGTAATCCGATGCAAATGGGTTTATATATTTCCAGGAAAAATACCCAAGGTGTTCTTCTGTTCGGTTTCGGTAACTGAGGACAGAAAACAAAATCCCCAAAAACATACAAATACTACTCAAAACACCAAAAATAATATTCATAAATAAACTCCTGTTGTAATTGTTCAAGTAGGGCAGGGTGAGATTGCTTCGTCGCTTCACTCCTCGCAATGACACCCTTCGGGTGCTTTTCTCTTTGTAGTATGAATAGTAAACCCACCCCAAGGAGTGGGCCACCCGCTTTAATTACAAATTCATGAGGATAATATAATCTACGTTATTTTAGTCCGATCAGCAAGAAAATTGTCCGTTGCACACGTAACCGGGGATTGGTTGATTATGTTCTGCGAACCTGCTGTCGAAACCACAGGGGTTTTACCCTACGGGCAGAACCCGACCTACTCAAATGAGAATATTTGGAAGTTCTCTGCTGACAGGTCAGGTCTCCAAGAGAAGAGAGACCTGACCTACGGGAGTAAAATTATGTGTAAATGTTAAAAATGAGCAAACGAACCCAAATTGTTGTAAGACCCAATAATAGAAAGGTTTGCAAATAAAAAAGGCAGGTCTCGGGGAGACCTGCCCTACAAATATAATTGTAATTTTGCGTTACGGGGTGGTGACGATTATGTCCTGAGTTATAACATCAGTTCCACATGGATTGCTCACCGTTAAAGTCACAGTATAAGTGCCGGCATCTGTGAAGATGTAGGAAGGAGAACCAATAAGGGAAGTGTCAGACTCAACCGCTGGGTCGCCAAAATCCCAAAAACGTGAAATAGACGCAGTCGACAGATCGCTAAACAATACCTCAAGTGGCGCATCACCGGTAGTAACATCAGCACTCATAGCGGCAACCGGAACCTGATCGGAAATTCCAATAATGTTAGTCAGTTTCAAGGTGTCAATGTTACCGGCATCACGTCCGAAAACAATCAGCTGAACCGAGTATATGCCTTCAGTTAAAAAGGTATAAGTATATTCAGGTTCAATAGCAGTATAGACAATCGTGTCGTTTACAAAATTCCATTCCAGAGAATCTATGGCACCGGAAGAGTTATTGGTAAAAGTTATCAGGTCAGTGTTGCAGGCATTAACGAGGTCATAAGAGAAATCGGCATTGACCGGCAGGGAATCCCAGCGTTCGACTGATTCGCCTAAAATTTGATTGATGAAATTCGGGTTATGAACTCCAAAAGATCCGTCTCGTTCATAAATAAGATAGTTGGATAACATTCTTATAATATCAGGATTGAAATTATCAACCATGTTGATGTTGTTATTTTCATCAAGAATCGTTGTTGATTTTAGAATAGCTTCAAGGCTGTCTGAGAGGATTTTTATACTGGCTAATTTTGGCGGACTGTTAAAATCAGATAATGGCAAACTTGAATGACAACCGCTCTGGTTGCAATTATTAACGTAGTGATTGCCTTCATCATCAGCGAGATTAAAGGTATGTTCTCCGAATGAATATCCTTTGCCGTTTCCGAAGTGACAGATCAAGCAACCATCTGCATTTTTAATAGCATCTTTGTGAGATGGAATGGTCGTTGTGTCGGTGAAAATAAAAGCATTGGTGCCGACGATAACATCAGCCTGAATACTGTTATGAGCCCCAAAATCAGCCGGGACTAAAGTATCTGAAGTGGCACCATTAGCAGGTGTCGTGAGGTCATTGATTCCTTTATGGCAATTAACACACATGATTGATTTGTCGTCGGTATCGAGAAAATAATTTTCGCCGTTGGCGAGGGTCAGAAATCCGCCTTCAGCTCCGCCTCGTAATCTTGAGACCAGCGAATCATCCCAGATTTGATAATCATAACTATGGGGGCTATGGCAGGTAAAACATCCAATGGTCGAATAGAGAGGGTCACTTGAGATAAAAACGGAATCAAATTCTTTGATATAGCCTTCATGCGAATGACATTCTTCACCACACCCGATGGCAGTATCAATGTATAAGGCTGAAGCATGTTTTGAGTTTTCCCATTGTCCTTTGGGGCGGAGAAACCGGTTATCTGAGTCGGAGTGACAATTGTAACAGCCAATACCGAGGGTAGAGTCATATACGGTATTTTCGATTCTTTCGGTAACGAGTTCATCACACCCGGGCAGAGAAAACGCCGCCGCTAAAATCAGCAAAAAGAAAAATGGGAGTAAACGTCTGCTATTCATAGATTTGTATCCTATTTTTATTGTTGTTAAGTTATATAACTGTCCATACGAATGAAGTCAATTGTTTATTTTTTAAACAGAAAACTATAATAAGTTTCATTTAAATGAATTAAGTGATTGAGGCGGGGTATTCAGAATTACAAAGAGTGGTGACCTGTCCCGGATGCGGGGCAGGATTGACATTGGAGACAGATATTTATGTGCTGAGTTGTAATTACTACAGTTCAGTTCTGTGGGTTATTATGCCTGAAATTCCGGCTTTTAACTCGCAGAATTATGACGGTCTTTTGCGGGTGGCGCGAAGAATGAGCTATGCTTTTAATAAGCTTGAATTAGAACCGGTAATTGCATCAACCGAACAGTTTCAACCGGTAGAAGTTAATATCAAGGAAGCGATTCAGCAGTCATCTTTATTGCTTTATAAAGAACAGAATTACTTCTATCTCGACACGATTCTTGAGTCGATAACTTTTGAAAAAAATATGATAGAATCGGTCTGATTCGGAACTCTTTCACATTATTACAGTACAATAAATAAGTTTGGAAACGGGTTGTTTTTTGATGCCTAATTTGCTTGCTTTACGGCAAGTTTGGGGCTATTTTCCCGAATGATTTTGCAGAAACAGAATTGCGGAATTTGAAAAAAATAGAACTGAGAAAAATATTAACAGCCGCCTTACCTGGGAATAATTTTTAGTATAAAAATTCATTTTGTACTAAGAATATATTTTAGGTGCGGTAATTTTTTTGGAGATAATGAGTGATTAAAATAGTGATTTCTTTATTCATGATTATTCTATTTCCGGTTATTGTAACAGCCGGAACCGCCAGTACTTTTGATCTCCCCGATACAGCTTATGCTTCAAATGTTGTCATTGATTTGTTAGAGGCTGATGGCATCATCTGGCTGGCAACTGATGACGGGTTGAACTTTTCATTGGATTCAGGGAAGACCTGGCTTTTGTATAACAAGGATAACGGGCTGGTCAGTGAGTCGGTCTCAGCCATGTTGTTTGTTGACGGCCGAATTTATGTAGCCACGAACCATTCGGAAATAATTTCCGATAACCTGACTTCGCTTTCAGATGGAATTTCATACTCTGATGATTTAGGCGATAACTGGCAGGTTGTCGATTTTGACGCTCAGGATATAATTTATGCTACGGGCGGTGATCGAACAATTTTTGATTTGACCGGTCACGGCAGCTGGGTTTTTGCAGCAGCCTTTGCCGGGGGATTGCTGGCTTCCAATGATGATGCGACCAGCTGGTTTCGGATGTTTCCAACTCCGCGGGATTCAATAAATTATTATGAAGGTCATGTCGGGCTTGATACGTTGTCGCTATTGAATAGATATTTTTCAGCTCAAGTTGACACTTCTCATTTTAATCCGGCAACCCCTTATGATGATTCATTATTCCTATGGGTCGGTTCAGCCGGCGGATTGGTTCAGTTTGTTTTTGTCGATCCGCACGCCAAGCCGTTTACAAAACGAATCTCAAAAATAGTTACCTGTGAAAACTGTTCCGGCGAGGATGTCGGCTATATGTTTCTGGGTGGAGATAATGGCATAACCCGAGGGTTCAAAAACGGAGCCCCATATATATCGATATTTGATGAGAATGAAATTTCTTATCGTCAAACTACTGCTATCGGATACTTTGCCGACCGTTTGTTTCTCGGTACGGTTGATGAAACCGGAACCAATTCGGCTTTGTCAATTTCGGATGATCAGGGAGTAAGTTTTACCGGGGTTGCTAATTTCCCGGCAGACCCACAGGGTGAAACTGTCTTTTCTGAATTTGATCTGTTTCAGGACAAATTATTCCTGTCAGCTTCATCCGGTCTATTTATGAGTTTGGATTCAGGCGATACCTGGCAGTCTTTTCTGATTGACACGTTAAATGCAACCTCAGTTGTAAATACGGCTTATGATTTTGTTTCAATCGGTGACACGATGTACCTTGGAACCGATGCCGGATTGGCAATAGTATATTTGAGTGATACAACGACGGTTGATTCATTTATAGTTAAGAGTTTCCCGGAAACCGAATCGAGTTCTACCAAGATTACTCGCTTGAAAATACAGGAATTTGCGGATTCGCTGATTCTGTGGACGATTCATGAACCCGTTAGTGCCGGAGCCGGAACGAGATTTGTCGGACGAAATAATATTGACCGGCTTGATAATATCGCCGACTGGCAGCATTTGCAGGTTGATGTGGTTGTAACGGATATGAACTTCCTCGGTGATACTGCTTTTGTAGTAGGTGAGGAAGGGATTCGGCTGACTTCGTTTGGTACCAATCCTGATATAATTTTTACGATTGAAATGTTAATTGACAGTACGGTGATTGATTCTCTGGGCTCTGATACAATAAATGTTTTGTCAATTCAAGGCGACACGATCATTGTCGGAACCTCCAATGGATTCGCTTATTCGAATGACCGTGGTGAAACATATAATATCGTTAGAATAAATACCGATCTGACCCAGCATGATGCCAGTATTCATTTTACAATAGCAAATTCATTTTTGAATTTCAGCGGCGGGTTAGGTATCACCGGAAACTGGATCCCGGCTCTTGAGGTTCAACCGATCCCCGGTCAAGCTGATGCAATCTGGTTATCGACTCGTTCTACGGGACTTGAGGCAGATACTTCCGGATTCGGTATAACGCGTGGGATGCCGTTTTATAATATCGGAACGGATACGCTTCATCAGCGATACTGGCAATTATTTTATGAAGATGATTTTGCCTGGAATTTTGCCTTTAACGGCGATACGGTATTTGCAGCAACTAACAGCGGTTTGATTATGAATGCGACCGGAGAGCAATACGAATGGGATACGCTGGCTTTTGTTGATGATCTTGGTGAAGTGCAGATATTTGATGAGGTCCCGGTTTATGGAGTAGAGGTTTTTGACGGGTTTGTCTGGGTTGGCACCGATGATCGGACGCTGAAATTGAGGCTTAATGATCTGGTCGTTGAAAAAACATTTTATGTTGAAGATAATTTGACTTCTGTTGAAGAAGTTTATGCTTTCCCGGTTCCGTTCAGCCATGAGACTGATTACGAAATTGATTTTCATTTTACAGTTGAACAGGATGCCAGAGTAACTTTGGAAATTTATGATTTTGCAATGAATCTTGTGAAACGGGTTTTAAATAATCGAGAATATGTTGCCGGGATTTATCCTACTTCCGGTTCCAATCGGGTAACCTGGGATGGATTCAATGGCAAAGGAGACAAGGTCGCAGTAGGTGTTTATTATTTTAAAGTAGAATATTCCACCGGCGAAGTTCGTTGGGGTAAATTAGCGGTTATCCCTTAAGGAGAAATTATGATTCGCAGATTATTTGTAATATTTGTTTTAATTGTAGCGGTGGTTCTGCCGGTAAATGCGGAAGAGTCCAACGGCGGTTATACGGGTTCATTTTTGCAGATGCCTGTCGGTGCCCGTCCGGTAGCGATGGGTGGAGCTTACCGGTCAATATCCAATGATGGCGCCGGACCTTTGTATAATCCGGCCGGTGTTGCAGAGCTTAAGAAAATAATGTTTGCATCCTCATATAGAATGATGGAGCTTGATCGCAAACTGGGGTATGTAAACCTTTTATTTCCGGCACGATTAAATTCGGTCATCGGGATTAGCTGGTTATATGCCGGATCGGGTGCGGTTGACGGCAGAAACAAAGACGGCGATTTAACCGGGACCGATTATAGTTTGAACAATCATGATATTGGGATTGTTTTTGCCAAACGTTTTGAAAATTTATTCGCAGCCGGAGTGAAACTAAATTATTTACAGTCTGATTTTGGCAATTTGACCGCTTTTTCAGTCGGCTTTGATTTTGGGTTTTTGTTTTATTTGAGTGAATTGGTAGATCGTGAAAACAGAGATTTGAAGGCGGTGCAGAATATACAACTCGGATTTACTTTGAAAAATATCGCCGCCAAATACCGATGGGATACCGGCGACATGAACAGCGGAGCTATCGGAATTATTCAGGAGGATGATTTTCCTCTGGAAGTAGCTGTTGGCGGATCAGCACGGTTTTTTGACAAAAAATTATTACTTTCTTCTGATTTAGTTTATACAGAGAATCAATCTATTCGCAACTATTCCGGGGCGGAATATTTTGTTAAACCGGAATTCGCATTGAGAGCCGGTTTTTCAGATGGAAGAGCAACCGCCGGGACCGGATATGTTTTTAAATTAGGCAAAAGAATAATGGCCATTGATTATGCCTTTTCAACTGATAAAGCCAGCGAAGGTTCGGAACATATATTCTCGTTTGATTTGTTATTTTAGGAAATAATATGAAGCAACTTTTTAGCATTTCTTTTTTGATAATTTTAATGGGTGTCAATGTTATTGCTCAGGATGAATACAATGACGGGTTAACCCTGATGCAAATTGAGCAGGGTGCTAAGGTTGCCGGGATGGGCGGCACTTCGGTTGCCCTTATCAGCAGTCCTGATTTGACAGCTTATAATCCGGCGGCAGCGGTAGGTGTTGAAAAATTTACGGTTTCGTTCGGACATATTTCATATTGGGAAAATATCCGGCTGGAGTCGGGCTATTTTGCAAAAGATATGAATGATCGCTGGTATTTTCATGGCGGTTTAAAATACGCTACTGATGATAAAATCGAAGAGCGTCAGTATCCCACCGCAATTCCCGATGGTCTGTTTTCGGCTCATGATATATCAATTAAGAGCGGGCTTGCGTATAAATTAAGTGACAAAGTAAATATCGGATTAGCCCTCGGCTGGTTTATCGAAAAAATCGGAAACTATCGCGGATCGGCTTTTAATCTCGATTTTGGCTTACAGAGTCAAATAAATGAAAAATTATCACTGGGAGCATCGGTAACGAACCTTGGGAAACATTTTCATCTAACCTTAAACGGGTTAGTAGGATCGCGCTATATAACATTGCCGACCACTTATAGAATCGGAGCGGCATATAAAGTGGATAAATATATTGGAACAGCTGATATAGTTTATCTGGATGATGAAGTAAAAATACATGTTGGTACCGAAGCCAATGTGCATGAATATTTTCTGCTTCGCGCCGGTTATATGGCGAACTATGATTCAAAAAGTTTTACAGCCGGGAGTTCGTTTATATACCGGAATATGATAATAGATTATGGCTTTGTACCATATAGTAATAATTTAGGAACATCACATCTTTTTAACATAACCTTTAGTTTGTAACTATCAGGAGACTTGAAACTATGGCGAAATACAAAATAGCATGGTTGCCCGGCGATGGCGTTGGTAATGATGTTATGGAAGCTGCCAAGATCGTACTCGATCGCTTCAGCTTTGATGCTGAATATATCCATGGGGATATCGGCTGGGAATTTTGGAAAACCGAAGCTAATCCGCTGCCGGATAGAACCATTGATTTACTCAAGAACACCAATTGTGCTTTGTTTGGTGCAATTACCTCGCTTCCAAAAGAAGAAGCAGAGAACGAACTGATTCCAAGCCTTCGCGGTAAAGGGCATATTTATGCTTCACCGATTGTAAGGCTCCGTCAGGAATTTAATCTGCGTACGAATTTGAGACCTTGTAAAGCGTATCCGGGTAATCCCATCAATTATAAAGATGATATTGACATTGTTGTTTTCCGTGAAAACACCGAAGATTTATATGTCGGTATTGAATTTCATCCCCTGCCGGATGAAGTCAGGGCAGTGTTGAAAAGTAACCATAAGAAAATGGCTCGTTTTGACAGTACTCCCGGTGAAGATATTGCGGTATCACTAAGAATCAATACCCGCAACGGCTGTCGGAATATTATGACCGATGCCTTTGAATTTGCCAAAAAAACCGGTCGTAAATCGGTCGCAGTGGTTGAGAAACCGAACGTGATCAGAGAAACATCGGGTCTGATGATTCGCACCGCCCGAGAAGTTGCCAAGAACTATCCGGGAATCGAACTTTGGGAAACCAATATCGATGCTATGTGTATGTGGCTGGTTAAGAATCCGAATGAATATTCGGTGCTGGCAACCACCAATATGTTTGGCGATATCGTTTCTGATCTTTGCGCTCAATTGGTCGGCGGATTAGGTTTTGCCGCATCCGGTAATATCGGTGACAATTATGCCGTCTTTGAGCCGACTCATGGTTCGGCGCCGAAGTATGCCGGACAGTACAAAGTTAATCCGATGGCGATGCTTTTGACAACTAAGATGATGTTTGACTGGCTGGGTGAAACCGAAAAAGGTGAGACCCTTGAAAATGCCATTGCTGCTGTCATCAAAGAAGGTTCGGTCAGAACTTATGATATGGGTGGAAAAAACAGTACTCTTGAATTAGCGGAGGCTGTAGCCGCTAAGTTATAGTATTTAGAAATAATTCAGCTATTTATATAAAAGGCAGTCCGCCCAGGCGGACTGCCTTTTTTTTATGTAAAATCCAATTATAACTTAATAGAACTCCAAATTTGTCGATAACATTAACGATATTAAACAGTTTAAAATGCTCATACTTGGAGGCTAGATTAGGTGAAAAACCTTTCAATAAAAAACAAAGTATTGATATTAGTTCTATTCGGATTAGTACTTGTCACCGGTACTACTTTTATTGTAAATAATAATATTCAATCTGAAACAATTTCAACCATCTACAAAGACAATACTGATGCGCTCAATTGGTCACTTACAAACCAAATTGAAGAGTTGATGGTGTTTGGAGAAAATGAGAAACTTCAACCCTTAACTGAAAATATCGTGAGTCAGGGGATATCAAACGAAGTTACAATAGTCGATGCAGATTTAAATATTGCCCGTTCATCAAATCCTGAGATCATTGGTGAAAAATCTACAGATAAAATCTGGATACAACTTTTTGCCCAAGGCCGGGATGCTGTTTTTGAAGAAATAATTAATGATGAAGCCGTTCAGATTAGTTATAAAGTTTTTAAGAATGAGGGTGCATGCACAGAGTGTCATGATACAGATACTGAAAAAATTCTTGGTGGTTTGAAGATGGTAAAGTCCAAGCAATTTATTGCTGATGCAAATGATGAATCATTGGCGATGAATTTATTATTATTCGGGATTGGGTTAATTTTATTGATTGGCAGTATAAACTATATTTTAAAACGCCAGATTTTCACGCCATTAAATGCGGTTACTCTCAAACTTGAACGAGCCAGTGAAGGGGACATCGATCAGGTTATAAGAGCGAGATCAAATGATGAGATTGGTTTATTCCTCACTAAAATTCAAGCTCTTATTGATTATATAAAAGTATTTGCTAATGCTTCTGAAAAAATTGCAAATCGTGATCTTCGGGTCGTTGTGGAACCAAAAAGTGACAAAGACATATTGGGGAAATCATTCAAACAGATGGTTTCAAATCTCACTGAAATAATTCAACAATTGACAACTAATACGGCAGAGTTGATGCAAGTTTCCGGTAACATAGCCTTAACTTCTCAAAAAACTTCAAGTGGAACCGTTCAGCAGGCTGAGGAAGTTCGACAAATTGCATCAGCAGTGGAAGAGCTAAGTAAAACTACTACTGAATCGAGTAAGAATGCTAATCAGGCAACTTCAATTGCCGGACAATCTTCGGAGACTGCAACTGCCGGAGGTAAAATTATTGATGAAACTATAAGTAGTATGAAAGAGATTGTTGAAATCGTACGTAACTCATCAGAATCAATTGGGAAACTTGAGAGTTCGGCTAATAAAATTGGAGAGATCATCAATGTTATCGATGATATCGCTGATCAAACTAATCTGTTAGCTCTAAATGCTGCTATTGAAGCTGCGCGAGCCGGAGAGCAGGGACGCGGTTTTGCAGTAGTAGCAGACGAAGTACGGAAGCTGGCCGAGCGAACAGCTAAGGCTACCAGTGAAATTTCTGATATGATAAAGGGTATCCAAGTCGAAACGAATGCTGCGGTATCGTCGATGGGTTCCGGTTTAGAAGCGGTAGGAAAAGGACAGGAGCAAGTAGATCAAGCGGGTCAAAGTCTGGTACAGATAGTAAGTATGTCAGAACAGGTGATGAGTGTTATAAATTCTATTGCCAACTCTACTGATGAACAGAATATAGTAACGGATGAAATTGCAAAAAATATGGATCATATCACCGCTGTAGCTATACATACTGAAAAAGGTGCCCATGAAGCATCGGCAGCAGCAGAAGAATTAAGTCGTCAGGCTGAAAGTATGAGACTAATGGTTTCAAAGTTTAAGCTGGAAGACAATCATACCGGAATGTTTTCTATAGCAAAAAGTGACCATAAGCTTTATATGGAAAAACTGAATGCAATTGTTGAAGGCATTTTGAAAGTTGAAGATTGGAAGGCTGTCGATCATCACAATTGTCGGTTTGGGAAATGGTATGATACGGTAGAAAACACATCGTTTTGTAATTTGAAAGAATTTAAAGAGCTAAAAAGTGTCCATAAAGATGTTCATCTTTTTGCCAATCGAGCGATTGAGGCTTTAAAAGCAAATAATGAAAAAAATGTACAAGTAGAATTTGACAAGGCTATTGAAGCTTCGCAGGGTGTCATTAACTACTGTGATTCATTGGTGAATATTATTTCAAAAGGTATTAATGTATAAAGACAATTTTTACTGCTGTTAACTGTCTTTAAGCAAAAAGGTCAGCGTTTAGACTCGCTGACCTTTATTTTTTGGCATTAATCCGGTCGATGATGACATCACGGATTTTTTGAAGGGCTAAACCCCGATGAGAGATTCGGTTCTTTTCCTCAATCGTCATTTCTGAAAATCGTTTGTCAGAAGGTGGATGATAGAATACCGGGTCGTATCCAAATCCTTCGGTTCCTAAAATATTCTCAGAAATAATTCCCTCAACTTCACCGGCAACAGTATCAAATTCGCCGTTGTGCCAGTCGATAGTCATGACACACCGGAAACGGGCGGTACGTTGTTCTTGCGGGACGTTTTGAAGCTCGCTGATAAGCTTTTTATTGTTGTCGCTATAGCTGACATCATCGCCGGCATAACGGGAGGAGTAGACGCCCGGGGCGCCGTCAAGAGCATCAACCTCAAGTCCGCTGTCATCGGCAAGAGCGGGTAGGTCGCAATAATTGGCAATGCCGGTGGCTTTGAGTTTGGCGTTTTCTTCGAGGGTGGAGCCGGTTTCTTCGATGTCTGGGAATTCGAGGAAATCATCACGGGTTAAGATGGTGACGGGTAGATCGTCAAGGAGATGTTTGATCTCTTTGATTTTGTCTCTGTTATTAGTGGCGAGGATTAGCTGCATATTTATTCTAAATTAATATATTTTTCAATATTTACTTATGTCGATGCGGGTGATGTTTTCAATCGTCTGTCCCAAAAAACGGGAAGCAACTTTTGAGAATTTTTCAGGAACATCACTGACATAAAATTTGTGATCGCCGAGATTCAACGTATTCGAACTGGTTTCAGGATTCAATAAGTTCGCCTCAGTCAGTTTTTGAACGGCTTCTTTGGCGGTTTCAACACCGCTGTCAATCAAAGTAACAGCGTCACCCATAATGTCATGAATAATATGTTTGAGAAGCGGGTAATGGGTGCAGCCTAAAACAAGGGTGTCAATGCCAACATCAATCATAGTTTGCAGATAATCACGGGCAATCAGAAAGGTAGCATCTTTGTCGATGTAGCCTTCTTCGGCAAGAGGAACAAAGAGCGGGCAAGCGAGGGAGAAAACTTTCAGGTCCGGGTTGATTGAATGGATAACTTTGGCATAGGCGTTTGATCCGATAGTGGCGGTGGTTCCGATAATCCCGATTTTTCCATTTTTGGTTTTTTGAACGGCAGCATAAGCACCGGGTTCGATCACCCCGATCATTTGCAGGTTGAATTCTTTTTTCATTTCTTCCAGAGCCACAGCCGAGGCGGTATTGCATCCGCAAATAATAAATTTGACCTGATGTTCGTTGAGGAAATTTATATCCTGACGGGTAAATTCGGTTACAATTTCTTTTGAGCGTCCGCCGTAGGGGGTTCTGCCCGAATCGCCAAAATAGACAATGTTTTCACCGGGCAGGATTTTGAAAACCTCACGGGCAACGGTCAGTCCGCCGACTCCGGAATCAAAAATCCCTATTGAAGAATTGTTATTCATATCAATCCGCTTTCTTTAGCTACTTTCATATTTGGCTTTAAATCTTTTAATCGCCTCATAAACAGCTTTGGCAACTTTCTTTTGATATTTTTTTGATTTCAAAAGTTTTTCTTCATTTTTATTGGAAATAAATCCGCTTTCAACTAATACGGAGGGAGTGAAAACTTTGTTGAGCACAAAAAAGCCTGCCTGATCAACCCCGCGGGCAGGGATTTTCAATCTTTTTCTAAATTCTTTATCCATAATCATAGCCAGGTCGTGGGATTCCATTTGGAATTCGGTGATGAGCATTTCATTTAAGATTGATAAAATCGGGTCGTATGGTTCGTCATCTTCGAGGTCTTCATAATACTGTTCTCGTAAGAAAGCGCTGTTCTCAAGTTGTGCCACCGAGCGGGCCGAATCATTTTTTGCGGGGGCGAGGAAGAAGACGTTCCATCCGCGGACATTCTTTTTGGGTGATGAATTAGCATGGATAGAGATAAACAGATCAGCGGATGCCTCATTGGCAATTTTTGCCCGCCTTTCCAGGGAGACAGTCTTGTCGCGGTCACGGGTCATTATTACTTTAAACTGTTTGTCTTTACGGATAAGTTTTGCGAGTTCTTTGCTGATGTTTAGGGCGATATCTTTTTCGCGGGTACCTTTTTGTCCGATAGCACCGTAATCGTTGCCGCCGTGTCCGGGGTCGATGACGATTACGTTGATATTATTGTCGGGTCCGATGGTGGGGTTGGTGTCTGTTGGTTCAATCGCAAAATTAAGGTCATTGAATGAGAGCTGAATCCGGGGCGGGTCGTTTTCAAATTTGTGATGCCATTCGTTTATGTTTCTTTTCAATCGGAAAGATAGCTGTCCGGATTCCATCGCCTGATGAGTTTTGAGTTTGTACATGAATCTCGAATCTTTGCGGGAGTTCAGCTTGGGGATGTTGAGTTTGCCATCTCTGACTACGACGTTGACCCAGTTGCCCTCGGAGATATAGACTTCATAATTTAAGGAACTGGTCAGGAAAATTTCAACTAAGAGACCGTTGGCTTTTCTTGAAACGGTTAAGTCGGTGACATTGAAATATTCGGAGTCGATGCGGATATTATTATTGGATTCGCTGTAAATTATTTTTTGGGGAAGAATCCGGTCGAGGTGTTTTATAAATGTTTTGGGTGTGATAAAAAATTGTCCATCTTTCAGGATGGTCGGGTAGACCAGATTATAAGCGGTATCGTTGAGCAGGAAAAAGGGAGAGTTGACGTTGAATATAAAATGGTTTTTCCCTTCATCATAAGTGATTTGATGGCCGACGATTTTCCAGTCGAGATATCCGCCCATAATTTCAACCAGTTCGGAAAGAGAGATGTATTGAATATCCTTAACTTTGAAAGAATTGATTTTTTCTTCAGAGCCTGAAAAAGCAACCTCAAATGAATTAGCACTGGGAGGGGAGAATATGGATTGGCTTACTATTATCATTAGAATAATAGTAAAAATATTTAGTTTAATTTTTGTCATTAATAATCTCTGTCAGTTGCCTGTTTAATTTTCCTTTTAGCATCAGCATCTGCTATTGCTTGTCTCTTATCATATTTTTTACGTCCAATAGCTAATCCGAGTTCGATTTTAACCAAATTTCTTGAAAAATAAAGCCCCAAGGGGATTAAAGTCATCCCTTTTTGCTCAATTTGAGCCTTTACTTTTCTGATTTCTCTTTTATTCAGCAGTAATCTTCTTTGTCTCAGTGGATCATAATTATCCGAAGCCATTTTATAGGGGGAGATATGGAGGTTTTTGAGTATAACCTCACCGTTAACTATTATAGCGTAAGCATCAGCGATGTTTATCTTGCCGTCCCGTATAGACTTAACTTCCGGTCCTCTCAGCTCGATACCGGCTTCAAAAGTATCTTTAATTTCATAGTCAAAACGGGCTTTCCTGTTTTTAACTATATATTTAATTTTTGGACTATCACTCATAGGATAGAAAATATAGATTTTCAGGCGTAAAATCAATATTCAACTTTACGGTTGTCAGGTAAGTTAATAAGAATATACAGATTCTTTATAAACAATTAACTTGTTTAGTCGATAAATAAATTAGACTCTTATAAGAAGAAGTCTATTACCAATGGGGTATAATGGAAACAATATCTGAGAAAAAAGGTAGAATTTTAGTAGTAGATGATGATAGCACGATATCTTTAATAGTAACAAAAATATTGAAGAAAGAAGGTTACCAGGTTTTTACTGCAAACAATGGCCGAATTGGAATTGAGGAAGCCCTTTCTATTCAACCTGATTTGATTTTGATGGATATTAGGATGCCTGAAATGGATGGATATGAAGCGACCGACTTGATAAAAAGAATTCCACAATTGACCGAGGTTCCGGTAGTTTTTCTTACCGGCGTGGCTCCTTATGCAGATGCCGGGAAGGCTTTTAGAAAAGGCGGCGTTTCTTATATCTGTAAACCATTTACAAATGTTCAACTTCTTGAAGTAGTTAATCTGGCAATGATGTCAACTGAACATACAAATAGAGATTAGAAGAAGAGTATTCAATGTCATATAAAATTAGAACTGTGGCTGCCAAAGTATTGGTCATCGATGATGAGCCGGAAATAACTGAAATTATAGATACCTTTCTGACTGAGTTTGGATTTTCAGTCAGAACTTTGAATTCATCCGACCAGACGCTTGAAGTAGCCCGTGAATTTAAGCCTGAACTTATTCTTCTGGACATTATGATGCCGGGTATGGACGGCTATGATGTTTGTGCGGAATTGAAAAAGGATGAAGAATTTGCAACTACTCCGGTAATTTTTCTGACCGGTAAAGATAGAAACGATGATATGGGTCGTTCATTTAAGTCCGGCGGCGATATGTTTATCAAAAAGCCGTTTTCCTGTGAAAGACTATTGGAAATTATAAATATCGTCCTAATGTCGACCGGAAAATTAGGTTAAAAAAAAGAGGGGGAACCCCCTTTTTTTTATTGACAAATATGGTGCAGTGCACCATATTGTAGATATGAAAGTAATTAAGAGGTACAAGAACAGACGGCTATATGATTCTGATTTGAGCCGGGTTATAACCCATGCCGATTTAGCCGATTTGATCAAGAAGAATATCGAGTTCAAAATTGTTGATACATCCACAAATGAAGATATCACTCTTTCAGTTTTAGGGAGAGTCATGGTTTCAGAGGCGAAGTCCTGGGATGATATCAAGCAATCAAAAGAACTTTTTAACCAAATAATATCATTAGGAGGTGATAAATCTATGTCTATTCTAAAAAACACCATATTAGCTTCAATTGGAGCTTTTCAGGTAACTAAAGCTAAAGCTGAGAAGGTCATTGATGATTTAATCAAAAAGGGCGATCTTGATAAATCTGACCGCAAAAAAGCAATAATGGAATTACTTGCCAAGGCTGAGAAATCAACGGCAGGTTTCCGTGAGAAGGTCAGCAAAGAGGCAAGCAAAGCTCAAAAAGACATAAAGAGTGTTATCAAGGAATATAAATTTGCCAAACAGGCAGATTTGAAGAAGCTTGAAACGAAGCTTAATAAAATAGGTAAAGCTTTATCAGGCATTGAGAAAAAGATCGACTCATTATAAAAGAGAAACGGGGTAACCCCGTTTCTTTTTATGTATTAAGAGCGATATTTAATTCTTCGAGAAAAACGTTCGGTTCAACGCCATGCATCCGACAGGCAAGATCGACAGATTCATAAGATTGTCCGGGACAATCAAAGCATCCGTCCCCAAAATATTTTGAAAAGACATCTTTTGATTTTGGGTATTTTGCGATAACATCACCAATCAGAATATTGGCTGTTATTGTAATAGAATCGGCAGAACTCTCACTGGTTGAGTTTGAACCATCTAAGCAGGCTTTGACTTTACTTATAATTGTATCCAGCTTAAGCCCGTGATTTGCGGCTGCCATGCCAAGGGTAACGCCAACCATCCGAACTTTATCAATGTGTCCGGGGCTGCCGAGGGTTTTGAGACCTTCGTTGACGAGGACGTTTAAAACTTCAGGGTTCCTATCATATAGTTCGGCAATTTTTGAATCAGCGGTAATTTCAGAATTTTCGGGTTGAGCTTTTGCCTGGGGTGCCGGTGCCGGTTTAGCTGCTGTTTGAGCGGATGCGATTGGTTTGCTTTCGGCTTGGATCGGGTTAACCGGTTCTTTGGGTGATAATGAAAGCCAGATGTTGATAATAAACATGGTGATAGTAATAACCTGAATGGATGCCGAAATTATAAACAAGATTTCAAAGATGTCTTCTCCGGTTTCAACTGCCAGACCCCGGAAGGCAACCATTCCGAGAATGCTGATATTTGCCAGCCAAAAATGAATTGCAACCCAGCCCGGGAATCTTAAGTCTGATCCGTTAAAGCGGGGAAGAATAAAATAGCCAATGCCAAAAACCATCATTGACATGAAGCCTAACAGGTTGAAGTGAGTGTGAGCAAAAGCACCCCAATAACCGATATCGGTCATGCCGTTGAGCACTCCAAAAAGGGCTGCTAAACCAAGATATACCAGCGAAGCATAAACAAACCGTTTCATATATAGACTCATAAGTTCCTCCAATAATTTTTAATTACAGCCCAAGTATCGGGAGATTGATGATCAGAGTCTTTGATTTAGGTCAATAGCGCCAAAAAGGCAATTTCATCTAAAACCGAGATTTCCAGTTTTTTAGCTTTTGAGAGTTTGGAGCCGGCATCTTCACCACAAAGTAAATAATCAGTTTTGGCTGAGACCGAGCCGATGACTTTCCCGCCGTTTTGTTCGATCAGGATTTTGTAATGATTTCTCGGTTTTGACAGAGTTCCGGTAATAACAAAAGTTTTGCCCGACAGGAGTGAAGCGGTTGCTGATTTCTTATATTCAAGGAATTTGACGCCGCCTTCTTTGAATCGATCAATCATTTGAATAAATTGCTTATCATTAAAATAAGTAACAATGTTGTCGGCAATGGTTGGTCCGATTGAGGCGATATGCTCAAGTTCTTCTTTTGAGGATGCCATAAGGATTTCAATTGTTTCAAATTCTTCAGCTAAGATTTTGGCGGCAGCCTCACCGACGCCGATGATTCCGAGGGAGTAGATGATTTTGGGAAGTTCTGTTTGTCTGGCTTTATCGATCGCCTCAAGAAGATTTTCAGCCCGTTTGTCAGCCATCAGGTCGAGAGTCAATAGTTGTTCTTTGGTTAAAAAGAAAAGGTCGGATGGGTCTTTGACCATTTCACGGGAGATTAATTGAGCGGCAATTTTACCGCCTAAGCCTTCAATGTCAAAACCGCCTTTGGAGGCAAAATGAAATAAGCGACCTTCTCGTTGAGCAGGACAGAAATTGTTGATACACTTATGAGCAGCTTCATTTTCAAGTCGAATTATTTCCATTCCGCATGATGGGCAATTATTTGGGAAGTCGATGCTTGGTGCATGATCCGGTCTTTTGTTGAGATCGACACTGACAACCTCGGGGATAACATCACCAGCGCGCCTGACAACGACGGTGTCGCCTTTGTGGAGGTCGAGCCGCTGTAGTTCATCATCGTTGTGTAAGGAAGCATTAGAGACCATGACACCGGCGATTTTAACCGGTTTAAGTTTGGCTACGGGAGTTATCGCACCGGTGCGTCCTACCGAAAATTCGACATCTTCTAAGATTGTTTCGCTTTCTTCGGCAGTAAATTTCCAGGCTATTGCCCAGCGCGGGGCACGGGCGATACGCCCTAAGATATTCTGCTGTTCAAAGCTGTTGACCTTAACAACCATGCCGTCGATTTCGTAGTCAAGATTCGGGCGCAGCTTAGTCAGTTTTTCAAATTCCTGTTCAACCTTTTTAACACCTGTAACAGTTTTAATCAGTTTGTTAATCCGGAAGCCTTCTTCTCTTAAGAACTCTATTGTTGTTAATTGAGAAGTCAGGTCCTTGAGGTTAGTATCGGAGATACCATAGGCATTAAAGATCAGTTTGCGTGAGGCGGTTATAGTTGAATCAAGTTGTCGGAGTGATCCGGCGGCAGCATTGCGAGGGTTAGCAAACGGAGGGGCATTTTCATTTTCCTGTTTTTGATTTAACTTTTTAAAAGAAGATTTTTCCATGTAGACTTCACCGCGAACTTCAAGCAGGGGGTATTTTTGGGCGGTTTCATCTGATAATTTCAATGGGATTTCATGGATGGTTCTGAGGTTGGGAGTGATATTTTCACCGGTTGAGCCATCACCGCGAGTTGAGCCGGTTATCAGGATGCCGTTTTCATAAATTAATTCAACGGCGAGTCCGTCAAGTTTCGGTTCGATAATATACTCAATGCCTTTGTCGGTTTCGAGAGTTTCCATTGTGCGACGGTTGAAGTCTGCGAATTCTTCGGCAGTAGTAACTTTTTGCAGGGATAACATCTGGTGGCGGTGTTTTACAGATGCGAATTTTTTTGATGGTTTTGAGCCGACGCGCTGTGAGGGAGAATCAAGAGTGATGAGTTCGGGGAATTTTTTCTCAATTTCAAGCAGACGGTCATAGAGCTTATCGTAATCGGTATCAGAAATTTCGGGCTTATCATTGACGTAGTAGGAGCGGTTATGAGATTCAAGGGTGATTCTTAACTGGGTAAGTTCTTTTATAATATTTTCAGAGGGTTTTGCCATAGGGGTAATGAAATATATTCAGTTATAAAGTGTCAATCATAATAATTGCGGGCATAAAAAAACCCGCTGAATAAACAGCGGGTTTTTTATAAATCATAGTAATCTATTTTTTAACAGCATGCATAATATTGCCGTCGTATCCGACCATCCAGCCGGTTGTTCCATCGAGGAAGAAGATCGAGTTAAACCCGAGATTAAATCCCTGACGGTCGAGATACCAGCTAAAGCCACCGTCGACAGTACGGTAGATATCACCTTGGGTGTTGACTACCCAGCCATTGAGGGCATCAGCAAACGAGACCGAGACAAAGTGATTGGTTAATCCGCTTCCGGTAAACTGTTTATGCCAGCTTTGGCCGCCATTGCTGGTGTGCAGAATTGTACCGCTATGTCCGACAACCCAACCGTTGTTGGCGTCTATAAAGGTAACCGCTCTTAAGCTGACTGATAATCCGGTTTCTTGATCTTCCCAGCTTATTCCGCCGTTGCCGGTGTATGCGATTGTACCGAGATCACCAACTACCCAGCCATAAGTACCTTCTACAAAGGTTACATCCCAGAGGTTTTGAATAACTTCAGTAAGAATTATGAACCAACCGGATTGCTGGGTCACAATTTCAGTATCAATAATGTTGATGGTGGAATCAGGAATTTCGTAAATCACAGTATCATTAACTGTGGTGTCGATAACCAGTACAACAGTGTCATACGAAGTGTCAATAATCAGACTGTCCGGATAATAACTGGTAGAATCAAAAATTGAATCAATAATTAAGTTTGTTGTATCAAAGACGCCATTGAAAATTGTGTCAATAGTAATAGTGACAGTGGTCTCGGCATGGAAGATAGAATCAATATAGAACCAGGAGGTGTCATATACGGGGTCACTTCCGGAGTTAATAACAGAGTCCACGTAATAGAAAGTTGTGTCAATGTTATAAAATTCGGTAGTATCAAAAAAGAAGAAAGAGTCGAGAAATAAATAAATACTATCAATAGTAAAGTTTATAATCGTATCTTTGAAAACCTGAGTGTCAACACAGGCACTGTCTGTGGCGTACTTAAAGATTGAGCCGTTTTCGCCAACTGCCCAGCCGCTGTTTGCATCGGAGAAATAAACACCGTTAAGATTAACTCTGATAGGTTCCGAACCGAAATAACAGATTTTGAAAGTAGTGTCAATATCCCAGTTTGCTCCGGCATCGGTCGTGTTTAAGATATGACCTCTGGAGCCGACCGCCCAGCCGATATTGTTATCTACGAAGTACAGATCGCGAATACTAACATCGGTCCCACTGTTAAGCGGTGTCCAGCGACAATCGGTAAAGTTTGAATCAATAACACCATTGTTATCGGTAACACAAACAGAATCGACATATTTGATGATCGATCCGTTATCTCCGACCGCCCAGCCATTGGTATTGCTTGTAAAAAATACGGCATGAAGAATATCGGTATTAATATCACCGCGCTCCATTGTCCAGTTGACATCAGGTCCGAAAGAAGGACCTAAAATAGTTTCATCATCATCACCGCACCCGGTAAAGATCGTCATAGATAAAATAACCAGTGCGAAAAGGGATAAAATCCATAGTTTTCTTGAACTTAAGGTGTTGTTCATAAATCCTCTATCTCCTGAGATATCCGATTAAAATCTTCAAAATTAGCTCATAATTTACATCAATAAGTGAGTATCTGTCAAGCAAATTTAAGGAAAACAGTAAGTTATTGTGCGGTTCTTGATAAGTATTCATAATGTTATGTGAACGAAGGCGGAAAAGGAGTTGTTTAATCATTTATTTTAAAAAAAACAGAGTGTGAAAAGGTGGGTTTCGTAATAACTATTTATCCGACATATGCTTCTTTCTGAAAGAAGCCAGCTTTTTGCCGGCTAAATCGTCTAAAATATTTATTATCCAAATCGCAGCCAGCTCATCAGAGCTATTAACTTCTATCATTATATAATCATTCAGCTTAAGGCAGATTGTCTCAGTACTCTCAAAGAAGCATATTTTCAGATCTTTTTGATCGGGTGTTGTTTGTATTTGAGGGGGTTTTATCGTTTTTCTAAATGGAATAAATTTAACATCTCTTTCAGATGCAGGGGAGGGGATATCCAGATTATTCATAATATTCCAATTTCGACGCGGAGTTGTGATAACAATAAATATCAGATAGCCATGTCGATCAATTTCGAGGCGGCAGTTTTTAGATTCGAGGTAGGAGAAATATTGACCTGTTTTGGCAAATTGACCAATTTGAACGTATAGTTTTTCTTCTTCAATCTGATAAAAACCCCGGCTGAGCCTATTTAGCTTAGTCGGGGCTGATATTCTTAATTTGATTCGATTTAGAGGCATTCTACTTGATGTCTTTAAGTCGTTCCCTGGCTTGTTGAGCTTCCAGTGTTTCAGGATATTCATCAATTAGTTTTTGGAACAATTTTTTTGCTTCAGCATTTTTACCCAGTTCCTGCTGGGATCGGGCTAATTTATAATATGCCCGTCCAAGATTTGGAGAAGTTTTGAAATCATTGATTAACTTTTCAAATTCAATGACAGCATCCGGGTATTTTCCTAAAGCGTAATAACTTTCACCAATCCAGTAATGAGCATTGTCAACCGAGCCATGGGATGTACAGTTTTCAAGAAACTTTGTAAAACCGTCGATAGCCTGTTGATATTCACCGCGTCTTACCAGAATGAAAGCATCATCATATTTGTTGTCACATTCAAAACCGGTTGGCGAGGTTTGACCTCCGGTAGTTTCAGCCGAGTTCTGAGAGGATCCGGGAGAACTTCTGATGATCGTCTTTACATTTTGTTTACGCGAGAGTTCATCAATTTTCTGCAACAGATCGTTATAATTTTCAAGCAAAGCTGAAATCTGTCCCTGGATCTCGCCCATAGTGAAATTGACTTCATTACGAAGTTTGTTGTCAGCCTCAGCCGAGTAGCTGATTATCGAATCCATTCGGGTTACGAGATCCTGAGTTGTTTGATTCTGCTGTTCGACGTTGCGAATTTCTGCTTTTACTTCATCAATGTGTCTTGGAGTGACACAGTTGGTGAGTATTAAAGCGCAAAATATAACCGCCATTGAAAGAATGGCGGTTATAAAAATATTACGATTTTTAATCATATTTAATCTTACTTAAGTTATTGTGAAACAATGCGGAATTCACAACGACGATTTTTAGCCCAGGCATCTTCGGTCTGACCTCTGTCAGCCGGGCGTTCTTTACCAAAGCTGAGAGTTGAGATACGGTTTTCCGGGATTCCCAGCCCTATGAGATAATCCATGGCTGCTTTGGCTCTTTTTTCGCCGAGTGAAAGGTTGTATTCCACAGTACCACGTTCATCACAATGACCTTCAATTTTAATGATGGCATCGGAGAATTCCTGGAGCAGTTCATAGTTTTTGTCCAGAGCCGATCTGGCATCATTGCGAAGGTTGTGTTTATCAAAATCAAAGTACAAGGTTACAAGCTGTGATTCTTTCATCTTTGGCGGTGGAGGCGGAGGCGGTGGTGGCGGTGGTGGCGGCGGCGGTGGTGGTTCGACCGGTTGTTCAATTGGTGCTTCATCAACAATTGGCGCTTTTTTGCCACAAGAGACGTTAAAAATTATGGCAAAGGTCATCAGTCCGATAACTGCCAATAGTCCAATTCTTTTCATTTGATTTTCCTTCCATGTATAGAACATATTCTTTTATTCTTTTTTCAATGTAACCAATTTAAGAGATGAAAAAAACATGGTCAATAAAAAAACTGCTAAAAGCAGTTTTTTTTGCATCAAGCAGTTTTTTAAATTTCCAGTATTCGGACGTAAATATAGGACTTTATGACACTTGATTCATTTTTAATGAAGGGGTCCCCAGACAGGATTTGAGCAATTTCCGTATCTTGTTAATCTTCTCTGGTTGCGGCCGGTAATATCCATTGTGAAAATGTCCTGTGGTCCGAGCCGGGTAGAGGAAAAGATAATATGTTTACCATCAGGCGAGAAGTGGGGGTTTTCATTCATGCCGACTTCAGTTAAAACCCTGAAATCTGCTCCGGAAGTGTCAATTGAAGCCAGATCGAAGCGTCCAAACTTGGTTCGACTGACAAAAGTCAGCCGGTCACCATGCTGGGACCAGATCGGTGAATCATTATATCGTCCTTCATAAGTCAAACGGCGGACGTTTAAGCCGAAGGAATCCATAATATAGATTTGAGGCCGTCCGGTTCGGTCGGAGACAAAGGCGATATGTTTGCCATTCGGCGACCAGGTGGGCGAGGTGTCAATGGCGCGATGTCGGGTAAGTCTTTTGATGACTTTGCCTTCCAAGTCGAGCAGGTAAATTTCGGAATTACCATCTTTAGACAAAACACAGGCGATTTTATCACCATCGGGTGACATAGAAGGCGCGCCCATCATTCCGGGAAAATCACCTATTTTTTTTGTTATTAAGCTGTTGACATCAACGCTGTACAATTGCGGATCCCCGTGCATGTAGCTGGTAAAGAAAACAAATTTTCCATCGGGAGAAAATGAGGGAGAGATATTTATAGACTGATTATTGGTCAGTTGTCTTTCGTTGGCACCGTCAAAGTCAGAGATATAGAGTTCTTTATTTTCCCCATTTCGTTTTGCGTAGACAATTTTAGAGAAGAATATGCCGGTTTCGCCAGTTAGCGTTTTGACGACTTCGTTGGCAATTTCATGTCCGAGCAGCCGCCATTCACTTTTTCTTTTTTCAACTTTTCCGCGGGCAAATTGTTGTTTTCTAATGGTGTCGACTAAGCTCCAGCGGACCCTGATATTTTTTCCCGGAAACTCGGCTTCAAGCCTGATCAGGTAAGTTGCTCCAAGTCGTGACCAGCCTAAAGCGTCAAGTTCGGTGATTTCATAAGTTTTCATATAGAAACTGTCAATCAGAATGAGTTCGAAATCAGCATAAAAGTCGATGTCAAATTGAACTACAGCTGTGATGTATCGCATGAGGGTAGAATCGTTCCGGCTGATATATTGATTTCCGATGTATTTCATTTCGTCGACACCGATTGGAGTAGAAGAGACATCGCCGGTACGAAGCGTGTCAAACAGATATTCGAATACTTCCTGTTCACTGTCCTGAGCCGAAGGGGAAGAGATTATGATTAAGAATAATAAAAATATTAGTGTGCAAATCCTGGTGGCTTTCATCGAGACCTCATTATTTATGGTTTATATTGGAAAGGTAAAGTTATTCCGATTATTTCATCGACAAATTTATTAGGCAAAGGCGGGAATGGGGCAGCATTTTGTACGGCAAGAATACAGGCATTATCAAAGGCGATAATTTCAGATGAATTCACAACTTTTACTTCGACCAATCTTCCCGATTTAATGACTTGAAAATAAATAGTACAGGTAATCGAAATATCGATAGCAATCGGGTTGCGCCAGTTGCGTCTGATTTTCTGGAAAGCTTGAGTAAACCAATAGGGATAATTAAATGATGCATTATCAATGGTGACACCTCCAAACGGAGTCCCCGCTCCGGTTCCGGGGGCGTCGACTTCTTTTTGGGTGCCGGTGGCGTTTTCGGTTTGTCCAGAGACCGGTTTGGTTATTTTCTTTTTTGGTTTATCGGGTTTTGGTTTCAGTTTGTCTTTTGGTTTTGGCGGTTCTTCTTTGGGAATGATAGCTTCAGGGAGAGTAGTCGGGTCATCAATCGGAATTTCAGGCATGGCTTCGTCAATAGCTTCCGGTACAATCGGCGCCGGGATTGGAGCCGGTTCATCAAATGACAGTTCGGGCATGGCGGTAAGAGATACTTTAATCACATTATCGAAGGTCTGTTTCTTTCCAATGTCAAACGGAGTAGTCGCAACCATAAACAGAACAATAATTAAATGAAGGATTAATGATAAGGTGATATCGAGTTTCATCGGTCTACCGTTTACTTTTCTTTTTATCCTCTTGAGAGGTTATCAGGCTGATGCCATCAATGCCCATATCTTTCATTCTTCCGATAACGGCAATAGCAGTGCCATAATCAACGGCTGAGTCTCCACGAAGGTACACTGATGATGTGTTTTTGGCTGACAATTCTTTTTCAAGAGCAACCTCAAAATTTTCCAATCGGGACCAGACATCATTAATATAGATTCCATTTTTAGCATCAATGGTAACAACAACACCATCGGCTTCTTCTTCAACCGCAGCTGCTTTGGTTTTGGGGAGGTTGACTTCAATGCCTGATTGGAGTAAAGGGGCTGATATCATAAATATAATAAGCAGAACCAGCACAACATCAACTAAGTTGGTGATATTGATTTCCGCCATGGCTCCATAGGTTCTGTGGCGGGGTCTACGCATTAGAGAGTCTCCTTTTTAGCTTTACTCATAAATTCAATAATAAAATTGTTGGCGGTATCACTGATGACTTTCATTTTATTATTTGCCCAGTTAAATGCGATTACCGCCGGAATGGCAGCGCCCAAGCCAACAATAGTAGCCAGTAAGGCTTCGGCAATACCCGGGGCAACAACAGCAAGCGAGGCTGAGCCACGTTCGCCGATTGACCAGAAAGAATCCATAATACCAACGACCGTACCGAGGAGTCCTAAAAACGGGGCAGCATTAGCCGTTGTGGCAAGGAAAATGACCTGTTTTTCAAGAATTGCCATTTGTTCGGTCAGTGTTTTTTCCATGCTTAGTTCTATTATTTCAAAATCATCATTTTTGAGAGGATTAAATTTCTCTTGTAATCCACCGCCTTCATTTTTCATTTCATTCAGGCTGTTCATTTCCGTAAAACCGGATTCAAAAATGTTTGAGAATGGTGACTGGCTATGAGATTTTGCCTGTCCGATAGAATCAGCCAATTTTCTTGAGCCTCGGAAATATTTCAAAAAGCGGTTGTTATCATGTTCAACAGCACGGTATTGACGCCATTTGTGAAAAATAATAACCCATGAGATAACAGACATTGAAGCGAGGACTAAAAGGATAAAAATGCCAAAGACAGATGAATTTCCAATAATCTGCCAGACTGATCCGGAAAAAATTCCGGGAAGTATTAATGTATTCATACTTGTTGTACGCTCGTACCTTTCAAAAGTTTACTGCAACTGACCAGTCGCAATTATTCTCCTTAATTCAGTCAGAATATATACCGATGATAAATGGAATCGTCAACAAAAAGAAATTTGAGAAACTTGAATAAGACACTTCGTTTTTATGGGGCAGACGAGCACACAGCAGGGCTAAAAAAAACAGATTCACCCCCAAACAAGTTTGAGGGTGCCACCCGACGCCCACACAAAACATTTAAAAAAAAAGCCTCTCAAAATGAGAGGCTTTTAAAATATTAGAAAATAATATTAGTCTTCGATCATTTCCACGTTAGCGCGAGGGATAATGGCTCTTTTTCCATCCTCAAATTCTACTTCAAGCACGCGAGCCTTTGATTCGGATTCAAGAACATGAAGCGGGGAAGGAAGGTCTGTGACCGACCCAATCTTTCCAAAATATGGATGACGGATCACACGAACCGGAGTACCGGTTTTTAAGCCCTGGATTTCTGTGTCAGCTTCCGAAGTATCAATCCGTTCTTCGGTTGATGGAATTACAACTTCCGGTCTGATAACACCGGCACGAATCTGGGTGGCACCGTTGATGCAAGCCATTTCGCCTTCATGTTTTTTCAGAAGGTCAAAAGTTTTTGAAGCCATGTTGATTTCTCCAAAACCTTCGGTTACAACTAAAGTAACAGAGATATCTTCTGAACCGGTAATGGCAACACCGATGTCGTAGCCAAGGAAATCACGCAAGTCTTTGTCATTAAAACCACCAACAACGATCCCTTTGGCGCCGACTTCAATAGCTTTTTGCAAAGCTCCGGCAGTTACAAGAGAACCGCCAACAATGACTTTATCTTTCATGTCAGGATTTATTAAATCTTCTGTTAGCACGGTGGCATTGTCAGGGGTGGCGATAACGATATTTCCATAAGTTTCACCGCCGATACCAAAGATTCCCTGAACAAAAGAAGCATTACAAGTGACAACTACGCCTTCGTTGGGGATGACTTCGGTCACTTCACCGCGAAGATAAGCTTTGACTTCAACCGGGACCGGTAGTCCGCGTTGGAGGATTTGGCCGGTAATATGAGAAACAGATTCCAGAGTACCATTGATTGTAGCTTCAGCCGAAGAAGAGAAGAATTTAATAAATGATTTTTTAATTGCGATAGCTTCGCCTTCTTTAATTGTGTCGCCCTCTTTTTTAACCATGACCATTTCGAGATCTTCAGGAGGTAATCCAAGTTTGTTGGCTATATTCAGAGGAACTACATTACCGGGTAGGTGAGTACGAGCCACAACAACATCGGGGGTAACTTTGTCGCCAACTTTTACCACTACATCACCCTTGAGGGGGAGGATGCGACTTTTTTGAACCAGTAATTTTTCGGTGACTTTGAGTCCCGGAGTATAGGCATGTGCCATAGGTTTAAACCTTCCTAAATTCTTATATTATGATCGAGCTTTTTTTCTTTTTTTAATAACAATAAATAAAACAACAGCAATCGCCACAAAGATAGCAACTTTCGAACCGTTGCTGCTGCCATCATCGGAGTCAGTTCCTGTTTCAATATCAGCAATTTTCACATTCTCTTTTGGAAGCGCCGCATCGACGTTTTCATCAGAGAAGGTGTTTACCATATCATAAAAGTCATTTTTACTTGTTTCAAAGAGCGAGTCAGGAGAATAGAAGAAGAATTTTGCAATTCCCCGGTTATAGAATTTGAACATTAAGAGATTCTTTTTAAAAGATTCTGCTTTTTGAGACACATCGTTTAAAACCGAAACGATCTTTTTTTCTTTGTCATAGTTGGGTGCGTTTGATTTGAGATCGGTCAGGTAGTTTGCGACCGGAAAGTATTTAAGATCCTCACCGAATAGCTTAGTCATGGTTGCGAGGACCGAGTCAATTTGTTTATCTGACAGTTGTCCGATTTTGTCGTAGGTCAAAAACAGATATTCGCCATTATAAAAGGGGTCGTTTGTTTTGGGAGCAAAAACCGCATCATAGTAAAAACTGGCATCACCGACGTTGTTCTGTGCTAAGTACAAATCGACCGTTGGGTAATCAATTTTCACCCAGTCATCAGGGAGATTAAAATAAAACTCGCCGCTTAAACTGACATAGTTTTTTGCAAACGAACTTGTCAGAGTTACAGTTATTAATACTATTACTACAATTGTAAGCAGTTTAATAAAAGCTCTCATACATTATTCCCCTGTTAAAGCTTGAAGTTTTTCGGTTGAATAAATATCCAACTCATTCATCCATTTGGTTAAATAACTAACTCTGTCCTTTTCGCTCAAGGTTGACAGATCAAAAGGTCTGCCACGACCATCAAGGATAACACCGACCACGCCGCCATAAACATCTTTTTCGATTTTCTGTCCTTTACCGGCGCCAAGATCGTAATGTTTGGTAGGTTCAAACGTAGCTTTGGCAACTATCGGGAGTCCGTTTTCCTGAATACCGAGGTTGAATTTTTTCATTTCGAGATGTTCAAGAGTACCACTGACCGTTCCGGATGGAAGTTCAATAGTGTAATTCATAACCGGTCCGGCACCTTTTTTGGGAACACCAACCGGGGCAACACAGGTACCAAGATGGATCAGGCAATCTTTTTCAAATACTTCAGTAGCAGCTTTTGGCTGAACTTCGGTCAAGACCCCAAGCTGAGGCATCATGAAGATTGAGTCGACAGCCAGACGGGTGACACCTTCCGGTAAGAAAGAATCAATCATCATCAAAGCTGATTGCTGACGGCGAGGTGCGTGAGAAAGAACACCGCCGGAACCGATAAGCATATCGAGCGTCATCATGTTTACAATGGTAGCACCGGAAGCCGACTGTTCGAAAGCATCGGCAATGGTACGCTGTTGTTGAACGCCTTTTAAGACGGTCGCAAAGTTTTTGTGCTGAATGAAGGCGAGACGAAGAGCTTCTTTGGCAATTGCCTGTTCAAAAATTAGTTCTTCAAGAGATTGCGGGATCGTAGTCGGGCGAATCATTTTGTTTTTAACACGGTTTCTGAGGTCGCGTTCATCCATCGGGAATGGTACCCAGCGCATAACCATAGGCAGGGTAGCTTCGGCAAATACATTTGAGATAGAGTATGACATGCCAAGGTTAGCTGATACCGTACGGTTAAAGACGCCTTCGCCGTCATCTTCCGGACGGAAGACAGAGAATACATCGGTGGTTGCTCCACCAATGTCAACGCCAACGGCTTCAATATTGTACTGTTCGGCGATAGTTTGAATAATCAGACCAACTGCTCCCGGGGTAGGCATAATTGGAGCATCGCCCCATTCCATTAGTTTTTTATAGCCGGGTGCCTGAGCCATGACGTGTTCCATGAACAGTTCATGGATTTCTTCACGGGCAGGACCAAGATTTTCACGTTCTAAGACAGGACGAAGATTGTCGACAACTTTTAAGTCAACTTTATCAGAAAGAGTTTCTTCAACGTTTTTAGCGGCATCTTTATTGCCGGCATAAATAATCGGTAGTTTGTAACTTGAGCCAAGACGAGGGCGCGGGTCGGCGGCTGAAATAAGTTCGGCAAGTTCGACTACGTGAGTAGTTGTGCCACCGTCAATGCCGCCGGACAGGAGAATCATGTCGGGGCGTAAGTGGCGAATGCGTTCAATTTGTTGATGGGGGAGACGTTTATCATTGGATGAGATAACGTCCATGACAATTGCGCCGGCACCAAGGGCGGCACGTTCGGCTGATTCGGCAGTCATTGATCTGACCACGCCGGCAACCATCATCTGTAAGCCACCTCCGGCTGATGATGTAGAGATGAAGACATCGGTACCAGTATTACCTTGGGCAGGGGAAATGAATTTGCCGTTTTCGTCAAGAATTTTCCTGCCGGATAATTCTTCGAGTTCCGCAACAGCGTTGAGAACGCCCATAGTTACATCTTCAAACGGTGCTTCAACCGTAGTTGGAGCTTCACCTCTTGTAGTTTGGCGATACTCACCATTAATGAATTCAATAAGAATTGCTTTTGTAGTAGTAGATCCGCAATCGGTGGCGACAATAATTTTAATATCGTCAGGGTTATCAAACTTAGCCATTTGAAAAAACCTGTTATTTAAATTTTAAAATTCTCTTACTTTATTGCGATAACTAATGAAACCAAAATAGTTTATCGCTTACAGTCCGTTTAACAAAGGGTGGCATTATACATAAAACATCAAATCTTGTAAAGAGCCTTTTTAGTATAAATTAGAATTATAAGACGGCAAATAGCGGGAATTATCCAATTTATCAGAAAATGAAATTTATCGAACGCTTTGTAGTTCATTCACAGATAGTTACAAGGGTTAAATTGCACTAATCTTTCTTTTTTCTTGACTTCAAAATACCAGTCTGATAGATTGGCAACTTATTAGTATTTTATGAGGTTTGTTCTGATTTTTAGTTTGATGTTTTAAACAAGTTAATCGTTACTGAATTAACTCTAACTTGAAATGTTGGTTCTTTGGTTGAGGAAATGACTTTGAGTGACTTTTTGAACAATACACCTTCCATAAAAATTTTCAGGAATTACCTTATATATACATTTTTGTTACTTTTCCTAATTACATCAAATATTTATTCACAAGATGAAATAGAGCCGGTTGATGAGCCAGCTCAAGTCTCCGATTCAGTCTTAGAAACTTTTGTACCTTCTCCCATAACTGGAATTTCGGTAAAAGATACTCCTAATGATGCCGGTAATTCAATTACAATCACTTGGGGATTATCACCTGATGATACAGTTGGCGGTAAAGTAGTAAAATATAGAATTCTCCGGTCTGATACCAGTTTTGCCGGGGATGGATATAAAGAGGTCGGCGATGTGCCGGCTGATAAAAATGAATATATTGATGGTCAGGTTGATGACGATCATGTTTATACTTATGTAATCTCTACGGTTAATAATGTAGTAGAGAATGGTGAAACAGTTTGGGAAGTTTCAACCGAATCAGATCAGTCTGAACCGGTAAGTTCTTCGGCCCAATGGTTTGATATGAGGCGTATCAACGTCTTTGTCGGGGTGTTGATGGTTTGTGCCTTCATTATGTATTATATCAATCAGGCCAAATCAGGGAAGAAACTGTTTATACGTAAAATTGCCGGACTTGAAGCGGTGGATGAAGCTGTTGGCCGGGCAACTGAGATGGGGAAGAAGATTTTCTTTATACCCGGCACTCAGGATATGGATAATGTTCAGACGATTGCCGGAGTTACGATTTTAGGGCGTGTTGCCGAAATGGCTGCCACCTATGACACCTGGCTTGAAGTTCCCGTTTCACGTTCATTAGTATTAGTAACTGCCAAAGAGATAGTAAAAGAGGCTTACTCCAAAGCCGGTCGTCCAGATGCATTTAATGAAGATCAGGTACATTATTTAACGGATGACCAGTTTGGGTATGCGGCGGGTATTGACGGCATGGTAGTACGTGAAAAACCGGCGACAATTTTCTTTATGGGTGCATTTTATGCCGAATCACTGATTTTGGCTGAAACCGGTAACTCAATCGGTGCGATTCAAATTGCCGGAACCGGAATGCCTTCACAACTGCCATTCTTTGTTGCTGCTTGTGATTATACTTTAATAGGTGAAGAATTATTTGCCGCATCGGCGTATCTTTCCCGTGAGCCAAAACTTCTTGGTTCATTAAAGGGGCAGGATATGGGGAAAGCGGTAATTTTGGTAGCGATAATAATTGGAATTATATTGGAAACTTTTAATATATGGAATTTTTCATCACTATTTACGGTGATTGAGTAAGCGATGCGTAGAGAAATACCGTTATTAATAACCGGCATCGTCGGTGTGGTTTTTGTGATTCAATATTTTGTTCCACATGCCCCCTTTGATCGGATGAATGCATGGTTTTCGGATTGGTTTTCTATAATAGGTGCCTGTGCTATCTGGCTTGGTGCGCTTAATTTGTTGAAGATATCTTTCCAAAAGACAATGAAAAAGAAAGCTGACTGGGGTTATGCCGTTGTTACAATAATTTCTTTTTTCCTGATCACAATAATCGGATTTACTGCGGGCGAAGGGTTTCGGGAGCCGGGAACAGGCTTTACCTGGCTTTATGATTTTGTATACACGCCGCTTTCGGCAACGATGTTTGCAATCTTAGCCTTTTTTGTCGCGTCAGCTTCTTATCGCGCTTTTAGAGCCCGAAATCTTGATGCGACCCTTCTATTAGTAGCTGCGTTTTTGGTGATGATTGGAAGAGTGCCGGTGGGATATAGTATATCGTCATTTATGCCGGATGCTTTTCAGCTTCAAAATATAGCGACCTGGATAATGCAGTTTCCTCAGACTGCCGGCCAGCGGGCAATTATGATTGGTATCGCTCTTGGGATTGTCTCTACATCACTCAGAATTATTCTTGGTATTGAACGTTCACATCTGGGGGGTGATTAATTGAGTACAAAAATTAAAGAATTGATTGTAGTAGCAATTATTCTGATTGTATCAATTGTATTTTATTTAGCAAAAATAAATAGCTGGTTTGGAGCAATTAAATTTTCAACGACCGTATCAATGATAATTGTCGGATTGATTTTTATCTCCTTATTGTATATTCTTTTCTTGACTCTAAAAGGGAAGCCGGTTGGTCGAAGGACAGTTTTCTTATATGTCGGTATTGCGGTATCACTTCCATTTTTTATGGATATTTCCCAGACAATAAAGATTTCTCCAGAGGTTCAAACTTTGTATGATTGGATCGAAACCCTTCCGCCGGGTTCCAAAGCATTAGTGTCATTCGATTATGATCCTCCTTCAGCACCTGAACTTCAGCCGATGGCAGAATCATTTTTCCGCTTCTGTTTTAATAATGATATCAAAGTCATAATTATAGGTCTTTGGCCACAAGGTCCTCAACAGGCGAACCTTGCCCTTGAAGTTGTTTTACAGGATGAAAATATAGCGGCTAAAAATTTACAGTATGGTATTGATTACGTTAATTTGGGATTCCAAACCGGGAATGAGTTTGTTATTCAAAGGATGGGTGCGGATTTTAAATCAATGTTTCCGACAGATTATTCCGGAACCGCTTACGATGATCTTCCTTTAGTAAAGAACGTAAAGAATTTTGATAATATAGATTACAGTTTTAATTTATCTGCCGGTTATCCGGGAACAATCGAGTGGGTGCAGGTAGCGGTTGACCGTTACGCTGTTGATTTGGGTGCCGGCAATACTGCCGTACAGGCACCGCAATGTTATCCATATCTGAGGTCCGGACAGTTGAAAGGGATTCTCGGCGGCATGAATGGTGCGGCTGAATTTGAATTACTTACCGGACATGAAGGTAAAGGCACAAAGTTTATGTTGTCTCAATCATTTGCTCATATGGTTGTGATAGCATTTATTCTTATTGGTAATGTCGCCTATTTCAGGGGCGGTCGAGAGAAGAAACTCAAAGGTTAAGCGAATTATGGATCATTTTTCAGTATGGGTTGCAGCTTTTTTTACAATGGGAATTGTTTCCTTTTTGTACAAGGACAATCACTGGTACAAACTCTGTGAATCAATTTTTGTTGGGATTTCTGCCGGATACTGGTTTGTGACTTTGTTCTGGGATAATATCTACGGGAAATTCTGGCTTGGCAAGGGTGAAGACCCGATGCTTTATGTCGGAGCCTTGTTGGGATTAATGATGATTCTCAGGTTGATTCCTAAAATTGGATGGATCTCCCGTTGGCCCTTGGCATTCATTGTCGGTGCGACCTCGGGTTTGTATCTTATAAATTATTTTTCATCAAATATAATGCGTCAGGTTGAAAATACGGTTATGCCGTTATTTGGCGCCGGATATGAAGCTGGAATTTATACTATAATCGGTAATATTATTGTGGCCGTCGGTACGTTTTCAGGGCTGATTTATTTCTTTTTCTCAAAAGAACACAAAGGCGCCTTTGGCGCTACCGCCCGAGTCGGAATTATCTTTTTAATGATAACTTTCGGTGCATCTTTTGGCTATACCGTTATGAGCCGTATGTCGCTTTTGATCGGACGAATTGACTTCCTGCTTGGCGACTGGCTGGGGATGATTAACTAGTGAGAAATAAAAAATCAAAATTACCTTTGTTGTTTTTATCAATTTTAATCGTCATCTCATTTAATATTTCAATCTTTTCTCAGGAAACTCCGGTTGTTGAAGAGGTAGATTCAACAATTATTGTTGCCGCCCCGGTAACATCTCTGATAGCATCTGATTTTAAATATGATGATGGAGAAGCCATTGAATTAAGCTGGGTGCCGTCGATAGACGACCAACTGGTTGAGGGGAAAGTAATTGCTTATCGGGTTTACCGGAGAACAAATGGTGCTTTAGAGGAAAAGATTGCCGAACTACCGAAAGGTTCTGCTTACTACCGTGATGACGGTTTGGAAAAAGAGAATAGCTATATGTATAGTGTCACTTCTGTTTCGCTAAATTTTGAGCAATTCTCAACCGAGACGGCGCCGATTAGTCCTGAGAGAGAATGGCTTAACTATGATCGTTCGTATTTATTCTTAATAGCATTAATTATCACTTTGGCAATCGCTTTTTTCATAGAAACCGCCCGTCGCGGGAAAAAATTATTTGTCCGGAAGATTGCCGGATTAGAAGCTATTGACGAAGCAATCGGTCGTGCGACCGAAATGGGACGTCCGATTTTATATGTTCCGGGTATTCAGGATATGGATGATGTGCAGACTCTTGCCGGTTTAACAATTCTTGGACGAGTCTCCCGAATGATTGCTGAATATGATACCCGAATTTTTATGCCTGTTTCCCGTTCGTTGGTTATGACCGCCGGACGTGAAACGATTAAAGCTGCCTATCAATCAGCCGGTCGTCCTGATGCTTATAGCGATGACATGGTAAACTATATAACAGACGAACAGTTTGGTTATGTTGCGGCGGTAGATGGAATTATGGTCCGTGAAAAACCGGCGACCTGTTTCTACATGGGAGCTTTCTTTGCGGAATCGCTTATTTTAGCAGAAACCGGAAATTCAATCGGAGCCATTCAGATAGCGGGTACTGCCCGTCCGGCACAGCTTCCATTTTTTATTGCCGCCTGTGATTTTACTCTTATTGGTGAAGAACTGTTTGCAGCTTCGGCATATTTATCTAACGAACCAAAGCAGTTGGGTTCGTTAAAGGGTCAGGATATCGGCAAAGCGATAGCATTAGTAGTGATTTTGATAGGCGTTATTTCAGCGACATTTTCTAAGGCATGGGATATAGAATTTATGACCGCAATTTTTGAATATTTAACAAATGTATTTTCTGTTAGTTAGTGAAAAGATAATATGAGAAGACAGATACCATTATTAATTACTTTTTTTGTTGGAACGCTTCTAATTGTTGCGGTTTTTGTTCCACCATTTGAAAGCCTTGAGAAAACTTTTACGCTGTTTTTTGATATTATTGCTGTGTTCGCATTTTTTCTCGGCGGTGGCAACCTTGTCAGAGTTCATGTCAGAAAATTGATTAGCAAAAAAGAGGACTGGACTTTTTCTATTGTAACTCTTGCTGGGTTTACCTTAATGCTCGTTGTCGGTTTATTCAAAATGGGCAACCCGGGTGGGATTGCCGCCTCGATTACTACCGAAGGTTCTTATTTTCAGGAAATATTTAATAACGTCATCAACCCGCTTCAATCCACGATGTATGCGTTATTAGCCTTTTTTGTAGCCTCGGCTTCCTATCGTGCCTTCCGGGCTAAAAACCGGGAAGCCACAATTCTTTTGGTCGCTGCCTTTATTATTCTTTTAGGGCGGACACCATTAGGAATGATGATGACGGGGTGGATTCCTGAAAGCTTTTCAATTATGCAAATCCCGAATCTTGCAATATGGATTATGAATTCACCAAACTTAGCCGGTCAGAGAGCAATTATGATCGGGATTGGTTTGGGTGTTGTCTCGATGTCACTACGGTTAATACTTGGGATTGAACGAACCTATTTAGGAGGGGATGATTGATATGCTAAATCCGATTCTTATCTCCCTGTCTAATATTGGTGTTATAATTTCGGTAATTATGATATTCGGCGGCTTGCTCTGGTTATTTATCAGATCAATCAAAGCTAAGGAAGTAGATCGCCGAATTATTTTCATATTTATATTTGTGGCTGTTGCCGCTCCAATTTTATTCCCGATTACCTTTGAAGAAAAAGCGACTCCGATTGTTAAAGCGGTTTTTGATAAAATTGAAAATCTTCCTCCCGGTTCAAATATGTTAATTTCATTTGATTTTGATCCGGCTATGGCTCCTGAAGTTCAGCCGATGGCTAATGCGATTAGTGCTCATGCACTTGAAAAAGGGCATAAGATAATTTTCATGTCACTTTGGGCGACCGGTCAGGCTTTGTTGTCGCAGACCCTTGATAATGTTATTCTGCCTCAGTTTCCTGAAAAGCAGGATTTGGTTGATTATGTTAATATCGGTTACAAGGCTGGGAATGAAGGCGTTTTGAATGTGATCGTCGGTGATTTCAGGCAGATGTTTCCGACTGATGTAAATTCGGTTCCACTTGATGATATCGAATTATTTAATAATATAAAATCATGTAAAGATATGGACTTAATCATTTCTATCGGTGGCGGGAAACCGGGACCGAAGGAATGGGTTTTATTCGTTGGCGATCCCGGTGATGTTCCGGTTGGGGCAGGGGTTGCGGCGGTAGTTGCTCCGCAGTTGTATCCTTATTTTCCAAGTCAGGTTGTAGGCATTCTTGGAGGAATAAAGGGAGCCGCTGAATATGAATCTGAATTAGTTTCAAGGCATGAAAAATTTAAAGATATGGATACTCCCGGATTGAGAATGATGGGTCCTCAGACATTAGCTCATATTGTTATTATGGCCTTTATTGTAATTGGGAATGTGATTTATTTTCGCAGCCGCAAAGGGGAGACAAGATGAAAAAGTCGTCCTATATTGTCTTAGCGGTTGTCATGGGTTTATTTATTTTGAGTTGGATTATGAAGTCCTCATCAGTGAGTGTTGCCGATGATAATTTTATCATGCGTGGTTTTCTGATCACTTTTGCCGCATTTTTAACACTGTCGGTTCTATCGTTTTTATATAAAGATAATCCTTTTTACAAATTTGCCGAGCATCTGTTTGTAGGCGTTTCAGCCGCTTTCTGGATGTGTCTCGGGTTCTGGTCAACTATTGTTGGTAATTTGATTCCCAGAATTTCAGCAGATTTATCGGAATTTTTTAAAGTTCCATATATAGGCGACGCCTGGGGATTAATATTCGGTTTAGATATTATGAACATTGTCTATATGTTCCCTATCATTTTTGGTTTGCTTCTCTTGATGAGGCTGTCGACTAATTATGGGTGGTTATCCCGCTGGCCTCTGGCGCTGATCGTTGGAACAACAGCCGGGTTAAATTTTATTCGTTACTTGTCCTCTGATTTTATTCAGCAGGTTTCTTCGACTTTTGTACCTTTGCTGGGTACTGATTGGCAGGGAATCGGACATTTCTTTGCCAACATCAATCTGTCAGCTTCGGGACAATTAGTATTGATCCTTGCCAACTGGGTCATATTTCTCGGTGTTTTTTGCGGATTGATATATTTCTATTTTTCCAAAGAACATACCGGAGTCTTCGGGTCGGCCTCAAGGGTTGGTATTTGGATTTTAATGGTGACCTTCGGCGCATCATTTGGATATACGGTTATGGGACGCATCTCGCTTTTAGTCGGACGAATCACTTTTCTATTCAAAGATTGGTTAGAAATAATAACTTAATTAAGATACTATAATATTAATTTATAATACTTACAGGGAAAACTGTATGAAATGTAAATCGGTAATCATATTACTTATGCTGTTTGTAATGTCGTTGCCTGTAGCCGCCCAGGATGAAGCTGTGACCGATAGTCTGGCCGATTCCACCGAAGTAATCCTTCCGGCTCCAGCTACGATGTTTACAGGCAAGGATACCGACAACGATCATGGTCATTCTGTCACGTTAAACTGGGAAACCTCAGTTGATGATGGAAGTGACGATGCTTCAATTTCAGTTCTGTCTTATGAAATCTTTCGCTGGACTCCTTTGATGAGAGATACAGTTGAACAGGTTCGCAGCAAACTTGCTATAGCAGAGTCAGCTTTGGATGAAGGTGCTGGAATTAAGAGTGAATTGAAGCAGAGCCGAGATGACCTTCTTGAAGAATATGAAGCCTTGTTGGTTGGATATCCTCAGGCTTATGATCAGTATCCAGAAAATGGTGGATGGACAAATGTTGGCAAAGTGCCATCCGGTACTACCACCTTTCAGGATAAAGGCAGCAAAAAGCGTGAAGCATTTGATTATTCTCCTGATTTTTGCAACTTTTATTATCGGGTGGATGCAGTCACCGTTGATTCCACAATAAGATCATCATCTGAGATTTTCGGACCGGTGCAATCATTCGGTCAGTGGTTTAACAGCGGGCGTCTTCCGGTATTTTTGGCTGTTTTAATCTTTGGGCTATTGACTCTATTCTTTGTTCAAAGAGCCAAAAGAGGTGCTAATTTATATGTGCGTCCTTTGGCAGGTATCGAAGCCGTTGACGATGCTATCGGTCGGGCTACAGAAATGGGTAAACCGATTCTTTATGTTCTTGGCTTGGGTACAGCCTCAGATGTTGCGACTATCGCTTCATTTACAATTTTAGGTCGTGTGGCAAAAAAAGTTGCTGAATATCAGACAACCTTGATTGTGCCGACTTATGATCCGATTGTAATGACAGTTGCTCAGGAAGTTGTAAAGTCAGCTTTCCTTGATGCCGGTCGTCCTGATGATTTTAAAGAAGATACGGTTCACTTTGTGACCCAGTCACAGTTTGCTTATGTTGCAGCTGTCAATGGTACAATGCTTCGTGAACTTCCGGCTACAAATGTTTATATGGGTAAATTCTTTGCAGAATCGTTGCTTCTTGCAGAAACAGGAGCAATTGCTAAATCGGTTCAAATTGCCGGTACAGATGAAATTGCTCAGATACCTTTCTTTATTGTAGCTTGTGACTATACATTAATAGGAGAAGAATTATACGCTGCTTCGGCTTATCTTGGTCGTGAGCCTATTTTATTAGGTTCCTTAAAAGCTCAGGATTGGGCAAAGGCTGCAGTAATTATTCTTGGAATCGTCGGTATAATAGCCGCTAACTTTGGCCTGACAGAATTTACCAGTCTGTTTCAGGTAACTAATTAGGAGGTGGAATAGAATGAAAAGACAAATACCTCTCTTTTTAGTTTTTCTGTTCGGAATGTTCATGATAATTCAATATTTTGTACCTCATGAATCATCTGAATGGATCTATGAATTCCTTCTCGAATGGATTGTGATTATCGGAATTTTTGCGCTTGCACTCGGAATCTGGTCGCTGTTGAGAGTTTCATTAGATAAAATTAAAACTAAAAAACCGAATTGGATATATTCATATCTGACATTATTCGGACTTTTTGCAATGATCATTTTCGGTTTCACAGCGAAGAATGGCGATCCGTGGGGGATGTATTTCCCATTTGTTGCCTGTGTTCTGTTGGCTATTGGAATGATAATTCATACGATAATTTCATCATCGCAAAAAACCTTGTACGCTTCGCTGACAGGACTATTTATTTTATTGGCGGTCCTTATCTCAATTTTTGACAGCAGCTGGAGTTTCCATTTCAGCACTGCCGATGGTGTTCAGAACCCGATGTTCAGAGCCTTCTTTGATCATATCTTGATTCCGTGCTTGTCAACAATGTTTGCCCTGTTAGCATTCTTTATTGCATCAGCAGCCTATCGTGCCTTTAGAGCAAGGAATCTTCTGGCAACCCTTCTGTTAATCGCGGCACTTATTGTGATGATGCGATTTAATCCGTGGTTTGCAGCACTTTATGGTGATTTTGGTGCTAAAACATCTAACTGGCTTATGAATGTTCCCAACTTGGCAGCTCAGCGAGCTATCGTTATCGGGATTGGTCTCGGTATCGTTGCTACTGCTCTAAAAGTTATCCTGGGCATTGAACGCGGCTATATGGGGAAAGGATAAGGAGGACAGTATGGATGTATTTGAAAAACTGATGAATCTTGACCGTCGCTGGGTCTTTTTGCTTTTGATAATTGTTTGTGTATTCTCATATGCTGTTGATTTTAATGTTCCCATTTTGGTTGAACCGGAAACAGAAAAGATATTTGAGTTTATTGACAATCTTGATGAAGGCGAAATTATACTAGTTGCAATAGATTATGATCCTAATAACATGGCCGAACTTCACCCTATGACCTATACGGTGGTTGAGCATTGCTGGCGTAAAAAAGTCAAAGTGATTTTTACAGCTTTGTCTCAGAACGGTCCCGGCATGGCGGATCAGGCGATACGTGATATCTCAGACTCATTACTTATTGATAAAACTTATAACGGTGTTGAGTTTGAAGGCCGAGAGATCGTAAATGGAATAGATTACTGCTTCCTTGGTTATAAACCATATTATGCACTTGTAATTCTGGCAATGGGGCAGGATTTCAGACTGCCTTTCCCGAATGATTACTATGGCAGTCCCCTTGATTCATTACCAATGATGAGAGGTGTCAGCAATTACGATGACATGGCTTGTGTTGTTGATCTTTCCGGTGGTAATATAACTGATGCCTGGATTTCATACGGACAGGGCAGATTCGGATTCCCGCTTGCTCTTGGGCTTACCGGTGTAATGACAGCTCAGTATTATCCATTCCTTGGTTCAGGTCAGGTTTTTGGAATAATGGGAGGACTTTTAGGAGCCGCCCAATATGAAGAAATGGCTGAGAATCCCGGCTTGGCTAAAGATGGAATGCGAGTTCAGCTTGGGGCTCATGTTGTAATCATAATTTTTATTATTATGGGTAACGTTGGATTATTGATGGAACGTCGCAGACAAAGAAGGGAAGGAGGTATCTAATGGATTTTACTACTTTTATATGGACTACTTTTGGTGCCTTTTTAACCCTTGGCATCTTTTCGTTCCTGTACAAAGATAACCCATTCTATAAGATTGCCGAGCATCTTGTAGTAGGTGTTTCAGCAGGATATTTTGTGGTTATTTTATGGCATAACGGACTAACCCCAAACCTATTTCAACGTCTTGACGATGGCAGTTGGTATTTACTATGGCTAAATTCTTCAGCGCCATGGTATATTGTGCCGGCGCTTTTGGGTGTCTTGATGTGGACTCGTTTCTCAAAGAAATATTCCTGGGTTTCCCGTTGGCCGATGGGCTTATATATTGGTATTGCAACCGGTGTTGCTATCCCGCTTGAAATGGGTGCCAAAGTAAACCGTCAGTTGTTTGCAGTCATGGAAAAAGGTATCGATTGGACCAATTTCTTTGGTGTCAATGGATTTAATCTGTTGGATTCAGCTTCCGGCTTATCACAGTTAATAATTTTCGTCGGAACTGTTGCCGCTTTGGTGTACTTTTTCTTCTCCAAAGCCCATACCGGTGTTTTTGGCGGAGTTGCAAAGTTTGGAATCTGGATATTAATGATAGGTTTCGGAGCCTCTTTTGGCTATACGGTGATGGCTCGAATATCACTGTTTATTAACCGTCTGCAGTTCCTTGATATCAACTGGTATCAGAATGCGATGGATACTTCCAACGCCAATCATCATGCCGGCTTCCTAATCTTTTTCTGGTTGCTGGTACTGCTTGTGCTTGGATATGCAGTTAAAGAATTTATAGATTTCAGGAAATCTAAGTCAGCTTAATAGATTTTTAGTTTAAAAATAAATCCCGTTATTGAGAAATAGCGGGATTTTTTTGTTGTATTATCAAACTTTTTATTATAACTACAGTACAAGGATTAGAACTTGTTGCCCCCGGCTGGAATTATTTCAGCCATAAATTCATTTCCGAGCTTGCCTTTTTACGGCAGGCAATAATCAAATAAGACAACTTTGGTTTGTTTTTTTGTCGTATTTATTCGTATAATCAAATATGACATTGTTAATGTATGTCAAGTAAATCACCTTAAACTCAGTACTTTAAGGGGGACAATGGTTTGTATGTTCCTGAGATGAACAGCATAACTCATGTTATTCCTTTGTTTTAAGATATCTATAAATTGATCAATGAAATAAGTCATTCAACGACTGCTCATTAAGAAATAATTATTTTAGAAAAAACAAAGATTTTACTTGACATACAGGTAATAATTTCCTACCGTAACTATTGGAGGAACTGATCAGGCTTGTCCTGATATAAAATTATCTATAAATGGGTAGCAACTAATCACAGGGAAAGTGAGGATGTATGGCTCAAACAAATGGAGCCTCAATTCACACCAACACCGAACCTGCTAACGCCGGTAGCGAGATTCTTAAATTGAAAAAAAGGGGTAAACTATCTACAGCGGAAGCTCGTCGTGAGTATCAGAGGCAGTACTACCAGAAGCACAAAGAGAAGGCAAAAGAATATCAGCGTCAGTATAATTTAACCCATAAGAAAAAAGCCCGTGGCGGGCGTGGGAAAACCGGTGTAATCGCTCAACGCGAAGTAGTCAGATCGACATTTAATACAACTGATTTGATGCATTCACCAGTTGAAAAGACGCTAAAAATGCTTGAACAGATCATAAAAGGCGAACGACTTTTTACAATGTAAGAAGTTGACAGCATTGAATTTTAAGGCGGTTGAGAATAATAATTATTTTCAACCGCCTTTTATATTGCTTGTAAGGTTTTGATGTAATAGATTCTGCGTAGAATTTGGCAAATCTTTTAATTTAGTATGAGGGTCGATTAAATGGCTGCCAGAAAAACTGTAGCAAAGAAAAAGACGGCCAAAAAAGCCGTAAAACAAAAGAAAAAAGCAACACCGAAGGTGACCAAAAAAGTGATGAAAACTGAGACTAAAGAAAAGACCGTTAAAGCAAAAACTGCTGTTAAGTCGAAGACTGAAAAGCCAAAAGTTGCTAAGGCGAAAGATACAAAAGTAAAATCGACCGGGAAATATTATTATTTCTTTGGCTCTGGTAAAGCCGAAGGAAAAGCATCCATGAAAGATGAACTTGGCGGCAAAGGTGCAAATCTGGCCGAAATGACAAATACCGGAGTTCCGGTTCCTCCCGGTTTTACAATTTCAACCGCAGCCTGTCATCTGTTTTATGAACAAGGGATGAAAATCCCCAAAGATATCAACAGTGATATGGTACCTTATATTGGGAAAATAGAAAAGGCGACCGGACAGAAGTTTGGTGATCCGGAAAATCCTCTGCTAATTTCGGTTCGTTCCGGTGCAAAATATTCTATGCCGGGAATGATGGATACAATTCTAAATCTTGGGTTGAATGAAGCGACAGTCAACGGCCTTGCAGAAAAAACCAAAAATCCGCGATTTGCATTGGATAACTATCGTAGATTTATTTCGATGTTTGGCGATGTGGTTTTGGGTATTGATCGTGATCTGTTTGAGGGCGTAATCGATAAGAAGAAAAAAGATCGCAAAGTAAAACAGGATAGCTCGCTTCAAGCCAACGATCTTCAGGAAATTGTAAAACGATTTAAACAAATTATTAAACGCAAGACCGGTGAAGTATTCCCTGATGATCCATGGGATCAGCTTCAGATGTCCCGTGATGCGGTTTTCCGCAGTTGGAATAATCCTCGTGCGATTTCTTATCGCCGGATGAATAATATTCCTTCTGATATTGGTACGGCGGTCAATATTCAAGCTATGGTATTCGGGAATATGGGCAATGATTCTGCCACCGGGGTTGGATTTACCCGTAACCCATCGAACGGTGAAAAAGAATTTTATGGCGAATTTTTGGTTAATGCCCAGGGTGAAGATGTTGTTGCCGGAATAAGAACACCACAGCAGATAAAAAATCTTGAAAAAATAATGCCGGATGCATTTAAGAAGCTCAAAACAATCACTACGAAACTTGAGAAACATTACGCCGAGATCCAGGATTTTGAGTTTACTATTCAGCAGGGTAAATTATTCATGCTTCAAACCAGAAATGGTAAACGGACCGTTCAGGCGGCAATTAAAATTGCAGTTGATATGGTCAACGAGAAGCTGATAACTAAAGAAGAAGCCATTAAACGGATAGAGCCCGATCAATTGGATCAGCTGCTTCATCCGAGAATTGACCCCAGCGCCAAATGTGAAGTGTTTGCAAAAGGTCTTGCCGCTTCACCGGGAGCAGCTTCCGGGATGGTCTTTTTTACGGCAGAAGAAGCTGTAAAAAATGCCGGTAAGAAAACAGTCATCCTTGTTCGTGAAGAGACAAATCCGGATGATATCGAGGGCATGAACGCCTCTGCTGGTATTTTAACCGCCAGGGGTGGGATGACATCCCATGCTGCTGTGGTTGCTCGAGGAATGGGCAAATGTGCCGTAACCGGTGCTGAAGCAATTAGAGTGAATCTTAAGAAGAAGCAATTTCAGGTCGGCAAATTAACAATTAAAGAGGGTGAAGTTATCACTCTAAACGGTTCGACCGGTGAAATCATGATGGGTAAGGTTCCAACAATAGAGCCTGAATTATCCGGTGAATTTTCAACCTTCATGAGTTGGGCTGATGAATTTCGTACTTTAAAAGTCAGGACAAATGCTGATACGCCTAAAGATGCTGTTAAAGCGCTTAAATTTGGGGCTGAAGGAATCGGACTTTGTCGCACAGAACATATGTTTTTTGCAGATGATAGAATTCCAATTGTTCAAAATATGATAATCGCCGATTCACCTGAAGAACGTCAGGCTGCTTTGGATAAACTTTTAAATTTCCAGAAAAAAGATTTCAAAGCGATCTTTGATGCGATGCAGGGAAAGCCGGTCACAATCCGGACTCTTGATCCACCTCTGCATGAATTCCTTCCTTCAAAAGAAGAAATTAATTTACAGCTCCAGGATCTTGATGAAGAACTGGATGATTATGAAGAAAGAAAAGAACGATTGGAGAAATTCCTTCGTCGTATAGATGAGCTCAAAGAAGTTAATCCAATGCTTGGACAACGAGGGTGTCGTTTAGGGATTTTGTATCCGGAAATAACTGAGATGCAGACCCGGGCTATTATTAAAGCAGCCTGTGAACTTGTAAAAGACAAAAAGAAAGTTATGCCGGAAATCATGATACCTTTGGTAGGACATATCAATGAGTTCAAGCATCAAAAAGAAGTTGTTCAGAGAATAGCTAATGAAATCATCTCAAAAACCAAAGCGAAAGTGCTTGATTATAAAATAGGCACCATGATTGAGATTCCAAGGGCAGCTTTAACAGCTGATGAAATAGCTGAGGAAGCTGAATTCTTCAGTTTTGGTACTAATGATTTAACCCAGATGACCATGGGATTCTCAAGAGATGATGCCGGCAAATTCCTTTCGCACTATGTCGAAAATGATATTTTACCGCATGATCCATTTGTCTCGATTGACCAGGATGGTGTCGGTCAACTCATAAAGATGGGTAAAGAGAAAGGTCGGGCGGTTAAGCCTGATTTGAAGATAGGAATTTGCGGTGAACATGGCGGTGATCCGAAATCAATTGAGTTCTGCCATAAATTAGGTCTGGACTATGTTTCGTGTTCGCCATATAGGGTGCCGATTGCAAGACTGGCCGCTGCTCATGCAGCTTTAGCAGATAAGAAAAAAAGTAAGAAGAAATAGCGAGCTTCTTATAAGGAAATAATATTAAAACCGTCCGGTAATTCACCGGATGGTTTTTTTTTGAGCAATTCTAAAAAATTAAAGAGATTGTATTTGAATAAGTTTCACTTGACTTTATAGTATAATATGCTATTTCTTTGTTGGTTATGACCGATAAATGAAAAGGAAGATATTCTACTTTCGGACGAGTAAAAATTAAACTTTAGAATTGGTAAATTGTTTGTAATACGTTGAAAGAAAATAAATTATGAAAAAATCATTAGACTCGATATTCAGGCCGAAATCCGTCGCGGTAATCGGAGCATCGAGCGTCAAAGGAAAGATCGGTCGTGAAACAATTCACAACATGTTGTTGGCAGAGTTTAACGGAAAAATTTTTCCTGTAAATCCGAAGGCGAGTGTAATTCATTCGATCAAAGCTTATTCAACGATCCTTGATGTGCCGGATGCGGTTGATTTGGCCATTGTAATTGTGAATAAAAAATATGTAAAAGATGTTGTGACTCAATGCGGTGAAAAAGGAGTTAAGGGTCTGGTTGTTATCTCTGCCGGTTTTTCAGAAGTTGGAATTGAAGGAAAAAAAAGAGAACTTGAATTGCTGTCGGTTGTAAATGAATACGGAATGCGGATGATCGGACCAAATTGTTTTGGGATTGTTAATACCGATCCAAAAATTAGTTTGAACGCAACTTTTGGCAAAATCTTTCCCCGCCCGGGTCGGATTGGTTTTATAACTCAATCGGGAGCCATGGGCGAGGCGATTATGAATCATGCCAACGAACTTGGTATCGGGTTTTCATTAGTTGCCTCGATTGGTAATAAAGCGGATATTTCTTCTAATGATATTCTTGAATATTTAAAAGATGATCCCAAGACAGATATCATTTTGATGTATCTGGAAAATTTTGGAAATCCTTTAAACTTCACAAAAATCGCCCGGGAAGTTTCACGCACAAAACCGATTGTGGTGGTTAAATCAGGTCGGACAACTTTGGGTGCCAAAGCAGCATCGTCACACACCGGAGCCCTCGCCGGGTTAGATGTCGGGGTGGATGCTTTGTTTGAACAGACCGGAGTGATGCGGGTTGATTCGGTGCAAGAGCTATTTGATGTTGCCGCAACTTTGTCAAAGCAGCCGATCCCTAAAGGTAATCGGGTTGTAATTGTCACTAATGCCGGCGGTCCGGGAATTCTTGCAACTGATGCTTTGATTAGTAACGGAATGGAAATGCCGGAGCTTTCACCGGCGACAGTTAAAAAATTGAAAACTTTTATTTCAGCAGAAGCGTCATTTTCAAATCCAATGGATATGGTAGCCGGTGCCGGCGGGAAAGAATTTAAGCTGACTTTGGATGCGGTAAAAAATGATAAAAGATATGATGCTATCGTGCCGATTTTTGTACCGCCAGTTACCGTAGACCAGTTGGAAGTAGCGAAAAATATTCATGAATCTTTAGCTGATACGAAAAAAACTGTATTAGCCTGTTTTATGGGAGCAGGTGAAAAACCGGTCGGGGTTGAATATTTGAAGGAAAAGAATATACCGGTATTTATATATCCTGAATCCTTAGCCAAAACATTGGCAACATTATCAAAACATCGCCAATGGCTAAAGAAACCGAGAGGGAAATACCGGAATTTCAAAGTAGATTCTGATAAAGTTCAATCTATAATCAATACTGCATATAAAAATAAAGAAACTTCGATCATTGGTGACAATGCGATTGAAATTCTCAAAGCTTATGGAATTCCGGCTGCGGGATACAAATATGCTAATAGCGGCAAAGAAGCGGTCAAAGCCGCCAACGAAATAGGTTATCCGGTGGTAATGAAAGTTAATACGCCCAAAATGCTTCATAAGACCGAATTAGGCGGCGTCATGGTTGATTTACGGACTCCGCAAGAAGTGCTAAAAGCCGGTAATGAGCTTGAGGCAAGAGTCGGTAAATTGAAAAAAGGGGAGAAGTTTTCTGTTATTTTGCAACAGATGATTTCCGGGAGTATTGAATCAGTAATAGGTATGACAATCGACCCATCGTTTGGTCCTTTAATTATGTTTGGGCTGGGCGGTATTTATGTCGAAGTGATGAAGGATGTTTCTTTCAGGATTAATCCTCTTACCGATGCCGAAGCCCGTGAGATGATACAATCGATCAAATCTTATCCGTTATTGACCGGTTTCCGAGGCACTCAGCCGGTTGATCTGAAAATTCTCGAAGAAACTCTTCTGCGAGTATCTCAACTTGTGAAAGATTTTGACTGTTTTACAGAGATAGATATAAACCCGTTTATAGCATCACCGGATAAGACGATGTGTAAAGCGGTTGATGCCCGATTTATATTAAAAAAACAGTAATTTCTCTCTATTGACTTGATTTCATTATTTGTGTAAATAGTAATTCCAACCGGTTTCTTAACTGGAAACCGGTGAGGTCTATGTTGGCAGGAAAGCTGGTATTGTTCATTCTGAATAGGAGTTATTATGAAATATGAATTGAAGTCAATAGGTATCTGGTCATTTTTTAAAATCTCATTTTTTATAAATGCAGTCTTCGGATTTATCTTTGGTTTCTTCTATGCAATTTTTGTCGGACTTATAATGGCAGTTGCGTCGAATATCCCGTTTCTTCAATCTGAAGAATTTGCATCAGAGGATATGTCAATTGGTCTTTTAATGATTGTTATGCCGATTGTGATGGCTGTTTTTATGGCTGTCTTTAATACGATTGTTGGCTCAATAATATTATTAATCTATAATTTGTTTTCCAAATTACTTGGCGGGATTGAGTTTAATTTTGAAAAAGAAATTGATGAACCTGCTGCTCCAATAGTTGCAACTCCTCAGCCGTCTTATGCTCCGCCTCAACAAAGTCCGCCGCCACCACCACCTCCGCCGCCGGCACCTGCACCGTCAGAACCGATTATTCAGGATCAAGCCGAGCCAAAACTACCCGAGCAGAACAATGATGATAATGATAGTAAGCAGAATAACTAACAACTTTAGAGAGTAGAAAATAAATGACCGATTCAAAAGTAAAAGTTCGCATTGCTCCATCACCTTCGGGATATGTTCATGTTGGCACCGCACGCATGGCGATTTGTAATTTTCTTTTTGCCCGCCATTATGGCGGAGAGTTTTTAGTGCGAATTGAAGATACTGATAGCGAGCGGTCTGATCAAAGTTTGATCGAACCTATTTTAGATGCCATTCGCTGGTTGAAATGCGACTGGGATGGGGAAATTATCAGGCAGTCGGAAAGAATTGAGCTTTACAAAGGGTATGCTCAGAAAATTCTTAAATCCGGCGCCGGTTATAGATGTTTTTGCTCGCGGGAACAGCTTGAGAAAGACAGAGCCGAAGATCGTAAAAAAAAGGAAGCACCTCGCCGTCATAACCGCTGTCATTTTCTATCTCAAGAGGAGATTGATGCAAAAGTTAGCGCTGGTGATGAATTTACGATTCGTTTGTTTATTCCTGATGGTGTTACCGTTTATAATGATATGGTGCTGGGCGAAGTAAAAAGAAACAACGATGATATCGAAGATTTTATTATTGCCCGTTCTGATGGGACGGCTGTTTATAATTTAGCGGTTGTGGTTGATGATAATGATATGGGTATAACTCATGTTATAAGAGGGAATGACCACGTTACTAATACATTTAAGCAGGTTCATATTTATAAGGCGCTTGGTTTTGAAGAGCCTGTTTTTGGACATATGCCTTTAATCCTCAGACCTGATAAAAAGAAGGTTTCAAAACGGCTTGGGGATAAAGGTGTTGGTGAATATCAGAAAGAGGGTATTCTGCCGGAGTCACTTTTTAATTATTTATGTCTTTTAGGCTGGTCGCCAAAAACCGATCAGGAAGTTTACTCGATTGAAAAGTTGATAGATATATTTACCGAGAAAAATTTTAATGCATCAAACGCTGTATTTGATGAAGATAAATTGGTCGCTTTCAATAAAGATCATATTGCGATGAAACCTACACATGAACTTGCCACAATTGTAGCACCTTTATTTATTGAGGCTGATATTCAGAGTAAATACTGGTTTGAGACGCGATGGGAATATCTCTGTCAGGTGGTCGAGGCGTTAAAGGGACGGGTGCGACGGCTGCATGATTTTGTTGATATGGGCAGTTATTTCTTTCAATTTGATTATAAATATGAAGAGAAAGCAAGGCTGAAACATTTTAACCTTGAAAATGCCGAGCTTCTTGAAGAACTTGCCAACAGGTTTGAAAAGTTGGATAAGTTTGATCATGAATCAGCCGAGCAGGTGATAACTGCAATGGCAGAGGAGAAAGAGTTTAAAAAAGCAAAACTGATTCATCCGACCCGATTGGCAACATCGGGAACTTCAGCCGGACCGGGATTGTATGACCTTCTGATAATATTAACCCAGCCGGTAGTCGTTGAAAGAATCAGAAAAGCGGTTGAATATATCCGTAAAGAAAACAATAATTGAAGTAGAGGATATTATGTCTAACTCAAAAGAAAAAATTGCTGAAACTTTGAAAATAGCAATCAGAGGCGAAGAAGACGGCTACAAGTTTTATGATTATGTTGCAAAAAAAGCAACCAATAAGATAGCCAAGAAAAAACTTGAAAGTCTTCGAGATGATGAAGTTCGTCATCGTCAAACATTGATTGAGATATTCAAAGAATATGTCGGTGGTGAAATTGGTGAATTGCCGGAAAAAGGTCTTTCGGTTTTAACTGAGATTTTTAAAAAAGGTCAGTTGAACAAGATCAGCAGTGAAATGGAATTTATCAATCTTGCAATCGAGGCAGAGTTAGCGGCAACAAAATATTATCAGGATCAACGTGACCTGGTTGATGACCCTACTTTCAGAGAGATTTTTGATAAATTGGCCGATGAAGAACATGGTCACTATGAATTGTTGATGGCTGAACGTGAAGCATTGAGCGGCAATTATAATTGGTTTGGATATGGCGAAGCTCCGATGGAGCACTAAAAATCAGTAATCAATTGAGGGAGGAACAAGGAGATGCAGTGGGTATGTGATATTTGCGGATATGTTCATGATGATGAAGAACCCCCGCCGAATTGTCCAGTGTGTGGGGCTCCTGAAAATCATTTTTCTGAATATGTAGAGAAAGATAAATCAGAAGATTCTTCTGAGAAGGAACGAAAGAATAAATAGAGGGAGATTTCTATTTTATGTCAAACATTAGTAAAGAGAAAGTCGAACTCGAAATAAACGATACCGCTCCGGATCTGACCCTTCAAACTCATAATGAAGGGGAACTGAACCTGGCCTGGTACCGGGGCCGGAAAAATGTGATTCTGGCATTTTATCCGGGCGATTGGACACCCGTTTGTTCATCACAAATGGCACAATATAATGATGTGATAAGCCAGCTTGAAGATCTGGAAACTCAATTATTCGGGTTGTCTGTTGATTCAATATTTTCTCATCGAGCGTGGGCGAAGTCACTTGGCGGATTAGCATTTCCGTTGATGGCTGATTTTTATCCTCACGGCGAGGCAGCTCAAAAATATGGTGTTTTTAATCCTCGCGGGTATTGTGAAAGAGTCGTATTTTTAATCGATAAAGAAGGTTTGATCCAATATATTGAGAAACCGGATATTAGTGAAGTTCCCAATTTAAAAGAGCTTCTGACCAGAATCGAGAATCTGGAAAAAAAGAGCTAATTTATTGAACCAGATTGCTTGTTTCTTGTTGAGAATCTAAAAGGAACAAGAAGGAGAAATATTGTGCTAAAATTGGACTCAAATGCTCCCGATTTTAACCTTGAAAGCTCAACCGGCGGAGAATTATCTTTAAAGGAAATTTCAGGGAAATATGCTGTAATTGTGTTTTATCCAAAAAATAACACCCCCGGCTGAAACAGTCAATTAGCAGCTCTGGAAGAGTTGAAAGAGAAATTTGCAGAAATGAATACTTTGGTCTTAGCTATAAATCCGGCTTCGGTGACCTCGCATATTAGTTATAGTGCGAAAAAAGGATTTAGTTTTCCGATCTTATCTGATCCTGACGGTAAAATATTGAAAGCTTATCTGGCTGAAAAACCGGAAGGTAAAGGAGTGTTGCGAACGGTTTATGCTCTTGACGGAGATGGGAAAGTGATCTTTGCCGAACGCGGGATGGCTGATTATAAAGATATAATAGAGATTATCAGACAGGCATCATAAATGAATCAAGATAACCAGAATGAAATATTTGATATAACTTTTATCGGCGCCGGACCGGTGGCTCTTTATGGGATGTATTATGCCGGCTTGCGGATGATGAAAATGAAAGCTGTTGATATGCTCGAAGAAGTCGGCGGCGGTTTAATGGCTTTGTACCCTGAAAAGTATATTTATGATGTTGCGGGATTCCCCAAAGTGATGAGTAAAGAGCTGGTTCGCAATCTTGAAAAACAAGCCCTTCAATATCCCAATTCACTTTGCCTTGGCGAAAAGGTTATCAGTCTTGAAAAAAGAGAAGACGATATTTTAGAACTGACCACTAACAAGGGTGTGCATCTTTCAAAGACAGTCATTGTCTGTGCGGGGCTGGGTGCTTATATCCCCAAGAAAATTGATATCCCCAATATTGAAAAATTGGAAGGTCATGGCGTTTATTATTTCTGCCGCAACCTTGAAGATTTTGAGGAAAAGAAAATATTGATTGTCGGCGGGGGAGATGCGGCCTTTGATTATTCGATGATGTTGGAGCCGATAGCCAAGTCGATTACTCATATTCATCGGAATAGTTTTTTTGCGGCTCATGAAGATTCGGTTAACAAGGTTAAGGAATCATCGGTTGATTTGAGATTTCCATTCTGGGAATTAAAAGAAATTAAGGGTGAAGAATGGGTTAAATCAGTAACGATCTTCAACTCGGAAAGCGGAGAGACTGAGTCCTTTGATGTAGATGCCGTAGTGTTAAATATAGGATTTTTAACCAATCTCGGACCGATTGCCGATTGGGGATTGGAAATTAAAAATAATTCAATTCAGGTTGATTCCCGGATGCGTACAAATATTGAAGGAATATATGCTGCGGGTGATATTGTCACCTATGATGGTAAGATTAAATTGATTTCAACCGGATGCGGCGAAGTTGCCATTGCTGTCAATAATGCTAAAAACTTTATTGATCCCCGTGCCAAAGTATCGCCGGGGCATTCGACGGAAAAACATGTATTAGTGAAACGAAAAATTAAAAAGAAATTAAGAGCGGAAAAACAATAACGATGTATTTTTCATTGCCAACAGAGTATCGTGAAGCAAGTATTGATGATCTTAAAGAACGGATCACACTCGCCAAAAACAGACTGGGTGAGAGACTTTGTATATTAGCTCATCATTATCAGCGGGTTGATATTGTTGAATTTGGTGACCATGTCGGCGACAGTTATGGTTTATCAAAAATAGCAGCCGAGAACAAGGATGTTGAAACAATTGTTTTTTGCGGTGTCCATTTTATGGCGGAAGCGGCGGATATTTTAACCGATGAATCAAAATCGGTTTATTTGCCCAACCCGTTAGCGGGCTGTCCGATGGCTGATATGGCGGAGATGGCAGATGTCATGATTGCCTGGGAGCAGCTTGAAAAAATTGGCGGTGATGAACGAGTTATGCCGATTTCATATATGAATACTGCCGCCGGATTAAAAGCTTTTACGGGTCGTCACGGAGGATTGATCTGTACTTCCTCCAATGCTGCCGCTGCTTTAGATTATGGTTTTTCAAATCGGGAAAAGATATTTTTCTTCCCTGATCAACATCTGGGTCGTAACACAGCTTTAGCTTATGGGATTAAACCAGATGAGATCGTGGTTTGGGATTTCATGAAAGATTTGGGCGGGGTAACTACCGAAGAACTTGAACAGGCAAAAATAATTCTCTGGAAAGGGCATTGCCATGTCCATACCAATTTTACTGCGACTCATGTTGAAGAGATAAGAAGCAAGTATCCGGATGTAAAAGTTGTGGTTCACCCTGAGTGTCCACACGAGGTTGTAAAATTGGCTGATAGCTTCGGATCGACCAAACATATCGTAGAATTTTGTGAAAAAGCTCCTACCGGATCGACAATAGCAATCGGAACAGAAATTAACCTGATTAATCGGATGGCAAAAAACTATCCTGATAAGACTATAATAGAACTTTCGGGACAGACTTGCCCGGTGTGTGCCAATATGTATCGTACCACGCTGAATGATCTGGCTTATACACTTGAAAATTACGAGACAATAAAACCTATTAAAGTTGTTGAACCAGTTCGGGGTGAAGCATTATTAGCACTTGAGAAAATGCTGAAAATACAATAGGGTTAAAGGGCTTATAAAAACTTGACTACATGGGTAGATGATCTATATTTAGCTGAATTTTAAAATTAGATAATAATATATAAGGATAAATCAAAATGGCAGTAGATGTTGTAGTTCCTCAGATGGGTGAATCGGTTTTAGAAGGGACAATCTTAGAGTGGAAAGTTAAAGTCGGCGATAAAATCAAAATCAATCAACCTCTGGTTGAGTTGATGACAGATAAAGTAAATGTTGAGATTCCGGCGGAAGTTGATGGTATTTTAGCCGGTATTTTTGTAAAAGAGGGTGATGTTGTTCCGGTTGGAGCAAGGATTGCTTCTATTGATGATGGTTCCCCCGATAAACCTGCCGCCGCACCTAAGAAAGCTGAGACAAAAGCTCCGGCTCCTCAGACGACAGCCAAGGCTCCTGAGGCAGCACCGGCACCTGTTAAAGCAGTTGCCAAAGCGACAGCTACTATTGGCAAAGGGAAAATGTCTCCTAAAGTTAAAATGCTTATTCGTCAGTATTCGATTGATCCTTCAACAATAACGCCTACCGGAAAAAATGGTTTAGTGACTGTTGATGATGTTATGCTGACGGTTGAGTCGCGTACTGTCGGGGCAGGATTCAGTACCGGTCCGGTTCCTTCACCGTCACTTCCATCGCTGCCGACGATAACAAAAAATCTTGATACGGCTATTTCAGAAGCTGCTAAAAAAGCACCTAATTTCAAAGTTGAGATTCCGGTTTTTGAAGCTCTTCCACAAAATATTCGTGAGCGTCATCTGCCTTTGGAAGGGATTAGAAAAATCATATCAGATCATATGGTTCATTCGGTTCAGAAGGCAACCCATGTGACAACGTTTGAAGATATTGATCTGACAGAATTAACCAATTATCGCAACTCTATTAAAGAGCAGTTCAAAGCTGACTACGGGGTGAATATTACTTATATGCCATACATTGCCAAAGCTGTGTGTGCGGCGTTAAAGGAATATCCAAAAATTAACGCCTCGATGACTGAAAAAGAGATCATTTATAAAAATTATTATAATATTGGAATCGCTGTTGCACGCGAGGAAGGTCTTATCGTTCCGGTCATAAAAGATGCCGATAAGAAAACAATCGTTGAACTAGCAGTTGAGATTGCGAGTCTTGGTGAGAAATCGCGCACTAACAGACTTTTGCCGGATGATGTTTCCGGTGGAACTTTTTCATTAACTAATGCCGGTATGTTTGGCGCCGGGGCTTCGACTCCGATTATTAATCAACCCCAATCGGCAATTTTGGGAATCCATGCAATTTCGAAAAGACCATGGGTTATCAATGATGAGATCGTGATCAGACATATTTCAACTTTCGCGTTATCATTTGACCATAGATTAATTGATGGCCATGAAGCGGTTCAGTTCCTGCATCGTGTCCATGAGTTCCTTTCCGACCTTAAAAAACTAATGCTTTATTTACGGTAATGAAGAAAATCGTAGATAACGACCTCTGCGGGTGGGTGCTTGAACTTGGAAAGATAGAGTTTGAACTTGCTCATACCTGGCAGAAGGGGCTGGTCAAAATGCGTAAAGAGGGGATGGCGCGTGATACAATTATTTTCGTTGAACACCCTCCGGTAATAACCGTTGGGAAAGATGGCCACGAGGATAATTACAAAGATTTAGATCCAGCTCCGATAAAAATTGAGCGCGGCGGTGATGTCACGTATCATGGTCCCGGACAGCTCGTGATATATTTTATTTTTAATCTAAACCGGCGGGGTAAAGACCTGCATGATTTTATGAATAAAGTTCAAGCCGGAATGATTAATGCACTGGGTAAGTTTAAAATAGATGCAAAGAAGGGTGAGAAATATACCGGTGTCTGGGTGGGAGAAAAGAAAATCGCCTCAATTGGAATTGCTGTCAAGAACTGGATAACATTTCATGGGGCGGCGTTGAATCTTAATACTGATTTAAGCGAATTTAAAGCAATTAATCCATGTGGATTGGATGCCGAGACAATGGTTTCAGTGAATAAGTTGTTGAATAAAAAAGTAGATATGAAAGCGATGCAAAAAGTTTTGCTTGAAGAATATTCTAAAATATTCGATACTGTTTTTTATCCGATAAAATTAGACGGACTTGCAGAGGATATTGAATCACAGGCAGGCGGATATACTATCTAAGTATATCAATTCTGTTTGAGAAGAAAGGAAATATGGAGAAGGAACTCAAAGGAAAAGTTGCTTTTGTTTCTGGAGGAACAAAGGGGATTGGCTTAGAGATCTCCCGCAAACTTGCTGAAAAGGGTGCGAATGTTGTAATTAATTATTTCAGGTCGCGACAGTCAGCGAATGATGCGGTTGAAGAGATTAAAAAGTTTGGCGTAGAATGTTATGCTCATCGAGCTAATATTGGAAATCCTGATCAGCTTCCGGCGATTTTTGACGGGATCAAAGAAAGATTCGGGAAACTTGATATTCTGGTTTCAAACGCAGCCCTGGGTCTGTTTACCAATATGCTTGACATTGATGATAAAGCCTGGGATCTATCTATGCACACCAATGCTCGAGCATTTTTGCATTGTATTCAATTAGGTACTCCGTTAATGCCGGACAATAGCCGGATTGTATCGCTGTCATCATTGGGTTCAATCAGATATATACCAGGATATGCCTCTATCGGAGTTTCCAAAGCAGCGATTGAAAATATTGTCAAATATGCTGCTATTGAATTAGCAGAAAAACGGATTACGGTTAATTGTGTTTCCGGCGGATTTATTGATACCAATGCTTTAAAAGTATTCCCTAATTATGAAGAGATGCTTGAAGGAGTCAAAGAGCGGACACCATTTAAAAGAGTTGGAACACCGGCCGAGATTGCAGATGTGGTCGTTTTTATGGCTGGTCCGAAAGCCAGCTGGATTACCGGACAGACTATTATTGTTGATGGCGGTTATTCGTTGATGTAGAAGGATAGAAGAGCCACTTTTTATTATAAATTTAAGTCAGGATCGTTTTGGTCCTGACTTTTTTTATTTGGCGCGGAGGGCGTTGATGATTTTCATGCGCGATGCTGATACCGCCGGTAGAAAACCGCCGATTATTCCCATCGTAATTGAAAAGATCATAGCTCCTAAAATAATATCTGATGAAATTTCAAAAGAGAAGGCAAGTTCGGCAAAGGTGTCCCAGTTGGTTGTGGAAACTTCAAGAAACCGTAAGAATGAGGCACCGATAATTCCTAAGATGCCGGAGATGATTGAAATTAAAATAGCTTCTATTAAAAAAGTAGCCAAAATATTTCTACGCCTGAAACCCAAAGCTCTCAGAGTACCGATCTCTTTGGTCCGATTCGCAACCGAAGCATACATCGTAATCATCGCCCCGACAATAGCTCCGAGTGAGAAGAAGATGCTAACCACCATTCCGAGGACATTTATAAAAGTGGTTGTCATAACAGATTGTTTGGCGTAATAATCTTTTTCATGGTGAACTTCAAGCGTCAGTCTCGGATCGATTTCAATTCTTTTTTTCATGGCTTCAAATTCATCAGGGGATGTTAATCTAAAAGTCAGTGATGAGGCGATAGGCCGGTCGAAGGCGTCCTGGAGCTGTCTGTTATCTCCCCAGAGTTCCGATTCGAAACCGGAACCGTTATCTTTGAAAATCCCAACCACGGTCCAGTCTCGATTTCCAAAGCGGACCGATTCACCCAGCCCGCACCCGTTAAAATTATTTGCCACTTTTGCACCGGCAATAATTTCAGAAGTGCCCTCGTGCCACATCCGCCCCTCAACAATTTCAACATTGGAACGAAGTTTGATAGACATCTCGGTCACACCGCGGACCGGGATATTACTGGGTTCATCATTGCTGCGTTTGTTTTGTATTATCAATACAAGCATTTCATTGGTGAACATAAGCGAGCCGTCGGTGTCCGATTTGATAGACGGGTCTGCTTTGGCGATATTGATTTGATCCTGAAAAATTATCGACATCACTTCACTTTGAGAAGCTTTACGGATAATAATGCCGTTGTTGTCCTGACCTGTTTCAGCCAGAGTTGTATTCATGCCATGAGAAAGCATCAGAACCGCAGCAAAAACGAACACAACCAAAGCCAAGCCGAATACGGTTAAGCCGGTAGTTAATTTTCGGGCAATAATATTTTTAAAAGTATAACTTACAAGTAACGGCATAATTTCCTCAATCGATTATTCTTAAGCCATCAACAATTGGCGTTTTTAAAGCTTTTATGGATGGGAAAATGGCGGCTACCAATCCCACCAGAAGTGATGCCCCCATAGCCAGAATTGGTGTCATGGTGCCAACTACAAAGACCGGAAACCAATCGCTGATAGCAATAAACACTAATTTGGTAATCGGAACAGTAAGTACCAGGCCCAGTACTCCTCCCAAAATTGCAATTATGATAGATTCACCAAAGATCATTCCGATTATATGATGGGGTCTGAATCCCAGAGTTTTCATAACAGCATATTCAGAGATTCTTTCACGAGCGGTCATTGCCATAGTATTTGCCAGAACCAATAGAATAATTCCTATTACGAGAATTGAGATTATTTTTAAACCGGTTACAATTGATGATGCCATGGAAACAAAGCTCAATTGGAACGATTCTTCAGTTTCGGTAAGGGTTTCTGCTAATGAATTTTCAAATAGTTTATCAATTTGCTGCGAGATGTTTGCGGCCTGACTCGGATCATCAATTTGAACAGCAAACATGCCGACCCCACCGGCAAGAGGCGGAAATTCTTTACGCATCCGTTCATCTAAGTAATCATACCGGAATAAAAATTGTGATTCATCGGTGGTTTCTTTTTTTCCGGTGTAAATTCCTTTTATAATAAAACCCCAATCACCGGGAAAGATTGTGCCGGTAATTTGAACCTGATCACCTAAGGACCAGCCAAAACGATCAGCCAGTTTCCTTCCGACAATACAACTGTTTCTTTGGCTGTTAAAGGCTTCCAAATGTTCCGGCTCAATAATAAAATCATTGTAAATTTCCAGATAGTTTTCATGGTCGATTGAAAATTGGGCAAAGAAATTTTTTGGGTCGATATAAACACCGCCAAACCATTGGGCATGGGCTATTTTGGAAATCCCTTCAATTTTTTCAATCTTATTGCGGTAGCTAAGGGGAAGGCTGAAGGTGAGTGAAACAGCATGTCTGACAATCAAGCGGTTAGGGGAGGCGGCTTCGGCTTGTGAATACCAGGCTGAAACGGTGGTCCTGATCACAATAAATGCCATAACCGCAATTGCCAATCCGAAGATTGTTAAAAAAGTACGGAGTTTATGACGAAAGGCATTTTTGGTGATGAGTTTTAAAAATTTCATGCCGGCAACAGTTCCCCTTTATCAAGGTTTCGAACCGAGTCTGCTTTTTCTGTTGCCCGGGGATCATGGGTTACCATGATAATAGTTTTTTTGTACTCGCTGTTTAATCTGGACAGCAGGTTCATAATATCTTCTGCCGACTGCTTGTCGAGATCGCCGGTTGGTTCATCAGCTAAGATCAAATCAGGGTCGGTGACAATGGCGCGGGCGATGGCTACCCTTTGTTCCTGTCCGCCGGAAAGTTGATTCGGATAATGACGCATCCTGTCTCCCAAGCCGACAATTTGTAAAGCTGTTTCAACCTGTTGACGGCGTTCTTTTTTATTCAGTTTGGTCAGAAGGAGAGGAAGTTCGACATTTTCAAAGGCGGTTAAGACCGGCATCAAATTATAGAATTGGAAAACAAATCCGATGGTGCGACTGCGCCAGTTAGCAAGTTTTGATTCTGAGAGTTCAGATACGTTTTCTCCACCAACAAAAATAGATCCTCTGGAAGGTCGATCAATACCGGCGATTAAATTCAATAAGGTTGTTTTGCCTGAACCGGACGGTCCCATCAAGGCGATAAATTGTCCGATTTTAATTTCAAGTTCAATGCCGTGAAGGACAGGGATTTCGATTGTGTCCCGCCAGTATGATTTATGTACCGATTGTACGTTTACAAGAACTTCTGACATTTGTTACCTTTTATTTAATATGATAATTCAACTTTTTGATCGGTTTTCATTTTACCGGGAGGAGACAGAACCAGTTTGTCACCCTGAGTTACTCCGTTTAATATTTCGGTTTTATCGCCTAAAACTCTGCCAAGTTCGACCATCGTTTGAGTTACGTAACCATCCTGAACGATAAAAACAACTTTTTGGTCATCTCTGGTAGTTATAGCACTATTGGGAATACCAATCACAGGTTTTGTTGTAATATTTGATGGAGCACTGTCTTCAAAAAAGAAATTAACCCGGGCAGACATTTCGGGAAGAACTTTGCTATCAATCTCGACAAAAGCAATTTTAGTCATGACGGTTGCCCGCGTTCTGTCGGCAGTGGGGACGATTTTTTTAACATAGCCGGGGTAGGGATTGTTGGGGTAAGCATCCAGAATAATTTCACATTTTTGCTCACGCGAAACTTTGTTAATATTCGATTCTGATACATCAGCTTCAACTTCAAGCGAATTCATGTCAGCGAGAGTTACAACCGAACCTTTTGAAGATGGCGAAGAGGCAAAGGGAGCAACAATCTCCCCGACGTCAGCATTTTTACTCAGGATCGTTCCATCAAAGGGGGCTTTAATATAGGTGTTTTCAAGATCAACTTTTGCGGCATTCACCGCCGCTTTGGCGCCGGCAACATTTGCTTTTGATATTTCGACGGCTGTTTCAGCATATTCAAAGTCAGTCTCTGTAATAGAACCGGAATTGAAGAGTTTTTTATTTCGTTTGAATTGTCGTTCGGTATTAGAAAGATCAGCCGAGGCTTTCAACAGTTCAGCTTTGGCAATTTCGAGATAGGCTTTGATATCATTGTTATCAAGTTCAGCAATAATTTCATTCGCTTTAACCTGATCGCCTTCTTCGAAACCAAGGAATTTCAATCGTCCGGTACCTTTGGAGGCTACTTCAGCTTTTCGCTGAGCCACAACATACCCGGTTGCGACCAATGAGGCTTGGGATTCTGAACCGGTGATTAAAGTAGCGGTTGCGATTTTTACTTTTGTCGCAGGGGTTAATTTTTCTTTGAATAATTGATAAGAGAAAATTACAGCAATAATGACAACAAGTATGATGAGATAAGTCCAGATTTTGCTTTTGGGCCGGTCATCATATTTTTTTGTTTTGTCAATTTTTAGGGCAGAGAGATCAGGTCTTTTATTTGTCTCCGACATCAATTTGTTCCATATGTAATGGTTAATATTGGAGTAAAAAAATAAACTTAAATTTTGTTTAAGTAAAGACTAAAATATTAAATGTGATATTAATATTTACCAGATGCCGAGCACGTCTTTCGCCGCATCGGAACACATCTCATTCGGATCCCATGGCGGATCCCAAACAAGTGTAACTTTAACATTTGTAACGCCATCAAGTTTTTCGGCTTCACGATGAACCATAGAAACCAGCATTTCACCATAAGGACAAGCCGGAGTTGTTAGAGTCATTTTAACTTCAACTTCACCAGCATCGCTGATAATAGCATCGTAGATAAGTCCCAAATCAACAATTCCAACCCTGATTTCAGGGTCGTGAATCGGTTTTAATACTTCGATTATTTCATCTTTAGTAGGTATAGGCATAATTAACTTTCTTCAGTATTGGTTTTACTCTGGTCTTTACCTTCCTGATAATTTTTGACTCCATCTAAAAAGGTAACCCAGGATAGCAGTGCACATTTCACCCTGACAGGGAAGTTCCGAACCCCTTTGAGGGCATCAAGGTCTTCAAACTCTTCAGGAACCTCGACTTCTTCGCCTATTAGCATTTTTTTAACCAGTTCTGCAATTCGTTTGACTTCTTCAAGTGATCTGCCTTTTGAGATTTCGGCAAACATTGATCCGGATGCAACCGATATGGCGCACCCACGACAACTGACATAGACATCTTTGATATTGTCATCGCTAATTTCGACCTCTAAATTGATTTCATCGCCACATGAAGGATTCATACCTTCAGAAGCAATATCCGATTTTTTCAGAGGCTTTTTGCCCCGAGGTGAACGATAATGATCAAGGATAATGTCCCGGTACATATCATCTAAGTTTTCATCGCTCATACGCCAAAGTATCTCCTCATAGAAGTTAAAGACTCAAACAGAGCATCAATATCAGTTTCATCGTTATATATATACAAAGATGCTCTTGCTGTGGCAACTTTTCCCATAATTCTCATTAGCGGCTGGGCGCAGTGATGTCCGGCACGGATAGCAATACCTTTTGAGTCGAGATAGGTGCTAATGTCGTGGGGGTGGATGTCTTTATCGGTAAAAGAAATCGCCCCGCCGCGCTGGTCAGGTTCCTGAGGACCCTGAATTTCCAAACCTTCAATTTGTGATAATTTTTCAAGAGCATAAGCGGTAAGATCAATCTCATGCTGGCGAATTTTATCCATCCCGATATCTTCCAGATATTTTAAAGCGGCATCAAAGGCAACAACATCGGCAATATTCGGAGTGCCGGCTTCAAATTTGTTAGGGATTTCGTTCCATGTAATTTTATCAAACCGTACTTCTCGAATCATTTCTCCGCCCATATTAAAGGGGGGCATTTCTTCAAGAAGGTGTTTTTTTCCATAAAGAATACCAACGCCGGTTGGTCCCAGCATTTTATGAGATGAGAAGGTATAAAAATCAACGCCCAATTCTTTAACATCAATCGGCATATGAGGGGCAGACTGGGCACCATCGGCAAGGACTATGGCTCCAACCTTGTGGGCTTTTTCTGTGATTTCTTTAATCGGGTTTATGGTTCCCAAAACATTCGACATATGGCAGATTGCAACCAGTTTTGTTTTTTTGGTCAGGATGTTGTCGATATCACTCAAATCAAGATGACCGCAAAGAGTGATGGGAATCCGCTTGAGAATAGCCTTTTTCTTTTTGGCGAGAATTACCCAGGGAACCAAATTGGCGTGATGTTCCATTTCGGAAATAACAATTTCGTCGCCTTCTTTGATATTTTCATCTGCCCAGGTGTAATAGAGCAGGTTGATTGCTTCGGTTGTACCGCGTGTAAAAATAATTTCTTCCGGTTCAACGCCGCCGATAAATTTAGCCACATGAACCCTTGTTTTTTCATAAGATTCAGTTGCCCGTTCAGCCAGAGTATGCAACCCGCGATGGATATTAGAATTTGATTTACGATAGAATTCTAATATGGAATTTATCACAGCTCTGGGCTTTTGAGTCGAAGCGGCATTGTCAAGATAAACCAGACGGTTGCCGTTGATCTTCTCTTTCAGAATCGGGAAATCGGCTTTAATCAATTCAACATCAAGAGCGTCAGTTTTATTGACTGCAATGATTTCACCTTTTTCGTTTGATACAAGTTTTCCCACTCTTAATCTCCTACTTTTACCAGGATGTTATTACCATCTATTTTAATCTCAAAAGTTTCCAAAGGCACGATTGCAGGCGGAGCTTTGACAGCACCATTTGTAACATCAAATTTTGCCCCATGCCTGGGACACATAAGAATATTATTTTTTAATCGTCCAGTACTAATCGGAGCAGAATCGTGGGAACATTCATCTTCAATAGCATAGAATTTCCCATCAACATTGCAAATTAATATTCTTTCAAAATCAATTTCAAAAGTTTTCATCTGTCCTAATTCTATTTCCGAAACATTGGCTACTTTTTTGAATTCACCCATTAAATGCTTTCTAATCTCTGGGCGACAAATTCAGCAAGTCGCTTATGCAAATCTTCCGGAGTTTGATTCAGGGTTGCCTCAGCAAAACCGCTGACAATCATTTTCACCGCTTCTTTTTTTGAAATCCCTCGGGCGTTGAGATAAAAGATTGATTCATCATCAATCGGTCCGATGGTTGCACCATGGGAACAACTGACATCCTCATTTAGAATCTCAAGTTCGGGGATAGTCTCCACGTTTGGTCCGCGGTTGAGTAAAAGATTACGATTTTCCTGATACGCCTCACAGGTTTTGGCATCATTTTCAATTCTGATTAAACCGGTATAGGCGGATAAGGCTTTGTCTTTCAGCACAACTTTCAGGTTAATATTAGAAGTTGTTTTGCCTGCAGAATGATGATGCAAAGTATGATTATCAAAGTGCTGTCTGGCAGAGCCGAATATAAAGCCATACATATTACTATCAGCACCTTCACCGGCAAGGTTGACACCAAAATTTTGTTTATTCAAAGCGGCGCCAAAGACAAGCGGGATAGTAAGCATTCGGGCATCTTTTTCGATTTTTGCTCTATGAGTTAAAAACGAATTAGTTGCCATTCCCTGTCTTTGAAGAGAGATATACCTGATCAGACTATTTTGTAGTCCGAAAATCTCAACCGCACAGTTGGCAAAACTGAAGGCATTGTCTAAATCGGAAGAACCGCCCGCATATTCATCAATAAGGGTCAGTTCGGAATTTTCATCAGCAACGACCAGTAACCGATGAAATGTTGCTGATGAATTTCCACCAGCTTCTCTAAAGAGATGGATAGGTTTATCAATCGTAATACCTTTTGGAATAAACAGGAAAATGCCGTCATTCCATAAGGCACCGTTCATAGCTTCAAATTTACCAGAGTCTTTGTTTATAAGCTGGTATAAATACGGTTCTACCAGAGTATGATGTTTTTCAATAGCATCGGAAAGGGAGCAGGCAATGACTCCTTTTGCCAGTACATCATCCATGCCAATAAATTTAATTTCACGACCGCCAAAGTCAGTAACCAGACCGGCAATTGAACCGTTTTCAAGTTGAGACTTGGCAATTTTGGCAACTGTTTCGTTTTTATCATTAAAGGCGGTATCGCTTACGGAGTTGAAATCGAACATGAATTTGTTCGGATCAGTATATCGCCATAAATGTACACCGCGAGGGGGGAGAGGCGACTCGTTGAAGAGTTCTCTCGATTGGTGGCGTTTTTCACGCAACCATAATGAACCTCGGGATAGTTCCGGAGAAAGTTCCGGGATTATAACTTCATTATTTTTGATGTCTTTATTCATAAATTATCCTATTGAACCTTCCATCTCAAGCTCGATTAACCGATTAAGTTCGACCGCATATTCCAAAGGCAGTTCTTTGGTAAAGGGTTCCATAAATCCATTCACAATTAACAAGCGGGCTTCATCTTCGGTCAAGCCGCGACTGGTCAGATAAAAGAGCTGTTCTTCAGCAACTTTTGAAACCCGAGCTTCATGTTCAACCCTAACTTGATCGTTATCAATTTCCATAGTTGGATAAGTGTCCGAACGAGCTTCATTGCCAATTAATAAAGCATCACATTCAACAGACACTTTGGAGTTCTTGGCATTTTTGTGGATTTTGACAAGACCACGGTAGGAAGCCCGGCCGTTATCTTTTGAGATAGATTTTGAAGTAACTCTTGATGATGTATTCGGAGCGGCATGGATTACTTTCGAACCGGCATCCTGATGCTGGTCAATTCCTGCAAAAGCTACCGAAAGAATTTCACCTCTTGCACCTTCACCCAAAAGCTGGATGCAAGGGTATTTCATTGTCAATCTTGAGCCAAGATTACCATCAACCCATTCGACCGTTGCATTTTTATAAGCAGCCGCTCTTTTGGTGACCAGATTAAAGATATTCCGTGACCAGTTTTGAATCGTTGTATATCTGATGTATGAGTTTTCTTCCGCTCTTAGTTCTACTACTGCAGAGTGGAGCGAACTTGAGGAATAAACCGGTGCCGTACAACCTTCAATGTAATGAACCTTTGAATCTTTATCAGCAATAATCAGGGTTCTTTCGAATTGACCCATATTTTCAGCGTTAATTCTGAAGTATGCCTGCAGCGGAGCTTTCACATCAATGCCCGGAGGGACATAAATGAATGAACCACCCGACCATACGGCAGTATTTAAAGCCGCAAATTTATTGTCAGCCGATGGAATGACTGATCCGAAGTATTTATGAACAACTTCTTCTTGTTCTCTCAAAGCACTATCCATGTCAAGAAAGATGATACCTTGTTTTACTAAATCTTCTTTCATGGAGTGATAGACAACTTCCGATTCATATTGAGCCGAAACACCGCCCAAAAACTTCTGTTCAGCTTCGGGGATGCCTAATTTGTCAAACGTGTTTTTAATATATTCAGGCACGTCATCCCAGTTATCTTCTGTTTTTTCTACCGGCTTCATGTAGTAATAAATATTATCAAAATCGATTTCGCTAATGAGATCAGTATTACCCCATTTAGGATTCGGTTTGGAATAAAAAATGTCGAGAGCTTCGTGACGTTTTTCAGCCATCCATTTCGGCTCTTTTTTCTTTTGAGAAATCATTTCCACAACTTCATGGCTCAGACCTTTTGCACCTTTGTGGAAATAATCAACAGGATCGTGGAAACCATACTTGGTTGCATAGTCCTGATTTAGATTAGCAAGGTCTTTGTTTCTATTCTTTATTTTTTCAGACATGTTAAGCTCCAATAGCCTGGTCTTTGACGTTTGTAACCCAATCGTAACCTTGATCTTCAAGTTTCAAGGCAAGTTCCGGTCCGCCCGAGGTGACAAATTTGCCATCCACCATGACATGAACGTAATCAGGTTTAACATAATTTAAAAGACGCTGATAATGGGTTATGAGAAGTATTGCATTATTGTCATTGTGGTATCGGTTGATACCTTCTGACACTACTTTTAATGCATCGATATCGAGCCCGGAATCAGTTTCATCAAGTAAAGATACTTTTGGATTCAGCATAGACATTTGAAGAATTTCCACTCTTTTTTTCTCGCCGCCGGAAAATCCGTCATTTATGTAACGGGTTGCAAAAGCCGGATCAACGGAAAGGTCAGCCATTTCTTTTTTCAGACGTTTTCTGAAATCAGACATATCGGCATCGGCTCCACGGTGAGCTTGTACAGCGGCTCTTAAAAAGTTAGCGACTGATACACCGGGGATAGCCAGCGGATATTGAAAGGCAAGAAACAAGCCGGAGCGTGAGCGTTCATCAGCAGACATATCAAGAACTGATTTACCTTCAATGAAAACTTCACCTTTAGTGATTTGATAAGACGGGTGTCCCATCAAAGCGTTTGAAAGTGAAGATTTGCCGGAACCATTCGGTCCCATAATGGCATGAATTTCTCCGGGATACATTGCCAGAGAAACACCATTAACTATTTTTTTACCTTCTATTTCTACATGAACATCTTTGAATTCAAAGATTGCTTTTCTATCTGACATTTAAATGTCCTTTTCAATATGTTCGGGTTGTTTTTTTTCTAAATTTATTTCACTATTATTATTTTTAAAATATTCTTCAAATGAAGGCTGGGCGCTTAAATCAACTTTCGATTCGATTGTTTTTACTCTTTGAAGAATATCGCCGTTAAGTATATCAGTTAAGGAAGTTTCAGTCAGGTAATCACCGATATAACCGGCCAGACCACTTAAAACATATTTCACGGTGCAGTCCTTGTCGTGAACACAGGTATCTAACTGTCCGGAAAATTTTTCGCAATGATCAGAATCTATTAGTGGACCGCCCAGAGCAGTAATGACTTCCAATAAGTTAATCTGTTCCGGTTCTCTTGTAATACAAAAACCACCGCCTCTGCCACGAACGGCATTAACTAATTTTGCCTTTCGTAAAATAGCTAATAATTTAGAGGCATAAGGGACAGACAGTCCTTCTTTTTTGGCAATATCAGATATTGACATTTGCCCCGTAGTGCCGACTTTGGCAAGGGTTAACAAACATCTTAATCCATATTCTTCTAAGGCCGAAATTCTCATAGTTTAAACCAGTCCATTTTAAAATTCATACCAGAATAGTTAATCTTTACAAAAATGTAAAGTATTATCTTTTAAAACTTTAAAATTAATTATTTGTTCCCAAATTGGAGATTTTATGGTACTTTCAAGATTAATAAAATACCTTTATTCTATTTGAGAAAATAGAGAGTATAAGCATAAGGGTCAGAGTGACAGCAACATAAGGTTGCGATTGGGAGATGAGATCGACTTAACAAATATTATAGCATTGGCTTTTGCCCTCGCTTTTGATGCTTTTGGAGTAGCAATAGCGGTTGGCATTCAACTTGGAAATTTGGATCGCTGGACAATATTTAGATTATCTTTTCATTTTGGTTTTTCTCAGTTTGGGATGCCGATTATCGGTTTTTATGCCGGTAGTACTGTTTTGGGCTTTTTAGGTCAATATGGCAATTGGGCGGCAGCCTTGATATTGTTCATAATCGGGGTGCATTTAATCTGGGAACAGTTTAATCCCGAAGAAAGAAAATGGAAAGGTGATCCGACTCGTGGGGGATCATTATTATTTTTGATGTTTGCAACCTCAATTGATGCTCTTGCAGCCGGATTTTCACTTGCTTTGGTAGGCATTCAAATTTTGTATCCGACCTTGATAATCGGAGTTGTAGCTGCGGTTATGACAATATTGGGACTGATTTTTGGTAACAAAATGGGGTTAAAATTCAGTAAAATCGCCGGAATTATCGGCGGAGTTATTTTGATATTGATTTCATTTAAATCAGTTATCTTTTAAAAATAAGTTGAGGTTATTTTTACAGGTTCCAGATCTGGATCAGAGGCGTGTAATAACCAATTGACTCCAATACGTTCCCAATCAGATTCGGTTGAGGCATCAATATAACGCTCCCATTCATAAATGCCTGATTGCTTTGCGATTTCTTGAAATTGGCGTTTAACGATAGGACTATTTAGTATGACAACCGAGCGAACCATGCCCCGCTCTTTATAAAGCCGTTGACCTTCATCAAATTTGTTTCTTGTCATGATTGAAATTGGTTTTATATTTCTCATATCGACTAAGACAAAAAAGTCTTCAGAAGTATCCGGGAGAGTTAATTTTGACTCATTCAGCCACTCATTCATCTGGTCAATATTCACAACATCTTCAAATATCAATTTGAAACCAAACTCTGTTTTTTCAATTTTTGTCATAATTCGTTAATTAGTCCTCCATTATTTATATCGGACAGTATGGTCTGGACTTTAACCGGTTAATTGTTAACTATTTATAAGACAGATGCAGTCACAATGTAAATGGTTTTTTTGTGTGCAAAACCAGGTTAAAATGTAAAAATGAGTTGCCAGCGGAGAGGGGATAGGTTATTATTGTGAAATTATTCACAGGAATTTGTGAAGTAAGAATTTATATATTTAAAAATAAGAGAGATTTTTTTATGAAGGAATTATTATCAGGAAATGAGGCAATCGCCCGAGGTGCCTTTGAGGCAGGGGTCAAACTTGCGGTTGCTTACCCGGGAACACCCTCGACAGAAATTTTAGAAACATTGGCGGCCAAATTCCCATCAATTTATTCTCAATGGTCTCCCAATGAAAAGGTTGCTTACGAAGTAGGAATCGGGGCGTCAGTCGGCGGTGCAAGAACCTTAGTAGCCATGAAACATGTGGGGCTGAACGTTGCCGCTGATCCGTTTATGACTCAGGCATATACCGGAGTTAATGGCGGATTTGTAATTGTAAATTGTGATGATCCGGAAATGCATTCATCTCAAAATGAACAGGATAACAGATATTTCGCGAGATTTGCTCAGATTCCGGTATTGGAACCATCTGACAGCCAGGAAGCTAAAGAGATGATGATCAAGGCGTATGAAATTTCTGAAGAATTTGATGTGGCGGTAATGCTTCGTTTAACGACCAGAATATCTCACTCCAAAGGCATCGTGGAAATTGGAGATCAAATTTCCTATACCGAGAGAAAATTTGCAAAGGACCCTTCGAAATATGTCATGATTCCGTCCAATGCCCGGAAAAGGCATGTGATTGTTAATGAACGGGTAAAAAGACTTGAAGAGTATTGTGAGAATTCACCGTTTAATTTTGTTGAAAAAAACGGTTCGAAACTTGGAATAATTTCATCCGGAGTCGCCTATCAATATGCCAAAGAGGTTGCCCCTGATTTTGATTATTTTAAAATCGGAATCGGGTATCCACTGCCTTTGAAAAAAATAAAAGAATTTATTGAGAGTCATGATCAGGTTGTCGTGATAGAAGAGCTTGAACCTTTTTATGAAGATCAACTGAACGCCGCCGGCATGAATATTGAAGGTAAAAAATATTTTGGGAATCTGGGCGAAATGTCGCCGCATCGGGTTGCTGAAGGATTAAAAGAAGCCGGATTTATTAACGATGTTGCTCTGGCTGAGATTGCTCCTGAAAAAGATATGTTCCCCAGACCGCCGGTACTTTGTCCGGGATGTCCGCATCGCGGAGCCTTTATGGCTTTGAAAAAACTCGGAGTAACAGTTACCGGTGATATCGGCTGTTATACACTTGGTGTTTTAGAACCTTTGAATGCAATGGACACCTGCATTTGTATGGGAGCTTCAATCGGTACTGCTATTGGAATGGAAAAAGTACAGGGATCAGAAAAAGGAACCGTGGCGGTTATCGGTGATTCAACCTTTTTGCATTCGGGTATAACCGGACTTTTAGATGCCGTCTATAATAAAAGTAATGTTACGGTTATAATTCTTGATAACAGTGCCACGGCAATGACCGGCGGACAAGAGCATCCGGCAACCGGATTTACATTGATGGGCGAAGAAGCCGGAAAAGTTGATCTCAAAGCGATCTGTCGAGCCGTTGGCGTAAAACGGATTGTTGATCTTGACCCTTATGATAATGCTGCAACGATGAAAGCTATCAAAGAAGAGATGGCAGCCAAGGAAACTTCGGTAATTATCACTTCCCGTCCCTGTGTTCTGATGCCAAAGCGTATAATGGAAGAACCTTACGCAGTTGATATGGAACTTTGCAACGGTTGTTCGGCTTGTTTCAGAATATCCTGTCCGGCGATTTCAGCAGCTGCTGAACTTAACGAACATGGCAAACCAAAAGCTATTATTGATGAAACAGTTTGTACCGGTTGTACACTTTGTGCCCAGGTTTGTCCCACTGAAGCAATTCTACTTAAAAGCCAGTTTGTGAAAGGTTAAGGTAAAACAATGAGTAAAAATAATTATAATATATTGATTGTCGGTGTTGGCGGTCAGGGCGTTTTGCTGGCATCGGAGATTCTTTCTGAAGTTTCAATGAGGCATGGATTTGATGTAAAAAAATCTGAAGTCCATGGCATGTCCCAACGCGGTGGCGTAGTATCCTCGCATGTTAAGATCGCATCCAAAGTTTATTCTCCGACTATTCAACATGGGCAGGCAGATATTCTGATGTCGTTTGAACAGGCGGAAGGTTTGCGGGCTTTGGACTGGATGAAAAAAGACGGGTTGGCTGCAATTTCAACGACAACACTTATTCCGGCGATTGTGACCTCTTCAAAAAATTTAACCTACCCTGAAAATGCCATTGAGCTAATGAAAAAAAAATGCAACAATGTTGTTTCGGTTGAAGGTGATAAAATTGCCGGTGAATTAGGCAATCCTCGTCTGGTAAATACAATTTTAATCGGGGTTATTTCGAACCACCTGCCGTTCCCACTGGAATTATGGGAAGAAGTGATTAAATCAAAAGTAAAAGCAAGATTTGTAGATATAAACCTGAAGGCTTTTGCCAGAGGCAGAGCAATCAAAATTGAAACAGTAACAGCTTAGGTGCATTATGGCGGACTATTTATTAATAATAAATCCCGGTTCGACTTCGACCAAAGCAGCCCTGTTTGATGGCCAGAAAAAAATAGCTGAAGAATCTATTCGCCACGACCATACTGAATTAGGCAAGTTTGATAATGTTGCCGACCAGTTTGATTTTCGAATGGAAGCAATCAACAAATGGATCGAGTCACTTGATTTTGATTCAGCTCAGTTGAAAGCAGTCGTTGGCCGAGGGGCGCCGCTTAAACCGCTTGAAGGCGGTTCTTATTCGATCAGCGCTCAATTGCTTGATGATTTGAAAACAATGAAATATTCAAATCATGCTTCTAATTTAGGATCAATTATTGCAAACCATCTTGGTGGAAAATATGATGTGCCGGCTTTGATTTCTGACCCGATTACCGTTGATAATTTTACCGAAGTTGCCCGAATCAGCGGAGTGCCGGAAATTCCCCGTAAATGCCGGGTTCATGCGCTGAATATAAAAGAAGTTTGTCGGCGGGAAGCATCCAGGATCAACAAGAAGCTTGATGAAGTAAATTATGTCGCGGTACACATGGGCGGTGGAATTTCTATCGCAGCCTTGAAGGGTGGACGGGTTGTTGATGTCAACGATGCTTTGTTAGGGATGGGTCCATTCTCACCGGATAGAGCCGGAGCGGTTCCGATCGGCGGATTGGTGGAACTTTGTTACAGCGGGAAATATTCTGAAAAAGAATTGATAGCAAAACTTTCAAAACAATCAGGATTAGTTGCCTATATTGGTAAAGCTGATTTGATTGAGGTTGAAAAGATGATAGATGCCGGCGATGAAAAAGCATTGCTTCATTTTAACGCTATGGCATATCAGATCGCTAAAGAAATCGGAGCCATGGCAACCGTTCTTAAGGGAAATTTTGAAGCGATTGTTTTAACCGGCGGAATGGCGAACTCAAAGCGTCTGACGGATGAAATTAAAAAATATGTTTCATGTCATGGGGATGTAATTGTTGTTCCCGGTGAATTTGAAATGGAAGCATTAGCTGCGGCGGGATGCAGATTTTTAAATGATGAAGAAAAATTAAAGGAATATTAAACAATATGACTTTGAAACCTATTACATCTTCTGATATGCTGATTGAACAGGCAATTGCGGTTGCTAATGACGGTCGTAAAAAAACGGTCGTTGTTGCCGGTGCTGAGGATATTGATGTTGTTGATGCTTTGGTTCAATCGGAGTCGCTCGGTTTCCTTGATGGGATTTTAGTTGGTGACGCTAAAAAAATAGCGAGTCTTGCCAAAGAAAAAAATCTTGATCTGAGCCGAATGGAAATTATTGACGAAGTTGATGTCAATAAAGCCGCCCATAAAGCAATCTCGCTTGCCGCTGAAAAAAAAGCAGATGCGGTGATGAAAGGTTTTTTACCAACCTCGGCATTGTTAAAAGTTGTGCTCGATAAACAGTATGATCTAAGAGGGAAGAAGTCACTTTCACATTGTGCGGTATTGGATCTTCCCGGTTATCATAAATTGTTGAATCTGACCGATGGCGGGATGATAGTTAAGCCCAATCAGGAACAAAAATATGAAATTCTTGAAAACGCTGTTTTGGTTTGCAAGGCGCTGAATCTTGAGCCGGTAAAAATAGCTTTGTCGGGAGCAACCAATAAAGTTACTGATAAAATTCCACATACAAAAACAGATGCTGAGTTTGTTATTCCAAAAGCAAAAGAAAATTTTCCTGATGTATTGGTCGAGGGTCCGCTTCCGTTTGATATGGCAACTTCAAAACAAGCCGCCGATCATCGGGCATTAGCTGATGGGGTGAGCGGGGATGCTGATGTTTATCTGGTAGATTCAATTGAAGAATGCAATCTGATTGCAAAATCATTGATTCAATTTGCACAGGCTGTGTTTGCCGGAGTGATAGTTGGCGCAAAAGTGCCGGTTTCATTGGTTTCAAGAACCGATACTGCGAAAAATAAAAAAGCGTCACTGGCAATTGCCTGTTTGATGGCTGACTATTATGACCGCAACAAGGTGTGGGGATAAGCTATGAATAAAGATACCATTACAATTCCAGCGGTTCATTCATTCAAGCAGATCCGTGAAAGAGCGGTTGAAAAAGCTAAAGCAAAAAAAACTCGGACAGTCTTAGTCGCTCCTCATGAGTCGGCGATGGTGTCATCTTTTGTGAAAGCGGCTAATGAAAATTTGATTGACCCGATAATTATCGGGGATGAAAACCTTTTTCGCAAAGAAGCCAAGAAAAATTCGATTGATTGTGCTGATTATAAATTTATCGATTTAAATGAACCGGATAAAGCGGTACAAGTTGCCGGGAAAATGGCAGTCGCCGGCGAGGTTGATCTGATCGTCAAAGGACGGATGTCAGCCGAAGAATTTCTCAAACATCTGTTTGAAAAACAGATCGGGTTTGTGAAAAGAGGAAAGACAGTTTCCCATATAGGACTATTCCAGCCGAAGCGTTATAAAAAATTACTGATGATTACCGATGGGGCGGTGAATGTTAAAAATGATTTAAAAACGCTGATTGCTATTACCCAAAATTCGATAAATTTTGCAAAATGTATTGGGATTGATATGCCGCGAATTGCTGTATTGGCTGCGGTTGAGGTTGTCTATCCTCAAATGGATTCAACTCTCAAGGGAGCGGTGTTGTCAAAGATGGCAGAACGCAACCAGATTAAGAATGCTTATATTGACGGACCGTTATCTTTTGATTGCGCTATGGATATGGAAGCGGCAATTGGAAAAGGAATTAAAAATTCTGAAGTTGCCGGTCAAGCAGATGTTATGATTGCTCCGGATATTGATACCGGCAACGGGATTTACAAAGCGATGAGTTTATACGGCGATGTTGAAATGGGAGGAATAGTTATCGGAGGGTTAGTACCGGTGACTTTGTCAGCCTTTATTGATAATGAGACGACCCGTTACAATTCGATTCTGATGGGCATTTTAGCCAGCTAAACTAATGCCGGTTGGTGACTTGTGGAATATGCTGGGTGTCGTCCGGTTTCATTCTTTTGTTGACTATTTCAATTAACTCATGTATTATCATCAGATTAGGTAAAAATTGAAAGGATATTGTTTTGAATTATGGTGTGATCTTAGCAGGTGGTAAAGGTGAGCGGTTTTGGCCCTTATCTCGATCTGAACGCCCGAAACAGTTTCTCAAATTGACATCTGATAAAATGATGCTTGAAGAAACAATAGATCGTGTTCTGCCGTTGATTCCTCTTGAAAATATCAGAATCGTAACTAATGAATCAATGAACGGCTTTATTCTTGAGAGTATGCCTGATATGAATCAAAATCATATTATTTCTGAACCGATTGGCAAAAACACCTGTATTGCCATCGCACTGGCAGCGGCTCATCTACAGAAAAGTGATCCCGAGGCTGTGATGGTTGTGCTGTCGGCGGATCATCTGATTAGGCCGGCTGAAAAATTGTTAAGTATACTTGATGTTGCAACTGATATTGCTGTCTCAGAAGAAAAGCTAATCACTATCGGGATTGTTCCGACTCGACCGGAAACGGCTTATGGATATATCAAAATGGGCGAACTGTATCGGCAAGAGGGAGGCCATGTTGTTTTTCAGGTAGAAGCCTTTACAGAAAAACCAAAAGCTGCAATTGCCAGCCAGTATTATTATAGTCGAAATTATCTTTGGAACAGCGGGATGTTTGTCTGGTCGACTAAGTCTATTTTGAATGCGGTAAAAGCACATCAACCGGAAATGTATGAACTTTTAGAAAAGTACACTAAATATATTGGCACACCCGATGAAGCCGACGCCCGTAATAATTTATATGAGAATGTTGCCGGAGTCTCAATTGACGTTGCCGTACTTGAACAGGCAGACAATGTTCTGGCAATAAAAGGCGATATCGTTTGGGATGATGTGGGTGGCTGGAGAGCCCTGGAACGATACAAAGATCGTGATATGGAGAACAATGTTGTTCTGGGTGAAGCAACTCTGCTTGATACTTTTGAAACGACTGTTTACAACGATGCTGAGGGTCTTGTTGCCTGTCTTGGTGTTTCAGATCTTGTTGTTGTCAGGTCTGATAATATAACTATGGTAGTGCATAAGACCAGAGTTGATGATATTAAAAAACTATTAGCTGAACTTGGCAAAGATGAAAAATCTAAAAAATATCTTTAGTCTTTATATCCTTTTAGCTTTTCTACTGGCTGGGTGTGGAGGAAAAGCCGTTCAGGATAATATAATCTCTGAACAACCACAAGAGACCAATACTTCCGATAGGGGTTTTAATCCGCTTGAGCTTTCTGGAGATACTGAGATTATTCCGGTTAAATTTCCTGCTAAAGGGGAAATCAGAGGTGCGACCGAGATTATTACTCCCGATTCTCTAAATGCGGACTTGACCTTGTCGGTAATAAATGATGTTCCCAATAATTTTGATACTATGAACAGCCAGGCTTTCCGGGTTCAGATTTTTACAAGTAAACTTTATGGTGACTCCCGAAAGGCGGTTAAGGTTGCGGAAGAAATCTTTGACCGACCGGTTTTTGTCGATTATGAGGTTCCATATTACAAAGTCCGGGTCGGCAATTTTGCTACTCGGGATGAGGCTGAAGAATATCAATTACGAACCAAAGCTGCCGGATACAGTACCGCCTGGGTAGTGATGGTAAATATTGCGGTCAAAGAGACGGCACCTTTATACGATGAAGATTATCCCGAAGAATTCGATGAAAGTACAATTATCTACGAAGGAATCGGTCCTGATGAAGACTGACAAAGTCAGAATCATTGAGGAAAATAATCCCGATCCAGCATTAATAAATCAAACTGTCTCAATTTTAAAAAAAGGTGGCATAGTAGTCGCTCCTACTGAAACTCTCTATGGGCTTTTGACCCGTGCCGATGATATACAATCCGTTGATCGCTTATATCAAGTCAAAAATCGCCCGAAAGAGATGCCGTGTGCTCTGTTTGTCAATTCATATAATGAAATTTGGGAATATGGAGCTAAAAATGATATGGCAGCTAAATTAGCTGTAAAATTTCTGCCGGGACCACTCACCCTGATCTTAAAATCGATAGTCAGTTTTCCTGATCAAATTGTAATTTCAGGTAAAATTGGAGTCAGATTTTCACCTTCAAAATTAATCGGAGATATTTTGGGAAAGCTGGATTTTCCATTAACGGCAACTTCGGCTAATTTGTCGGGGGGAGAAGAAAGTGACAGTATTGCTAAAATAATTGATACTTTTGGGGATAAAATTGATTTTTATCTCGACTCCGGGGTGAAAAAAGTATTACCTTCAACAGTCGTTGATTGTTCTTCAGATTTAGTGAAAATCTTAAGAGAAGGAGCAATCACTAATAAAGAAATTTATTCTATTTTGGGAATATGAGTAAAAAGTTTGTAATAATGTTTGTTTGTACCGGCAATACTTGCCGGTCACCGATGGCTGAGGCTGCCCTTACAGTTCTGCTAAACGGTAAACGTCCCGGAAAGGCTGAAGTTATTTCATCGGGTACCTCAGCCGCATCTAATTTTCCGGCTACTATGTATGCCATAGAAGCATCAAAAATTTGGGAAGCCGACCTTTCAAAGCATCAATCCAAACCATTGACAAAAGATCTTATTGATAAATCTGATTTGATTTTTGCGATGACACCCTCGCACTATAGTGATATTATCGCCACAGATAAAAGAGCCGAACGGAAAACATACCTTTTTAAATTATTCCCCGATACCGGCAGAGATGGTGAAGGGGTGGCTGACCCGATTGGTCGCGAGCTAGAAAAATATAATGAAACATTTTTGGAAATTGGAGAATGTTTAGGCGAAATGCTTCCGGAGATTGTAAAAAGGATTGATGAAAAAAACGGTAACGACAATGACTAATGCTAACAAAATATTTGCCCTATTGCTTTGTCTGGTTGGCATAGTCCCGCTTTTCTTTTTTGTCTCAATTGAATTGGGAATCGCAGAAGCAAGTGTTGATAGTAGTTTTGAAAAAGCAGGGGAATTTGATCCTTTTGTAGAAAATGTTTCTTTTGGTTTAAATGAAAAATTATCTTTCGATATAAATTATGGCTTTGTAAATGCCGGGACAGCGGTGATGGAAGTTGCCCGTATGATCGAATATAAAAACCGTCCCTGTTATCAAATTGTTACGACTGCTAAGTCGAACAGTTTTTTCTCTACTTTTTATAAAGTAGAAGACCGGGTTGAGTCGATTGTTGATGCTCTCGGGATATTCAGCTGGCGTTTTGAAAAGAATCTTCGCGAGGGAAGTTATCGCGCCGATAGAATTTATGAATTCGATCAACCTAAAAATATTGTTTTTTATAAAGAAGATACAATCGCGGTTCCGCCTTTGGTACAAGATGCGATTTCGGTCTTATATTTTATCAGGACTCAAAAGCTTGAAGTCGGGAAATCTATTTTTGTCGACAATTTTACGGATGGGAAACTTTACCCGCTGGAAGTGAAAATTATCAAAAAAGAACGAATCACAGTTACCGCAGGGACTTTTGATTGTATTGTGGTTGAGCCATTAATGCAAAGTGTTGGTGTCTTTAAGCATCAAGGCAAGTTGAAAGTCTGGCTGACGGATGACCGTATTAAAATGCCGGTTCAAATGAAATCAAAAGTATTGGTTGGCTCGATAACGGCTGAGCTGACGGATTACCAACTTGGTGAGATTGAAAGTTTCTAAGATGCCGCAGGGAAAAAAGAAATTCAAACCGGTTGATCTGAATAAAGTCAAGCGGTACTCCTATTCTAAGCGAACTAATAAAACAAATATCAAAGAATTCGGGAAACCTTTTAAAAGCGATGACTCTTTTTTTGAGTCGCTTCCAAATTTTTTAAAAGCAAAAGATTTTAACCGGTTTGTGAAACTTGTTCATTCAGCCCGAAAGAAAAATAAACCATTCCATCTTCTGATGGGTGCCCACATTATCAAAGTCGGCTTATCCCCAATCCTGATTGATTTATTGCATAGAGAGATAGTGACCGGATTTTCATTCAATTGTGCCGGAGTGATTCATGATCTTGAACTGGCTTTCTGGGGCGGAACTTCTGAGGATGTTCAAAAAGGATTAACCGACGGTTCATTCGGAATGGTGAAGGAGACGGCCGAACTGTTTGCAAATGTTGTCGATCTGGCTGATGACGAAAATATTGGGCTGGGTGAGGCCTGCGGGAAATATATAAATCTTCATAAAGCCAAAAACAGAGAGTTGTCTGTTTTTGCTGCTGCCGAAAAGATCGGCTGTCCGGTAACGGTTCATGTAGGTATCGGAACCGACATCGTGGCTCAGCACCCTGAATTTGATGCTTCCAAAACTGCGGCAGCCTCGCATCTTGATTTCAGAATTCTATCTGATATTTGTGTTGGTGTAAACAGCGGGGGAGTGTTGGCTAATATTGGATCGGCGGTTATTCTTCCGGAAGTATTTTTGAAGGCTTTGACAGTTGCAAGAAATATTACAAAGACCAAAAACAGGCTGACAACAGCCAATTTTGATATGATCGTTCATTATCGCCCAATGGAAAATGTGGTCCTCAGACCTACCTTTGAAGCCGGTGAAGGCTTTAGCTTTGTCGGCCATCATGAGATTCTAATACCACTACTGGCGTGGGCATTAAAAGCAAAATTTGAATAGAAAGGTGCTTCCTTAGTATGGCTAAGCTCATTGAATGCGTACCGAATTTTTCAGAAGGGCGTCGTCCCGAAGTTATTAAAGAAATCTGTGATGCAATTTCTTCAGTCGAAGGTGTTACTCTGCTTGCTCATGAGTTGGACCCAGATCATAATCGCGCTGTGGTAACATTTGTCTGTCACCCTAATCAGGTTGTTGAAGCCGCCTTCAGGGGATATGAAAAAGCGGCTGAACTTATTGATATGACTACTCATAAAGGCGAACATCCGCGCATGGGTGCGGTTGACGTATGTCCGTTTATTCCATTGTCAGAAGTTTCAATCGAAGATGCGGTGGAGCTGGCTAATAAGCTGGGTAAAAGAGTCGGAGAAGAATTACAGATTCCGGTCTATCTTTATGAAGATGCTGCCACAACACCCAAAAGAAAAAATTTAGCGAAAGTTCGTAAAGGGGAATATGAGGGTATACGTGACTCAATTGAAACCGATCCATTGAGAAAGCCTGACTATGGTCCTTCTAAAATGAATTTGAAAACAGGCTCGACCTCTATTGGAGTAAGATTCCCGCTGGTAGCATTTAATGTTTATTTGGACACGAATAAAAAATGGATTGCTGATAAAATTGCGGATGCGATCAGATCACTTCGCGGCGGTTATCGGTTTGTCAAAGCGCTTGGTTTTGAAATCAAAGAACGCGATCAGGTTCAAATTTCGATGAATCTTGTGAATTATACCAAGACTCCGATATTTAGAGTTTTTGAAACAATAAAATCCGAAGCTGCACGATATGGGGTCAATGTTGTTTCTTCAGAAATTATCGGTTTGACGCCGAATGATTCGATTTTGGATGTTGCTGATTTTTATCTGCGTTTGGAAGGTTTTTCCAAAGACCAAATTCTCGAACAAAAACTACAGGATGCCGGTACCGGTTCAACCGTACAAGATGGTTTTTACGAAGAAGTGGCATCATCTTCTCCCGCTCCGGGTGGCGGTTCAGTTGCTGCCTCGGCCGGGGCAATCGGAGCAGCACTATCAGCGATGGTGTGTCGTTTGACCGTTGGTAAAAAGAAATATGCTTCTGTTAAAGAAGAATTAAGCGATATCAGAGATAAAACAGATATTTTGATGGTAGAACTCAAAGAGCTGATCGAAACTGACAAACTTGCTTTTGATAAAGTTATGGAAGCTTTCGCAATGCCTAAAAGTACTGATGAAGAAAATGAAGCTCGTGATAAAGCGGTTGAAGATGCCAACAAAGGCGCCGCAGAAGTGCCTCTTACGGTGATGAAGAAATCGCTTGAAGTTTTGATGCTGACTGAGGCTGTGGCGTCTAAAGGAAACGAAAACTCAATCACCGATGCCGGTGTATCAGGATTGATGGCTATGGCGGCAGTTGAAGGTGCTGATTATAATGTCAGGATTAATCTCACCTCGATAAATGATGTTGATTTTGTTGCTAACATGAAAAAAGATGCTGCCTCAATCGTAAAACAGGCAAAAGAGCAAACTGATAAAATTAAAGCATTGGTAGAACAGAAACTGTAAATGCCCGGATATATTGATCTTCATATGCATACAAATTTCTCGGATGGGTTAAAAAGCCCGTCCGAGATTCTTAATTTGGTTCGAGAATCATCTTTAGAAGCTTTTTCTATTACAGATCATGACTCAATTAATGGATACTTAGAGGCAAAAAAGCATATAAGGGATGACGATCCAAAGCTAATCTCCGGAATAGAATTTTCCGTTTCTTTTGAAAATGGCGATTTACATATGCTGGCTTATGGTTTTGATCCTGAGAATAAATCAATTCTTAACCGAATTGAAGAGTTCAAAGAGAGCCGGATCTTGCGGGCAAAGTTAATGGTTGAAAAATTAAATGAACTTGGAGTGGATATTACATTTGAGATGATAGAGGAAATAGCAAACGGCGCCTCAATCGGACGACCACACGTGGCTGAGGCTATTTTTAAAAGTGGAGCTGTTGGAAGTTACGAAGCTTCATTTGCAAAATATATAGGAAACGGTAAACCGGGATATGTCCCAAAGAAAAATTTCACACCGGTTGAGGCTATCAATGTTATCCATGAAGCCGGGGGAATAGCAGTTTTGGCTCATCCCGTTATAGATAATAATGACAAACATATTGAAATGCTTGCAGGTTTAGGCATGGACGGTATAGAAATCTATCATCCGTACCATCGACAGCCTGATAAAGACAGATTGATAAATTTAGCCGACAGATTTCGATTGATTATTACCGGTGGTTCTGATTATCATGGTCGTGAAGAAAGATTTAGCTTTATCGGGTCTCAGAAAGTTCCGATTAATTGCCTTTTACCTATAGAACAAAAATTAAAAGAAAGAAGATAATCTTTGAGAAGTTTATTAGCCCTATTAATAATTTTATTACTTTCAACTGTTGCTTATTCAGATACAAGTAAATTGACGGTTGAACAACAGATTCAAATAGTAACCGACTATATGGCAATTTCCAATCAAAGCCATAAAATACCATCAGCATTCAGACTTGGATATGATGAACCGATTGAGTTTCATGAACCGGCCAAATGCGGTATGTCGGCAGCTATGGAATTTTCGATGAATCGTCATCTGATTAGTAAAGATGTTATGCAAAGCATGGGATTGTCGACTATGGCCAGACCGGATTTACAAAGCAGTTTTGTAAGCCCCGAAGGATTATTTAAAATTCATTACGATGTGTCCGGCTCTGCGGCTGTCTATGAACCTGAAAAAGATTCAGACAATGACGGAGTTCCTGATTATGTGGAGAGTGTTGCTGAAATTTTTGAATATGTCTATCACTATGTGATCGATACTCTTGGTTATCCGGTACCGCCAACTGATGAAGATGTTGATGGCGACCCGACTTATGATGTTTTTATTGGTGATTTTGATGTCAGCGCTTATGGATATACTGCTTCAGATGATCCTGATATCCCGGTAACCAGTAATCACAGAATTTCCTCTTATATTGAAATTGACAACGATTATAAAAATATATCCCGGTACAAAGATCGCCCGCTTGATGCGGTTAAAGTTACAGCGGCTCACGAATATTTTCATGCTATCCATTTTGGTCTTGATTATAAAGAGTTCGAATCTTATTACGTCCCCGCTAATCTAAATCGAAGATACTGGATGGAAATGACTTCGACCTGGATGGAAGAAGAGATTTATGATGATGTAAATGACTATTATGCTTATATCCCTGTATTTTTTAATAATCCTCACTTATCAATTCAACAATTTAGCAGTTATAGCGATTTGCATCCTTATGGTGCAGTGGTTTTTCCAATCTTTCTGGTGGAAAAATTTGGTAAAGAAATGATAAGAGATATCTGGCTTGAATGCGGAGATATTCCCGGTCCGAATTTATTGCTTGCTCTTGACCATGCCTTAGACCCTTTGTATTTCGATGATACAACGGTGGCTCAGATGTCCACTGCTATTCCTCAGGTATTTTCTGAATTTGCCCTTTGGAATATGTTTACGGGTATCAGGGGAGATAAAGCACCGAATGGGATTGGTTATTCTGAACGAAATTTCTATCCTGAAATTCCCGATTTTGCTTTTGGTGTTTATAATCAATTTCCCCATTTGCAAAGCGCTTCAAAAAACGTTCATAACCCGGATCATTTAGCAGCGGCTTATCTTAAGTTTGATCAGCTTCAGGCATTCCAGGAAACATCTTACTGGGTTAATGCTGTCAATGATTCATTGGGGATCGTTGATACATCTTACTGGAATTGTTCGGTTTATTTGTGTGAAGAGATTGATCCGGACTGTCTGATTTATGGACCAGAGTGTTGTATTGATTCAACTTGTTTTGATTCGGTCCAGATATTTGATCTAAATGAAGGCTATGAATGGGTAACCATTGACACAAACTGGTGTGATACCTGTGAAATGATAAATCTATCCGGTCAAAACTATTTGTATGATGATGGCGGCGAAATTCGTGATACAATGATAAGTAGCTATGATTTTGTAAAAACAGATTCCGCTTTGATCATTGATGCCGCTTTGGACAGAAATTTCAATCGAACCTGGGGAGCTACATTTGTATATCAGTTAGCAAGTAACCGTGATTCTTTTGTTGTTTTTGACACATTATTGGTAGGGGAAGCCCAGCACTTCGAGATACTCCATCCCCGAAATTTCAGATCAGTCACTTTGATATTATCGCCAGCCTCGGAATTGAGAGGCTTTTATCAGTATGCCACATCAGCACAGCAAAAAGTAATCGGGTTCTATGCAACCGGCGGTATGGTTGATTCACTCCGTGAATCATCAATTGATTATAATAATATTAGTGTTTCGGCTGAGGTCATGTATGCTTATCCGAATCCGGCTGTGGCTGAACAGATGGGGAGTGAAGATCTTAAAATAAGATTTCAGATTCCGACTGATGAAACAAGTCAGTACCTTTATAGTCAGCCTTATTTAACGATGGATATTTATACTGTTGCCGGAGAATATATAAGATTTATTGATACTGTTGTTACGGTAATGACAACAGATATTTATAGTGAAAATGAAAGATCAGTACTTTACGAATCAAGTTGGGATATGAAAAATGCAAATGGTACTGATGTTGCCTCGGGTGTTTATTTAATTATTGCCCGATTATATTCTGGTGAAGAAGTCGGTAATCTTTTATTTGAAACTACAACAAAAGTAGCAATTATACGATGACACGATTAAGGCTGATTACAAGAATTGCCCTTTTTTCAGCCTTAATTTATGTTTTTTCGTGGATGACAGCTTATTTCCCCAATTTCAACCTGATATTCTTTTTAGTTTTTGCCGCCGGATTTATGTGGGGCGTTTTGCCGGGTGTATTAGTCGGGGCGGTTGGAATGGCATTATGGACATTTTTCAACCCTTACGGTCCGGCTCCTTTACCAATCATGTTTTCACAGATTCTTGGTGCCTCACTGGGTGGGATTATCGGCAGTTTCTTTCATCTGGTTAAATGGGATACCCTTGGTAAATTGGCTTTAAATGGGGCTCTGGTTATTGCGGCAATTCTTTGTACAGTGCTTTATTATCTTCCGGTAACTTTGGTCGATGCCTGGCTTTTTCAGCCATTTTGGCCGAGATTTTATTCCGGAATAGTCTGGGTTGGGATTTCAGTATTTAGTAATATTTTAATTTTCCCGTTGCTTTTTTCAGTAATTCGTAATTTATATTTTAAAGAATGTTCAAAGTTAACTACATAAAATATTTAAGCCTGATTATTTTTCTCTGTGGAATCTCAGTTTCTGCTGAAGAAAATCAGGACAGTAATAAAATCAGTTCCGAATCATCAATAAGCAGTATTGTTAAACCGGCTGATTCACTTAAGATTGACTCCCTATCAGCAGATTCTTTATTAGCTGATTCGACCGTTGATCTATTTTCTGAAAAATTATCAAAATTCAAAGAATCACAAAAAGCTTTGCCGAAGTTCTCATTTTTTGACAGCTTGATAACCTACTTTGTAAGTGAGCGGTTTAACTATGCTGACAAGATTGATCAGGCTTTTTATCATGATGGCGGGGATTTTTTCCGCTACGATCCATCGTTTTTTGTAAAAGAGTATCAACCCACACCGATGCGAAAGACAGTACAGCCCTTTGGATTGACTGGAAACAGGATTAACTATTTCCAAAATCAGTTTCAGTTAGCACCCTTTGAACATATGCCCGAGCCGGATGGAATGTATGATTTTAATGATTTCCCAACAGCTCTCAGTCAGGATGTTTATATACTGCCGGGAGCAATCGGTCAGGTTTTTGGAGGAAGAAGTTCTGTTTCAACAATTTTGACCCTTCCTAAGCGACCGATAAGTGACCTTGCCGAAACATCATTCAAAAGCGATCAGGGTTCATTCGGTTATTCTTACACACGGGGGAGTTATTCAAAGAGATTTGAGTCGGGGAAAGATATTGATCTTTCTATCGGTTATCGTGACGGAAACGGTTCTGATCTTGGCCGAGATGATGATGCTTATCATTATTTTGGCGACTTTACTTTTCCAATGACGGCAACCTCCTCAATCCAGGCAATCGGACAATTGTATAACCGTGACGGGTCATTTGGTGTACAGCCTGATTTGGGTGGAACATCAATAGTTAGAGAACGGTTTGATAGAAATCTACGGGTTGCTTACTCCTCTCAAAATGAGATAGGAAACCATCGCAATGAAGTCGGCTATTTTCATTATCGTCAGGGTTCTTATACCAACGAGCCATATTATACGCGATTCAATATAACCGGTCACGGGGGATATGCTCTTCATGAAAGAGGAGATTCTCTTGCGGTTTTGCAGGCAAAACTCGAAGCTGATTATCATATTTATGATCAAGGAGCGAGTGATATTGATCGGGCAGTTTTAACCGGATCGACAAATTATATGAAAAAAAATCAGAGTCATGTTCTCGCAACTTCAGCTTCGGTTCGCTATGGGAAACATATCGGTCTGCTGCCTTCAGTTTCGTTTACCTTCAGTAAAGATTTGAAGTCATCATATTTTTTAATGTCAGTCGGTTATGCAACAAAAGAACCATCACTTCATCAGCTATTTAAACTATATCAATCCGATGCTATTTATATACCAACTGCCGGACTTTATGCCGATGGCGGCAACGGGTATCTTGAAAACGAAAAAGAATTGACAGCGACACTCTTTTATGAATTAGGTTCGCTTGCCAGCCGGGTTTCATTCTCAGCCACAGGCGGTAAAATATTTGATGGGATAGACTGGTACAATTTTGACGAATTAACAATTGTGAATGGATCACCAGTTACTACGAAAGTATTTCAACCGGAAAATATAGATATTAATTTTCTGACATTGTCTTTAAAAGGGCAAACGTATTTTTCAAATTACTTTAAACTGCTTGGCGGTGGTTCATATCATTTGGTTGACTATAAAGATATTGAGAGAGAGTGGTATGACCCTGAATTCCAGATTTTTGCAGGCGGGGAATTGCATTATTTCTGGGAAAGTAAGCTTATTGATTTCTTTGCCTATGGTGATCTGACCTATGTAGATAAGTATAACGGGTATACCGAACCCGATCTGGCAGGTGAAATGATTTTTAACGGTAAAATTTCAATGAAGTTAAAAGATTTCAGATTTAATTTTGTTACTATGAATATATTATTCAATGATTTTAAAAATCAGGACGGTCTAAATATTTCCAGCAGATATACATATTACAGCATAATCTGGAACTTCCTGAATTGATGTAATTGACGACCTTGACTTGTCTTGAATAAACCGTTTAATTCTCATTATGCTAAATATCCAAATCACAAGAGATCAGGCATATCAATTAGTTGTTGAAAAAATCGGTGTGAATAATCTGCTGAAACATATTCTTGCGGTTGAAGCCGGGATGCGAAAGATGGCGGAGTTTTTGGGTGAGGATATTGAGTTTTGGGGACTGACCGGACTTCTCCACGATCTTGATTACAACGAAACTAAAGATGATGAAAAAAAGCATACCTATATAACTGCTGACTGGCTGGAACAATATAAATTGCCCGAGGAAATGATGTATGCGATTCATGCCCATCCGGGGCATGTGCCCTGTAAGAGTAAGCTTGACTGGGCGTTGTACAGCATTGATCCGACCACCGGATTTATTGTTGCCTGTGCTTTAATGCATCCCTCGAAAAAACTTGCCTCGATTGATGAAGCCTTTATGCTTCGCCGTTTTAATGAAAAACGGTTTGCTGCCGGAGCCAGTCGGGAGAATATGAGAGCCTGTTCCAACTTGGGCATGGAGCCGGGGGATTTTTTGATGCTTATTCGTGAAGGAATGATGAATATCACTGACCAGCTTGGTCTGTAACATGAGTCAACCCAATTCAGTATTTCGAAAAGATGTAATTGGCTGGTCGTTATATGATTTTGCCAATACAATCTATTCGATGAATATTGTTTCATTGTACCTGAAACGATATATCGTGGAAGACCTTCAAAAAGATCATCTCTATTTTGACATTCCGTTTTCAATCTCAATGCTAATTGCGGCTTTACTATTGCCGGCGTTGGGAGCGATGTCGGATCATTCGACCAAGAAAAAAATATTTGTCTTTTTGTTTACAATAACATGTTGTATCGCTGTTGGTCTGTTAAACTTTATTCCGCCTTCAATGTTAATTATTACAATGATTCTGTTTGTAATTGCAAATTTTGCCTATGAAGCAGCCCAGCCATTCTATAATTCATTGCTTTACTCAGTCTCCGATGGTAAAGAAGCGAGATTTATAAGCGGGGTAGGGGTAGCGCTTGGTTATGTCGGTTCGGTAGTGGGGATGATTTTAGTGCTTCCGTTTGTAAGCGGATCAATCTTTTCAATTGATGTTCCATTTTTGGATGGTGCCGGTAAGACAGCTTCTTTTATCCCGACGGCAATACTGTTCCTTCTGTTTTCAATCCCTTTGCTTTTGTGGGTTAAAGAAAAAAAGGTTAAGATTACAAAAAAAATTACAGTTCGTCAGGCTTATCGGGATGTCTGGGATGGTATCCGCCAGACAAAAAAATATCCCGGAGTTTTGCGATTTCTGATTGCTGATTATTTTTTTGAGGATGCGGTCACTACGGTAATTTTGAATATCGGGGTTTATTGTGCCGTGGTAATCGGTTTTTCTGATAATGCGATAACATTATTTTTGATAATCTCAACGATCAGTGCGGTGATCGGATCATTTATTATTGGTAAGATTTCACAGCATTACTCATTAAAGAGGCTGCTGAATATAATTATCGTCGGCTGGGTGCTGAGTTTATGCCTGTTTATTTTCACAGAAAATGAATCTATTATTTGGATTTTAGGATCAGTTGTCGGGATTCTTCTCGGCGGACTCTGGACAACAACCCGTCCGATGCTGGCCGAGTTGGTTCCGCGCGAGGAACTGGGCAGGTTTTTTGGGCTGTTTTCACTTTCAGGTCGAGCGGCTGCCATAGTTGGACCGTTAGTTTGGACAACAATTTTATATTATTTTGATGCCCAGAGATTTATGGGGCAGGCAATGGTTGACATGTTCAATCTTTCTGAAGATACTTCAGAGAAACTTCCGTATAAACTTGGTATTCTCGTATTAGTGTTTATGATGTTAATAGGATTATATATATTCAGAAAAGTTCCCCACACCCAAAGGCAGCATAATGGCTAAGCAAAATGGTGATTTCTATCATTACGGGGGAGCAATACATATTCATACGACCGAATCCGATGGCACCAGGACAATAGAAGAAGTTGTAGAATTGGGACAGCAGGTAGGACTCGATTTTATGCTCTTTTCAGATCACATGACACTTTCGAATCAGGAGAATGGCAAAGAAGGATTCTACGATAAAACTCTGGTACTTGTCGGTTATGAACATAATGATCTCGATGATAAGCATCACTATTTACTTTTTAACTCACCCAAAGTTTATGATAGCACCATTGAGGTGGCTGAATTTGTAGCTGCCGGAGCAGAAGATAAGGCCATTGGTTTTATGGCTCACCCCGATGAAATCCGCACCCGGTTGTCGGAGTATCCGCCTTATCCCTGGATTGACTGGGATGTGAAAGGGTATACCGGGATTGAACTCTGGAACCAGATGTCGGAATGGATTGAGAAGTTGAGAAAATATAATAAATTGATTATGCTATTTTCTCCTCGAAGATCTATCGTGGCTCCGACTGAGCGAATTTTAAAAAAATGGGATGAAGTTAATATCGAACGCAAAGTTGCCGGAATTGCCGGTGTTGATGCTCATGCTTTCCCGATAAAAGCCGGTCCGATAACAGTTGAAATATTTCCCTACAAAGTTCATTTTAAAACTCTGCGAACCTATATAATTCTTCCCGAGCCGATGTCAGATGATTTTAAAACTGCCCGGAAGCAGATTTATAACGCTTTTAGAAATTGTAATCTCTATTTTGCCAATGTTCGAGGTGGCGATGCTGAAAATTTTGAATTTTATGCTTTATCAAATTCTACTAAAGTATCTTCGGGCGGATCAATCAATATAGAAAGCGAAGTGACTCTGCAGGTAAAACTGCCTTCAAAGGCGACCATAAGAATAATACATAATGGGAAAAAAATAGTTGAGACTTATTCAAATATTCTGCAATATAAGACTTGTGAGTCTGGTATTTATAGAGTAGAAGCCTGGCAAGGCAAACGAGGCTGGATTTTTTCAAATCATATAAGGGTAGGAGTTTAAACTTGAGCAATAACAACTTTGAGATAATCAACTTTTTTCCAAAAGCCCCATTGGAAGTTGCCCGTGAACATGTTAAGATAAGATTCAAATTTGTCGTGATTTCAAATTCTGACTCGATGAAACTTGTCTGGGGACCGCTTGAAGATTTTCCGTATCATGCGAACCTAATTGATAAATATTGTGAATTTAAGGAAGTGCCATCGAATTGGATCAAAAAACCTGATTTGGTTGAAATTATAGACAGTGATTACGAAATCAGAGGTGGTGGCTGGATGGAAGTCAATACCGAACTGAATGTTGTCATTTTATACAGCGAATCGACCGCTTATGGGAAATTTAAATCAGAGGATATAGAATTCGATAAATTGTTAAATCAATATTTTATCGATTATAAAATCGAAGTTAACTGAAGCACTTGTGACAAAAATATCATTCTATTTTATTGAAAAAATTTACCTAATGCCATAAAGCTTTAGATTTAAATGGAATAGAGAGGAAGCTTTATTTGCCCAACTTTACATTTTAAGTCATTTCATATAGATTTAATCAAAAATGCTTGACATCAATCCGTATAATGGGTAACCTTGAGCAATTAATTTAATAAGGTTTCTGATTATGTTTGAGACATTGTTTCCAATAATCTTATTAGTTGTTTTTGCAACAGTTTTGGCTGGATTACTGGTCAGTTTTTCCGTATTTTTGGGTAAACGCACAAAACTGGGCAAAAAAGGCGAACCGTATGAATGCGGCGTCGAGCCGGTAGGTTCTACCAAAAGTCCGGTGCCGGTCAAATTTTATATGGTAGCCATCTTATTTATCCTTTTTGATATCGAAGTTATATTCTTATATCCCTGGGCGGTTATTTCACGAAAACTTGGAATGTTTGGACTAATTGAAATGTTCGTCTTTGTGATTATTTTATTGGTTGGGTATTTTTATGTCCTTGGAAAAGGAGCTTTGAAATGGGATTAGAAGAAAAAATTCCTGATTCAATAATATTGACCAGTCTTGATAAGATGGTAAACTGGGCGCGTAAACGCTCAATGTGGCCTCTTGGATTTGGACTTGCCTGTTGTGCGATTGAGATGATTTCTACTTTTGCATCTCATTATGATCTTTCTCGCTATGGGATGGAAGTATTACGACCTTCTCCAAGACAGGCTGATTTGATGATTGTTGCCGGCCGAGTCTCTATGAAAATGGCTCCGGTAGTCAAAACGCTATATGAGCAGATGCCTAATCCAAAATGGGTTCTTTCGATGGGGTCCTGTGCATCCTGCGGCGGTGTTTTTAACAATTATGCAATTCTTCAGGGTGTTGATAGAATTATTCCGGTAGATATGTATGTCCCCGGATGTCCGCCCAGACCTGAACAACTGATTGATGGCATTATGAAGATTCATGCCATGGTTGAAAAAGAATCTCTTAAAGATAAACGTGAAGAATGGGGACGTAAGGTCATTTAACCGTTCTCTGTTTTTTTGAATAAACAAAAGGTTTTATATAAATTTGGACCAAGGTATTAACATAAAAGAAAAAATTCACGAACTTATTATATCCCGCTTTGCAGATGCTGTTCTCAAAGAGGATAATTTTCGCAATGAGGATTCTTATTATATAAAACCGGATGCTCTCTTGGAAATTGTCCAGACTCTTTATGATAATGATGAGATTGATATTAAGTTTCTTAGTGATATAACTTCGCTTGACTGGCTTGGACATGAAAAAGAGAAAGACGGCAGATTCGAAGTTATTTATAATTTGTATTCACTTACTCATAAGTACCGGTTTTTCCTGAAAGTTCTGCTCCCATCTGATGATCCTCATATTGACACCTTGACTGATATTTATGCCGGCGCCAATTGGATGGAGAGAGAAGTTTTTGATTTAATGGGTATCAAGTTTGACGGTCATCCTGATTTGAAAAAGATTTTAACTGCCGATGAACTTGAAGGGCATCCGTTACGTAAAGATTTCCCGCTTACTTATGAAGTCCCCAGATTCAGCTGGAATAAAGACGATCCGCCAGAGGTGATAAAGTGATGGATAGAAAAGAAGTCACTTTAAACATGGGACCTCAGCACCCGTCAACTCACGGTGTGCTGCGAGTAGTCCTTACACTTGACGGTGAGAAAGTTGTCAGAGCTGAGCCGGTTGTCGGATATCTGCATACCGGTATTGAGAAAACAATGGAAAGCAAGCTATACTACCATGCTTTACCATGTACTGACCGGATGGATTATTTAGCTCCGATGTCCAATAATTTAGGCTTCTGTCTGGCTGTTGAAAAACTGATGGATATTGAAGTGCCTGAAAAAGTGAAATGGGCACGAGTGATTTTAGCTGAACTGACAAGAATTAAATCACATCTGGTTTGGTTGGGAACTCACGCCCTTGATCTCGGGGCAATGTCAATGCTTCTTTATACTTTCCGTGAACGGGAATCAATCGTTGATGTTTACGAAGCCTGTGGCGGTCAGAGGATGATGACCAGTTATATTAGAATTGGCGGGCTGGCACATGAACTTCCGGTTGATTTTGATAAAAAAGTAAAACAGGTATTGAAACAGATTCCTGAAGGCTTGGCTGATTACGAAAAACTGTTAACAGGTAATGAGATTTTTATTCAACGTACTAAAAATGTTGCAATAATTTCCAAAGAAGACGCTATAAATTATTCGCTTACCGGTCCGATGCTTCGAGGCAGCGGTGTGAATTATGATCTTAGAAAAGCCAACCCTTATAGCGGTTATGAAAATTTTGATTTTGATGTCCCGCTTGGAAAAAACGGCGACGCCTGGGATCGTTATAAAATTCGTCTTGAAGAGATTCGTCAATCTTTACGGATTATTAAACAAGGCTTGGACGGCATGCCGGATGGTCCTTATCGGGCTCATGTTCCGGGTGTGGTTCTTCCGCCTAAAGAAGATATTCTATATAAAATGGAATCAATGATTTTCCATTTTAAAATTATTACTGAAGGATTCAAACCTCCGGTTGGTTCGGTATATATGCCAATCGAATCGCCCAAAGGGGAGCTTGGATTCCAAATATCGTCAGATGGCACTAATAAACCACATCGGGTAAGAGTTCGTCCGCCAAGTTTTATCAATTTGGCATCACTGGCCAAATTAGTTGAAGGACGGATGTTCTCGGATGTTGTTTGTGCTATTGGAACCGTTGATATTGTATTAGGAGAAGTTGACCGATGATTCTGAATGAAGAATCAATAAAACGAATAAAAGAAAAAGCCGCTCGCTATCCGACTAAAAAGTCAGCGATATTACCGGCTATTACGATTGCCTATCGTCAGATTGGGCATCTTGATGATGAGATATATATTGAGTTGAGTAAAGTTATTGATGTTCCGGCGGTTGATATTGCCGAAGCAGCAACTTTTTATACAATGTTCCCCAAAAAACCAACCGGTAAATATCTTTTGCAGGTTTGCAATAATATTTCATGTGCCTTAGTTGGGTCGGATTCATTAGTCGGCTATCTTGAAGATAAACTAAATATTAAAAAAGGTGAGACTACCGAAGACGGACTGTTTACTTTAATAACGGTTGAATGTCTCGGTTCATGTGCAACCGCACCGATGGTACAGGTTAATCATGATTTTGAAGAAAATCTTAACCGTGAAAAACTTGATAAAGTAATTGATGATTTGAGGGCTAAAGCCTGATGTTTTATTCACCGGTTAAAACAAACGCTGCTGAAGTAGCTAAGAGTGATAGACTGCATCTGTTCAAGTTTGTAGAAGATCCTAAACAGCCGGACATAGAAACCTTCATCGAGCACGGCGGCTATAAAGCCTGGGGAAAAGTGCTAAAAGAAATGAATCCCCAGCAGGTTATTGATGAAGTTAAAAATTCCGGACTGCGAGGGAGAGGCGGAGCCGGATTTCCAACCGGAATGAAATGGAATTTTGTCCCCAAAGACTCTACCAAACCGAGATACTTGTGTTGCAATGCCGATGAATCTGAACCGGGAACCTGCAAAGACAGAGTTTTAATGGAACGCGACCCTCATGCGGTTATCGAGGGCATGGCTATCGCATCCTATGCTATCGGCTGTCATCTAATGTTTATTTATATTCGCGGTGAATTTAATCATTGCCGGGAACAGATGGAAAAAGCAATGGAAGAAGCGTATGCAAAGGGAATTCTTGGTAAAAATATTTATGGAACCGGATATGATCTTGAAATGATCGTTCATACCGGGGGCGGGGCATATATTTGCGGTGAAGAAACTTCTATGCTGAATTCAATAGAAGGACACCGGGGAATGTCACGTATTCGTCCGCCATTTCCGGCGGTTGAAGGACTTTATGCCTGTCCGACAATTGTAAATAATGTCGAATCTTTAGTATCATGTTCCCATATTATAAACCGTGGAGCAGAGTGGTATAAAACTCTCGGAACCGAAAAATCATCCGGTTCAAAATTGTTTTCACTTTCAGGACACGTTAAACAACCCGGTAACTTTGAAGTTGAGCTTGGTTTTTCATTAAAGAAATTGATAATGGATCCTGAGTATGGCGGCGGTATTCTGGGTGATAAAAAATTAAAAGGTGTTATCCCGGGTGGCGCATCAACACCGTTTCTGACTCCTGAAACATATGATGTCAATCTTGACTATGAAGCCCTGACAGAAGTTGATTCGATGCTTGGTTCGGGAGCAATTATTGTTTTCCACGAGGACACTTGCATTGTCTGGATTATCCAACGCCTGATACATTTTTTCCGCCACGAATCATGCGGGAAATGCACCCCTTGTCGTGAGGGAACAGGCTGGCTTGAAAGTATGATTAATCGCATTGAAGCCGGACAGGGAAAACCGGGTGATATTGAAAAGATAGATGATATTTGTGGTAATATTCTTGGTCGTACTGTCTGTCCTTTAGGAGATGCGGCGGTAATGCCGATTCAGTCAACGATCAGATTATTCCGGGATGAATGGCAGTATCATATTGATCATGGTAAATGTAAAGTTAAAACGGAATTTCCGTTTAGTTAAAAATATATGACTCAGGAAGCAAAAGAAAAGAAAGAGATTTCGGTGCCTACGGTAACATTGACAATTAATGGCAGAGAGATAACAGTCCCCAAAGGTACTACTGTTCTTGAAGCCTCACTTCAAAACGGGATTCATATCCCAACTTTTTGCTGGCATCCAAAGTTAAAGTCAGTCGGTTCCTGCCGGATGTGTTATGTTGAGATTGAAAAGATGCGTAATCTTATGGTCTCTTGCGCTACCGAAGCAACCAACGGCATGATTGTCCATACTGAGTCTGAAAAAGTTCTCCAGGGACGCAAAGCTGTAATCGAATTTATCCTTGCCAACCATCCTCTTGATTGTCCGACCTGTGACAAAGGCGGGGAGTGTGATCTTCAGAACCAAACTTTTGAACATGGCTACGATGATTCCCGTTTTGATTTTAGAAAACACCGTTTTGTAGATGAAAAAACAAATTCAACTTTTGATGATCTTAAAATCGGTCCTGAACTAGTTCTGAACCGCAATCGCTGTATCCTTTGTTATAAATGCGTCCGCGCCAATAAAGAGGCTTTCAACGAATATGATTTGGGTGCGTATGAACGCGGGAATATTACTGAAATCCATGCGGCTCCGGGACAAGCGGTCGATAATCCGTTCTCCGGTAATCTTGCTGAGATTTGTCCGGTTGGGGCTTTAACAAATTCGGATTGGCGTTATAAAATCAGAGTCTGGTTAACCCAGACCGTTGATGGTATTTGTAATTTCTCAAGTTCTGGCACGAACTTAAAGTATTATAAAGAAGGCCATCAGAATAAAATCTTTAGAGTCATGTCAAATCCCAAAGATGCTATTGATGACGGTTGGATTAACGATATTACCCGGTATGGATACCAAATTGTAAATTCTGCTGATCGCTTGAAAAAGCCTTTGATTAAAAAAGAAGGCAAACAGGTTGAAGTATCCTGGGATGAAGCGATTGAAGTTATTTATAAACGATTAACAGAAATTAAAGATAAGATGGGTTCGGTCTGTATTGGGGGACTAGCCTCTCCGAATCTTGATAACGCTTCTTTATATTCATTTAATAAGTTCTTCCGTAAAGTTCTCAATTCCAATAATGTTGATTTCAGAACTCACTACCGCATGTTGCCGGCAGATGAAAATTCGATCTTCTCAAGTTTAAGTTCACAAAACTTTTCAATTGCAGATATTGATGATTCTGATGTTATCGTAACCTTTGGATCTGATCTGATTCGTGAACATCAAAATGAGTATTTAAGAATTATCAAAGCAAAACAGTTTGGCAATGCTCGGGTTTATTCGATAAATCCTTATGCGATGAAATCGGCTGATGTTGCCAATTTAGAATTGATCTATAAACCGGGGTTTGATGAACAGGTAATAAACGGTATCTGTCTTTCAGCAATTGAAGACAATCTGGTTGATTCATCAAAAGCCTCTGAGTTAAAAAATAATATTACGCCTAATAATTTAAATGAAATTTCTGAACTCTGCGGAGTGTCGGTGAATGATTTTAAAATAATTGCCAAGGCTCTTTCAGAAGGAATGAAAATTACTTTTATAATCGGTGAACTGATCGTTCGTTCTCGGGAGCGGGAAGCTATTTCTACGGCAGTATCTAATTTAAATTATCTGTTTGATTTGAATAATAAAGGACAGGTTGCGGTTCTGGCTCGCTATGCCAATACTAAAGGTGCTGAAAAATTAGGTTTGTTGCCTCATCCTCATGCTGCTATCAAAAAAGAACTGGAATCTTCATTTGATTGTTATCCTCAATGTGAGGCTCATAACACTGACAGCATGCTGGCTTTGATGAAAAAGGAAGAGATTAGCGGTCTTGTTATTATGGGTTCAAATCCAATGATGTTATATCCTGACCGTGAATTTGTCAAAGAAGGATTAGGGAAACTTGATTTCCTTGTCGTGTGTGATCTGTTTGATTCTGAAACAACCGAGCTTGCTGATGTGGTTCTTCCGCTTTCAAGTTGGGCAGAGTATGAAGGCGACTATGTGAATCTTGAAGGAAAAGTACAGACTTCAGGCAAAGCTATCAAACCGATTGGTGATGCAAAACCCGGTTATGATATTATAAAAATGATGGCTGATAAATATGAAACATCAATTTTTGATTCTGATGATGATATGCAGACAGAAATAGATCAATTGTTGAAAATTGACAGCTTCATGAAATTACCTCAGGGGATAAGTGAAGTCAAAGTTGCTGAAGAAAAAATTGACGAAGGTTTTGATATTCCACTTTTTGTGAATGATGATCCACATCATAGCGGCCACTGGACTGAAAAATCACCTTCTTTAATGAATTTTGCGGGCGAGGCGTATCTGGAACTTGCTCCTGAAATGGCAGAAAAATATAATCTGAACGAGGGCGACCCCGTCAGAGTTGAATCACCGGTAAGTAAAATTATTGTACCGGTCAAAATTTCAGAACATCTTGAAAATGATGTTGTCCTGTTACCAAGGAATTTCTCATCAACTCATGTAACTTCATTGATGATGAGAAAAAAACGAGTCGACCGAGTAAAGCTTAGCCGGGTGGATGATTAAGTTATGTTAGAGATGATGGTCATAGCCTTTATAAAGGTAGCCTTAGTCGTTGTTGCAGTTCTCACTGGTTGTGCTTATTCGACCTGGCTCGAAAGAAAAGTTCTGGCGCGTCTTCAGCATCGGATGGGACCAACTTATGCCGGACCTTATGGGTTGATGCAGCCGATAGCGGATGGTTTAAAGTTAATCTTTAAAGAAGATATCGTTCCGAACAATGCCGAGAGAGTAACTTTTGCTCTGGCGCCGATGATATCATTTATTCCAGCTTTGCTGACTTTTGCAGTTGTTCCGTTTGGCGCTGATACTGTTATCTTTGGCCATGAAGTCAAAATGGTGCTGTCTGATTTGAATATTGGTGTTCTCTTTGTCTTTGCAGTAACATCACTCGGTATTTACGGTATCGTTCTGGCCGGCTGGTCATCCGGTTCAAAATATTCCTTAATGGGCGGATTGCGATCATCAGCACAAATGATTTCTTATGAAGTCAGCTACGGATTATCAATTATTGGAATTATCTTAATAGCAAATACATTGTCGTTACGTGAACTTGTCGACATGCAGGCCTCGGATTCGATCTGGTTTTTCAGTAACTGGTTTATCTGGAAACAACCCTTAGGATTTTTACTTTACCTGGTCTGTGCTGTTGCCGAAACCAACCGCGCCCCATTTGATCTGCCCGAGGCAGAGTCGGAACTGGTCGCCGGTTATCACACCGAATATTCATCAATGCGATTCAGTATGTTCTTTATCAGTGAATATGCAAATATGATTGCTGTCGCAGCGGTTGGCGTAACTCTGTTCTTCGGTGGTTGGCATGGTCCGTATCTGCCGTCGATACTCTGGTTTGTAATTAAGGTTTTCTGTTGTATGTTCTTCTTTATATGGTTAAGAGCAACGTTCCCTCGTTTGCGCTATGACCAGCTAATGAATTTTGGATGGAAAGTTTTGTTCCCGCTTGCCCTGCTGAACACCATGGTGACAGCTGCCTGGGTAATGTGGGAATAGGATAAAGTGAGGCAGTAAGAGAATGAAAGAAGTAATTAAAGCAATTGGCAATGTTTTTATAAATATGCCGATTGGTATGGCAACAACTTTTAAGCATATGTTTAAAAAGCCAATTACTCTTGATTACCCAAAGAAGAAAAAACCGATGTCTCCCCGGTATCGCGGTCGTCATTATCTCGAGCGTTATGATGATGGTTCCGAGCGGTGTGTCTGTTGTGGTTTATGTGCCTCTGCCTGTCCGGCTGATGCGATTTATATGGAGCCGGAGGAGAATGAAAAAGGGGAGAGAAAAGCTAAGATTTATGAAATAAATCTTCTGCGTTGTATCTACTGTGGATTATGTGAAGAAGCCTGTCCTGAAGAAGCAATCTTTCTGGGTCAGGATTATGAATTTGCTGATTCCACACGCGATGCTTTTATTTGGAAAAAAGAACAAATGCTGGTTAAGCATCCAAGAAAAGAAAATCCTCTTAAAAAAATATATCGTCGTATAAGAAAAGTTTATGGAGTCCCGGATAGAAACTAATGAATTTAGATATTATTATATTTGTGATCTCTGCTGTTGTAGCTGTCTTTGGAGCTACAATGATGATCTTTCAGCGTAACCCGATAGCATCGGTTTTATACCTGATTGTATCCTTAGTTGCCCAAGCGGTTTTATATGTACAGCTCGGCGCCCTGTTTATGGGGGCGATGCTGATTATTGTATATGCCGGTGCAATTATGGTTTTATTCTTGTTTGTAATAATGATGCTGAATCTCAGGGGTGGGGAAGACCTCGGAGAATCATCACCGCCAATTAGTAGATTTACTAAATATGTTGTTTCATTACTAATCTTTTTTGAGATGGTATTTATTATTCGAAATGGTTTTTTATCAAATGCTTTTGCACCCGGAATGATGCAGGAAGCGACAACCGATTTTGGAACAGTGGAACCAATCGCAACATTATTATTTACACGATATCTATATCCGTTTGAATTAACCTCAATTCTGTTACTGGCTGCTATTGTCGGCGCCGTTGTGCTGGCCAAGCGCGAATCTGCCGAGGAGCTTCAAACGAGTATTGATGAACAGACCGAAGTTAATAAAGAGGAACAAAAATAATTATGGTTCCTATCTCTGCATATTTAATTGTGGCAGTTGCCTTGTTTGGAATTGGTGCTCTGGGTGTATTGATTTCAAGAAACATCATTATCATGATGATGTCGGTCGAGTTGATGCTCAATGCTGCTAATCTGGTTTTAATCGCATTTTCAAAAGTTATGAATATTATGGATGGTCATGCCATCGTGTTTTTGGTTTTAACAGTTGCCGCTGCTGAGGCTGCGGTTGGTTTGGCGATGGTTATTCTGTTGTTCAGAAATCGGGATACTATAAATATTGACCGCTTCAATATATTGAAATGGTAAGGTGAAAATAAATATGGCTGATTACTTGTATTTAATACCTCTTTTTCCGCTGATCGGATTTATGATCAACGGACTGTTACTTGGGAAAATCCCACGTACTTTAAGCGGTATAATTGCATCAGGATCTGTCGGGCTATCATTTATTGTTGCCTTGATGTTGTTTTTTGATTTAAAAGCTCTTCCAACTGATTCAAGAGTTATTGAACAGGTTTTATTTACCTGGATAAATTCCGGTACGTTCCATGTCAGTTTCGGATTCCTTTTGGATCCGCTTTCTTCAATCATGATATTAGTTGTCACCGGTGTTGGATTTTTAATTCATGTTTATTCAATCGGCTATATGGCTCATGAGCCGGGGTATGGTCGATATTTTACATATTTGAATTTGTTTACCTTTTCCATGCTGATTCTGGTGCTGGCTGATAATTTCCTGCTCCTTTTTGTAGGGTGGGAAGGGGTTGGACTTTGTTCTTATCTCTTAATCGGCTTTTGGTTCGAGAAAAAATCAGCCTCAGATGCCGGTAAAAAAGCTTTCATTGTTAACCGTATTGGTGATTTCGGGTTTTTGCTGGGAATGTTTTTGATTTTCTGGAATGTGGGCACACTCAATTTCAGAGAAGTTGTCGAACTTTCACCAACAATATTTACAGTCGGCAGCGGTTTGATTACAGGAATTTGTCTGCTTCTATTTTTAGGTGCGACCGGTAAATCGGCACAAATACCTTTGTTTGTCTGGCTGCCGGATGCTATGGAAGGACCGACACCCGTATCAGCATTAATTCATGCGGCAACGATGGTAACAGCCGGTGTTTATATGATTGTCAGAACCAATGTCCTGTTTATAATGGCTCCCGATGCTATGATGACGGTTGCAATCATTGGTGCTACCACAGCCATATTTGCGGCAACAATCGGGTTAGCGCAAAATGATATTAAACGAGTTTTGGCTTACTCAACTGTTAGCCAATTAGGATATATGTTCCTTGCCTGTGGTGTCGCCGCATTCTCTGCCGGTATTTTTCATCTGATGACTCATGCCTTCTTTAAAGCGTTATTATTCCTCGGATCCGGCTCGGTTATTCATGCTATGTCGGATGAGCAGGATATGCGTAAAATGGGCGGATTAAAAAAATATATTCCGGTTACATATTGGACCTTTATAATTGCCACGCTGGCAATATCAGGAATTCCCGGTCTGTCAGGATTTTTCTCAAAGGATGAAATTCTCTGGAAATCATTCTCATCTCAATACGGTCACCCGATCTTCTGGGTGCTCGGATTTATTACTGCCGGATTAACTGCTTTCTATATGTTCCGACTGGTCTATATGACTTTCCACGGGAAAGAACGAATGGATGATACAACTCGTAAAAATATCCATGAATCTCCCAAAACAATGACAGTCCCATTGATTGTCCTGGCAGTCTTATCAGTTATTGGTGGCTGGGTAGGCATCCCGCATATCTTTGGAGTGACAAATTATTTTGAACACTGGTTGGAACCGGTAGTAGCTTCCAGTTCTCAAATCGCTGCGACACAAGCTTTGTTAGCCTCGTCAGCAGATACCACAACGGAATGGGGACTAATGGCGGCATCGGTGGCTTTGGTTTTAGCAGCAATATTTATGGCAAGGCTTTTCTACAGCAAAAAACCGGAACTGGCTACAGCTTTCCAATCCAAACTTACAGGTGTACATAAAGTATTGTTGAATAAATATTATGTTGATGAGCTCTATGGGGCAGTAATAATACGACCAATTGTTTATTTCTCGCTGTTTTTATGGAAAGTATTCGATGTTGTAATCATTGATGGTTTCTTAAATGGAATGGCTACGCTTTATAACGATGTCTCAGAAACTTTTAGACAGGGACAAACCGGAAGATTGAGAAGTTATGCTACTCTGTTTGCTTTTGGAGTTGTTATTCTGGTCGCAATCTTTTTGATGGATTAAGTAATGGAATCACAGATACTGACATTAGTGACATTTTTCCCGCTCCTTGGGTGCCTTCTTTTATTACTGGTACCTAACGAACGGCATGATACAATTAAATCGGTTAGTCTCATAATTGCATTTATTACAATGCTATTTTCATTCATGTTATATGTCATGTTTGAACCGCTTGCTAATGGGATGCAGTTTGAAGTAAATATTCCCTGGATAACAACATTCGGAATTAATTATCATATGGGGATTGATGGAATCTCCTTACTGTTGATAGTCCTGACTTCAATTCTAACGGTGTTGTGTATCCTTGCTTCCTGGAATTCAATCACATCCGGTGTTAAGGGTTACTATATTTCAATGCTTCTTTTAACAACCGGGATGATCGGTGTTTTTTGTACTTTGGATCTGTTCCTGTTCTATATCTTCTGGGAAGTGATGCTGATCCCGATGTATTTCATTATTGGAATCTGGGGTGGTGTCAGAAGAATTTATGCTGCAATAAAATTTGTTTTGTTCACCATGTTTGGATCGCTACTGATGCTTGTGGCGATTATATATGTTCTATTTGAATACCAAAAATATGCCGGTGCCTATACATTTGACATGCTAAAAATTATTGAGATGCCTATCGGCTCTCAGGCTCAAATGTGGTTGTTCGGAGCTTTTGCCTTAGCCTTCGCAATCAAAGTTCCACTATTCCCATTCCATACCTGGCTTCCGGATGCTCACGTTCAGGCTCCAACTGCAGGTTCGGTAATTCTTGCCGGGGTTCTGCTTAAGATGGGTACTTATGGATTTATCCGAATCTGTATGCCAATGTTCCCGGAAGCGACAATGGTCTATCTGCCATATATCAGTGTCCTTTCTGTAATAGCAATAATTTACGGGGCTTTGGTCGCCATGGTTCAGAAGGATGTTAAATCGTTAGTTGCCTTCTCATCGGTTTCACATATGGGCTTTGTGATGCTTGGTCTGTTTGCCTTAAACTTACAGGGACTTCAAGGTTCAGTTTTGCAGATGATTAACCACGGTGTTTCAACGGGTGCCTTATTCTTATTGGTTGGCATGATCTATGAGCGTAGGCATACGCGGATGATTGATGAGTTTGGCGGACTTGCTAAAGTTATGCCGGTATTCTCAACGATTTTCCTGATTGTCACCTTGTCATCCATCGGACTGCCGTTAACCAACGGTTTTGTCGGTGAGTTTTTGATTTTACTGGGTGTCTTTAAATCAAATATGGTTTATGCTATTATAGCAACGAGCGGTGTTATTTTATCAGCTTGTTATATGCTTTGGATGTATCAGCGGGTTATTTTTGGAAAGATTACCAATAAAGCCAATGAAGTATTAAAAGATCTCAATTGGCGTGAAAAAATTATTATGATTCCGTTGTTAATCTTAATTTTTTGGATCGGCGTTTATCCAAAACCGCTTTTGGATCGGATTGAACCGGCAGTTAAAAATGTGTTACAACAAATGGGATCAGCACGTACTGTAGATGTAAAAGATACCTTAGAATATAAAGATAGATATTCCACCCGGGCAGAAGTTATACAATTGACTTATAGTGAAAGAGGTGTGAATTAATGTCCACTGTAACTATTTATACAAAAGAAGGCTGCCCATATTGTGCGGCAGCGAAGAAGCACTACAATGATAGTGGTATCGATTTTAAAGAAATTGATGTCCATAAAACAGATGGTGCTCAGGAAGATTTATTAAAGTTGACCGGAGGAGAGAGAATCGTCCCGGTTATTGTGGAAAAGGACGAAGTCAAATTAGGCTTCGGTGGTGGTTGAGGCTTTTAACCTAAGTGCAACGGGTTTGCATATGATGGATTTTTTATGATAGATTTTACTTCAGCATCAATTGATTTTTCTTTGATAGGACCAGAGATTTCCCTGTTGGTAGCGGCTTTTATTATTTTGCTGATCGGTGTCAATGACCGCCTGGCAAAGTATTCCTCTACTATCGGACTTATCGGCTTAGCGGTTGCTATTTATCTTGGAATAAATCAATGGGGGCATCAACAATCAGGATTCTTTGGAATGGTTACCTGCGATAATTTTGGGGTTGCTTTCAAAGTCATTCTGGCTTCCACCTCAATGCTGGTTGTGTTACTGGCTACTGACTACCTTAAAATCAAAGGGATCAATCGTCCCGAGTTTTATGCTCTGTTGAATATTTCCACAATGGGAATGATGGTCATGGCTAACTCGACCGACCTGATCGTTATGTTCCTCGGCTTGGAAATAATGTCTGTTCCGCTTTATGTTATGGCGGCATTCTCAAGAAGATCACTCGAATCAAACGAAGCAGGCATAAAATATTTGATCATGGGAGCGTTTGCTTCTGCCTTTTTATTGCTGGGAATAGCCTTTCTTTTTGGGGCATCGGGAACGACCGATTTACGAAGAATTGTAACCGATTACCACTATATTTTAGCAAATTATAAACTCTATTTTTATGCCGGAGTCTCTTTGGTTTTGGTCGGCTTTGGTTTTAAAATCGGTGTGGTTCCGTTCCATAGCTGGATTCCTGATGTATATCAAGGCGCCCCGACTCCGATAACAGCATTCTTTTCTGTGGTTCCCAAAGCTGCGGCGTTTGCAGTTATGTTAAGAATTTTCAGTTTCGGATTTGCCTTCCTGGATATTTTAACCCCGGTCTTCTGGGGTTTAGCAGTTATCACAATGGTTGTAGGTAACGTTCTTGCCTTAAGGCAGAGCAATATAAAAAGGATGCTGGCTTATTCATCAATTGCTCATGCCGGTTATGTCCTGGTAGCGTTCACCGTAGGTGGCACTGAATCTGTTTCGGCAGCGATGTTCTATGTGGTTGGCTATTCGATGTTCAACCTTGGAGCCTTTGCAATTGTTACCCTAATGGAGACAAGGATCGGCTGTAAAGCTGATTTTAGTGAACTGGTTGGATTCGGCAAAAGTAATCCTTATCTTGCTGTTATCCTTGCTTTGTTTATGTTTGCTCTGTCAGGTTTTCCGCCGACAGTCGGATTCATTGGTAAATTCTATATATTTTCTGCTGCTATTAAACAAGGATTCATCCTCTTATCAGTTATCGGTGTCATGAATTCTTTTATATCTGTTTATTATTATCTCAGGGTAATCAAGGTCAGCTTCTTTGAAGATGGTGAATCGTCACTTAAGCCGGTGACTGTCTCTGCGTCGATGATGGTGGTTTTGGTTGTTACTATTGTTGGAACTTTGGGGCTCGGCTTATTCCCACAGCGTTTAATTGAAATATCAAAAACTGCATTATTTGCTTTTATATAAAAATTCTAATTAACATACCAGAAAGAACAGGGCTCATCACCATTGTTAAACATATACTCGACAAAAAAGGTGATATCGGAAATGTCAATAAATTCAGAACAGTTGACATCGCCGGATTGATAAGGATCAGGTACCGGACCGTTATCAAAAAGATAAGTTACCAATGATGTCAGATCAGATATTCCAATCTCTTCATCATCATTGAGATCACCCGATTGTACCCACATACCAAGCGTACTGGTGAACTTAATAGAACTTTCATCACTGACGATATGTTCAGGTATGTCACCATTGTCAAAATAACTATATGCTTCGCAATCTATAGCTGATAGTCCAATAAGTACCGATTGTTCAAGACTGCTGCTACCTATGTTTTGATATTGAAAAAGAATCCCTTTGTCTTTTGTTAATATTATTTCAAAATTCAGGGTCGAATCACCGTACTGATTGAAATTAGTAGGGCGATACCATTCAATAACCATTGTATCCGATTTTTTCCAAATATAAAGTCCCGCATCGGCTACTAAATTTGTATCAAAAACAAGATCGCTCCAATACGCTGAAATAAATGAATTAAACGGCGCACCGGGAAGATCAAAGTTCCCGTAGTAGCCATTTGAATTGACATTTGCGTCTGTAAACGATATTCCGCCGTTGACACCGATGTAAACCTGTGTAAAAATTTGTCCATAGAATTCAAAATCAAAAGATGTTGTAATCGGACCGGCCGAGCCATCATCCAGGGGATTTCCGCCGGATGAATTATAAAAGGTACTAAAGGGGATTTTAAATCCGTTATCTTTAGCAGACATCCAATTATAAGTTGGACCATCCGGTTCTGTTGATAATACTCCTCGATAAGTAGTATCGTAGCAGGGGACTTGTAAAAAAGTTAAAACTGAAAATTCAGAATCCAGATTTCCAACCTGCCCCCAGGCAATATCTATCGAGCCTTTGTAAGACTCAATACGGTCACCTAAAACAGAAGCGTCAAGGGTAACTTCGATTAGAAACGAATCAGCTTGATTGACAATTCCTGAGGTTGGGAACACTGTCAACCAATCAGGGGATACCGCTTTGTCAATTGAATCAAGGGCAGTGATAGCAAAATCATAAGGTAAAGAATTGGACCGGTTTTTTATCCAAAGATCAAATACGGCAGAATTGCCTTCATCTAACACGGTATCGATTACTAATATATCAGTATAAATTGAAGGAGGAGGAACAGCAGCCGGAATAGCAGCCAGTAAATTTGGTCGCGGTCCAATATGCTTGGAGACATCTCCAAGCTGAGCTGTTCCGGTTGCCACAAGATAATCTCTGATTAAATCAGAAGTAAGCGGGACACCATAAGCCGCCTTGTAGTAGCCCTGTAAACAAGCGGCAGTACCGGTAATAATCGGCGAGGCAGAAGAAGTTCCGCCAAAACTGTTGGTATAATATTGATTTTCATCACCACCACCGTCAAAAAGAGCACCATAGCCAGTGGTGTAAACTCCCGAGCCATAACCCTGAAGATTTACCCGTTCACCATAATTTGAAAAACCATGTTTTTGTAAATTTGACGATGAAGCTGCCGGGTATCCGGCACCTACGATAATTGCATGTGAGTTGCGATAGGTGGTATCGAACAGATCACCATAGAGGGCGGGGTCATCATAATTTTCACCGCCATTGCCACCTGCTTCAATTACAACAATACCGTGTGCCCAGGCATAAAGAATCGCATCATAATTTGCCTGCCAGTATTCCATGCAGACATATCCAAGCTGATCACTTCTGGTTTGGAAATTATAATGAGGTCCCGGGGCATGAAGCTCGATTAAAATTAAATCACCCTGAACCAAATTTTCTGTAGCTGTAATAAGGGCTTCAGAAGTAGCCATAGTCCCGATAGAAATCATCCCTATATCTGAGCCGGGACAAATTCCAGTGACGCCATAGCCATTATCTCCGGCAATCATTACTCCAATAACTGCAGTCCCATGATTGCGCCAACTGGGATCGTTAATCATCGTTCCTGCAATCAATCCGTTGGCTGCTTTGTCAAGGTCTTCATGAGTCGTCTGCCAACCACCTTCAATATCTATAATTTTAACGCCTGTGCCGTCGCCTCCCGGTAAAGTATTGGCATAATCAGCATCAACTCCAGCCGGAGCGGCTTCACGATAATCCTGATTTGGTTGATAATCCGGGGTCGTGGGTGAAATATCATCAGCCAGCTCTGGCATCGGTTCAAAATAAGCAATTTCAACGTACTCAAGAGCGTTCAAATCATTAATCAAATTTTCCGCTTCCAAAGCATTTGAAATTTCAATTTTATAATAGCTATTTAAATCAGCCAGTTGCTGGCGGCTTCGTGCTTCAAGAACTTCTTTCTTACGATCCAGTTTTTCTTCGGAGAAACCGGTAAAGAGTCTTCTGAAACTTGAATTATAATGGAATCTCAATTTCTCATCAGCCTGATTTACATTAAAACCTGCTTTTGAGATTAATTTATCAGCTCGTTTTCGAACCTTGTAATCATCTTTGAATTTAACAATAACTCCGGAAATATTTGTCCCGGAAGGTACGATAGTTTTGTTTGGTTTAATTGCAGCTTGTCGCGGTTTGAGAACTTTTCCATTTTTGATCAGATCTGTTTTTTTAGCAGAATCAACAGTGAGGGGTAAGATAAAAAGAACAGTAAAAATGCCAATAAGAGTAAAAATTTTCCAATTTTTAAGACGAGGCGTCATTATTCCTCCATGCTTGTTTACGTCTAATTTTCTAACAGCAGTAAATGATTGGATCAAATAGTTCGTACGATCCCAATATAGCTACAATCTCATGTTTGTCAATTAGTTACTATTATGACTATCGGCAAGATGAGTAGAGGAATGTACTTAAATTTTAGATAAGCGGTTTTTACCATTAATCTTAGGAATTTTTAATGGATATTTACCTGAAAAACAACTGGTACAAAACGATGTATTTGGCAGCGATGGCATTGAAACCATTCCTTCAATCGAGAGATAACGGAGAGAATCCACTTTTAAATATTTCTCAATCTTTTCAACTGAAGTATTTGCAGCAATCAACTCTTCCCGAGTCGGCATATCTACTCCAAAGAAACAGGGCGAGATAATCGGTGGTGATGATATTCTGAAATGAATCTCTTTAGCACCTGCTTCCCGAATTAATTTAACCAGTTTTTTGGCTGTTGTTCCACGGACAATGGAGTCATCAACTACAATAACTCGGCGACCTTCAAGGACACCTTTTACGGGATTAAATTTAACTTTTACATCTAAATCCCTGATTTTTTGATTAGGGTCGATAAAGGTTCTGCCCACATAATGATTGCGGATTAAGCCGATTTCAAATCGGATACCCGACTCTTCAGAATAACCCAAAGTGGCAGTATTGGCTGAATCTGGAATACCGATTACAATATCAGCATCGACCGGATGTTCTTTGGCAAGTAATCGACCAAGGCGACGACGCACTTTATCGACATTCTCACCAAACACTTTTGAGTCTGGTCTGGCAAAATAAATATATTCGAAAATACAAGACTGGAGTTTCGTTTTTTTCATTGGAAAATATGATTTCAGCCCCTTATCAGAGATTTCTAAAACTTCACCGGGTTCTACATCTCTAACATACTTTGCACCGATAATATCAAAGGCACAAGTCTCTGAAGCTACAATCCAGGAATTTCTAAATTTACCAAGTGCAAGAGGTCGGAAGCCATAGGAATCACGAGCTGCTATAATTGAATTGTCAGTTAGAAATAGAAAAGAGAAGGCACCCTTTAAGTTTGAGAGAGTTGAGCAAATCTGTTCAATTCTATTCTTCCTTCGCGATTGGGCAATAAGGTGGAGGACTATCTCGGTATCGGAAGTAGTTTGAAATATAGCGCCTTTTGCATCAAGTTTGATTCTTAATTCGTGTGAATTAGTCAGGTTTCCATTATGACAGATGGCCAATGGTTTTGAGCGATTTGTTATAATGAAGGGCTGAATATTTATAAGCGAAGATGCTCCGGTGGTGCTGTAGCGAGTATGGCCGATGGAGTTTCTTCCGGTTAATTTTTTTATCTTTTGGGGGTCGGAAAAAACCTGAGGGACTTCACCCATTCCTTTATGTAGTTTAAATAAACCATTGTCGGATGTAACGATACCGGCGGATTCATGTCCTCGATGTTGGAGTGAGTATAGTCCAAAATAAGTTAATTCAGCTGCTTTGGTGTGATTGAAAATTCCAACAACGCCACATTCATCATTGATAATTGGCTCTAACATTGTTCTAAGTCGCCTCCTTGTATCTTAGAAAAAACTCAATCTATGCCTCTTGGTGTTAAATGTCAATTGCTTTATGAATGGCTTTTTTGCAAAATAATATGCAGAGAGTTGCATTAACAGTTATTTGAAAAATGTTGTTCAAAAAATGAACAGAGAAAAGACTGGAATAAAGCCTGTTTATTCGCTATTTTAGGGATGCATCTCAAAATTTACTGCAGAAGAATGGATTCTTCCCAAAGGGCATTGCATTTGCTCAAAGAGAGATTGATGAGTACTGAAAACCAAAAATTTAACCGCTTTGAAATATTGAGCCATCTTGCCATTGATGGGGCTCAAGGCAAGGATATCAAAGAGATTGCCGATATGGCTCTTGCCTGGGCATCTGACTATGTGGGATTAACTGCTGCCTCATTATATCTCTGGGATGATAAATCCGAAGTTACAATGTCAGTCGAATTTTCAAATTCTGATTCTTCAAGGAAATATCTCAATGAGCTTGAAGAAGACTTGTTTCGGAAGCTTCGAAAAGAGGTTTCTCTGTCTTCAGCGTATATGAGTTTTGATGGGGATCCGGAATATCATTCTTTTACTCTTCCTTTAAAATATGGAAATAAAAAATTTGGAGCCATTATTGGTTTGCAGGAAGGTAAACGAACTTTATTAATTGAGGAACTTTTTCTGGAGTCGATGACTGCAATTATCGGTTTAAGTTACGCTATTCAAGTCGTTGATGCAAAGGCTGATACGCATAAGTCGGAAATTAACAGAGAGAGAACTCAGGCAATTATAGAGACGGCAATTACTATCAATCATGAGATCAATAATCCATTAACTGCGATTCTTGGAAATATTCAACTGCTTTTAATGGATGAAGATAAGCTTTCTAAAGAGCTAAAAGGGAAACTTGAGATTGTCGAAGAATCGGCTCTTAAAATAAAAGATGTTGTTCAGAAGTTATTAAAGCTTACCAGCCCCAGATCAGTAGAGTATGCTAACGGCACAAATATGATTGATCTTAATGGTGATGAAGACAGCGATAAGTAGCTGTTTATTGATTCAAATACAACCAATCCAATAGAATTTTCATTGCATCGGTACTGTTATTTATTATCGTCGTACCGTGATCTTTGCCGTCGAAAATTTCTAATCCGATTCTTTTCTTGTCTAAAGAACTTAACTTTCGAGATGATTCAGCTGAATAGCTGTCATCTTCTGCTGAGAAAATAAGAACTTTTCCCGTAAATTCAGCCAATGATTTTTGAGGAATCAATCCTCGATAATTTTCACCGGGGGAGAGCATGACAACTTTTTTAGTTCCGGGGATTATCGCACCCGCCATAACTGAAGAGTTGGCTCCAATCGAGGCGTCGATTATTATAATATTGGCTTGGTCAATATTGTAAGTAGTGTCTGATAGAAAATTGGTGACGACCTCTTTAATATCATCAGGGATTAGTACGAAATCATCTTCGCTCATATTTTTAAAACTAAAGGTTTTATCTCCGGCTTTTGTTGATTTTCCATGTCCTCTCAAATCAAGGGAGAGGATATATGGCACAGGTTTATTTTCCAATTTATTCCGTTTATAAAGGGCATTCACAAATGGATCATAGCTTTCGTGGGTATGTCCCATCATTGGCAATAGAACATATAAGGGGGCTTTTAAATTTTTGGAATCCGATGACACCCAGCCGAAAATCTCAAGACCATCGGGAAGTTTATAACTAATTTCTTCGGTTTGATATTGTTCGATTATCGAGGCATTTACAATAAGAATTCCTATCAATAACAGAAATATTATAAATACAGATACAACTTTGTACATCTAACCAAACCCTCAAAGTTACAAGATTCAACCGAAGAATACTTTAGGTTAAAAGCGTAATCAACAAAAACAGGGTAGAGAACATGTAGAAATAAAAAAAAGCAGTCACACTGTGACTGCTTTTGACAATTTTGGAATTAAAATTAGATATATTTGTTTTGAAATTGAATCAGGAGTTTGCTGAGGGTCTTAGCGTGTTCTTTATATAGAGCCATCTCCTCATTGTCGCAGCATTCTTTCATTAAAAGAGCAGTCTCTTTTATAGCCTTAAATTCAATAATGAGGGCATCTTTCTGTTCTTTCAGTTCATCAGGAATCGATGCTTCGTTCAGGAACTTGACTTTTGCTGCCAAAGTTTCAGTAGAACCAATAATGCCATCTTTGTTATCAATCGGAAGATGTGATTCAAGAATCAGATTCAGGGTTATCACAATTCCGCTTATTTCCGGATAATGAACCGGCAGGACCGAGGAGGCGGTCATTTCGAAAGCATCATGAAGGTCCGGCATTAGTTTATAGGCTAATTCCCGGTCATTATTTTTGCAAGCCAGCGCAAATTGCTCAACCAGAACTTTGAATTGTTTCCTTAGTTCAAGGAATGTTTTCGTTCTTGTCTCGGTTTTTAAATCAGGTTTCATTTCGGCGATGCCGATAAATTTTTTGGCAAACAAAGGTCCGGCGGCAAGCAAGGCTTCAAAATCTTTATTGGGCCAGGCCTTGTGCCAGACGGGAGCCATTATTTCATGAAATTCACCAAAGGCGTTATGTCCTTTTTTTGCAGCGATATCAGCCGGACAGCCACTTTCCTGGGCAAAGATACTCCCTGCCAATAAAGATGCGATAATCAATAGAATCACGATCTTTTTCATTTTTCCCTCTCTTGTATCGAATGAATATAATTAGATTACATTTGTTTCATCAACAAGAACACCCTCAGCAAACCGATTGGGTGATAAAGCCGAGATGTCTATCGTAGGCTTTTGGCCACTTATAATCTCAGCTGTAATCAATCCGGCTGCCGGAGCCTGCATAAATCCATGTCCTGAAAAACCAACCACATGAAACATACCTTTAATGACCGGTTCCCAGCCTATTATAGCATGATGGTCAGGGGTTGTTTCATAGAGTCCTGCCCATTGATTCGCGATTTCCGCAGTTTCAAGGAGAGGCATTCTATCAAGAGCTTTTTCAAGAATTGCATCGGTATAGTCAGGATCAATTGAAATATCGAATGATGGTTGAACTGTTTTATCAGCCCATCCAAGCAACATACCTTTTGATTCTTTATGGAAATAAAGTCCCGATTTGACATCCACCACCATCGGGAAATCCGGTTTTACAAAATCCAGTTCTCCGGTAGTAACGATTTGTCTGCGGATCGGATCAACTTTGAGATCTGCGCCAACCATTTTGCCTATTAATCCAGCTTGAGGTCCGGCACAATTGACAACCAGCTTGGTCGCTATAGTTCCCTTTGATGTTTGAACTTCAGTGATCGTCTCACCATTAGTGGCAATGCCGGTTACTTCAGTATCATATTCAATATCAGCGCCATTTTTTCTGGCTGCTTTTTCGTATCCGCTAAGAAATTCATAAGGATCGCCTAAACCATCATCAGGGCAGAAGGTCGCTAATTTTATATTATCAAGGCTTATATGGGGTGCGTATTGAGCAATTTCGTCTACTGAGAGAAGTTTTACATTTAAACCAAGTGATTTTTGCAGCTCGTATGAATTTTTGAAAGCATCAATATGCTTTTCATCTTCCAGAATGAACATATAACCAACCTGATCAAAAAGAGCCTTGAAACCGGTATCTTCTTCAAATTTACAGAATAATTTTTCAGATAACATCGACAATTCAATATTCACCCGGCTGGTAAACTGGGCTCTGATTCCTCCGGCAGCTTTGGCTGTGGCACCGCTTCCGGGGACAGGTTCTTTTTCAATTAAGGTCACATGACCCAAATTCTGCTTGGAAAGGTAGAAGGCTGCTGCCATGCCGATAATGCCGCCGCCAATTATAACAATATCTGCTTGTGAACGCATAAACTCCTCTTAAACATCCAATTAAAATGAATTATTTCACAAAAAGTTAAGGAAAAGTCTGGGAAAAATCAAGATGATTCATTAAATTCGAGTCCCGAAGTTTTACCGAAGAATATACAGGTTTTTAGATATTTGAAGGAAAAGTTTAATCTTGAATGAAAGATTAAAAACGAATAGTATTACAGAATAATGAATTATAAACTAATTAATAAATTATATAAGAAATTCAGTTTATCGGGTTCAAATGTCCTGATTATTCTGGCAATAATTGTCGGCTTAGCTACGGCGTTTGGGGCAATGGGATTTATAGCCTTAATTAGTTATTTCAATGATCTCTTCTTCGGATTAACAGATCAACTTCTTACAGATTCAATCGGTGATAGAGGATTCAAATACTGGCTCCCGCTTATTCCGATGCTGGGTGGTTTAATAGTCGGTCCGATTATTTATAAATTTGCATCTGAAGCAAAAGGGCATGGGGTTCCGGAAGTCATGAACTCAGTCGCCCGAATGGGGGGGATAATTCGTCCCAGAGTTGCTGTTGTAAAAACGGTTGCATCTGCAATCTGTATCGGGTCAGGAGGGTCGGCAGGACGCGAGGGACCAATTGTTCAAATTGGCTCGGCTATCGGATCAACCATCGGGCAGATGTTTCGCATGTCCAGTGATCGGGTAAAAATACTGGTTGGATGCGGAGCTGCTGCCGGAATTGCATCGGTCTTTAATGCACCTATTGCCGGCGTTATTTTTTCCTTAGAAATTATTTTAGGCGATTTTGCGATTAAAACATTCTCGCCTGTAATCTTATCCTCAGTTGTTGCATCGGTTGTAACAAGAACTTTCATGGGTGACCATCCGGCATTTTCGGTCCCGGAATACTCTTTGATCTCGGCCTGGGAAATTCCATTATATGTCGCTATGGGAGGAATGTTGGGTGGTTTAGGCGTAACCTTTACCAGAACATTGGAGTTTTTCGAAGACGTTTTTGAAAAAATTAAAATGCACCCGATGTTGAAACCGGCCTTAGGCGGTTTACTAATGGGTAGCATTGCAATTTTTTACCCTCAGATTTTAGCTGATGGATACGAAACCATCAAACTAACTCTGTATGGCAGTATTACAATAGGGTTGCTCTTATTGCTTATCGTTCTGAAAATGATTGCAACTTCGCTAACTTTGGGGTCAGGTAATTCCGGCGGTATTTTTGCGCCATCATTGTTTATGGGAGCGGTTGCCGGAGGAGCTTATGGATTTGTAGTGAACTATTTATTTCCGGAAGTCACCGCCACGCCGGGAGCCTATGCTTTGGTTGGCATGGCTGGCATGGTTGCCGCAACGACCCATGCCCCGATTACAGCTCTTTTAATTATATTTGAGATGACTTCTGATTATCGAATTATTTTGCCTTTGATGGTTACAGTTGTTTTTGCTGCCTTAGCTGCCGGGAAGCTGTTCAAGCATTCTATATATACCGTAAAACTGGCCAGGCGAGGGATTGATATTAAAGGCGGTAAAGATCTGAATGTTTTAAGGTCGCATAAAGTATTAGAAATAATGGATCGCAGTTTTGAAACGATCCCGGCTGCGATGCCTTTGGCAAAGATACTACACACCATTGAGCATACTAAGGAAACTTATTTTGTCGTTGTTAACAAACAGGGCATGATGAAGGGCGTTCTATCATTTCAGGATATTCGATCACTTTTAAGCCAGCATACTCTTGATTATCTGGTGATTGCCCAGGATGTTGTAAAAGAGGAAACGGTTTCTGTAACAGGCGATAATACTTTAGAAGATGCCTATCAACTTTTCGGCTTAAGGGATTTAAAACTTCTGCCTGTGGTTGAGCATGAAAATTCTTCCAAAATTATAGGGGTTATCCGGCGGGACGATTTGATGAATTATTATAATCGACGGCTATTGGATACTTTGCATCATTAATTTATTTCTGAACAATTATATCTTCACTTGCTCGTGGTTGAAATCTTGGCAGTTTAATTTTAAAACAAGTGCCTTGCCCCAAGGTTGTGTCGACTGAAATATTACCATGATGTTGTGATGCTATTTTTTTGGCATTAAAAAGACCAAGACCATTTCCTTTTTTCTTAGTAGAAAAATGAAGCAGGTATATTTTGTGGAGCAGCTCTTCTGAAATTCCGACACCATTATCACAAATTTCAATAATAATTTCTTCAGTTTTAGAATCAACATCAGAGTAAATAGTAATCTGTTGATTATAACTTTGCTGATTTGCATCATTAGAAATTGCTTTTTCCTGAACGGCATCAGCAGCATTTTCTAAAAGGATAATTAGCAATTGTTTGATTTGGGAAACATCCATCTCAAGATTAGGTATATCCTGATTGATGTCTATCGTAAAATGTATTTGTTTAAAACGACTCTGGTTTTTTAATGAAAACAGAGTGTCCTCAATAAGACGTTTTACATCAAAACTAATAAATTCAGTTTCTGGCTGAGAAAGATCAGCCAGGGAACTTACATACATCTGTAATTTTAAGAGACTGTCATTCACAGCCCGGGTATTGAATTTAGCCTTTTCAAATTCTTCATTATCAATATGTCGGGATAAGAGTGACATATTATTTGAAAGGACCGTCAGGAAATTATTTAATTTATGACCCATGCTATTTGTCAGATCAGATCTTTCAGCCAGCTTCTCAGACAATATGACATACTTCTCGGTGATCGTTTTTTCGGTGACATCCTCTATGAAAATTATCAAGCCTTTGCCATATTCCGTAAAATCAATCACCGGCGTTAATTTTAGAGAAAGGACTTTTTCCATATAACCGGTATCATGGAAATATCTTGGCTCTTCAAAAGTTTCATAACTTGTAAGGCTTGAAGTTATCATGTATTGCCATTGAGTTTTTTCCTTCTCAGGGAATATCTCAAATAGATTATTGATGTTTTTATTTTTTATGTTCTCAAAATTTATATCGAGAATTTCCATTGCCGATCGGTTGATGTCGATTATATCTGCTTTGTTATCAATAACAATTAAACCGATTGGTGCTTTTTCAAAAACTGTTTTGAAGGGAGAGGAGTCAGAGAGCTTGCCCTTTGAGATTTTTTCTGATTTGAAAAGAGAAATTACGAATTGAATTAAATTATTTAGAAGCGAATTTACAATTTGGGATTGTTCGACAGAACTTAGTTTTGTTTCATAATAAATTACATATCTATGATTATTAAGATCAAGAGGAATAAAGAAATGATAAATGAATTTTTCAGTAAGTATTACGTCATCGTCTATAATAGAAGTATCTACTTCCGATTGAGTATGTGTTATCTCTGTTTTTTTCTCAAAGACTTTTTTGCATAAAGCTTTCACAGTATGGGGCAAACTAGCCGTAGCGGTTCCTTCAGGGTAGTTATATAATGCCTGTAACGAGGGTTCATTGTTTGACATTAGGGTAAAGGCTGCGCATTTATCGGCATCAATTAATGAAGCACTTTGATTTACAACAAATCCGATTAAACTTTCAATGCTTATTTTCTGGGATGATTTTATTAGCAGATCAATGATGAGTTTTTGTAAAGAATTAGAAATTGTATAATTTTCAGGATAGTTCTGAAGTTTCTCAGCTTCACTATAACAATTATCTGAAAATATATTTAACTCGTTTAGATCGCTAATATTATTTGAATTATGATCATTGGTGGTTGAATTATTTTGGGAAAGGTTTGCGTCAAAGGGTGAATAATCAGTCCCTGTTTTATTTGAATTTGAAAGCAAGAATACTCCTTTAATAAAGCCAATATACAAGATATAGCACTACCTTTCATATATCGGAAGAAGTAGCTAAAAGATAACTAACTAAGTGAAAACAGACAATTAATCTTGAGGTTCAGTGAAAGAACTGTCCAAATCCGTCATTCTGAAAGGACGACTTTTTATCTGGTACTCGGTTCGGCCATAGCTGGAAAATTCCAGAAACCTGTTGAAAAGGTATTTTAATGCAGAATTATTTTCTGTCGGTTTATTTGAGGCATTACCTACCAATACAGCACTAAGGCAGTCTATGTCTACTTCAAGTTCATACCGGTTTTCGGGATCAATTATTTTCTCAGGCAGGATATAAATATAAATTGAATCGTTCAAATAACGATGTAATTGAGCTGGTGAAATAACGGTTCTTTCAGTTGAATTTTCAGCATCGCTTGTGATTATAACGAAATTCTGAGTTAAGATTCGGTATTTGATATCTACAAAAAAATCTGTCTTTGCAATATTCTCTGTCCCGAATAATTTTTTTGGGCGATTTAGATTTACGTGTAGAAAAATTGAGAAGTCGATTCCGTCCTTGAGATTTTCAAGGATATTACTGTTTATAAAAGATGCGAGGTCTATCCACACAGCCAGGCTGTCATTAATCTTAGCCAGGTCATAGTCGATATCAACATTTTCCCGGGCAGTAACTGTTTGTCCGGGAAAAGATAATAGTAGGGAAAATATAAATATAGAAAATTTAATTTTCATTTGTGTTAAAAGTTATGAGTTAACCTCACTAAAACTTTTGGGTCATCATTCGGATCGCTGTCGAGCCGTTTTGCAAGAGTGATTTTAAAATCATCGCCGATATAAAAACCGACACCCAAATTATTTCTGATTTCCTGGGCATCAGAAAGAGATTCATCATTGGCTATCTTGCCGATATCCCAGAAAATAGAAGTTGCAATATCTATACGGGGGAATTCTACCCGATACTCAGCATTTCCCATCCAGAATTCAGTTCCCATAAACTCTTTATGATGAAAACCGCGTAAAGTTCCTAAACCTCCAAGATAAAACCGTTTGTACATCGGTAAATATCCTTCACTGGAACCATAGGCTCCCGAAAGAATCAACATTGCCCGCCGATTGATCTTTTGGAATCTGGTTAATGATACCGAATATCTTTTATAGTCAAAATCGGAATTTAAATCAGGGTGCGACCATTCATATTTTGATTTCAGATGCCAGGCGGAGTTATCAAAAATAAAATCATCATTGGTCGTTTTATAATCGAGTTTGAAGGACAAGGTTGCAATATCGGTTGTATCGATTTCAGCAATCGAATTTAAACGAAAAGTTTCTTCGACTGAATGAAAGTTCTTATCAAAGTTTTTGCTTCTGCCAAACACCGCCCACAATCCCCGGGTACTTTCAATAAAATTTGTTTTTTCTATACGATAACGTGATTCAAGGGTAAGATTGCCAAATGGTTTTACCCGGAGATACGCCGTACCGCCTTCGCCTTCATAATAATCTTTAAAATCTTCTGCAGCAAAGATTGCAAAGGCAGTATTCTCATCATCCTGTAAAAGATGATCATCTTCAGAAGCCAACCTGCGATAAAGTTCTCCGCCAACGGCGATTGGGAGAGATGTTGAAAGCACCTGTTCAAATCCAAAGAAATATCTCCAGCGATCAGATGCAAAACCATAACCGCCTTTTGCCCACAAAGAGGGGAGAGTCGAGTCGACATCGTTATACTTTAGCGATGAATAAATTGCTAAACCATCAACTTTGTTATAGGTCATATCGAATCCGGTAGATATATCATTATCCCGGCGTTGAAACCGGTGGGTTCTGCGCGATTTTTGTTTTTTACCTGAGTAGACACCACCGTAAAGGGAAGCATCATTAGCAACATCTATGCGACTCTTGATAGTTGAAACATCACCGCGAACCACAGCATCGGAACCGATATAAATTTCACCCAAGAGAGAAATGACTTCTTTGTTTACTTCACCGTAAACTTCAATATCACCGGTAATTGAAAGGACAAACCCGCGAATAAACTCATCCTCTTCAACTACCAAAGGTCCGTCAAATTGGAATAAATTTCCTCTTCTGAAGCGGGAAGAATTATTGCCGGATGATTTAGTTTTATAAAACATGATTGAAAAGGCATCTGTTTCACCGTCGATATAAATATCAGAAATATCTCTATAAGCAATTTCATCCGATCCTATGGCGATGTGGTTTTTATGAAAAGTTAGATTATCACCAATTTTCAGATAATCATCAGTTCTTTTTAACTCACCTTTAGGGATATATGATTCGTTTTCAGTTTCCCCTAAAAAAGTAGTTACAATTATTTCCTCGTCATCAATCTGAATTTCAAAAAGAACGTCCTGTTTTTTTTGCCTTTTAAAATCTTTGTATTCAATGGCATTAACAAATCCGCCGCAAAACAGAAGAGCAATAAATGTTATAATCAGTTTACTCATAATACTCCATATTTTTTGATGCTTACTCATGTTAAACCTCCACTTTTTATTTTACTATATAACAAAAGCTGTGCCAACTAAGTAAGCTCGTAAATAGTAACAAGTTAAGTATGCGTCAAGTTTGTAACTGTGTTGCTTATACACACCCATGAACGATTAATGTTCATCTTTTTTGATTCCTAATTCTTTGATCTTACGTGATAAATTGGCTCGGTCAATCTTAAGCACCACAGCAGTTTTGGAAATATTCCCATCACATTCATTTAAAGTTATTTGAATAATCTGCTTTTCAAATTGAGACATTTTATCACTGAGTGATTTGTTCTCCATTGAACCTGACTCTACAATATCTTCTGATAAAATAGAACGAATTTGATTAATACTCACAGTTTTGCCATTGAGTATAATTGTCAGTCTTTCGATTATATTTTTCAATTGGCGAATGTTGCCGGGATAGTCAAGAGTTGTTAAATAGGCAAGAGCATCGGGTGTTAATTTTGTGTTTGAAGCCGGATCGTATCTTTTTAAAAATGATCCTGCCAACAGAGGCACATCATCAAGACGGTTGCGAAGGGGGGGAACCTCAATCGATAGTACCGATATCCGGTAATAAAGGTCTTCCCGGAAAGTGGATTCTCTAATCATTTGGCTTAAGTTTCGATTGGTAGCACATAAAATTCGAACATCAGTTTTTACTGTGGACTCAGACCCCAGCGGTTCAACTTCTCCGGTCTCAAGCACCCTTAAAAGTTTCGCCTGACATTCAAATGGTAAATCACCGATCTCATCAAGGAAAAGAGTTCCGCCATCTGCCATAACAAATTTACCCGGATAATCTTTGATCGCACCGGTATAGGCTCCTTTTCTATGACCGAAAAGTTCCGATTCAAAAAGGGTTGGAGGAATCCCCGGACAATTTACTTTTACAAATGGTTTCCCGCGCCGTTTACTTTCAAGGTATAATCTTGTTGCCACCAGCTCTTTGCCGGTTCCGTTTTCACCCTCTATTAAAACCGTCGAATCAGTCGGCGCCGACTGCCGGATCGTTTTTATCAGTTGCTTTACAGCTTTGCTTTGGCCAATAATTTGTGAGTTTTCATCAATATCAGAGAGCGACAAATTTTGCTGATGATTAGCATTGACCAGCATCATCGCAACTTTGACCGATGAAATCAATTTTTCAGGAGGTACCGGTTTTTCAAGATAATCAATAGCTCCCAGACTGACAGCTTCTAAAGCGGTGGAGATATCTGATTGCCCTGAGATCACTAAGACCAGGGGAGCTTGCGATTCATTCTCAAGCTGTTTCAAAAAATCAATCCCGGATTCACCCGGCAAATTCAAATCAAGTAAAACCAAATCAAAATCAGTCTGACTATTTTTCAGCAATGCCGCATCTATCGTATCGGCAATATCGCATTTATAACCCTGATCAGTTAACAGTGAGGAAAATGCCAGCGTAATGTTTTTTTCATCATCAACTATTAGGATTCTATTAGGCATGATTTAGTTTTGCGGTAAAATTATTGTTACCGTTGTTCCTTTATCAACTTGTGAAGAAATTTTCACCTGACCGTTTAATTCATTTACTACTTTTTCAACCATCGCCAGACCCAGTCCGGTTCCTTCTTTACGGGTAGTAAAATATGGCATCCGGGCTGTTTTTAGTGTGTCCGATGACATCCCGCAACCCTGATCGGAAACATCAATTCTGATTTCGTCTGTTGACTGTCTCAGAGAAATCTCTATTTTATTCCCCGGCGAAGTAGCTTCAATAGCATTCTTTAACAAATTGTGAATGACCTCGCGAAAATAAGTTATATCAATATCAGCGTCTACATTGCTCTCTGGAAGGTTTAACAAAAACTGATATTCGGACAATTGTTCTTTATATAAATCTGATAATGATTTAATCAATTCGTTTAGATTGGTTTTTTCAAGTTTGGGCGGGGGAAGCTTCGCCAGTTGCGAAAATCTATCTGCAAGTTCCTTTAGATGTTTTATCTCTTCAGAAGCCGCAGTTAAGGAATCTTTATATAATTCGTAATTACCTTTATCCTTTAAAGATTTTTCAATTTGGTACAAAGATATTATAATCGGCTGCAAAGGATTTTTAAGTTCGTGTGCAAAACGTCTTGCAATATTCCGCCAGGCGGCAACTCGTTCGGTTTGAGAAAGGCGAATCGTCGTTGACTCAAGTTTGGAAGCCATGGTATTAAAAGAATCAATCAATGATTGAATTTCTCCCGATGATGATGATTCGACCCGATGGTCAAAATCACCATCAGCAATTCGTGATGAGGCCACACTCAGGGCGTTGATCGGTTCGGAGAGATTTGAGGCAATCTTTTTTGAGAAGAAATAGGCCAGCACCAGAGTTGAGCTGATTAGGAAAATAAATATTACAGCAATAAATGTTATATAGGTAACCTTTAGCTGTGAATTGGATTTTGTAATTGATCGATTAATCTGAAAGGAATTCTGAAGATCAATAAACCTTTGGTCGTGAACATAACCGCCCCAGATTTTTGCTGAATCACTTTTAATTACCGCATATTGAATAATGACCGAATCAAAATTAAAAAACCCACCTTCAACATCATTAGATTTTAAAATCAGGTTTTTAATTTTGGAAGTTTTGATTGACGGGTGAATTTTTAAGATGTCAATTGAATCGTTCTTTTGAATTATGCAAAAATCAAGATTCGTCAGGGAATGGTCTTCATATGTCAGCTTCGTTTGAATTTGATCAAATATAAATTGATTATAATATTCAGTTACGTCTTCAACCGGAAAATCTGTTTTATCGCTGATAATTTCGCTGGTTTCTAAAATCAGGTAATATCCTGCTATGGCAAGCAGCACTGATGGAATCAAAGAAAATAATAGAAATAACTTAAAAAGCTTTTTCCCGAATAATGAAATCATTATTTACCACGGTATAAACGATTATAATCACTCATAGCATGAATATGCGACTCAAAAGCAATTTTGTCCGGTAGATCATCAAGATGAAAATATTTTACCTCAAGAGCATCATCACAAGCTTTTAGCTCTCCGCCAATTCTATTGGCAAGATATAAAATCAACAAAGCGTTCACGCGGGGATCATCATTTCCAGAATATATTTCAAATAGGGAAGTAATCTCAATATCAAGATTTGTCTCTTCCTTTAATTCACGAACGCAGGTTTCAGTTGGATGTTCATGCCATTCCATAAACCCTGCCGGAATACACCACCAGTTAATTTTTGGAGGATGGGCTCTTTTCACAAGCAGGATTTTATGATCCTCAACAATAATTGCTCCCGCAGCAGGAACCGGATTTTGATAAAAAATAAAATCACAGCCATCGGCTCCACATGCCATTCGGTTGACCCCATCATGAAATATTTCATTGAGATCATTGCCGCACCGCGGGCAAATTTTATAGCCGCAATGATTATCTTTCCGTTTGAATAGTGTATCAGCGTCGAAATTATTAAAATTTTCAGTCATTCTAACCTATGCCATTATTCATTTTAAGGGCTATTATTGTAGTATCATCTCGGGGTGGATCGGTCGGGTCATAGGCTCTGACATCAGAGAGAATATTATCAACCAGTTCTCCCGGGGGAAGATTACGGTTTTGATTAAGAAATTTATGAATCCGCTCTTCGGTATATTCTTCTTCAGCCTCGTTCATAGCTTCGGAGAGTCCGTCAGTGAAGAGGAAAAGTAAATCATCTGAGTTCAATACAATCTTGTCTGACTCATATTCCATCCCGGGCAGAGCGCCTATAATTGCGCCGCCGGTTTTCAGCAGTTCTATAGATCCATCAGACCTGACCAGCACCGGGTAATTATGACCGGCATTGGAATAATGGAACTCATTCGTCTTGGTGTTGATCTCACCATAAAAGAGAGTGACATATTTTTCCGATGAAGTCGAATTGACCATTTGCTGGTTAACATTTTTAAGCATCGTTACAATTGAATTTCCATTATTTATTTCACTGCGGATAATTGCCTGAATCAAGGCTATCATCAAAGCAGCGGGCATGCCTTTGCCGGAAGCATCAGCGATCAAGACTCCAATTCGATCTTCGGAAATATGTATGAAATCATAAAAATCTCCCCCGATGGTACGAGATGGAGTCGAGTGAACTGATATTTTAGAACAATCCAATGTGGGCGGGGAAGAGGGAATTAAATCAAGCTGAATCTGTCTCGCCATTGAAACTTCTTCTTGAAGACGGATTCTCTCAAGAGAGTCACTGTATAATCGGGCATTTGTTAACGCCGATACCATCTGATTCGAAAGAACCCCCAGTAAATTCATGTCTTCTGAGGAATATCTGTAACCGGTTAACTTATTAGTTAAGGCCAGGAAACCAAGAAGATGTTTCGAGTCTTTCATTGGCAGGATTAAGCGAATGTTTTTCTCTTGAAGAATTTCTGCCAATTCTGAACCATCACTATAAATAGACAGGGTTGAATAGTCTGTTGGCTTGTCGAGTAAATTGATTCCCCTTAACATCAGATCGTCACGTTTAATAACTTTTCTTCTGGTTATGTCTTCTGATGGTAAAACGGCATACTCATTTACTTCATCATCAAACAACACAAAATAAACTCGCTCAACCAAAAGAGATACTTTCAGAGTCTCTTCAATCGTTTGCTGGAGCTGTTTGGAATTAAACTGTGAGATTACTTGGCGAGAGAACCGTTCCAAAACATTTCTATGATCGGTTCGAGCCCTGATAAATAGAGATTTTATGAAATTATCGATCCAGTTATTGATTGGTTGAAATAGAAGAAGAATAAATATAATAAAAGCATAGCTTATTAATTCTGCCTGATTTCCAAATAGGGGCGTTAAAAACTTTTTAGATTGAACTACTAATAATATATAAGTGCCAACCAGTATTGCAGAAGTAATTGTATATACAAAAGATTGTCTGAAAACCAAGCGTACATCGAGGAACTGGTGTCTGATAGTTGCAAAGATAAAAAATCCCGATCCGATGAACATGGCAAGAATCATCAAAATTTCTGCATACTCGTTTGGAATTCGGTAAGAAATTACATTTCTGCCAAGTTGTGCAATTATAAATAATCCCAGACCAATTCTTGTTCCCCAAAGAACAACTTTGGTCTGTGATAATAAGCGCGGATTGGTGATACATGTTTTCCCTGATTCAAGAAAGTATATCCCAACAGATACATAAAACAGATTTAAAATGCCAAAGATTTTCAAATGATATGAATGAACCGTACTTATCAATAAAAACAGCCACGAAAATAGTTTTGAGATTGGTTTCAAAATAAGAGCTGAAAAGTTTTCGTTATCAGGCTGGACACTCAATGAAGTTAAAAAATTAGTTAGCTGATCGAAGGTTAACATTAATAATAAATGAAGGACTGCCGGAATAAAAACCAAATAGAGTAAGCGGGGATGTTTGAATTGTTTGAAACGGTCAACCGGATAAATCCAGGAAAATACCAGCAGGAAGGGGAAGAAAAATTCCCATAGATAAAAGAGATTGTACATGGCAGTATTTTCAAAATTGCTCATGACAACTGAAGATTGATCCAAGACCGTACCCAATGCCATAAATATTGGACCAATACCGGCAAAACAAAGCATAGCTCCGGTAATTCGATTCAAACGACTTGAAAAATTATCTCTGGTCAGGGTAATGGCCAGAAATATCATGAAGCCGCCGGACAAAAAGTATAGTATTGTTTTTATCAATTCAAAATTCATTGATCAAACCAGAAAGGGTGATTGTTTAGATAGCTTTTTGGATAGTTATTATTGTTCCATCGTCAGTTGAATTAAATTCAACTTCATCCATAAGCGATTTAACGATGAAGATACCTCTGCCGACCTCTTTCAAAAGATTTTCATCAGCAATAGGGTCTTCAATATTTTCAGGATTAAATCCTTTTCCGTTATCTCTAACCGAGATTTTGACATAACCGGATTTATTTCCGATTTCTACCAGAACATTACTTTCGATGTCGGATTTATTTCCATGACGCATGGCATTGTTAACCAACTCTGACACAGATATTGCAATATCTGCAATTACTGATTCATCTGCGCCATAGCCTCGTAGAATGCCTTCAATGAAAACATCGACGTCATTTAAATACTCCGGATCAGAAGGTACTGAAATTGTATTGCCTGAAATAACAGGTTTTTTCATTCTTAGCTGCTCCTAAAAAACAGGCAGGCTTTTTAGTCCTGCCGAATTATGTAATTATCAAAGTTACTATTTTAAAAAGATTTTATGGCATTTTCTATCGTATCATGAGTTTCAAAAACCTTATTAAGTTTCGTAATTGTCAAAAGTGATTGGATTTTATCTGTTACGTTGGCTAATTTCAATTCACCTGAATTATTTTTCAAGGTTGTATAACTTGAAATAAGAATACCAAGTCCGGTAGAGTTCATCCATTCCACTTTTCCCAAATCGATAATAATTTTAGTCATATCTCTTTCGATATATTCATGAAGTTTATCATGAAGTAGGGTGGCATCAGGTCCGCCCATTATCTTGCCTTTTGGCTCAAGAATGACAATTCCATCCTGTTCCCGGTCGGTTAATCTCATATTTTGTTAAACCTCCACAAGGTTGTGATATTAGTTATTACGTCTATTATACATAACTGTTCCCGAGTAAATTTGGATCACTATTAAGTTAATAAAATAACTCAATAGAATTCAATATTTAATACGACTTATTTACCTAAGTTGTTAATTAGCTTAATATTGGGATAAGTGTCAAGTTTTTTCCTTGACACTTTAGGCTCTAAAATTGAATGGATTTATTTGTCTGATTTATTAAATTGCAATCTTGTTGGTCTTGCCATCGATTGGTTTATACTGTAAGGCTTTTGTCGGACAGAAATGAGCACAAACCGGATCACCCCCACAAAGGTCACATTTGACCACTTGTTCATTTTGATCATCAATAATTGAGCAGCCAAACGGACAAGCCGCCACGCAAGCCATGCAATTAACACACATTTCTCTGTTTAATTCGATTGCGCCTGTAACTGGATTCCGCTTAAGGGCATTTACCAAACATGATTTCACACAGGCAGCATCATCGCATTGCAAGCAGGTTACTGGCACCCATAATTCTTTGTGACCGGTTTCAAGCGGATAGATACGGCTTTTGCCGGGTTTGCCGTTTTCTGAGTGAGTAAAGGCACAGGCTAATTCACAAGTTCGGCAACCGGTGCAAACATCAGGATTTATTATAAAACTGGCTTTCATGATCTTGCCTCTCTTGTCCATACGGCTATTTTCCCCATATCTTTTGCTGTCTGTTTTCGGTGACAGTCATCACAAACTTCAAAATATTCAGCCGGAATATCTCTGTTTTTTGCCAGATAGTCGGCAAATTCTTTGGTAATCGTTTTCTTCCCGCAGGTTTTACAAACAATTAGTTCGAATTTCTTATTCCAAATAATTCGAGAATCACCTTTGTCTTCAAATTCAATAAAATTTGTCGGGCAATTTAAAGCACAGCTCAAACATCCGGTGCAATCAGGAGGAGCCTCATTAAGGGGAGGGGCAACCGTTTTCCCATGACCACGACCAACCAGTGAGATAGCATGAAAGCCCATTTGATCACATATTCGTGTACAAATTCCACATAAAGTACAATTATCACCATCGGGAATAGTTTCGAAACTTGTTTCTGTAACGCCGTACTCTTCAGCCAGTTCTTTGATCTCAGGCGAATTCGGATGACGGGCAACGTACAGATCGAGAATCGTCTTGCGCATCTGATTGACTTTAGGCGTATGAGTGCTGACAATTAAATCAGCTTCAACGGGGTAGAGGCATGAAGTTACATGTTTTGTCCAGCCATCCCAGTCTTTTTTTGTGATCTCGACCATGCAAAGACGGCAGGCTCCGTATGGTTCCACAGCGTCATGCTGACAAAGAGCAGGAACATCAATGCCTTCTCTTCTGAGAACCTTGAGAAGCATCTCGCCTTCTTCGGCGTGAAAAATCTTACCATTTATAGTTATTCGAACCATTCAAAACTCCTAATTAATTTCGATCGCATCAAAGTTGCAAACCGCAAAACAAGCTCCGCATTGAGTACATAAATTCTGATCTATGACATGCAGTTCTTTTTTATTACCGGTAATCGCATCAACAGCACAGACCGGTTTACAAGCGGTACAGCCATTACAATTATCCAAGATTTCATAAGTTACCAAATCCCGACAAACACCAGCCGGGCATTTTTTATCTTTTATATGAGTAAGATATTCATCTTTGAAATAGCGAAGAGTACTCATAATAGGGTTCGGACCGGATTTACCTAAGCCACACAATGATCCAAGAATTATATTTTCAGAGAGTTGTTCAATTTTATCCAAATCTTCAACTTCGCCGCGACCTTCACAAATTTTGGTCGTTAATTTCAACAGTTGGAACAAACCTTCACGACAGGGAACACATTTACCGCATGATTCCGAAACTAAAAATTCCAGAAAATATTTAGCGACATCAACCATACAGGTACGGTCGTCAAGTACAATCATGCCACCGGAACCCATCATTGAGCCGGCATCGGTCAATGTATCAAAATCTACCGGTAAATCTAATTTGTCAGCCGGAAGACAGCCACCCGATGGTCCACCGGTTTGCACCGCTTTGAACGGACGACCATCTATTATGCCGCCACCTATATCATAAATTATTTCACGCAAAGTGATACCCATTGGAACTTCAATCAAACCGGTATTTCTAACTTTCCCTACTAATGAAAATACTTTTGTGCCGCTGCTTTTAGGAGTACCTATTTTTTTATACCAGTCAGCCCCTTTGTCAATTATTATGGGGACATTAACCAAAGTTTCAACATTATTCAAAACAGTTGGTTGGTCATAAAGACCTTTGACTACTGATCTGACATATTTAGCTCTTGGTTCACCTATTTCACCGGCAACCGATTTCATCAGAGCCGAAGATTCACCACAAACAAAAGCTCCGGCGCCTCGGGCAATCTTGATTGAAAATGAAAAAGCAGTTTTTAAGATATTGTCGCCTAACAAGCCAAATTTCTCACAATCAATTATGGCTTTTTCAAGGTGGGTTACTGCCAGAGGGTATTCCTCTCTTACATAAATATAACCTTGTTTGGCACCGATAGCATAAGCAGCAATCATCATACCTTCTAAAACAGCATGCGGATCACCTTCCATAATACTCCGGTCCATGAATGCCCCGGGATCGCCTTCGTCACCATTACAAATCACATAATGTGATTCAGCTTCAATATCTTTACAAATTTTCCATTTTCTGCCGGCCGAGAAACCACCGCCGCCTCTTCCACGCAATCCGGAATCGGTGATCTCTTTAACAACTTCGTCCTGAGACATTTTGGTGAGAGCTTTAGTCAGTCCTTTATAGCCACCGACGGCTATATATTCTTCAATGCTATGAGCAGATATTTTACCGAGATTTTTCAATGCGATACGTTTTTGATGTTTGAAAAAAGAAATGTCGTTGTAGTTGGCTATTTTTTCATTGTTAACCGGATTGGTGAAAAGTAATTTTTCAATGATTTCATCTTTTTTGATCGATTTTTCAATGATTTCTTCAATATCTTTAGTTTTTACTTTAGAATAAAAAGTTCCTTCCGGTTCAATAACAACCAGTGGACCTTGCTCGCAGAAACCATGGCAACCGGTTTCTTTAAGAGCTTCAACAGTAAATCCTTTAATCTTATGCTTTTTCAAGTTATCCCGGAAACTATCAACCAGATTTAACGCACCATTGGCAATGCATCCGGTACCACAACACACCATAATTTTTTTGGGAAATTGGTCTTGTTGGGTGAGATACTCTTTCCGCCTTTTATTCAATTCTTTAGGATTAGCAATATACATACTATTTAGCCCTTAATAGTTTCTTAACATTACTGACTTTAACCGACCCATGATATTTTTCATTGGTCATAACCACCGGCGCCATAGCGCAAGCTCCTACACAGGCAACCACTTCGATTGTATATTTTTTATCTTCGCTTGTTTCACCTGCTTTTATCTTGAGGGTAGATTCTAATTGATCCTGAATAAGTTTAGCTCCTCGAATATGACAGGCGGTGCCGATACAGATTTTAATAACTGTCTCGCCACGTTCGTTTAAACTGAAAGAATTATAAAAAGTGGAGATTGAAAAAACTTTACTCAATGGAATATCGAGTACTTTTGATGTTTCCGTTAGAGCTTCACAGGGGAGATACTGATATTCTTTTTGAATATCCTGAAGAATCGCAATTAAAGATTCCTGTGATTTGGGATAACGGTCAAAAATTTCAGGGAGTTTACTGAAATCGTGGTTCATACTTTTTCCTTCTGAGCCAATGCCTTCTGAGCAAATTTATATCCATCTTTAAAAACAGTAAGGTTCATTTTTAAGAATTCTTCTTTATTCCCTAATTTTTCTTTAATCGTTTTAATCATTGTCTCCTGCTTAACAATTTTATATGCAAAAGTAAACGCACCCAGAACGGCAAGGTTCGAAGCTTTGGGGTTGCCCTCTTTTAAAGCCATCTCATTTGCAGGAATCACGATTTGAGTGATGTCATCCCGTTCTGACTTAACATTGATAAGCGAACCATTTATAATCAAAGTTCCACCCGGTTTTACTTTTGATTCAAATTTATCAAACGAAGGACGATTAAAAACACATATACACTGCGGATTATTAATAATCGGCGATCCGATTAATGCATCAGAAATTACAACCGTACAATAAGCGGTACCGCCACGCATCTCAGGACCATAAGACGGAATCCAGGCAACCTGTTTACCTTCTTTAATTCCGGCGTAGGCGAGAAGCTGTCCGGCTGTCATTATCCCTTGTCCGCCGAATCCGGCGAATGTTACCTCAAGCTGACTCACCATTGACCTCCGTATCATCCGGTTTTTTAAATAATTTTAGCGGGAAGAATTTTAAGAGATTCTTCTCAAGCCACGCTGTTGATTCGTTGGGCGATAAGCCCCAGTTGGTCGGGCAAGTCGAAATAACTTCTACTAATGAAAAACAGCGACCTTCCTGCTGGTAAGTAAAAGCTCTTTTGATTGCTTTTTTTGCTTTAATAATATGTTGCGGGTCATGGACTGAAACTCTTTCAATGTAAGCATCAGTGCCTAAGGTGGCCAGCATCTCAGACATCCGTAATGGTTGTCCGGTTGAAACCGAATCACGCCCGGTTGGACAGGTTGTTGTTATCTGTCCGGGAAGGGTTGTCGGTGATTGCTGTCCGCCGGTCATGCCGTAAATCGCATTATTAACAAAAATTGTTGTAAATTTTTCACCCCGGTTGGCAGCATGAATTATTTCACTGGTGCCTATTGAAGCTAAATCACCGTCACCCTGATAAGTAAACACAGTCATGTCCGGGTTTAACCGTTTAAATCCGGTTGCCAGAGCAGGGGCGCGTCCATGAGGGGCTTCTAAGAAATCGCAGTTAAAATAATTATAAGCCAGAACCGAACATCCAACCGGTGCAACTCCGACTGTATTCTCACGGACGCCTAATTCATCAAGTGTCTCAGCCACCATGCGATGAATTGTTCCATGAGTACATCCGGGGCAATAGTGAGTGACGTTTTCAGTCATCGACTCCGGTCGGGCAAAAATTGTATCTGTGTTATTTGCCATAAATTGCCTCAGTTTTTCTTTCCGGTTTTTTTGGATGATTTATTATTTTTAACAAGCTTGTATATTTGTTCCTTAACTTCTTCAGGTGCCGGAACGATTCCACCGGTACGGCCAAAGAAGGAATGAGGTTTGGTATCTTTGTTCGTCAACTCAACATCTTCAAACATCTGAGCCGTACTCATCTCAATTGTCAAGATTGCTTTAATGTTACTTTTCTTAATCTCTTTGATCAAACCCTTCTCAGGATATGGGAACAAAGTAACCGGACGGAAGAGACCGACCGAAATGCCTTCATCGTTTAATTCATCAATCGCAGTTTGGCAGATTCGTGCCATTGTCCCGTAAGCAATGATTAAAACTTTATTTTTAGGAGATATATTATACAATTCTTGGCGACACTCATTCTTTTTCATCGCCTGATATTTTTCATATAGAACCCAGCTGTTTTTCTCAAGTAACGCCGGATCTAAAAAGAGAGATTTGATAACTTGAGGTTTTCTTCCTTTGGCTCCGGTTACAGCCCATTTTTTTTCCGGAAGATCAGGTTCTTCATATTTGTCAGGAAACTCAACCGCTTCCATCATCTGGCCAATCATGCCATCGCCAATCATCATGACCGGATTCAAATATTTATCAGCCAGATGGAAGGCAAGCATCATCAGGTCGACTGCTTCCTGAATCGTAGCCGGTGCTAACACCAGTAGTCGGTAATCGCCGTGACCTCCGCCTTTGGTAGCCTGAAAATAATCTGATTGAGCCGGTAAAATTCCGCCCAGTCCCGGACCGCCACGCATGATATTAACAAAAACAGCTGGAAGCTGCGCACCGGCCATATAAGAAATTGTTTCCTGCATCAAAGAGATTCCCGGACTGGATGAGGTCGTAAAAACCCGTTTTCCCGTTGATGCGGCTCCGAATATCATATTCCCGACAGCGATTTCGCTTTCACCTTGCAGAAAAACACCACCGACTTCGGGCATTCGTCGGGCAAGATACTCGGCAACTTCAGTCTGAGGAGTAATCGGGTAACAAAAATATGCTTCGGCACCGGCTTTTAGAGCCGCCTCTGCAATTGCTTCATTACCTTTCATTAATATTTTTGCCATCAATACTTCCTTTTTTTAATAATCAAACAGAGCGAACACAGTTCCATGAGTGTATACTTCAATAGCACAATCAGGACAGGTGATCGCACAGATCCGACAGCCGATACAACCGGTAGGTTCGTGCATTCTGGCATAAAAGTAACCTTTGACTGTAATCTCTTTTGACATGGATAGAATGCCTTGCGGACATGCTTTAACGCAAAGTTCGCATCCTTTACAATGATTCTTATCTATCTTAACACCAGGCATACTTTTCCTTAATTTATTGTTACTCTGGTTTTTTTGTTTCCCAAGGTTTTAATAATAAGCGATCAAGGGGGAGAATAGGGGAGTCCAAATCAATCTGTTCAATAATCTCTCTTAAGCCGCTTGTAAATATTAATGGTAACTTGGTCTTATCACAAGTTTCGATGGCGAGTTTATAGCCATCAATAATTGTTTTTTCGTCTGTGTTTTCCATCAAGTGAGTGTTTGAAATCAAACCGGTAAATTTTAGTCGTGATGAGGATTCGATATCTTCGATCATTTTGATCGACCCGATGACATCGGAAGTAAATGGTCGGTTTGCATTTAATACCAGATACATATCATAGTCGATTGTAATAAAGGCATCTTGTAAAGAACTAAGAACTCTCGCTCCGGCATCATCGCCGCCAACATCAAGAATCAATTTTCCTTCATTGCGTTCAATCGCCCCTTTGATTTCTGGAAGTACAATTGGCAAATCAGCATAAAACTGTCCGCCTTCGGGGACCAATGATTTAATTCCCAATTTAGTGAGAGTTTCAATGGCTTCACGGGAACGAAAGTAAGGGTTGATAATATCAAGGTCAGCAATGGCAACAGGATCAGTTTGAGATTGGACTAAATGCCTGGCAAGATTAACCGAAACCTCGGATTTGCCACTGCCATATCCACCAACGATAATTATTGTGTTTCCGGTAAGAACCGGCAATTTTACCTTACTCAAAACTGTTCCTAACATATTTATTGCAAAAACCATCAATTATTTCAGAAATCAGGACAATTAAGTATCAAAACAGAATATTATTTTAACGGACGAAATAAAACTAAAATAAAACTAAAGTCAACCCCTTGTGAAAAAAATAACGATATTTATCGAATTGACTCTTGAAATTTTCTCATATATATTTCAGAAGTTAATTAAATATAGTAAATTACAAGATTAAAGGATGATTATTGATGAATATTTGGTTTAGGCAAGTTCACATATTTCTTGGAAAGAGATTGTTTTTAACCCTGATTCTGATATCTGCTATATTTATCAGTTGCGGGCAAAAAGATACAGCTCCAAAAGAAAATATTACTTCTATAGATGAAGTAACCGAAGGTTATCAAAATTGGTTAAATTACACGTATGAAAATGTAGTTATCCGATACCCCGAAGATTTAGCGTTCAAGGATCAACTGTATCCAATCATTACCGGATTCATAAAATACCGAAAGCAAGTTTGTGATTTGTTTCAAATAAACTACCCGACCGACACCGTTACCATCTATTATCATAACGGCTTTAAGCAGCTTGAAGAACTTACCGGGTCGATGTATCCAACGGTGGATAGTAATAATATTTATTATTCGATGCCTTACAATTTGGGTGCGCCTATGATGGATTATCTCCTGACCCTTTGGCACCCGGAGGGCACCCGTCATAAATTTTTAAAAGAAGGTATTATGACGATGTTTGATTTCTCGGGACAGGATTACCATGGGATGACGCTCAATTATCGTGATGATGACAAACTTGTTTCGCTGACTTATTTATCTGAAGATACTACCATCAATGTTTATGCCGAAAAATATTTCTCTGCTGAAGCGGCATCATTTATTGCCTTCGTGATTGATACTTATGGAATGGTTGGACTGGAAAAATTATATGTTTCCAAACAACCGTTTGATAAAGCTGTTTTTGGACTTTTTAAAATTAAATCACCGCAACTTCAGGAACGATGGTTAAAATTTGCGGAAGAAATGTATTATAGACAACTTAATAATAAATAAAGAAGATGAGGTTATAAATGTCTGAAAATTGGAAAACGGCGATAACCGATATTGGTCCTAATAAAATTCGGGTCAAAGGCTACGATATTGCTGATGTCATGGATAAACTAACTTATGCCGAAGCTGTTTACCTGATTCTAAAAGGGGAGATACCCACAAAAGCTGAGGCGGCTATGATGAATGCTGTCTTAGTGTCATCAATCGACCATGGCGCCTCACCTCCGTCTGTTCTTGGCACGCGCACAGTTATGTCTGGGGGAAATTCATTAAACGCTGCTATTGCCGGAGGAATTCTGGTTATCGGTGATACCCATGGCGGTGCGATAGAAAAATCTGCCAAAATTATGCAGGAATGGGCAGCCAAAGAGGGTGAACCAAATGCTATCGCATCCGAATTAGTTGATTACTTGAAAGAGAACAAAATACGGATGCCTGGATTTGGCCATCGTCTTCATACTGTTGATCCGAGAACGGGTAAATTATTTGAAATCGCCGAAAAAAATGGTTTCAAAGGAAAACATATCGAGCTTTGTAAAGCGATTGAGAAAACTCTCGAAACTAAACTCGGCAAGAAACTTCCCATTAATGTTGATGGTGCCATTGCCGCAGTAATCTCTGACATGGGCTTTGACTGGAGACTGGGCAAAGGGTTTTTCATTATTTCAAGAGTACCCGGACTGATTGCTCATGCGATTGAGGAGAAAAAACGGGAACGACCGATGCGGAAACTCGGACCGATGCCTTATGACTATGACGGTCCTGACGACCGGGAGATATAGAATATTCTACCAAAGCCTCTTAGTTAAATGAGAGGCTTTTTTTTTCGTAGGGCAGAGCTCACCGAGACCTGCCAATAAAACACACACTGTGTCTGTCATTGCGAGCGCCTGTCCGCCTAGGCGGGAAGCGCGGCAATCTCATTTTTTTTTATGTTCTGTTAGGTCTTGATTTGCCAACGGTTCGCCATGGCGAATGACCCGACAGCATTTCTCATGAGTAGGTCAAGTTGTGGGAAATTTATCAGTCCGAAAAGACATCGTTAATTTTGTCAGCTTCGTAATCAAGAAAATCTCTTCTATTCTCTGAGATTGAACGCTTTACAGCACTTAAAACTTGTTCCTCAGTCCAATCTTTATCAATATTATTCTCAATTTTTTTTATCGCAGAATTAGGAACCCCATACTCATTTAAAATCATCAAGTTTGGCTGAATAAAATCGTTTTCAATTTGACTAGCATAAAAAGAGTATTCTCCTGCATTCAAGTTATTTAATGTTGCTACATGTTTTTGAAGTTTATTTATTGTTTGAATCCATTTGGGAATTTTATATCCAAACCAGTGCTTCATAGCCTGAAGTGCAAAACGTATCGCGTCATCATAAATCTCTTCATCAGTGTAGGATTTATATCTTGATAGAGTTTGAAAGTAAGAGTTCTGAGCTCTAATTAAATATTGAATACTTTTATACCTTCCATAATCAGAAGTAATTTTTACTATTTGCTTCACTGTATAAGGGCTAGTACTTTCCCCTGGTTTTAATAAATTATTCCAAGCCAATAATATCAAATATGCAAGTTGATGATAAGTTGGCATACCTTGCCACAGTATTAGATCAGATTTTCTTAGCATATCTACTTTAAGAATTTCAAGAATTTTCTGTTGTCCCGTTACAAGCAATCCATTTTTTTTAATTATTTCTTTTTCCACATCAGGGATTGAAAGAATATTTAGATAATCACTGCTATTTTTATCTATTATTTCATCACTGTTTAAATGTATTAAAACTTCGGAGGTTACAGGATTTTGTTCAAAAAATGGAATATCAATAATCACATCTCCCTTTTCTGGAGGTGAATTGAAGTTGTATATTTTCCCAACATAGTGAATCATCATTCGTCCTGAACGGCCTCTAATATTGGCATAATCAAAATAATCTATTTTTTGCTTACCCTTTTTTGAATCAAAATAAACAATATTTTTTGCGCTTGTATTTACTCCTTCAATGATTGTTGAAGTACAAAATAGATATTTCAGCTTTTGATTATTAAAATAACTGATAATAGTAGATGTCATATGTTTTGGTAATGCACCATCATGAACTCCAATACCTAATTTCAAACAATCAACAATACTCCATTTTTTGGATATATTTTCTGTTATCCATTCTATAATATTTAAGTTTTCATTCTCTTTAATATCTTTTGTCTGTAAAAAAACAGTAAACTTCTTTGCCATCTTTCTTGCTCTTTCAGGAGAAGAGCAATAAATCATTGTTTGTTCTTTTTTTAAATCCAATAAAAGATTAAATAAAACATTGTCTCGATAAATTATAGCATCTTTGTACCCTTTCTTGGCATGATGACTTGCATTGTCAAAAACTTCTTTATGTTGTTCATAAATGTCAATTATCTGATTATCCACTAGTGAATAATTTGTTATTATAAAGTACGCATCATATTTCTCTGCAAAACCCTTTGATATACCATCTATATTTGGACCAAGAAGGTAAAATTGAGAGTTTTGTGATATTAGGAAATGGAAGGCATTATTCAAAACATCAGATCTTTCATCATCACGTTTTGCACTTAATTTATAAAACTCATCAATAACAAAAAAATCAATACTTGGTAAATCTTTGTATTCCATAACACGTTCAGCAGTCAGCAAAAAAAGATTCCGCTTTATACTTGATGCTTTTTGAGTTGTTCTAACTATGATTTTATAATCATTCCTGTATCGCTTTAGTTTTTTTCGGGTTTCATCAAGTAGTGCAAGAGTTGGTTGAATAACAACTATATTGTTAAATCTTTTACTGGCTACTAAATCTTCAATCAATAAACTTTTACCAAAACTTGTAGGTGCACTTACAATGACATTTTTTCCAGCATTTAAAAGGTTCGCCAATTCTTTCTGTTCTTCATGAAAATATGTATCCCTTAAATATTCAGAAGAATGATAAACTTTTCTTATATGTTGAGGTGTACAGAAATTGTAACTGTCTTTAAGTATTAATTTTTCAGTATAGGGATAAAAACCGGCGCTTTCAACCAAATCACTCCATATATGGAAATGTACTTCTGGTAATTTATACCAGTTATCTAAAACATTTATTACTAATCTTCTGCCCCACATATTTTTTTCTTCATCATCACTGTAGAGCAATTTACTACACAATTTTAATAAGTAAAAACTACTAGAATCAGGAATATTTGTTGCTGACTTGATTCTATCAATATATTTTTGATAATAATTAGGCATCATCAATAGCTCTTAAATTTTCAATTTTTTTATTCATTCTCACAACTAATTCATCTTTGCATTTAATAGGAAATAATAGCAAAATAATATTTAAATGTGTTTTTAATGGATGATCATTATTTTCGTCAAAATGTTCCTTTAAACTTCTAACTTCCTTTTCATAAGCATTAATAAATTCTTCTGTCTCCTTTTCAAAATCGGTAAAATTGTCGCTTGTAAACGTACAAAGAAGTGGGATTGTTATAGAATCCAACACATCTGTCATTTTAGTACTATCATGCATTAAATTTAACCAATATTCCTTCTCTGGAATTTCTGAACAAACCTTAACCTTCTTGCTAATAAGTGCAAATTCACTATTTAAATAATCACCGAGAATATGTTTTTTTATGTCTGTAATTAATTCTGAAACACCTATTTTCCCGTCTTTGTATAGTTTAGATTCTCCAAGCCATAGAGTTTTTTTTGCGGTTTGAATGTGTACTGCATCAAAACCATGGACCGGAATACCTCTATTGTCTTTAAAATATAATTTTGAAAGAAGAGGTATTGTATTATGAAAATCACGCAATAACAGATGTAGGATCAACTCCCCAATGTCTCCACCCTTTTTATCAACGCGAATTGATTTAGCGGCTTCACATAGTTTTTCTATTATCCCTGTTTGGTCTACAGTTACGCCTTGATGAAAACCAAATGCAAACTCCGGTATCACTTCTTGTAATAGCTTTATAAATGGTTTCCATCTATATTCATATTTTCCATTATCTGGATTTATATCAAAACCAACAAAATAAGTACAAAAATCAGATTCAGAAATATGTTCTTTGATAACTTTGAAAGCATCATAATTTTTTACTTCTTTTGTCATTTGTGATCACACCCAGATATTTTCACGTTTATTTGTAATCTAAATGATATTTAATGTAAAATCCCTGCGTAATGGTCATCTACTTATCCTCTTTAAAGAATTATTCTCCATCATCAAGTTAACAAACTCAACAATGTTTGTAAACTATTTAATCCCCCTCACTTTCCACACAACTTCACTGGTGATTACTGATCCGCACCCAATTAATATGAGACACTATACAAAAAAACAAAAGCTGGCGAACCAACGGAACGCCAAAAAATCCACCGGGCCAAAGACGCCCGAGGGTAAAGCAAAATCATCGCAAAATGCGATCAAACACGGCCTCTATGCCAAATCGGTCATCATCCGCTCGCCCAACTACAACGAAGACCGCAACGAGTACGACCAACTCGCCCAATCACTCTTTGAAGAACTAAAACCCGCAACCCATTTCCAGGAAACCCTGGTCATCAAAATCATCAACTGCCTCTGGCGAAGCCAAAGGCTCATCATTGCCGAAACCGCCAAAATTTCCGACCAAATTAACACCGCTGTAAAATGGCACGATCCAAAATATGGCGATAACAAACTTAACAACGAAATCGGTATCAAACAGATACCAAACGAAAACTTCAGCAAAAACCTGATGCGCTATGAAATGCGTCTCGACAAACAGCTTAGCCGTACCTATGAACTCCTGAAACAACTCCAGAAAACATCCAAACCAAAAAGTAAATCTAAAAGTGAGGAAACGAACCCATTTAACAATCCTAGGGCAGTCCGCCAAGGCGGATGCGATCCTGCCATCTTAGGGAAAAACACACGAAGTGTGTCCCCGAGACCTGCCAAATCAAACACCCCTTATGCGCCAGAGATAAACACACGAAGTGTGCCCATCCCTGATATAATACCCGATCATGACAAAAAACCTGAAGATGTGACAGATGCACAAATCGTCCGTGATCTGATCAAACTTTCTAAACTATGTGACATGGAAATTCTGACCCCGACACCTTTGGAAAAACTCAACACGATTTCAAAAAACAAGTAAAACCAAAAAGTGAGGAAACGAACCCAAATCCTTGTTATAATGAACACCATAAAGAGATACAAGGGAAATTCGAATAAAGCTATTCGTAGGGCAGAACCCTTTAGTGGTTCTGCCATTCCGTCAGTTGGGCATCCGCCTTGGCGGACTGACCTACTAAATATTAATCACACAGGTGGCAATCGAACGGTGGTAGTCCGCTACTGAACATATAATCCACAAAGTAAGTGATATCAGAGATGCTTTGCTCACAATTGCCGTCAAAATCCGATTCATAGAAACAAGGTGGTGGTGGTCCTCCGGTAAACATAAAATCAACATAATAGGTCAGATCTGAGATATTCACGGTGCCATCATGGTTGGCATCTCCGGGAACCTGACAACAGGTGAGGTTAGGTGTAAAAGCTACCACATCAGGAGCCGCCGCAGACTTTGGAATCGTAGCCAGCAACATCGGGTAAAAAACATCTTGTCCCGCTGCATCTGGCTGCTTGGGACCAATACTTGCATCGGTGGTTTTAATACTATGATTCCCACCGGTTGGCACAGTCAACATTACGGTTCCCACAGTAGACTTAGCGTTCGTGTTATATGTATAATTCCAGGAACTAAATATGAAACAAGCCACACCGGTATTATTATCTACCTTGCCGACTTTTGCCTGGTCAAACAGACTGAAAGGTGGATTTGGTGAAACCGTAACCGAGCTGATTGTTGGTATTGTAGTACCGTCGACTGTGAATTGTATAGGTATTACTGCTCCTTTGAGCGACATGGTACTCTTAAATTCGACCGTAACGAGGCATGATGTGCCAGTAAAGTTGTTTGGTTTGGTACTGATATTGGTGTTAGCAGTGACTGTCGGAATCAATTTGGCTTTGGTAGGCGGGCAGGACATCCATCCAGTCCCTCCCGGCGGTACCATGTACAGATCGTGAATCATGAAGTGAATATCACGAATAGTGATTAGTTCATAATCATCTACATCTGCCTGAGTAAAGTCCAAGGGTTTTGGTCCACCAAGAAACCACCAGTCGATAAGATAAGTCAGGTCGGCAACATCAAATGTACTACTCCCATCCTGATCACCACAGATGGCAGTAACTGAAGATCCCGAAGCACTGATAATCAAAAACACGATCAGTAGCCCTTTCAAAATAGCACTTGAACGCATACTTCGCCCCTTTCCGATAGAAATATTTTAGATTGATGGAGTGAACAGTCTGCTGTAAAGCTTATTAGATTATCCCCTGTTACATGTCCAAACTACACCATGAAAATCCGGTATGCAAGTACTATTTGTGGAGAAGTGTCTCTGCGATATGAGGAAATATTTGAGAGAGTTGTCTGTATAGATCAGGTCTCCAAGAGAAGAGAGACCTGACCTACGGAAACGAAACTGTCGGGTCACAATTTGCCGTTGGCAAATCAAGACCCAACAGAACATAATAAAGAAAATTATATATAGTTGTTGAACAACCTTAACCGACGTGTTCCGGTTGTTTGGGTTGGGGGTCGGACTCAGATGGTAATGCAGGCTGAGGTCGGTCCGGTGTTCCAAAAGCTAAAACACCAAGAGCAACAAAACCAACAAAAGGGACCAACACCAAAACTCCCCAATAAGCAGGATGTCCTGCTTTTTTGGCAGCTTCCGCCCAGAGTATTCCAAACATGATAATGTTGACGACCGGAACCAGCAGAGTCAAAAACCACCACCATTCCTTTTGTGCCATTTTTATCAGCAAGAATGTATTAACAATCGGGATCCATGCCAACCAGGCGTTGTCCTCATCACCGGTTTTATAGGCGATTCGGTAAATTGAGTACGAGGTGTAAGCGTAAATTGCTATCAGTACCAACCATCCAAAGAAACCAAAGAATGATGCAACTGAACCGCCGTCATAAGCGTATTCGTTCATTTTCTCCTCCTTAAGGTAAGAAAAAAAATTGAGATTTTCGATGATGTATAATATTTCTGAATTGTGCTTATAATTATCGGGAGTTTTCCGGTATTTATTAGAATATATGATTCAACGGGAGGGGAAATAAAGCGATATAAACCGATAAAATTCGAGGAAGCTGTTGAAACTCCTTGAATTAGAGCAGGTTTTGTCGTATTTTAGCCGGCATGAAAATTATCAAAAATAAAATAGAACAAGCCTGTAATCTTCTAAATGAGCTGTCAATTGATGCCTGGGTGATTTTTGTCAGAGAAACCCCGGTAATAACCGACCCGACCCTTGAGATGGTTGTCGGTTTTGAGGCAACCTGGCAGTCGTTTTTTATCTATACCGCAAAAGGTGATAAAATAGCGATGGTTGGTGATTTGGATTCGGAAAACTTCAAATCATGCGGATATTTCACCGAAGTTATTACCTACAATGAGGGCGTCAAAGAAGATTTCCTGAAAGTTTTGAAGCGGTTGAATCCCGGGAAAATAGCGATCAATTATTCGATTGATGATGTGGTCGCCGACGGGTTGACTCATGGGATGTATTTGCAGTTGATGGATTATGTTAAAGGTACAGCCTTTGAGAATAGTTTTGTGTCCTCTGAAAAACTCGTATCGACCCTGCGTTCGGTAAAACTAAGTGAAGAGGTGGACAGGATTTCTCAGTCGGCGAATCTTGCTGTTGAAGCCTGGGAGAAATCAGTTCCACAAATCCAAACCGGAATGACTGAAAAACAGGTAGCAAAAGTAATCGAAACCGAGATAGAAAAAACCGGTGGAGTGCTCTCGTTTGAAACAATTGTCAATGCCGGAGCCAAAACCAAACCGGGGCATGGCCGTCCGACTGATGCGGTTCTGGAAACAGGTGATTTACTTCATGTTGATTTTGGAATTAGGATTAACGGTTATTGTTCTGATTTACAAAGATTGATTTATTTTAAACGCCGGGATGAAAAAGCGGCTCCTGATACCTTGATTGATGCGTTTAACATGGTGTATGATATTATCACCGAAACCGGCGATCTGTGTCGTCCGGGAATTAAAGGATTTGAAGTTGATGCCAAAGCGAGGGAGATGCTGACTGATAACGGGTATCCGGAATATCAACACGCCCTTGGACATCAGATCGGGAGATCGGTTCATGATGGGGGCGGAGTTATTGGTCCCAAGTGGGAACGATATGGAGCGACAACCAGTTTTATACTAAAAGAAAATAACGTCACAACTTTAGAGTTGGAAATAATGCTTCCCGGAATCGGCTGTGTCGGACTTGAGGAAGATGTTTGCGTAACAAAAGATGGAGCCAAATTTTTATGTCAAAGACAATCGGAATTAATAGTCAAATGAAAATATTAGGATCAGTTTTATTGGTGTTGGCGATGGTTTTTATCTCCTGTGCGCCTAAAAAAGTCACCGATGAACAAAAAGCAGACTGTCGTCCGAGTAATCTTCGGGTTGAGGCAGCCAATGAACAATTGACGGTTATGTGGGATATGGAATGTGAATCACTTTATGGTGGCTTCAATATTTATATCAGTGATGAACCTTTAGCAGAGAAATATCCGAATGGCATTCCTGAGTCGATTGAGCCGCACAACACCTCGCTGTTTAAAGGTGATACCGATCCGTTTGATAAGGTTGAACATTATGAGGCGAAGTATTTGAAGAATGGTCAAATTTATTATGTTTCGGCTTGTGTGGTTTTTCCGGATATGACAACCTCGGTGATGACTAATGAAGTGAAAGCGGTTTGCGGTCCGAGAGGCGAGATAGAACTATCATTGAGATATAAGTCTGATCGTGACGGGTATTCATTTGAAAAAGATAATTTTGTTCGGGCGGATAATATTGATAATGATTTATATTTCTTTTCCAAAGACGGAAAAGATTATTTGAATTCACCGGTCAGACTTGATGGGTTTTTGAAAAAGAATCTACTGGCAAAATTACCGTTTAAGGGCAGTTTTGAGGAAGTGAAAGCTAAAGTTTTAAGCGCTAATATTTCTCCTGATCTGGATAAACTTGAAATTAAAAAAGGGGATTGGGTTCAGTTGGTAACGCCGGACAATAAATTTGCGCTGATTAATGTAATTGATATCAGCGGTACAGGTAATAAGCGGGTCGTGAAACTGTATTTTGCCTATACCACAGTTGAGAATGAATTGATTTTTTGATTCAGCCTTAAAAAAGACCATTGTAATCTTTGAAGGAGTCAGCGGTTTTATATTTAGCTTGCTTTTATAAGTTATTATTGAAATCTTCCGATATATGACAAAATGATAAGACGTTAGTTTTGTCTGAAATTATAGTAATTTAATAGCAATAGATATAGGGGAGTAGTTTTGGAATTTCATAAAGATATTTTAAAAATTGATGCTGAAAAAGTCGCAGATGATCTTTCCAAGAAAATATTTAGCCAGATTCGTGATAAACTAAAAAAGAGCGGGGCTGTGATTGGTATCTCCGGCGGTATCGATTCATCGGTGGTGGCGGCTTTATGTGTAAAGGCGCTGGGTCCTGAGCGAGTGCTTGGAATAATGATGCCGGAAGGGGATTCATCACCGGATAGTAAAAGTTTTGCAGAAATTTTGGCTGATGGTTTGGGAATTAAAACAGTGCTTGAGGATATTACTGATGGTCTAAAGGGATTGGGCTGTTATGAAAAACGTGACGAAGCGATCAAAACTGTTTTCCCTGAATATGATGATAGTTATAAATCAAAAATAATTATTCCAAATAATATTTTAGAAAAGAGCAAGATTAATATCTTCGAGCTGGCGGTTGATACTCCCAACGGTGAAACAATTAGTAAGCGGATGACAACCTCGGCGTATTTGCAGATTGTTGCGGCGACAAATTATAAGCAGCGTTTAAGAATGACGACCCTATATTATCATGCTGATCGATTAAACTGGGGAGTAATCGGAACCGGTAATAAAGATGAACATGAACAGGGATTCTTTGTGAAGTATGGTGACGGCGGTGCTGATTTAAAACCATTGGCTCATCTGTTTAAAGTTCAGGTCTTCCAGTTAGCGGAAGCTCTGGGGATTCCCAAAGAAATTTATGAGAGAGTGCCGACTACCGATACCTATAGCTCGGAAGTTACTCAGGCAGAATTTTTCTTTGGACTTGATTTTTACAATATGGATATGATCTGGTACGCCATGGAAAATAATATTCCGGCTGAAAAAGTTGCCGAGGTTCTTGATCTGTCGGTGGAGCAGGTTAAAAATGGTTTTGCAAATATTCAGCGTAAGATTGTTGCGACCCATTATTTGAAAATGAACCCCCTTCATATTGATGAGTAAGATAATCTTGCAAACAGATAGATACTTCTTTATTCAGGATTTACGATGTGCGGGATAGCCGGATATTTTCAATTAAATAATCCTCAAAAACCGGATACCGAATTAGTCCGCAAAATGGTGCAGATAATTAAGCACCGGGGACCGGATGAATTCGGTGCCTACTTTGACAATCGGTGTGTTTTGGGACAGGCAAGGTTGTCGATTATTGATCTGTCTTCGGGGTCGCAGCCAATGACCAATGAAGATGGTACGATCTGGATTACTTATAATGGTGAGATTTACAATTATATCGAATTGCGGGAAGAGCTAATTGCCGCCGGGCATAAATTCAAAACCAAATGTGATACCGAAGTAATTATTCATGCTTACGAAGAATACGGGGTGGATTGTCTTAATAAATTTAACGGACAGTTTGCTTTTGCTATTTATAATAAACGAAAAGAGAGACTGTTTGTAGCTCGTGACCGAGCCGGGATTCGACCGGTTTTTTATGCTTTGCACAATGGGCGATTTTATTTTGCTTCAGAGATAAAATCGATTTTCTGTGACCCAAATATTCCCAGAAAATTAAATCTTCAGGGGTTAGATGAAATTTTTACCTGGTGGACAACAGCTCCGCCAAAGACGGTGTTTGAGGGGATTTCAGAACTTGAAGCCGGCACCTACCTTGAGATAGCAAAAGGGAAAGTAAATTCCAAAAGATACTGGAATTATGAATATCCTACAGAGTTTGATCAAACCCGTTCAGTTGATTCCTGGGCGGAAGAGCTTCATGAATTATTGGTAGATTCGGTTCGGTTGCGTTTGCGCGCTGATGTTCCGGTCGGGGCATATTTATCGGGTGGACTTGATTCCTCGGTGACTACGGCTTTGATTAAAAAATTTACGAACAGCAAACTTGAAACATTTTCAATCGCTTTTCATGATAAAGCTTATGATGAATCCGGCTACCAGAATCAAATGGCAGAATTTTTGGGTACGAACCATCATCAGGTTAAATGTTCCTACCATGATATTGCCGAAAATTTTCCAGATGTAATTTATCACACCGAAAAACCGATTGTAAGAACCGCCCCGACACCATTATTTATGCTTTCAAAATTGGTGAGGGAGAACAATTTCAAAGTTGTTCTAACAGGGGAGGGCGCTGATGAAATGTTTGGCGGGTACGATATTTTTAAGGAAACTCTGATAAGGAAATTCTGGGCAAAAGACCCTGATTCATCATGGCGGCCATCACTTTTGAAAAGACTATATCCAACTTTGCCGTTATCGGGAGCAAGAGCTAAATTTTATCTTGAGACTTTTTATAAAGCCGGATTATCCAAGCTTAACGAATTTCATTTTTCTCATATACCAAGAATTAATACAACGACTAAGATAAAAGATTTGTTTTCCGATCAGGTGAAATCATCTTTGGAATCAACAAACTCGATAGATGCATTCGGGGAAAATTTACCTGATAATTATTTTAAATGGCATCATCTTTCAAGAGCGCAGTATTTGGAAGCAAAATCATTGTTGTCAGGCTATTTGCTATCTTCTCAGGGAGACAGGGTGTCAGCCGCTAATTCGGTTGAGGGAAGATTTCCATTTTTAGATCATCGGGTAATGGAATTTTCAGCTAAAATTCCACCCTGGCATAAATTGCTGGGCTTGAATGAAAAGTTCATTTTAAAAAAAGCGATGAGAAAAGAACTACCCAAAGAGATCATCGGGCGGGTAAAACAGCCTTATATGGCTCCTGATTCGAATTGTTTTTTCCAGCAGAACCGACCGGATTATATCGAGGAACTTTTATCAGAAGCTAATATTAACGCGGCAGGGATTTTTAATTCTAAATATGTTGAGAAATTAAAAAATAAATGTACAAGGTTGGTTCATGCTCATTTATCTTTTAAGGATAATATGTCATTTATAGGAGTACTATCAACGCAGCTTTTGGTCGATAAATTTATAAATAATTTTGATCCGCCGGTGGCATCGCCAATAGAAAATTACAAGATTTGGCATGATGGAACTAAAGATGAATAAATGTTGCTACTTGACGATATAATAGATAACTTTAATATCCAGACTTTAAATGTAGAGCTTGTGGAGGCATTTTGGAGAAGCGCAATCAAATTAGAGAATTCATAGTAGAAAACTTTTTGCTCGGGCAAAAATCAGACGATTTTACCGACTCAGTCTCGTTATTAGATATCGGAATCATTGATTCCACCGGGATTCTTGAGTTAGTGGAATTTGTTGAGGGGAACTATTCGATTAAAATTGATGATCACGAGTTAGTCCCTGAAAACCTTGATTCGGTTGATAACCTTGTGAATTTTATTCAGAAAAAATCTTCCTAACCAATATAAATTTAACGTTCATCCTTTAATTCGAATTCGTTATAAGGCAATTAGTTATGCCTTGACATTTTCGAATATTCTTTTATTTTCCAATTGAATACTAAACTAAATTAGGTTACAAATCGTTAGTATCTTATATGGTAAGCTCTGCAAACCCCTCATGCAGAGAACAGGATTTATGACGGGAAAAATTGTGAGAATAATTAGCTGGTTCACAGCATTATTTGTTGTGATGTTATTTGGTATATCTTCGGGGATTAAGGCTGAAACTCCCAAAGGGGCAGTACCCGGGAAATATATAGTAAAATTGAAATCCGGGGTCAAATCTCAGTTAATTGGTAATTCTCTTAGCTCCGGCAGTAAATTTAGAAAATCCACCAAATTAAAAATTAAGCCCGATTTAAAAGGGAGTAAATCCTGGGATAGATATTTTACCTATTATACCAGTGATAAGAATTTGTCTTTAGAGCAAATTATTGAAGAAATCGGAGCTGAGAATATTGAATTTATTGAGCAGGATCATTATATAGAATTTTTTGAATATCCCACCGATTCATTATTCACCCACCAATGGTATTTAAATAATATAGGCCAGGAATATTACGGAATTCAAAGAGGTCCTGATATTTTTGATGATTCGCTGGTACTCAAAACCGGAACACCGGGAAAAGATTTTAAACTAAACCAGTTTTATGAATCTCCTCCTGAGGATTCCACCAAAGTTGTGGTAGCGATAATTGATACCGGTGTTGATACGAAACATCCGGAGCTGCAGGGAAGATTCTGGAAAAATCCTGATGAAATACCGGGTGATGGCATTGATAATGATCAAAATGGTTATATCGATGATACGCTGGGGTATGACGTCAGCGGTGATATTATAAATTTATTCAATCCGGTTGGTGATAATGATCCGATGGATGGCAATGGTCATGGAACTCATGTAGCAGGAATAATTGCTGCCAATGCCAATGGGTTCGGGATTGTCGGGATTGCACCCTGGGTAGAGATTATGGCGATTAAAATACGCCCTAATATCAGCAACACTATTGCCGCAGAGGGAATTTTGTATGCAGTAAACTCGGGGGCTCAAATTATAAATATCAGCTGGGGCACGCCTTTTGTGTCGGGTATTCTTGAAGAAGCGATTGAGTTTGCGGTTAATAACGGAGTCTTGGTTTGTATCGCACCCGGTAACACCGGGACCAACGAACGATTTTTCCCGGCTGCTTATGATGATATTAATACGGTTATAGTTGGTGCCGGAAATTCTGACGGGTTCATGACCAGTTTTTCAACCTATGGCGAACATATTGATATTATTGCTCCGGGGAAAGATATTCTATCTCTAAGAGCTGATACTCTGAATTTGTACGATATTGCAGATATTCCGGAAAACAATTATTTAAGAGTAATAGATTCATTTTATTTGCTTGCTGATGGCACCTCAATGGCGACTCCGGTTGTTTGCGGGGCGGCTGCGCTTTTATTATCATTTCGTCCAGATTTAACCCTTGAAGAACTAAGATTTTATCTTCTTAGCGGAGCGGTTGATATAACCGATCCATGGGGAGATCATCAATATAACCTGGTTGGACCGGACACGATAACAGGACACGGTTATCTTAATATTTATGAATCATATCTGCGACTGATTTTTTCATCAGCCGGGAGTATTGATTTTGTCGAACCGGAGTTGAAAAAAAGGTATACAACCGGTGTGAATATTAAGATTGCTCCGGTCGGTATTTATGCCGGAGGCTGGGAGCTTGAGTATATTTTCGGATATGATTCGGTTGGGTGGCTACCTTTAGCCAGTGGAATTTCGATTCCTTCGGATTCGATTATCTATTTCTTTGATGAATTAAATGTTAATGGCAATATCAAATTGCGATTAATTGATGATGGCGGGTCAATTGCTGAGACCTCATTTATGTATGTCAGAAACCGTAAGGTAGAGTTGATTACGCCGGTTAATGATCAGGAAGTAAAATTTAGTTTTGCTGTGATGGGGACAGGCTATGGCCCGGATTTTGATTCACTGCAATTATATTATTATAAAATTATTGATGAGAATGAGTACGTTTTTTCATCCACCGGCGAACATTTTGATTCTGTACTGTACAACTGGGTAGCTTCAGGGGATAACACCGGCGATTTTATGATGGTTCTGGTTGGTTATTTTGGAAACAACAGTATAAAAGATTCAGCCGCTTTCAGGGTGACATCCGCTTTTGCTTCCGGATGGCCTCAAAGTTTTAATGGCAATACCGGTATAACTCCGGTTTGTGCTGACCTTGATAAAGATGGATTAAAAGAACTGATCATTACGACGAATGTTGGTTTGTTGATTTACAACGCTGACGGGAGCTTAAAAAATAAAGATGGTCAGACTTATTTAAGCGGAATTAATGTTATTTGTGTTCCGGCAGTATATGATATTGACCGGGACGGTCAGGATGAAATTATTTTGACGAGTGATACAACTCTTCATGTAATTAATCATGACGGCAGTTATGCGCCCGGATTCCCTGTTTATGCTAAAACGGGAACAGCCTCCGGTGGTTACGGTTACCCGACCCCGATAGTAACGCAGCTTGGTATGGGTGAAGATTCAGCCATAGTATTTATTAATATTCTGGGACAATTATATGCTTATCAATTTGATGGCGACCCTTATTTTTATTCATTAGAAGGTTTTTATGCTTCTGCGGGAGCCGGGGTAAGAAATGAAGCGGTTTATGTCGGGAAGACACTTCCGTTTATCTCTTCATCCGACTTTAACGGCGATGGAATCAACGAAGTAGTGGCATCTTTCAGCTCAAATCATTTGGGTGGCATCAGCCTGTTTGATGCGAGAACCGGTAATTCAACTTTTGATTTAGAATCGACTCTTTTACAACGGGTAGATAAAAGCAGCGGTATGACTTTGGCTGATTTAAATGGTGACGGACTTCATGAAATTATCACAATCGGTTTTGATGATGAGTTTTTAAATGATGACTCGCTTAAAGTTCCGGTTCTTTGGATAAAGACAAATGGTGTTGAAGATTTAGCGGGCTGGCCGGTGGCGATGAATGATGTCCCTGAAAAAAATTGGATTCCATCAATTCCGGTTGCTGCGGATCTTGATCTGGATGGCATCCCTGAAATTATGATATCATATTTTGGATTCGGTGAAGCTTATTTATATATATTTAAATCTGACGGCACCGCTTATCTGCCGGGTGGAGTTGCCAATGGGCAGGCATTTTTTGCCCCGGTAACTTTTGGTAATCCGACGGTTGCAGATGTGACCGGAGATAGTTATCCCGAAATATTATTAAGGTCCGGGAATTTACTGCCCGGTATGGGAACAGAAAAATTATATATTCTTGATTATCAGGCAAATTTATTACCTGATTTTCCAATAGAAACTCCGGCTTTGCCATTTCAGGTAATCTCAACCCAGTTTGCTCCGCTGGTTGATGATATTGACGGGGATGGGATGGTTGAAGTTGCGATGTACAGCAATGCCAATCAACTGCTGGTATGGGATTTTGATGCTGATTCAAGAGATGGTAAGAATATGGGGCGGTTTTTGATGGATAATTTGAATAGCGGGCAACTCCCGATTGAAATTATGCAAACGGCATCTGAAAAATATGAAATAAGTTTACCGGGTGAGTTTAGTCTGGGGGCAAATTATCCTAATCCATTTAATCCGGTGACAAAAATCTCATTCTCAATTCCATCAATGATGAAAGTTGAATTGGAAATATTCAATGTTCTTGGCCGCAAGGTTGAGTCGCTGGTTAATCAGGAATTGGACGAGGGAATATATAAGGTTGAATTTGATGGTTCCCAATATGCCTCGGGCGTGTATCTATATCGGCTAACTGCCGGAGATAAAAAAATCGTCAGAAAGATGGTGCTGTTAAAATGAAACACAAATTAGCACATATCATCTTGCTGGCATTTTTATTAATTCCAATGGCGACGCCTGTCAATGCCGAAATAAGTTCACTTCCGGATTATTCTATTTTAGAAAATCGTTTTAAACATTTAGAAGTTTCCGGTAACTGTATAATTGGGATTTCGAGCCGTGCGGTTGTTGTTGCCGAGTATGATGATGTGACAAAAGTTTTTAAACAAACCGATCTTCAAATATTGAGTTCTTCTCCGGTCGATATTAAAATATTTGATCAATTGCTTACCGTTAAAACCGAATCGAACCAGATTGTACTTTATGATTTACATGCACTGCCATTGCTGGATTCAATCGGAGTGATTCAATTTGATCATGATTTTTATGATTATGTTTTGAACTCGAAAAATATATTTTTGACTAATTGGTTTGACGGGGTCTGGCAATATTCTCATTCAAATTATAAAAATATTCAATTTGCCGATTCGACTATGAAGCCAATTTTGTCAACCCAGATTGATCTTGTTGGGGATACTCTTTTTATTCTTGATGAATATAACGGCATCATCCGTTATGATATATCACTGAATGATTTAAGCATGATGATAGATTATCTTTTTGTTCCTCTGAGAGTTTCTTCGTTTCAGTTATACGGCGATAAAATTATTCTCGCTCTGAATAGTTTTGATGTTCTATTTGGAGAGTTTGATCTCAATGAGGGAGTGATTGTTGATTCGATTATTGATCTTCCTCATATAAAGAATATTTTTCAAACTGATACCCTTCTATTATTAGTCAGTGAGCGGGAAATAGAGTTAATACACAAGAATGATTACAGTCTTCGCGAAACTCTTGAGCTATCCGATGAATATGCAACCGGGGATGTTTTTACCTTAAATGACCATCAAAAACTGGCTCTGCCAAATATTTTTGGCGGCTTTACGCTCCATAATATAGATGATTTGAATACGCTTCCATTAACAACGGCGGGATTTGATCGTCCGGGTTTAATAACCGATCTTAATTTTTATAATGGTAAGTTATATACCGGCGGGGATGGTAATCCGATTGACGTATTCAAATTTGATACCCTTGGCAGCCCAATTTATGATTCCACAATTTCATCCGGTTTAAAAAATGTAGCCGGATTAGAATTTCTTAATGATAATCTTTACACCCTCTATTCACAACCGGGGATGATTGTCAAGTACTCATGGATTTTTGATCAAGGTCCGCCATACATTGAAGATTTTGAAGACTCGGTCGAGGTTGATCCGCTTGGTAATCCGGAATTTCATATTGTTGACCACAAATTTACTGACAGTTTGAGATATATTCTGATTGTCAAAGATTTCAGTATTGATGTTTTTACCCTTGATGATTCCGGTGCTATCGTTTATCGGGATAATTGGGGATTTACCGGAAGAATTGATGGATTCGAAGTCGAGAACAACAAACTGTTTGTAGTAACTAATAAACGATTATTATATACCGGAATAATTAACGAAGATTACACTCTGGATAAACCAGCGCCTATCTCTTTAGGGGCAACAGCCAATGAATTAAAAATTATTAATAATCGTCTTTATTTATTTTCGAACCAGGAGATGAATATATACGACTATTCTGCGATGCCCGAGCTGACCTTAGAAAAAACTATCCCGTTATCATTTCCGGTATGGGATGCTGTTAGACAGGGTGATAGTTTATACACCGTGAGTGAGGTTGGGCTGGGGGTTTTCGATTTAACGGCTCAGTATCCTATGCTGGTCGATAGTGGCGGCATCGGCGGTCGTCTTATTGATGTTGACGGCAATTTAATTGCTGTTTCAGTTGATTATGCTATAGATTTTTATTTGATAAAATATCCAAATGGCGGTGTGCCAACATCGGTGCCATTTGCAGATGAAAACCTTCCGCAGATTTTCAGTTTGAGACAAAATTACCCCAACCCCTTCAATGCCACGACTGTTTTGGAATTTTCAATTGAGCGAACGGCTCCGGTTGAGTTGGCGATTTATAATACGCTGGGTCAAAAAGTAGCAACCTTGGTTGATGAACGAAAATCGCACGGGGAATATGCTTTACTCTGGGATGGTAAAAATGAAAATGGGCGTGATGTGGCGAGCGGCATATATCTTTATCGTTTGCAGGTTGGAAGCTCGGTCGTGTCGAAGAAAATGGTTCTGTTAAAGTAAATTATTTTTTACGGTCTAAAGCTTCTTTTGCCTGATGGTATCTTTCTGATATATCAATATCAGATTCATTCTGATTTATATTATCAATAGAATTAGATTTAAAAGATGGATAGTAACTGGTTGGATAATAGGTTGCCGTTAATATATGATCCCAGGTCTCGGCATTTGCCGGAGGTAAATCAAGAGCTTCACCTTCCATCCTGAATTGATAAGTGCCGGCATTTTTAGAAAAAGTTCGGATAACATAGATAGGGAAATAATTTATATCGGTGTTAACATATCCACTCAGTCCGGCAATGGTATAATAAGGGTAGATGCCGTTTCCACCCGGTTCTTCATCAATCTGAATTCTGGCACGATTGGCATTAGTTGTCCCGCTTAATAAGAGATAGCATTTCCCTTGAACGACTATGTATCCATCTGCGGGAGTTCGAATGCTGACCGTTGTTAAATCAATCATGTATCCATGGGCGAGAGCTATCAGTTTGGTGCTTATACCATAGTTTAACCCGGCTTCATTTAAAATTTCATCACTATTGATTGCTGAATCCGGCAAAACGAGAGCGCTGTCATCTGACCGTCCGGCTTGTATAATTATATCAGAAATGTTTTCATCGTTACTGTATAGAACTAATTTATGTTCATCTGAAAATGTTTTAATGGCTTGGTCATCATTTTGATCTATAACATTCAGCCCGCCTGAAGTTTTAGAAAAGGGAGAGGCTCCAAGTTGAATACGAGGAGATATTATCTCAGAGTTAAAGATGACTTCAAGAAAGAGATTAAGGTTGTTCTCAAAAAGAGAATCGGGTATTTCAGTTGTCGAGCCAAGGAAGTGATTGAAATAACCCTGATAGGTTGTAATTGAAGCAGTTTCAGTCCAAAGCTCATTACCTTCGACATTCGCATCGTACAGGAAAAAGTCAACCTGATGGATGTTATCAATAATAGCATTTCCGGCTGAATCAAGCAGTCTGCCCTGATAGCTAATTGGGGGACCGGCACCGGAGGCTGCATTAATACATATCAGGAGAATAAAAAATAAATATATAGAAATAATTCGTTTCAAACTTTGAGCCCTAATTTCAGGTTATCTTTAATATATCGGCAGTATGTTTTATATCTTTGATCGGTACAGAGTTACATTCTATTATTTAAACGAAAATATCGCTAATAATGTCAAAAAAGCAACTGGAAATTTAATCACTATTTATCCATAATGTTAATTTAACCTTGATAAATTGTGATGGATATTCATATTGGTGGAAAATAATAAAAAAAGGAAATTATGAAAATTGGATTTATAGGATTAGGAAGTCTGGGCTATGCAATCGCAAGTCGTTTAATCGAACAGGGAGAGAGCCTTTTTGTTTGGAATCGAACAGTTGGTAAATCTGAAGGATTAAAGGTTGAGATTGCAACATCGCCTAAAGAGGTCATTGATAAGACACAGGTTGTTTGTCTTAATTTGTTTGACAGTGACGCTGTTCACTCGGTTATGAGTGGAGAGACGGGTTTACTTGCCGGAGATTGTAAGAATAAGGTTATTCTTGATACTTCGACTAATCATTTTGAGGCTGTTGATGCTTTTCATCAGATGTTTGATGATGCCGGCGCGAAATATCTTGAGGCTCCGGTAATCGGAAGCGTCATACCGGCTCAAAACGGTAAATTAACTTCGATAGTAAGCGGGGATGAAGAACCGTATAATCAGGTTTTGCCCATAATTAATAAATACAGTGCCAATGTATTTTATCTTAAAGAAACAGGCTTAGCATCCAAAGCAAAAGTAATCAATAATATGGTGCTCGGAACTTTTATGGCAACCTTAGCCGAGTCTGTAGCTTTGGGGGAGAAGTCGGGTTTAAGTAAAAAACAAATTTTGGATATTCTCTCCGTCGGTGCTGGAAATTCCGGTGTCTTGAATGCGAAAAAAGATAAATTATTAAATGAAGATTTTAGTAATCATTTTTCATCAGCCTGTATTCATAAAGATTTAAAATATTTGCAGGAGTTAGCAAATACGCTCCAGACGCCACTTTATACCGGTGCATTGGTTAAAGAGCTATATGCCATGACATTTAAAGAAAAAGTTGATGAGCTTGATTTCTCGGGCATCTACAAAGTGTTGAAAGGGTAGTCGATGGTTATTCAAATATTTGGAACCAAGAAATGTCGGGATACACAAAAAGCGATTCGATTCTTTAAGGAACGAAGTAAGAATTTTCAATTTGTGGATCTTCGGGAGAAGGGTGTCAGCCAGGGTGAGCTTAATAATATAAAACGATATGTTCCCCTTGCAGATTTAATTGATGTTGAGGGGAAAGAATATGAGAAACGGAATTTGAAATATCTTAAACATGATATTGAGGAGATGCTTTTGGAGTATCCGCTTTTATTCAAGACTCCTATTGTGCGAGGACAAAATGGTACTTCAGTAGGGTATCAAATTGATTTATGGAAAAAGTGGTTATAAAAAAAGCCGGCTGTTAAGCCGGCTTAAATTTTACATGATAATTACAAGCTTACCGATTTGCACTTCACCCGTATCAACATTTTCAACCGTCCAGTAATAAAGTCCTGAGACTGTCAACTGAGTGTTACGAGTAATCATATTCCACTCGGCATGATTGGCGGTCGGGTCAGTC
>CBDVDR010000003.1:0-242264 GCA_965372795.1 uncultured bacterium
AGGTAATTAGTTTGGTTTTCATTTTATTCAGCCTCTTTTTTAATAGTTATAATTTTTGGTTTTAAAATTACCAAGTTGTGTTTTTCTGTTTTTTTGATTCTCTATGCTTATTCATAAATAAAAGCTTTTTTATTCATACTACTCTCAAACACAGTAATATTTATAAAATCATTTATCACAGTAACAGAATCTTTAACATTTTCAATTTCAGCCGGTGGAATATGCATTAAGGCTATTTCTTTTGGCTTAATAAATGTTTCAGTAAATTCTCGCTCTTCTTTTGTGCTCCAAAAACCATAGACATTCAAGAAAGCCAAATCAATAGATTCATTCTGTAATTGTAACTTTTCAAACTCAACCAATGCAGAGCCATTAGAATCTCCGGAATGAAATACTGTTAGCTTATCAATATCAATTAAGTATCCAACGTTTTCAATTTGTGGGCGTGAGTCGTGTTGTATGAAAAAAGATCTTACTCTTATCCCTTGAATCGTAGTGTCATTGTTTTCTGGATTGATTTTATCCAATGTTACGATTTGATTCTCAAACTTTTTATAATCGGGATGTTTTGAAATTGCATTGGTTACTTTTGGTGGTGCTATTAGAATGTTATCAGAACCTTTAATAAGATACGGCACAACCATTAAAGCGTTGAAATGATCTCCATGATCGTGTGTAATTAACATTAAGTTTGCATTATTAAAAGGCTCCTGTTGATTTACTATATCAGATACAATAGAACGTGAAGGGACTAAATAATTACCCCAACCTTCGCTAAATAAAGCGTCGATTATTATTTTTTTACCACTGCTTTCAATCAGAAAGCCCTCATTCGCAATATATGTAACATCAATCTCTTTTTGCCCGGAACAAGATGAAAACATAATATTTGCTAATATTAAGAGTGTAATAAATACTTTTCGTTTCATTTTATAATTCATTCTTTTTTCCTTTAAAGTTTTTGTCCTGTTGAGTTTATTAAAACCATCTATTAATTTTGTCCAATTACTGTTTATTGTTCAAATCAATCTCATTTAATTCTTTACTTTTATTTAAATCCATCTTTACTACCTTACTGAGCATCTCATTACACACATCTTCGGTAGAACCAAATTCACGTGAGTTTGTAGCGACAATATATGCCCTGTTTAATTTTGGAGCCACCATAACAGACGTAAACCATATACCGTTGCTACCAGAATGGACTAGCACTTTTCCTTTTCCCCAAGACTGTTCTTCCTCTTTTAAAACGCCCCATCCTCCTGCATAAAACCCAATAGGTGTAATTAGTTTATTTAAATATTTACTATCTATAACTAGGTTTTCATCATTTAAAAATAGAGATAGAAATTTTGCCCAATCTTCAATGTTACAATGAACTCGACCTGCTGGTCCAAGGGCTTTTGGATTATCAGTCTGATCTGGTTCCCAATTGTTTCCAAACAATGAATACTCCCATGAATGCCCCCATGGCTGATCTATCTGATTGTGCGTATTCGGAGCCCCAAAACCAGCTGAAGACATACCCAATGGATCAAACACCCGTTGTCTAATCAAAACTTCCCAGCTCATGCCTGTAATTTTTTCCGCCATACAAGCGGCGATCATGTAACCTAAATTTGAATAATGGAACTCACCAATATCATTTGAAGCAGCTAACGAAAGATTATCATTTAAGATTGCCAAACGTCTCTCTATGATCTCTTTCTCAGTATGTGCTGACCAATCACTTGGATTTTTATGAAGACCTGTACGATGGGTAAGAAATTGCCAAAGGGTAGCATTCTGAAAATCAGGATGGATAATTTTTTCAAGCTCAGGTATTACATCAATCAATTTTGATTTCCAGCTTAACTTTCCTTCTGCTACTAAAGTGGCAAGCATTACACTCGTCATTACTTTGGTGCAAGAGCCCAGATGTATATTATCATCAGTGGTAAACAAAATATCAGAACCTGCTTTACGAACACCTGCCGAGGCAATTGCAATGACACTATCACTTGAAATAATAGCCGCAATCATTCCGGGTGCATTACCATCATTTACAATTTCAGAAAGCGCATCGCTAATTGCTTTGGATTTATTTAACTCCGGCTTTACTTGCGAATAAATAGTTTGAGTAAAAGCCAAAATCATGATCAGTGAGATCATGATCTGACTTAAGTAGAGAAAATATATCTTTCGTTTAGATTGATAATTCATTTTTTTCCTCAAATTTACTATTCTGTTAAGTTTATTAAAACCAATTATTAATTTTGTCCATTTACTAAACGTGAGTGGTTTGAAGAATAAGGACGGGTGGCACACCTTTGGGGTGTGGGAATTTTCATAGAGAACATTGAGACAATTCCTGAAGCAAAAACCAATGGCGTATCTCCAGGTAGTGGCTGACCTAGGTAATCACCTTTTAAAACAGTGGATTCTTGTGCAAAAACAAGATGACAAAATGAGATTAAAAGAACAAACAATGTTTTTTTCATACTAATTATTTTTAGCGTTGGTTTGTTTGATTTTCCCCAAAAACCATGTAATCAATTCTACATTATCAACTATTGTCCATGTATGTGGAGATGAACCTTCCTTAAAGCCTCTTCTTTTGTTATGAGAAGTTATTAATTCAACTTGTTTATTTCCTGCTTGTCTTAAATAGTTGTAAAAACCGACGAGGTCAATACTATTTATGGTGTTGTAGTCTTTTCCTCTGTTTTCAACCCACCACTTAATATCGGGTTCATGATACATTCTTATGGGAATGTTTTTAAACAAATTTATTTTGCTCCTATTTTCATCAGTATATACAAAAGGTGAATAACTAATATAGTTTTCCATTGCTTCCAGAGGTGTGCCGCCTAAATGCTTTTTTAAAAAATGTAAAACCCAACGTGCTTCACCGACGGCGTTTGGATGATAATTATTCTTTATCGCCTGTTGTTGTTCATGCCACATTCTTACCAAATCTAATGGAGCATCACAGAGCGCTATTGCATTGGCTTGAAAACCAAACTTAGACTTATTCAATGAACAATATTCACTATACCTTAAAGCCATTGTTCCTCCAAGAGACATTCCAATTAGGAATTTAGGTTTGTTTGAAAGCTTATGTTTTTTTAAAGCATTCCCAACTAAATCATCAACAGTATTAATTTCTTTATCTGTAAATAAAAATTCTATCACTTTACCGGTGCTTACAAATAGAACAGCGATATTTTTTTCCAGAGCTGGTTTAATAATTGAAAATTCATCAATTCTTCTTGTTGTGTCTAAAGCCGAGCCACTTAACATGATAATAGTTGCAATTGGGTTTGCGTTTGGTAAATGCAAGGTATATCCTTGCTTTGAATAAGGTAAAACTGTATTACCCATCTCATCTAATACTTGATTTCCGGATAATTGAATGTAACTTTCGATAACATTTTTTGTAAGTTCTTGGTCTTGCTTTGATTGAGCTTGGATCTCTGTTAGACAAAGCCATATGGTTAGAACCACACTAATTTTTAATAAATAATTTCTCATTAATAATCCTATTTATTGTTTAAGTAATCCATTTTTATATCATTAATAATATCTGAACTTACCCAATAAATGTTTGGTAATCCTCCTTCTTCATTGTATCTACTAAAAAACAGATATTTACCATCTGGAGTAATACTTGGACATGTTTCGTTGAAACTAGAATTTACTCCACTTCCAAGGCTTATTGGTTTTGTCCATGATCCGTCTTTCTTTTTAAAACAGATGTGAATATCTTTGTCTTTTGTTTTGTCATTATCTTTTCGGGCATCTATCAACATAAAGTCTTGTAGTGGGGCAATAAAACCGTGGCTACCATATTCAATTCCGACTTCGATTATTTTGGGAAATTTGTCTTTTTTGTTGGGAGCATAATACATTTTTCCTTTTGAAACATTTTTGTAAAAAAGATCTCCATTCTTCGCAGCATTTGAGTAAAAAACCATATCATTATTTATCGGAGAATCAAGTTCTATTGCCTCATTCCACCAGTTCTCGGAACGGGTTGCGCACCAGATTTTAACACCCTTAGAATCAGAGGCTGTAAAATAAATCTTTTTACCACTATGATTCACAAACGCCTCCATTTCACCCTTTCTTTTTCCATTTGTTAAATTTGCTTTTGTAGGATTTGTCCATTTTTTGTCTTTAAGTTTTGAGAAATATATACTTGAACTTTCGCCTTTTATTTTGCCAGTAAAATATATTTCTTCTAAATTAGGAGAAAACGAAACACCAAACTCATATCTTCCATTTACTGAAACAATTCCAGGCGCAAAAATTTCCGCGGTCATTCCTGGTGGGTTTTGCCCAAAATATTTATCGTTCATAATTGAGAATATAGAATCCCTTTTAATAGTTTCTTGAGCAAAGACAGTGTTTAGCGATATGACAACTGTCAATATTAATAATTTGGTTGTTTTCATGTTTCCATTCTTTTAGTTAATATGCTTGGTAACTAGTATATATGTGCACTTTTTTATACACAAATATACCAGCTTATTAATGTGAATTAATCTTCTATTCTTTTACAAATATTGTCCATCCCATGCTGATAAAAAGTCATACTTTCGACTTCTCCAGCTTCATTTATATTAAATGTAAGTTGAGCATCCAATCCCTCTATAACAAATACATTTTGGGCTATTGGGATTATGGAACCTTCCCCTTGTCCAGTAAGTTGCACTTTCAATTGACTATCATATTTGTTAATAGTCAGGATTAAGCCCGGCATTAGTTCATATTTACCTACATAACTTTTCAGAATGGCATCTTCAACAGGCACCTCTATGATCACTTTTTTCGGTTCAGGTTTTGCATTTAACAACAATCGCCCTACCATAAGATATGTGGGTGGCTCTTGGATGGCATTTTCCGTAACGGGGAAGCCAGTAATTCCTGCTTCAGCACGCTGACCTGCTTCTCCAACAAAACTGATATTTCCATTTCTATCCGGGTGAATTCTAAATACAAAACTTGAGCCTAAGTAGGTTGAGAAAAGGAGTTTACTATTTTTAATATCGATTACAGAAACAAAAGGTTTTTTGCGTGCAAAAAATGTGGAATTAAAGGTCTTCTCGCAGGTTGGATACTCTGAATACAAAGCGTTCTCGGTAAGCGGAAAATCTGGAGAACTTGTTGTTCCTCCAATAACAATAGTATCTTTATTTAGAAAATCTGCTGACATGAGATGCTCGGCTTCACTTCCTCCAAACAGTGTAGAGTATTCTAAGGTCATATCATCAGAATTAAATACCGATATAAAGCAATCCCGCATACCTTTACCTGTTTTACTTATAGCATTATCAGTTACCGGGAAATTTTCTTCGGTAGTGGTGCCACATACTATCAATCTGTTTGGCTTGGTCCACTTTATAAATGACAACCCATATCCTTCGGCTGCGAAATAGCTTAAATACGAAATTTTATTGTCTGTTTCGTTTATTTTGGCAATAAAATGATCAGTTCCGCCTTGTACTTTAGGGATAATTATTTCTTTTCGAACAGCATTATCAGTTACCGGTAAGTCTGTTGAAAAAGTAGCACCTGATATATAAATATTATCTTTGTCATCAATAGCAAGTCCAGTAATCTGTTCCATTATGCTGCTTCCAATGAAAGTGGAAAATAAAAGTTTTTCACCATCGGGACTCAATTTAGAAAGGAAACCATGCATCTGAGTAATTTTTTTGTCAATGACACCTGTTGTTAGAGGAAAGTCATGAGAACGGGTAACTCCTGCAATAACAATATTACCTTTAGAATCAATCTTAATACCTCCTGATCCTACTGTTTCCTCTACTTCACCTCCAATAAATGTAGAAAAAATAATTTCAGTTCCAGTCGGGTTTAATTTAGTTAAGAAAACATCGCCAGCCCAGACTCCTTCACCATTGAAACTTGTGTCATAACTTCCTGGTGTAACAGGGAAATCAGATGAATGAGTCCCTCCAGCTAAATAAATAAATCCTGCCTCATCAACTGTTATTGCGGTATGATGTTCTCTTTTAGTTCCACCTATTAATGTTGCAAATTCAAGTTTTCCATCAGGAGTAAATTTTGCAATAAAAGCATCTGCCTCTCCTTTAAGTTCTGTTTGATAAGCTCCTTCAGTAGCTGGAAAATTCTTATCTCTGGTATTACCTGAGACAAAAGTATTGCCCTCAGCATCTGAAAAAACATCAAAACCAGCTCCGAATCTATCGGTGTGTGAAAGATAGGTCGAAAAACCAAGAGTATATACCGTACTATCTGCAGGTTCACTTGTCTGTGCTTGTAGAATTCCATGACAAAAAAGAATTCCAATTAAAATAAAACTAATTTTTTTAAACATAATAGTCTCTTTTCATATTATTTGATTGTTCTTGTGTTTAAATTAAATTATCAATTGGTTTTATTGTGATTTCTTCATCACCTTTGAAGGGGTCATGGCTTGAGTAAAATATATGGTTCTTTACTAAATAGTCGGTATCAAAATTTCGGTTATCAGTTAGTTTCAGAGTATAAAGGAGTTCATTTGATCTTATTAACAGGCTTAATGACTGTTCGCAATTGCAGTTGTCTTGCGCAAAAGAGGATGAGGGTAAGGCTATAACTATAACTATAATTATAAGTGCAATAATACCTTTTTTCAAATTTCCCCTTTTTCCATATAATATTTTTTAAGTTCTCTAATATGTAAGTAGACGACAGGGTCTGGTATTTGTTTCAAAAAATAATATTTAAATGGATATTTTATTAGCTTTAATATATTTTGCCGCTCTGTAACATTTTCTGCCCATTATGTTGACTACTGCTACAACATCAGTCGGATTAGTACCGCTTTGGATTGGCGGTACTATAATGTGGGAACCTATGGCAGTTGTAATTAATTGCCAAACAATAAGTAGCGAAAGTACTGAATTTATAATCTGTAATAAAACTAAATGTCATTTAAGAAAACTATCTGGTTACTTTGATCAATTGAAATATTGATCAAAATTAAACTATTTTATATTTGATTGCCTTTTATAATTATTCTATTCATAACTAGTTGTTTGATATAAGGAGTTTTGAATGCCAATTAAACCAGAGAATTCATACTTATTGGATCGTTTTCTTCATATAATAGGAGTTAACAAGCGAAGACCCAGTAACGAAGCATTAACAGAGTTGGTTGCCGCCTATTTGATGCGAGTTCCCTTCGAAAATATTTCCAAGTTATTTTATAAGAAGCGCCACTGTTTGCGGGGATTGCCTGATCTTGAAATTTACATAAACGGAATTGAACGTTATAACTTTGGCGGAACCTGTTACTCCAATAATTACTACTTTCATCTCCTGCTAAAGTATTTGGGATACAACGTCATGCTGTGCGGAGCAGATATGTCCGATCCTGACGTCCACTTGGTTAATATTGTGTCGTTGGAAGGACGAGAATTAATAGTTGACGCCGGCTATGGTGCACCGTTTCTGGTGCCACTTCCTCGCGATCTGAAAGAAGATCATATCATAGCCTTGGGGCTCGACAGGTATGTGCTAAAACCTCAAGACATGAACGGGAACTCACGTCTTGAACTGTATCGGGACGGACAATATAAGCATGGGTATGTTGTGAAACCAATATCGCGGGAGATTGAATATTTTAATCGGATCATAGTAGAATCGTTCAGTGACAGCGCTACATTTATGAACGCACTCTTGTTGGTTCGTTTTTATCCCAACCAATCTATCGTGATACACAATCTTTCTGTTATAAAATCGGAAGGAACGGATTACGATATTCATCAACTAACGAGCCGGAATGAACTTCCTCCAATTGTGGAAAAGTATTTCTCGATACCTCAGGAAATCGTTTCTGAAGCCATTGCGGAGTTGGGCGAATTTGGCGATGCCTGGAACTGAATGACTTCAATCGGACTATGATGCAAGAAGCTGTCAAAAACGGAAATAATCTTGTACCATATTGGGTTAAAAATTAAAATACAGATATAAATTATTTAATTCCATCAGGATAAAACCTAATCCTATGTTAAGTAAAATGATAAAACAAGCTATGCCTGCGATCCCCCTCTTGATTAAAACATCTATAACTTTTTTGTTGACAAAAACATAGCTATTCCACTTTTTTATACAAAAAGTAACTTGTTTTATATTAAAAGGTTACATCAATCAATTTGTTAATGATTCATAAGTTTTAATGTGATGCAGATATAAAACAAATCAATTATACTAAATCAGTTGATTGAGAACTGTTTATGCTATATATATAAATTCTTATAATTTTGAAGTGTATAAGTTATTAGATGGTAGTTTTATTGTAATATTTTGCCGATGATATATAATAATATTGATGATTTTAGAGATAGAGATAAGAGTGTTTTTTGAATAAGAATATAAATTTATTTTATATTGGGGTGATTTATGACTTATAATCTTCTCAATGAGGAACAATCCGAACCTACAATGTCTGTTCTGGACGAGAACTTGTCGTTCTTGGCGACACAGGCAGCTTTGGAGTTGGATATGTTGATAGAGGGCAGGGAGACAAAGTTGGAGGCTGTAACTCGTTTATCCAAAGTAATGAGAAGTAGCTTTAAACAAGTTTCGTCTGGCGGGCAAGGAGCTTTTATGGATCCGGCAACGGCAACAATTGTGAATAGGGCATTTACTGATTCAAGTCTCGCAAAATTGGAAACAGTTGATGAACTAATTGAAAGATCTCATGAATTGGCCGAAGAGTTAGCATCGCAGGTTGATCCCAAGCATAGAAATGGTGGACTTCCGGAAATGAAAAGATTTTGCATAGCTCTGGCACGTTGTTCTTCTGCTTATCGCGAAGCTGTTCTTGGTCATCGTTCCAAGCACCCTTATCGAAAATAAGGTATGACACATGAACATCATAGAGAACTCTCTTAGACGTGTTAATGCTACCATCCATACGATAAAAAACCTAAAAGATTCAGAATTTCCGTATTCTGATTCTAAAGATGCGTTGTTCGAAGTAGAGAATATTTTCAAGGAAACTCAACTTGCACTTTCGAATGCCAGTAAATCCAACGACGTGTCTCTTAAAGAGCGCACTTGTGAAGAAGCACTCAAGAGGCTTTTTATTTACGTTCCTATATTGGGTTTTATATTGAGATCGACAAATGTACGAAATGCGTTTGAGATACACGGACCCCTATTACGATTATCGAAGAGCCTTCTTGATGGTAATGATACTAAACTAATACTGTCCTCTGAATGGGATTACTCACCAATGACTTATCCAGGTGTCCCTCAGATGAATAATTTTATTTTGATAGGATTTCCTGCCACAGAGTCCTCTAATCCGTTTCTTATTCCTTTGGCTGGACACGAACTTGCACACAACCTTTGGCTTAAAAGGAATATTGAGTCTCAAGTTCGATCAATTGTTACTCAATTAATCCAGAATGAGATTCAGAAGAATAGGTGGGAAAAATTTATAGACCTCTATAAAACTGATCCACGCTTAGAAAGTTGGTCATGGGGGGACTTGTTCAACAAAGAATTAATTGTTCCTGCTACTGATTGGGCTACGAGTCAAGCTGAAGAGACATTTTGTGATTATGTCGGTTTGAGGATATTCGGCCCGTCTTTCTTGCATGCGTTTGTGTACTTGTTAGCTCCTGGGGAAAGGTCGCGAAACGTTGCATACCCTACATCAGAAACTAGGATAAAAAATCTTATGGATGCCGCCCTTATGTGGAAACTCGAAGTCCCTGATGAATATAGAAATGTCTTCCAGCAGAACGACAAGGGCAGGTTTAATGAGAAGGACACTTTCCAACTAGATCTTGCTGAATTTGCAGTTGACAACCTTGTAGTTGGTTTGAGAAATGCTGCAGATGAACTTGTGGAAAAAGCAGGGCTACTTTCAATTGACCCGAAATCTGTTCAGGAGATTCGGAAAAGAATTGATCTGACAGTTCCGGCAGAAAAAGCTGAATCACTCGCCTGTATATTAGAGGCTGGATGGGAGGCTGATCGCGATGAGACTCTTTGGAGTGATTTTGATCATTTGGATGTCAATTCAAAATATGATAATTTGAAGGAGATAGTCTTAAAATCTATCGAAGCACTAGAAATCCAATCACGGACAAAGGGGCAATAATATGATATTGCGATCCAATGATATTGCTGAATTGCTTAGAAATTGTGAATCATCAGAGGATCCTTTTGTGATAACTCCTACACCAGAACCTACAAAACTAGAAGAAGATTGTGATGCATCGGTGGATCTTCGATTAGGTAGTTGGTTTGTCATGTTGAAACAGGCTAAAGTACCTTGTATGAATATCGACGATGACAATAATGGAGGTGCACTGAGGTACACCAGAACGCATTTTGTCCCCTTCGGAGATGAATTCATTCTTCATCCTCGGTCGTTTGTATTGGGTACAACTCTTGAATGGATTAGACTACCCAAGAATCTTGCTGCGGTGGTAACCGGCAAATCGTCATGGGGTAGGCGTGGATTGATTATTGCGACCGCTACGGGTGTTCATCCCGGCTTCAGTGGTTGTCTAACTCTGGAAATAACAAATTTGGGTGAAATCCCTATTAAGATCAGCCCCGGAATGCATATTTGTCAATTGTTCGTTCATAAGATGACCGACTCGGTAGGCCATGCCGCTGAGAGTAATTTTGCAGTGAGTCGCAAGCCGAAGTTTGGCTTAATTAAGAAGGATGAATTTGCTGAACTTCTATCCAATCCCAAGTGAATATTGATTCTCATTGATCCACCATTTATTTCATAAATGCTTTCTTTCATCCCACTACAAAAACAAACTACATTTAATAAAAATAATGCTCGATAAATTGCACATTATCGGGTTATTTAAATATCTTAATTTTTAGGGTGGATTAACCAAGTCCTGCCCGGTCATCGTAAACCAATTAAGTAAAGAGAATGAAACAACTGACCGAAAATAAAAGAAATAAGCCGATATCTTGAGTATTTGTTCCAAAAAGTAATTATTGGGAACGAAAAAACTCTACATACAGAGAAAGGACAAGCTGTTACTCATATGAATTCATTATTAAATAGTGTCTTTGCCGGAATATTAGTTCTAATCCTAATTGTGTTATTACCTGTTACTGCGAGTGCAGGGAAGGCGATTGGTCCCAGAGCTGGATACGATTTTGATTCGGATAATTTAGTCATTGGAGTTGAAGCTGAATTAGGTCGAGCATTTCAGAATTTTAGATTTGCACCAAGTTTGGACTTCGGGCTCGGCGACCACTCGACAACTGTCCTCAATGCGGATTTCAGGTTATACCTGTTCCATCTTCCGGAAACAGGTTTACATTTCTATGGGTCAGCAGGTCCAACTATTCTGCTTAATTCCAAGAGTAAGGATGGTCAATCAGAAATTGGTTTCAGTCTTGTGGCTGGTCTGAAGATCCCAATGAAAGGTATGAAAAGATATAACTTGGAAACACGATTTGGATATGGTGATATTCCCAAATTCAAGCTGATGCTCACCCTCCTTTTCGGCATATAAACATCCTGGATTGCGTTGGGAAAGGGTTACCAATAATATCTGAATCTTCTTATTTAAATATTATGTAATTTCTTCGGTCGTTTCCTTGTAGACAACCCCTCTATCTTTAAGTCCCTTCAAAAGAAACTCCACACACTCCGGATTCTTGCCCATAAATTCCGGCGGGGATATTCCCTTATGAGCATATAGTCCATCAGCAATCATTCGGATTGTAAGAGTCGCAGTATATCCGGTTGTTCGTGCCATTGAGATCACATCAGTTTCCGGGCAATATTTATCATACATATCAATTGTAAGTTTCATTTTCCGCCCATCTTTTACTCCCTCTATGATCGACTGGAAAATAGTAATATCACCTTCACCCTGTTTTAGTTTCCAGTTAGGAAACAGAACCTGAGCAGTCATTTCAAGAGGACTGGTCTTTTTGCCTTTGATCGTGATGCTCTCTTTTTTTGAAAAGAATCCTAATTCCCGCAAGACAGTCATCTTCTCAATGTGACCGGGATACCGTAAGGTCTTCTCTTTCAGATTGGGAGCTTCAATAGTTTTAGCCAAAGTTCTCAAGCCATCGGTATTGAAGGCTTCCAGAGTGCCGATTTCAGGAAAGAAAATATATTCCGGATCGGATAATGCGGGACGTATAATTTCAAATCCATTCTCGATATAACGGGCAGGACGAATATACTCCTCGATAACATCAATAGGAGAAAATACAGCTTTGTATTCACTGGGCCACTCTCTGATCTGTGGCAGTCCGCCCACATAGGTAAGTACCGACTCAACCTTATCAAGTTTTCGTGCAGCATTCATGATCAACACGCTGCCCATACCGGGATAGATACCACAGTCCATGACCATAGTCACATTGTTTTCTTTGGCCAGTTGATCTAATTCAAAAGGATCTTCCTCATAGAAAGCAATACAGGCACAGTTCTTTCCGGCTTTGATGATCGCTTTTGCTGTTTCAAATCCCATAAAACCCGGGACAGCATTTATAACAAGGTCATAGTTGCTTACAAGGGCAGTCACATCTGCAGGGTTAGACAAATCTTTCTGGATGAATGTTAATTCATGGCACTTAGCTTTTAAACGGTTCAATGCTTTATCGCTGTAATCTGCAACAGTCACTTCAAATCTATCATCTTTATATAAATCGATAGCCATTGGGGCACCGACCAGTCCGGCACCAAATACGATAATTTTAATAATATAAACTCCGATTAAATTTTTGTTTTGGGTCGATACTTACACCGGTAACAAATTGGTCTTGAAGCCAAAAATATTCAGGATTCAAATAACCAATTTTAACTGCGAAATGGTGTTGGTGTGATTTAAAAGATATGGAGCAACAATTATAGACCGCTATAACGGTTTATAAATGCAACAAGCTCGGCATTGTTACTGGCAAACGTCTGAATAATATTATTGATCTGAACCATAGTTTCAATATAACAGACGGTTGAAATTCTCATATAGTTATTTTAAAATTTATAAGTCGAATATTGGATCAGTTCTAAAACCGTTACAAATAGTATAAGTCACGCTAATTCTTACGATTTATCCCGCCTCCATTATTTCGGAAACAAAATACGTATAATATTCTCAGTAGTGGTTTAAAAACATTGGCTTTGGCGATTCAAATAATAATTTTTTTAAAGGAGACTTTCCACAATGATGCGACTTGAACATGCAAATATTTGTGTCAAAGAATTTGACCAGATGATTAAGTTTCTAACAACTCTGTTTCCTGAATTTCGCATACGGGGAGGGGGAGTCAGTAAAAAAGGAACCAAATGGGTACACGTCGGAAACGATGACACATACATCGCACTGCAGCAGTCAGACTCAGATAGGGATATGATCTGGAAACCATATTCGGGAGCCCCCGGAGTTAATCATCTGGCTTTTGAAGTGGATAATGTCGATTTATTAAGAGAGAAATTACTCGCCGCTGGCTATAGCGAATCGACCGTTCCGAATAAGCATCCCTTTAGGAAACGTGTATATTTTTATGATCCCGAAGGAAACGATTGGGAATTTATACAATATTTTTCAGAAGACCCCAAAGAGAGAAACGATTACAAAACTCCTGATTCATAATTTCAAAGTATAAATTCAACCGAATTATTTGGTCAATTATTATAAATCTGTTTTTTCCAAATAATCTTTTAGGGATTTCTTTATAAAATATTCCCAACCCGCTATGCCGCTCTCTCTTTTGAATTCAGGAATATTATCAGGAAAGCTTTCAAGGACGGTATGGGTGAGTTTCAGTTTTGTAAAATTGTCCTGTTTGAACAATTCAAACATTACCAACGAATCTCCCTGATAACCATCGTATTTCCAATTATAGGCTATTTTTTTCAGGGGCTCTACTTCTGTTACTTTCCACCTGTGCGGGAAATCTCTACCCTGACTATTTACATTAAACTGAATTTCAAATCCAACTTCAGCTTTAAACTCCGGGATATTTTCAAAGTACCATTGACGCATCAAATCTATTTCAGTAATTGATTTCCAGACAACTTCGATGGATACATTAAATGTTTGTTCCACAATAATTGGTTCATCAATTTTCTTCATAACTACCTCATGAATCAGAGTTATCTCCACTGAACCAAGATAGTCTTACTCCATAAATCCATCAACAATTTTTTAAATGTATAAAATTAAAAATATAACATTCCTGCCTATCAAATTTGAATACCAAAATTACGGGATGCTTTTCGTTCTTTTGGATAGGTAAAAGCATTGTCTTCCGATGGCATTTTATTATAAGAGCAGGATGTATTTTGAGGTTCAGAGCAAATAAAAAACGGGCTAATAAAACTAACAAGGAGGGCGTAAGTCTTTGTGTCACAAGTCAAATATGACACCCAGGAAAGTTACGATTAATAAGCGATCTTGTAAAAGGCAAAAAATGCGGATTCAATTAATGATATGGGATAATATGGATATTATTCTATATTGTCTATATGAGCATTAAAACAAATTTAGCATCTATATTTATTTATATTTTTCTCGGTTTATCAGTTTCCGCACAAGAAAAACCGGAGTGGCGGTTTTCTATTCTCGCATCGGTCTCCGACAGCACGGCTGCATTTTATGGAAGCATGGAAATCGTTAAGGAAAAGATCAACGCTCAATTTAAAATAGTTAACAGTCGCTATAACGATCCGGATGTTTTTACCGGTCGCTTTAATTTTGTGGTGGATTCTGTTAATGTTTTCAGCGGACTGCCGTCACGACAATATAGTAATCCACTTGTCGGCTTTGATTTTCAAATTGTTTATGATATGTACCATTCTCCCCGTGCAAGCTGGATTGGACCTCCGATAAATTCGGTTGCATTCCATATTCCTTATTCGGAAGGGTTTCCGGATATACTCGCATTAAGATTTGCAAAAATAATTACCCATGAACTGGGCCATGCCCGAGGCGGAGTTGATTTGTATGGGATGGCTATTAGCAGCCTTTACAATGAAGTGAATAGTCAGGAGTTTAAACCTGAGGAATCAATTATGAGCAGTGCTTCTGATTCTATCTGGTCTGAGCATACCATTAATATTATAAACTACAATTCAGATTATGTTAAGAAGGACTACGATGAAAATGGCGTTAAACGTTTTTTTAACTCACGATTGGGTCTTCGTGTGGTTGGGTCGTTGGGAGAGACGCTTGAAAATGTTAAAGTTAAATTGTACCCTCATACCTGGTATGATTATATTATCAAAGATAGTCTTTTTGAAAGTGGTACAACCAATGAAGATGGTATTTTTCTTTTTAAAAATAATCCATACACTATATATGATAATTACGAATATTCAATAAATGACGACTACTATGGCGGTCCGCCTTTCGGATTGACCCACTCATTGATTCTGGCTAAAATAATTAATGATAGCCAACAATATTATTTCTGGCTGCCGTTCACAATTTACCAAAACAAATATTTTAGTGAAAATTCTGATACTGCTCTTGTAACATTGACCTTGAATACGGTAACATCAAACAGCAACAGTTATTTTAAACTATTTCAAAATTATCCTAATCCTTTTAATGCCAGTACAGATATTTGTCTGTCAATGATGCAACCTGCAAAAGTTAAGATAGATATTTATAATTTGTTGGGGCAAAAAGAAACAAACTTGTTCTCCGGTGTTTTGGAAACCGGTATACATTGTTATCAATGGAATGGGGCGGTTGCTTCAAGTGGCGTATATTTTGTTGTTCTGTCGGTTGAGGGGGAGAACGATTGCAAAAAGATGATGCTATTAAAATAGCAATCAAGATTTATCAGTATCACTCGGAATAGTAAAACTCCTGACATCCTAAATAAATTTATAGAATATCCTAACTTATATTGTAAAATATTTTTGATTCAAAATCCCTGATATATTCATTCTATCTTATATCTCTAATTATTTCTACAGCGAACGTATAATTCATAGAGTGTTTTTTTATAGTAAGTATATAAAAAATAATACAATAATATTCTTATTGCAATCATATTGGAGTTACAAGGTGAAAGTATTCATCTCCAAAATTATATTATTTATTTGTTTAATTAGTATGATGTTTAGTTGCACTATTATTCAACGAAAATTTGCTCCCAAATTTTTTGAACAGGGTATTCATGCCGGGGCAAGTAAAATGAGTGAACAAACTTGTTTGAGTTGTCATCGAGAGGGTCTGAAAGGGGCTCCCAAAGCACCTGAAAAAATGCTCACGCGGGAGAACTGTATCAGGTGCCATTTAAAGAAAGGCAGCGATGTTCCCGATTCTTTACAAACAGATAAAAAAAATGAGGGTAATTTGTAACTTATAGGATTTCTGGAGAACTATTACTCGTAAAAACAAATTTAACTTCAACTATTCCAGTTATGAGAATAATTTAAATTTTATAATAGGTCATGCATCATTGATTTCAACAAACAAATAATTAGTAACCATTAGGAGAATTTTGATGCCCAAAATTGCAGCAACAGCAACAGCTGTCCCGGAGTTTAAGGTGGACCAAACTAATGCGTGCGATTTCGCCCGACATCATTTTAAAGGTCGCTTCCGCGATCTCAATCGGTTGCTGCCAATTTTTACAAACTCAGGTATCAAAACCCGCTACTTCAGCCGTCCGGTTGATTGGATGATACAGCCTCATTCACTTGAAGAAAGAAATAAAACATACATCCAATGCGCAACTGATCTATCAGCCCGAGCAGCTCTTAATCTGATTGAACAAAACGAATTGGCTGCCGGGGACTTTGATTATATTATATATGTTAACACAACCGGAATTGCCACTCCGTCAATAGATGCTCGACTTATAAATATACTTGAACTTCGTCGTGATATCCATAGAACTCCCGTTTGGGGTCTTGGATGTGCCGGTGGTGCGGCGGGACTTTCCCATGCCTACCGGTATCTGTTGGGACATCCCGAAGGAAAAGTTCTGCTGATTGCAACCGAATTGTGCGGATTAACTTTTTTAGCTGATGATTATTCCAAGAGCAACCTTGTCGCAACGGCTCTTTTCAGCGAGGGGTCTGCTGCGGTTTTAATGGTCGGTGATAAAGTTAACAGTAATGGTTTGGAAATTGTTGGCACCAAAAGTACCTTTTATCCTGATTCTCTTGATGTTATGGGATGGAATATAGTTTCAAAAGGATTACAGGTTATTTTTGCCCAGCGTATACCGGATATAGTGAAAGAACATGCTGCCAAAGATGTTAATGAGTTTCTTATTACGCATGATCTAACATTAAAAGACATTTCGGCTTTTCTATTTCATCCCGGTGGAACCAAAGTGCTCAAAGCGTATGAATCTGCTTTGAAATTTTCCAATAATGAACTCGCCTTATCAAGAGAAATTCTTAATGATTATGGCAACATATCCTCAGCTACTGTTCTTTTTGTATTAAATCAGTATATGAATAATAATAAAAACGATAACGGTGGCTATGGTTTGATAGCAGCCCTCGGTCCGGGTTTCTGCTCAGAATCGATATTGATCAAACTATAGCAAACAGGATTTAATTATATGAAAAGAACTTTTCATTTTTAATGCTAATAAATAAAAAGCAGCAACCTTATTAAGATTGCTGCTTTAAACAGTGTATGAATATTTTAAATTTATTTTTTCTTTTTCAAAGAATGGCCTGTTGCCAGTCCAAATATAAACAGAACAATAACTAAAATACCCAATGCAAAAATTGTATCACCCGGAGCCCTAAGCCACTTGAGCACAGTTATAGTCGGTGAATATAAAAATTCACTTGAACGGGCATACCAGTATCCCTTATCAACTGAAGCATAAGTTTGCATAAAACCAATCGGCAGCAAACTAATCAGAACCATCAATGACAAGCCTATATTTATTGACCAGAATGAAAATTTAATAATTTTTTCATTCCAATCTTCACGGACATATAACACGCGAAGACAGAACAACATCAGACCGATTCCAAGCATACCGTAGACACCAAACAAAGCAGTATGTGCATGAACCGCAGTTGTGTTTAGACCCTGCATATAATAAAGAGCGATTGGCGGATTAATCATAAAGCCGAATAATCCGGCTCCAACCATATTCCAAAAGGCTACCGCGACAAAAAAGTAGATTGGCCATTTATATTTATCTGCCCATTTAGCGGCGCGTGAAAGACGGATATTTTCCCAGGCTTCAAATCCGATAATTGTCAACGGAGCAACTTCCAAAGCCGAGAAAACCGAACCTAATGCCATGATAGCAGTTGGTGTTCCGGAGAAGTATAAGTGATGTAAAGTCCCGATAATTCCACCGGTAAGAAAGATTGAAGTTGAAAAGACAACTGCCGAACTGGCACTTTTGGTTTTAACCAGATGCAGTCTAACAAATAGGTATGCTATAACTGCTGTTGCAAATACTTCAAAGAATCCTTCTACCCAAAGATGTACTACCCACCAGCGCCAATATTCTACAATTGACAGATGAGTGTTTTTTCCCCACATCAAACCAGCCATGTAAAAACCACCAATGGCAATCACCGAAACCAAAAACATAGTCAACAGATGTTTATGAGGTTGTTCCTTTTTGATTGCAACAATAATACACCGTCCAACCAGATAAACCCAGATCAGCAAACCAGCCAGCAAAGCTATCTGCCAGACTCGTCCCAGATCAACATATTCGTAGCCCTGATGTCCAAAATAAAACCAGGAATCGCCGCCAAGATAACCCATCACTGACAACCACTCACCGGTTAAAGAACCAAGGACAACAACAACTAAGGCACCCAACAAAACATTAACGCCAAGTTTTTGAAATTTGGGTTCAAACCCGGAAGCAAGCGGTGCTATAAATAGTCCGGCCGCTAACCAAGAGGTTGCGATCCAGAAAATTCCCAGCTGAGTATGCCAGGTTCGGGCAATCGCATATGGAATCCATTTGGCTACGGGTATACCATAAAAACCGGTTCCCTCAACTCCATAATGAGCGATTATCACCCCCAATCCCATTTGTATTAAAAACAGTCCGGCAACAACCCAAAAATATTTGATAATTGCTATCTGTGAAGGAGTTGCTATAAATCCAAGCAGAGGGTCTTCGGTCGGTATCTCTTCAGCCATGGAATCATGTTTCTGTCGGACATTGTAAAAGACTAACAAGGCAATACCTGCCAGTAGCGTCAGTATCGAAAAACCGGTCCAAATAATTGAATCACTGGTAGGTTTGTTATCAATCAATGGTTCATGGGGCCAGTTATTGGTATATGTTATTTTATCATCAACCCGATGGGTTGATGCCGCCCAGGCAGACCAGAAGAAAAATGAAGCCATTTTTTCAATCCGTACTGGATCTTTTAAAGTCCCTTCGGGGATTGCGTATTCATCTTTTCCTTTGGTAAACAATTCCTGATAATATTTCACATTAGCTTCATAAGCTCTATGTCTGACCGGATCCAATACAAGAATATCTTTTGAGGGATCATAAGTATTGGTATTAAAAAGGATTTTTAGTCTTTCCCGCAAAGCAGCCTGTTTTTCAGGGTGTAAACTATCATAGTCAATACCAAAATCCGCTTGAGCATAATCGTTCAGAATGAAAACGCATTCACGATGAAGCCAGTCCGCAGTCCAGTCCGGAGCAACATAACTGCCATGTCCCCAGATTGAACCAAGCTCCATTCCGCCCATTGCCTGCCAAACATTTTGTCCGGCTGTTATACTTCCTGAAGGAACAATTGTAACCCCCTCAGTTGTAATAACACTATCAGGAATAGGGGGTTTTTCCTGATAAATTTTAAATCCGGACCATCCGAGGATTGCAAACGATATTACAACCACTCCGATAAATCCAATCCATAGTTTTTTCATTTAGTTATCCTTCCAACTCAAAGCTTTTATGAGTTTAAATAATTTAGTTTCATATCTCATTTGTTGTCATTTATTTAAAACTCTTAATAATATAGACTATATATGTAAATTTTTATTCGCATGTCATTGTCTTATTTACGGCTAAAAAAACTCATAATTCAATATTTGTTTTTGCAAGCATTTCCAAGGTTGTATTTTTAAGAAAATTTAAGTAATCCAAACGGATTTTGTGCCAGTTATCATGAACAATACAGGGCGATTTACAGGAACATTTGTTCGCTCCCAGAAAGCATTTACTCCACTTATTTAAGTTTTCAATAGGGTCAATTATATCATAAATTGCTATTTTAGAAGCCGGCTTGCTTAGTTTGAATCCGCCCTTATACCCTTTGACCGATTCCAGATAACCTGCTGCGGCTAAATTCTTTAGAATTTTCCCCAGATAGTTTTTTGGGGCTTTTATTTGCTCAGCAATATGATTCGCGCCGACATATTCCCCTTTTTTTAACTTTGCCAACACAGTTACAGCCAATATTGCATGAATACTACTTTTTGAAATCATTGTTTCTCCTCTAATCACATGTGTATATATGAATAAATATGATTTTGTCAATAAAATAATAATTTTTTGCGTTTTTCTATTCTCTTTTTGTAATTCAGGGAATAACAAAATCAATATTGTTTATAGAATTTTAATAAGTTATAATAGACTTATACAATCTATATATATGGAGGTGTCACATGAAAGTATTTAAGAGACTTGTGTATTTGGTTGTCGTTTGTACTCTGCTTGTGTCTTGCAGCCCTTCATCTGATGAGAAGATAGTCGAAGTCATAGCTAAAGACTTTAAATTCGAAGTTGTTGACAGTATTCAATCCGGTTGGACAACTTTTAAATTTATTAACACCGGTCATGCCGAACACTTTTTTCTACTAAATCTATTACCTGATTCCATCTCTTATGAAACATATCATGAACAGGTAAGCAAACCATTTGAGATAGTTTTTGATTCTTTAAAAGCTGGAAAAAGTAAAGAAGAAGCTATCGGGCTATTAATTGAATTGATTCCAGGTTGGTATTTCACCGATGTTAAGCAAATGGGTGGAACCGGAATTATAAGTATGGGAAAATCTACCGAGGTTACCCTAAGTCTCCCTGCGGGAACTTATGCAATGGAATGCTATATCAAAGAACAAGGCGTGTTTCATACTTCTTTAGGGATGATTCGCTCACTTGTTGTAACCGAAGAAGTATCTGCAACGAAACCCCCTTTAACAAATATGGAAATTTCTCTATCAAACTATAAGTTTGAGACTGAGGGTATTCTATATAAAGGGAAAAATACATTTGCCGTTAATTTTATCGAACACCCTGAGCTTGGTCTTGGGAATGATGTCCATATCGTTAAATTAGAAGAAAACACAAACCTCGATGAAGTAATATACTGGCTTGATTGGATGAACATAAAAGGACTGCAATCTCCGGCTCCGGTTCAATTTTATGGCGGAATGCAGGAGATGCCCATTGGTGCAACATCATACTTTACCGTTTACTTAGAATCCGGGGAATATGCCTGGATTGCGGAAACAACAGCAGCGAAGGGGATGGTAAAAAAGTTTACTGTTGAGTAAGTTGGTTATTTAGTTTAAGAATTGTATTTTTTTACATTTTAAAGATTCTCTATTTTTTAAGTTTCAGCATATTTTCAATTCCGAAGGCTGAATAAATTCCGGTTGTTACTTGATTGGCTGCTTGATTGTACTGTTCAATCGGTTCACCCATGCCGAGCCCATCAACAACGGTTCTGAATTGACGTTCGCCCTGTTGAGTATTTATCACGTTTAAGATAGCATCAGCAACCATTTGCGGATTAGGGGCGTTTTCACCTTCAAAGTTTTTCGCAAACGCTTCCATTTGCTGATCGGGTCCTTTGGCAAATTCACCATAAGAGCTGGTGCGCTCAGTATCGGTTGGTTTTAACAAACGTGATGCAAATTCTGTTCCAAATCCACCCGGTTCAATCAGAACTGATTCGATGCCAAACCCTGATAGTTCAACTCTGTAATTATCAGCTAAAGCTTCAAGAGCGTATTTCGAGGCATTATATGGTCCAAAAAATGGCATTACAAACCTGCCCAGTATACTCGAGACATGAATAAGCAGACCTGATCCACGCTTACGCATGTGAGGGAGAATTTCTCTATTCATGCGTTGCACTCCAAAGACATTTAAATCAAAGATCTTTTTCCAGTCATCAATAGTGAATGCTTCCTGGAAGCCGATCACGCCAATACCGGCATTATTAATAAGGACATCAACCTGCCCCGCTTTACTAATTGATTCAGCAACCCCGGAAACCACACTTTTATCATTAGTAACATCTAAATCAATAACGTGAGCGCCTCTTGATTTTAAATCATCAGCAACTGATTTGTTGCGCCCTTCAGGATCTCTCATTGATGCCATAACGGTATAACCTGCCTTTAGCAGAGTATTGGCTGTGAGTAAACCAAAACCACTGCCTGAACCTGTGATCAAAATATTCTTACTCAAACTATTCTCCTTTTTTTATGAGAATTTGAAATATTTACAACCCTGTTCCACAGGATAGTATAGTATTGCATTATATAACACGAACTTATCTCAGTAGTTCCGACCGGAATTTTAATAGCATCTATAATAAAAATATTTTTTATATTGACAAAGATCTTTAATGTCTTTAATGTTAACTTTCAGAAGCAAAACTTAATAAATTCTTAACAACCGGCAGTTTGTTGTATCTAATCTGCAGGTGTGTGGTAAAATATGTGCAGCTCAAAAACTGACAGCAAAAAAAAACAAGGACGAAAAAAAACGTTCATTGTACCGAGTGTCTTTAACTTAAGAGGACTCAACAATGCGGTATAGCTGTTGCTGTCAGCTAATTATTTATTTGGTAATTATTGCCACCCAATTTAATTGGGTGGCATTTTTTTTAACTTTTTTTGAGGAGTTTTATTATGCGTCACTTTTCAGTTGCTAATGGGGACTTTACTCGAACCACTTTGCTCAGATCAAATCTATTAAAAACTACCCGGAAGTGGTTCGAGAATAATTCGTATTTAGAAATTTCCGTTCCCCACATTACCGGAGCAACCGGATCCTGTGAATGGTTTCCAAATGCTATGCCGGTTACGATGTACAACGACCTGGGACAGCAAGCGGCAATGTTTCTGCGTCAAACCGGGCAGTTATATCTTGAGGCTTTTACAGTTGCTCACAATCGTGTTTTTACAATCGGCCCTTCTTTTCGACAAGAAAAAAAAGTAACCGATCGGCACCTTTGTGAATTTACACTGATTGAATTTGAAGGACGGGATTTCGAACTAACCGGATTGATGGACAATATCGAGAGCTTGATTAAGGCGATGTACTCTATTGCGCAAAAGGATTTTATGTCTGAGCTTTTGACAAATTATGTTAATATACCGTTTAATCGTATTAAATATGCCGATGCAGTTAAGCTGTTAAATGAAAATGGATATAAAATTGAATATGGCGACGATATGGGCAGTATCGAAGAACATGCCATCTGCCGGATACTTGGACAATTGCCTACTTTTGTAACTCATTATCCAAGCAATCCAAAACCACAAGAAGGCGGTGTTATTAAATTCTTCTCAATGAAAAGATCAGATAAAGAAACCCTGTGTTGTGATTTATTGTTGCCGATGGTAGGGGAATCAGTCGGCGGAGCAGTCCGCGAAGGTTCTTCAAAATTATGCAAAAAACAGTTTGAAGAATCATATATGTATGACCATCTGGTGGATGCCGGAGTTGATCCTAAACAATTTAGCTGGTATTTTGAGGTCCTCGAAAAAGGACAGGGACAGTCAAGCGGATGTGGAATTGGATTTGAAAGAGTCGTCCAGTCAATCCTTGCTACCGAAGAAGAAAAAGTCAGCATCAAAGCTGCGATTGAGCTTCCCCGCTCACCAGAGTTTTTAATGCCCTAAGTGAGTGTATCTCCCCAAAAAAAGAAAAGGCAAAGTTAAAAGCTTTGCCTTTTATTATATTTTTTTCATTGTCTCTTCAAAAGCTGTTTTTTAGCAAAAATTCACTTTATTTAGCTGTTATTAATGATTTTTAAGTAATCGTAGTAAAATATATCAAATTTATCGACTTTGATTTCTAAGCACTTTTTGTATTTGTTCTTTTGTTTCCATGGATGCAAGTTCAATTGTTGAGCAAATTTCTGAAAAATATCCATTAAATATATTTTTTTTAATAAAAAAGGTGCAATATTCTCAATTTATTGTATATTATGCCAGATATTGACAGGTAATTTTTACGCAAATTATTCAAGATTACTAGTTTGAAAAAGTTATATAAAAAACACAATCTATTAAGGAGTCGTTTATGTTCAAGCTCAAAGGACTAATTGTCTCAATGTTATTATTGACCATGCTGTTCATAAGCTGTGGCGATGATACCAAGGACAATGGAGTCATGAATTCTCAAATGGCGAAACTTGCAACAGGTCTGATTAATATTCCTGCTGGTGCAACTATCGAATCAGCAACTATGTTTATTGTTGTACGTGAAGCCAGTGGACAGGAAATTAATGTTCATCAAGTTACATCCGACTGGGATGAAATGGTAGTTACCTTTAACAATTTCGGTGGAGCTTATGCTCCAGCTGTTTTAGGTACATTTACTGCAGATGCCGTTGGTTGGACATCAGTAGAAGTTACACAAATGGTAAAGGATTGGGTTAGTGGCGATGCCGTAAATTATGGTGTTTTACTCAGCCAAATTAATCTGAATAATCCAAGAACTTTATTCGGCAGCCGCGAATTTTCAAAATATGCTCCATACATCGAAGTTTGTTACACTATTGATGCTGGTACTTTCTGTGCAACTACATTATCAATAGCTGATGCCCAGATCAATGAACGTTATGGTGATCTTAATTTTGGTCCGGACGAATGGTTAGCATCTGGACGATATCTTGAAACTGAACTTGACAAACAATCGCTGATTAGATTTGAATTTCCGGTTGTTGAAGAAGAATTAGCTGCCATTGGTGATTTCGTTTGGGAAGACTTGAATCAGGACGGAATTCAGGATGCTGGAGAAACAGGTGTTAGTGGAGTTACTGTTTATCTTCTGAATTGTCAGGGAGAAATTATTGCTACCACAATTACAAATGCAAGTGGTGCCTACCTCTTTGATCAACTCCAACCGGGTGATTACAAAATTCAATTTATACTTCCATCGGGCTATGAATTCTCACCACAGGATCAGGGTGCTGACGATGCAATGGACTCAGATGCTGACCCTACAACTGGTGAAGCAAGCTGTACAACTCTCGATTCGGGTGAATATGACCTGACTTGGGATGCAGGTGTCTATATGCCGGTCATTGATTGCTTCGAATGTGACGGTAAGATTACAAATCTGACTCTGGAATATCAAGGCTCTCTAGAAGCTTTGGTTGAAGTGTTTGCCAAAGCTGGTAAGGATGGACTTGGTGAATTATTGTTCTCTGGACCAGTACTCCCAGGTGGCAGTTTCAATATTGTAGGATTCGATAAAAACGGAACTGTTGGCACAGAGATCAGTCTCTTTGTTGATGGCGTTCTGAATACAAAAATCCATACCAGTTGCTCGAAGCCGATTTATATTGGCATGGTAAGTGGCTTCTTCGAAATTCTTGATGGTTACAGCCTTAACGGTGGACGCCTTTGTCCGGGTGAAGGTGGCGTTGATTGCAGAGAATGTGACGGTAAGATTACAAATCTGACTCTGGAATATCAAGGCTCTCTAGAAGCTTTGGTTGAAGTATTTGCCAAAGCTGGTAGAAATGAACTTGGTGAAACATTGTTCTCAGGACAGGTACTCTCTGGTGGCAGCTTCAATTTTGTTGGTTTCGATAGACATGGTACTATGGGTACAGAGATCAGTATTTTTGTTGATGGTGTCCTGAATACTAAGATCCACACAAGTTGCTCACAGCCAATTTATATAGGTATGATCAGTGGTGATTTTGAAGTCCTTGATGGCTACAGCCAAAAAGGCGGACGTTTATGCCCAGATGAAGGTGATAATAATGATGGCGGTGATGGACCCTCTGACTGTGATGGTAAGGTTACAAGTCTGACTCTGGAGTATCAGGGTGCTTCTGAGGCTTTTGTTGAAGTGTTTGCTAAAGGTAAGAAACATAAAGCAGCTAAAGTATTATTCTCAGGACAAGTACTTCCGGATGGCAATTTAAATATTATTGGATACGATAAAAATGGTACCGTTGGCACAGAGATCACAATTTTTGTGGATGGTATCAAGCATACTAAGATCCACACAAGTTGCTCACAACCGATTTATATTGGTATGGTTAGTGGTGACTTTGAGATTCTGAATGGCTATAGCAAAAATGGCGGCCAACTTGGTTTGGAATAACGATTTAGTTACTAAATCTTAGCTTTAATTTAAATGTAAAAAAGCCTGTCAGGATTATCCGACAGGCTTTTTTTATACAATTTTTTATTATAATATTATGGACAGACATGACATGGTGGTGGAACCGGAGAACCGGGTACAAACATAAAATCTACAAAAAATGTTAAATCGGAGATGCCTAATTCACAATCACTATTATTATCAAATTCTTCAAAACAAACCGGAGCAGGCGATCCGGGCACAAACATATAATCAACAAAGAAAGTCAAATCTGAAATACCCAACTCACCATCATCGTTCGCATCACCCGAAAGATCACAACATCCACCGGAACTGCTGGTTATAGTCTGCCAGTAACCATGATTGACGGTGAAATTTGTTGAACTGCCAGTACCAATAGCGGTCTGACCGATTGTCCCCAGAAGTTTATAAGAAGTAGAGCTTCCATCTGTACCGCCGCTTGAAATAACCTGCCAATTGATCTGTTCGCCGGCAAGTTTGGCTGAACTCAGATTTATGTTATCAATTTGATTAAGCTTTTTCTGAAGTTCTTCCACAGCAGCCTTGTTGATACTGCTTTTAGTAATGATCTTAGTTGGCGCTTTATTGGTTGTTGCAGAAGCAATTATTGAAATTGAAAATAAAACTATAAAAAACATAACTACATTACGAGAAATTTGAAATAACTTCATATGTAAAACTCCTGTATTTGTGTAGGTGATGAAAATATAATATAAATTTCTCTGTTTGTCCAATTATTTATCTGATTTACTAATAAAGATACTCATAATTCTTGTATATATTGTTTTTGTATAAGTGGTTACGAGAATTTAGAGAAAAATGAATCCAGTACTGATATTGTCTATATATGAAATAAAATTATGGTTGCATCCTAAGATTTCAGGTTGCATCCAGATTATAAAAAAACCTTCAATATCAATTGAAGGTTTTTAAAATTACATATAACAAAAATTCTTTTAAATCAATTTAGCCATTTTCAAAAGTTTAGAACTCATTGATAAGCCGGCATCGCCCAAAGTCATTCTATTGACCTCAAATTTAACTTTGCCACCGTCATTGAAAAAATTAACCATTACGCCGTAATTACAAAAATATTCGCAATCGCCGACAGTCAGGATCGAGCTTGAACCAACTCTTTTAAGGACCCCCGACAACTCTTTGGTATCTTTTGTTGGGATGAAAATTATATGGGCATCAGTAAAATCGCTGTCGACCGGAATTTCTTTCACTTCAACTTTAATCCCGCCAGCCAAAGTTTTGGCATGTTCCCTAATTACAGCAGCAATTGGTGAACTTCCGACAATTGTAATGACAGTAGTACCTGAAGCATTTACATTTTTACCATCTGGCCATTCGACATATTTAACTAATTTAAGTAAAAATTTCGCCTTGTATTCCAAATCCTTATCGGTCTCAGACAAAATACTGGTTGAAATTGTTAATACTAAAATTAATCCGAATAACAAAACTTTTTTCATCGTAACTCAATCCTTAAAATAAAATGATTTCCACTTTAAAATAAATACGGTTTTAAATCTACTCACCGTAATATATTATCGGAGGAGACTTTAATAATATTTACATAATGTTATAAATATTTTTCTAAGACGAACCAAATAATTCGAATTCTTCTAATAAAATCAACTAAAACCTTAAGCTGTGCAATCTTTGAACTATGTATTCAGATTGATATTTAATTGCCGATTATATTTTTTAGAGGAGGTTAGGACTTCGGGAATGAATAATTTGGTAGGAGCGATTTATGGTCAAATTTAAAGATTTTTCAATCAGAGTAAAGTTAACTTCTGTTGTTATTTTCACCAGTATTATAACACTGTCAATTTCTGCCGTTTCATTTTTGGTTAATGATTTAAATACTTATAAAAAAGAATTAGCAGAAAATTATGATACCCTCTCAAGAGTTATTGCTGACAATTCAGCACCGGCTGTTGCGTTTGAAGATGATGCTACTGCTACGGAGGTGCTTCAGGCTCTAAATCGTGATAAACATATTATGTGGGCAGCAATTTCTTTAAAGGATGGGTCAACATTTGCCAGTTTCCTTCGCGAAGATCAAATAAATTTCAATTTCCCTTCATCTATTCCTGAAGATGGCTTTTTGTGGACTGACAAAGATATCACTGTTAAAAAACCGATTATTGCTGAAAATGAAGAGATTGCAACCCTTTGGATACAATCGGATCTATTGAGAGTTGAAGAACGCTTAAGCTGGTTTTTGAGTATTACCGGGATAATATGCCTGGCTACTCTAATAATTGGTTTTATCGTTGCTTATTTTTTCCAACGCTATATTTCAAGACCAATTCAGGAACTTGAAGCCGGAGCCAAAAAACTGGCAGTTGGAAATTTTGATTACGAAATCACTTACCAATCAAAAGATGAAATCGGGAATCTTGCCGATACTTTCAGAGATATTAAACAATATCTTCAATCTCTCGCCGACGCCTCAAAACGTATAGCTTCAAGGGACTTAACAGTTTCGATCCAGGCTCGATCTGAGAAAGATGTCTTGGGTAATTCTTTCAAAGAAATGATAACAAATCTCTCTGAAATGGTTGAGCAATTGCATGGAAGTGCAACCTTGGTAGTTACTGCTGCCGGTGAAATTAAAGACTCATCAGATAAAATGTCAGAAGGTGCCAAAGATCAGGCTCATCAGGTAAATCAGGTTTCAGCTGCGGTAGAAGAGATGACAGCAACAATTATTGAATCATCAAAAAATGCTGCTGATGCAAATGAAGCTTCCCGAAATGCTTCTGAAAATGCCAGTAGTGGCGGACAAATTGTCGCTGAAACAATTATTGGAATGACAAATATTGCCAAAGTTGTCAAAGAGTCAGCAGAAACAACCGGTAAATTAGCAGATTCTGCAGAACAAATCGGTCAGGTTATTGGAGTAATTGATGATATTGCGGACCAGACCAATCTACTCGCTCTAAATGCTGCGATTGAGGCGGCTCGAGCCGGTGAACAGGGTAGAGGATTTGCAGTGGTTGCTGATGAAGTCAGGAAACTCGCTGAACGTACCTCGCATGCTACAAGTGAAATTTCTGAAATGATCAAAGGAATTCAATCTAAAACCAAAGAAGCTGTTACTTCGATGGAAGCCGGTATTAAAGAAGTTGATCAGGGACGGGAATTGTCAAATCAGGCGGGAAATTCACTTGAAGAGATCGTCAAAATGTCGGAACAGGTGATGCACATGATTGAGCAAATTTCAACAGCTTCTGAAGAACAAGCTAATGCTGCTGAAAATGTTGCAAAAAGAATAGAATCAATAAATTCTGTTACAAACAGCACCGCCCGGCAAACCAAAGAATCGTCTGATGCTGCCGCAGAATTAAATCGCCAGGCAGAAGAACTTCAAGAGATTGTTGCCAGTTTTAAAAGAAACTAAGAATAGTTAAACTATATAAACCGGCTGCCTTGGTAGTCGGTTTTTTTTGGCTAAGAAACAGCACTTTCCATTTTTATAACCATCGGTCTTGGTTTTAGACAATATTTATAACCAATCCAAATTAATATAATCCCAAATAATTCCCCTGCATAAAGAACCTCGGTATAGCCTATACGACTGTAGAAACCCCCAATCCCGGGAAGGATCGCTCCAACAGCTATAAAAATATTTCCAATCGCCCGATTCAACATATCGGCTTTTTTAAAGAACAGAATTGACGAATAAATCGCCCCGCCAATTAGAAAAATTGCTGCAAATGAATTAATAAAAGGAGAAACCATGCGAATAGATTGCCAGGTTAAAACTTTGCTGCTAAGAATAGTTGAATCAACCAAATGATATTCTATTGGAGATAAAATGACAAATATTGAAGTTATCGAAACTATTATAATTAATAATTTGGATAAAATATCCCCGGCCTTTTTCCCGGATAGAAGATAAACGGTTCCAATGGCAAGCGGGGCGCCTCCGAGTAAAGCACCTGTTATATACCAGGTTTTGAAAATTATGACGTTCCAGCCAAAAAGAGTGTTGATTGATTCAACTAAAGTTCCGGCACCATATACCGCAACCCCGATTCCCCACCAGAATAAATGTTTAGAATCATGTTTTCTGTTATACCGGCTCAAAATCGAATAGGAAAAGAAAGCCGAAATTATTGTACTCAATATTGGGAAATAATGGACAATATTTATGAATGTTTTCAAGATAGTACTCCTTTGATTTTCTCATACTAAGAAAAACCAAAACAATACTATTATTGTCATATATTTGTCAAAACTTCTTAATATTATTATGAAAATCTGCAAACGCAAAAAAGAACACATTAGTGATTATATAATGTCGATGTAAGAATTTATCTCTTAGATAGCGCCATCTTGTTAACTTTACCAGATTGATATTTCGGCAGTTCAGAAATAAACTCTACAAATTTCGGTGCTTTGTGACGGGCTAATTTTTGAAGGCAATGGTTCTGAATATCTTTTTCATCAAGTTTATTATTATCAGTTAAAACCACAAAGGCCTTGATAGCTTCCCCCAGAATTTCATCATCGACACCAATTATCGCCACCTCTTTTACCAGTTCATGCTCAAGAATACGCTCTTCAATCTCTTTGGCGCTGACCCGATTGCCGCCGACTTTCAGTATCTCTTTTTTTCGCGAGACGATATAGATATACCCATCCTCATCCTGCTTAGCCAGATCACCGGAATATAACCAGCCGTCTTTCAGAACTTCCTTCTGTTCATCCGGTTGATTGCAATATCCCATCATCACACTATCACCGCTGATAATAATCTCGCCAACTTCACCACGAGCAACTTCGTTTCCATTTTCATCAGCAATTTTAATTTTTACACCCGGGATTTCGATACCGATAGATCCAATTTTTTCACTAAGTTTTTCAGGAGGTAACCATGTCACGCGAGGGGAGGCTTCAGTTTGACCATACATTATAAAAATATCTTTTCCTGTAAGAGCTGATATCACTTTATTTATAATATCTGGGGCTAGCCCCCCACCGGCTTGAGTCACATAGGTTAAATCAGGAAGATACTCTGAATTAAAATTTTCGTGTCCGATCAAAATCATAAAATTGGATGGCACCCCTGAAAGCCCGGTAACTTTTTCGTTCTTCATTGTTTCAAGAACAGTTTGAGGGAACGCAAACCGGTTATCTATCACCAGTCGTCCGCCCGCCATTATATGAGTCAGTAGAAGCGAGTTACCGTAAATATAGTAAAAGGGAAGAATGACAATCACAGAATCTTTTGAATTCAGTTTCAAATACTCAATTGTACCGGCTGTGTTTGAAATTAGATTACGATGCGATAGCATGACTCCCTTGGGTATGCCGGTACTTCCGGATGTATAAAAAATCGCCGCCAGTTCGGTTGATGTTTCTCCAAACGAATCAAAAGTTATAGGCGATAATTTATCTTCGATTTTATAAGGTTTGATTATACTTTTAAAAATTCCATCGTTCTTTTCAATCTCATCAAACTTTGCTAATTGATTAACTTTGACTGTTTGAATTTCAAAGGAAAGTTCTCGTTCAACAACAACCTGTTCTACTGAAATATCATCAGAAATAATCTCTTTTAAATATCTCAAAAACTTATTTTGTACAAATAATATTTTTGCCGAACAGTCATTCAAAATAAAATTCAGTTTGTCAGCCTTGATTGAGGTATCAAGGGGCACCGCAATATGCCCGGCTCTCAACACCGCAAAAAATATTATTACATATTCAATCGAATTTTCATATAGAATTCCCACCCGTGATTGGTTGGGAAGATCAAATGAATCAATCTGTTGAGCAACTATATCAGAATACAAAATCAGATTTTTGTATGTGATGTTGTTACTGCCATGAGTAACAGCAATGTTATCTCCCGAAACAGACGCACCTTGTTTTAACAGATCAAAAAGTTCCATTATTTTAAATACTCAATCAAAAAAGTTGTTTCAATATTATATCGGAGAAAAATTTATTCATTTGATGTTTTTTTCTTACGATATCTTTTCGGTTTCAAAATCACTCCTTTATTGGAATGGCCGTTCATCCGAATTTCAACCGGGGTTTTGAATCGAATATGCTTAACATATTTCATCTTACTGACAGCTTTTCTTTTTTTCAACCAGGCCCAATCAATAAAATCATTCTCAGTATCGTTAACTGTGAAATATCCGACTCTGAATGAAGTTATATTCTGGAAAAAATGAGTCCCTTGCGAGGGTGTCACCGAAAAATCTTTGAAACTTGTTTCAACAATAACTCTCGCTTTTGATATTTCATCCCATGTTACTGGAATTCCCAGCCATGGGTCAGATGAACCCCAGCGCCCTACTCCAATAAGAAGATAGGGAGTCTGATTATTGGTCATTTGAATATTGTATTGATGAATCTCTTCGGCAACATCCCGACTTTTGGAGCGATCATATTTTGATTTATCAACAAAGACGATGTCATAAATTTCATCTATCCGGCCATTTCCTAAAACCTGAGGAGATTGGCAAATTAAATCCTCTTTGTCAAAATCATCAACTTCCAATTCTTCCGCCTCATGACTTTTCACCAGTGGTCGTATCTGCAGGAACCCGAATTCCTTTGGTACTCCCGGTGGCGTTGACAAATTTACCGCAAATTCTATCTCTACCGGGGTGCTCATACCCCAGCTTCCCATCTCCATTAACAAATCAAGCATCTCCGGAAGAGGCATCAACTTATGTTTTAAGATCGGGGCAAAGGTAACCAGCCGAATTCCATCGCGGGAAGTACCATCAGAGATTGTATCATTTTCAGGAGAGTAAGTTGAGCCGACAAAAGACAACACTCCGTCTTCTTCGGAAACATCAAGATCAAATTGAACAAGTTCCATCACTTGATTATAGTCCGGCTTATCATCAGGATCTTCAAACTGAACCGCATAAAAATCTTTTTGTGAATATTTTAAAGTATCTTCAACCGTCGAAAATTGATTCAGATGTTTCGGATAGCGGGGACAAAATCGAATTGCACCCCGTCCTTCGACTACTGTTCTTCCCAAACCTAAGCCAACCGCCGCGATGCCATCTGATGTTTTCATTGGAGGGAGAGGATAAAAATTGTGTGATCGAACTACCCCGGAAAAACTTGGATAGAATCTGTCTTTATGTCGCGCCCCAACCAGCTTCTGAATAATGACCGCCATTTTTTCTTCTTCAAGACGGTACGGAGTTGATTTAATATAATCTTTTGCATGCCGACAAAATGTTGAAGCAAATACTTTCTTAATAGCGGTTAATAATTCATCAAGACGGATATTAGGTTCATGATGATTATTGGGCAGCATATAGGTTTCATAAATTCCGGCAAAGGGAAGGTAGCGGGAATCTTCAAGTAAACTTGAGGAGCGCACTGCAATCGGATAACGGATCAGGCTCAAAAAAGATCGGAGCTGTTCTTTATATACAATTGGAAAAGGGGCATCCACAAATTTATCAATAATTTCCTTATCATTATCTGATTGGATAGCAAAATCACGTAGATGATTCTGTTCCAAAAATTGATCAAAAACATCACTGCCAAGAACAACCGATGGCGGTACAAAAATCGAATAACCTTTATATTTTTCTGATACTTTAAAACTATTGATCAACGAATTGGCAAAACCCAAACCACGAGCCTTGCCTCCTAAAGAACCACTCCCTATTCGTGCGAAGCCCGAGTTAGTGTCAAATGAATCAGGATTAAAATCAGAGATGGAGCCAAGGTACTGTTCACGGCGGAAAGTGTGCAAAGAATTTATTAAATCCTTTCTCATTTGATCGGTTGATTCATAGTCGGTAACACGACGCGGCCGAAGTTTGTGTGCCAGCCAGAATTCGGTTCGGGCTTTAAACCAGTTTGAAAAATGATTGCGTTCTGCATGATAAAGAATTGATTCATCCGGAATAGTATGCAATTTCTTTTCCAGTGATCGAAGATCATGAGCCCGGTCAACCTCAGAGCCATCGGGGAGCCGGAAAATAAAATCATCAAAACTCAAGCTGGTGCTCATGAATTCTCTTAAATCACGAAGCAGGGTCGGTGATGTTTTCAAACAAAACGAAGCTCCAATTTCATGGGCAATATCCTTGAACTTTTCAGAGTCAGATTGAAGTAATACCGGTATATCAAAATTGGATTCTTTGACTTTTTTGGCAAATTCAATTCCTGCTTCTTCCGGCGGACAGGAATTACTTGGGAATTCAATATCGGAAATTACACCCAAAATATGTTTTTCAAATCGTGTGTAATAATCCAGCGCTTCTTCATAGGTGCCGCACAAAAGAATTTTGGGGCGAGCCCGCATTCTGAGAATACGATGCGAAGTATTAACACTCTCCGACATCAAACTCTGGGAATGTTTTAATAATTCAGAATAGATTATCGGCATAAACGAAGAATAAAAATGAACATTATCTTCAATTAATATCAACGATTGAACCCCTGCTTTTTCAGTATCGTAATCGACATTCATTTTATCTTCAATATACTTGATTATTGAAATAAGAATCCGATGATCACCCTGCCAGATAAATGTTTTTACAAAAACAGTGATATCATAGTGAGTCGCCAGATCGGTTAGTTCCCGATTATCATAGGTTAACAAAACCACCGGAATTTCCATGCCAAGCTTAACAACCTTCTGGGCAAAATCTACAACCGACATATCCATAATATTAGGGGTGGTAATAATCAGATCGAATCGTTTTTGTTCCTTGGCCATTTTAAGAGCTTCTTTGGCGCTGGACACCTGAGTTATCGATGGAGCTTGTGACAAGTTCATAGTTTGATATTGAGAAAGAATCATTTCATAAAGCTGACCCTCTTCCTCAAGGATAAAAGAATCATACAGACTGGAGACAAGCAAAATTTCACGAACCCGATAGCGCATCAGATTTTGGAAAATTTTAAATCTATTCAGATAACTGTATTCTTTAATTAGTTTTTTGAAGTCAGACATTTTTCTCCCGATTTTAGAGAATTAGATAAATATTGTACAGGAGTATAATAAAAAACGGAGCGGATAAAATCCACTCCGTTTTTATATAAAAAGTGGTTTCAGAACTTTATTAGACTAAGCCCTGATCCATCATAGCATCGGCGACTTTAAGGAAACCAGCGATATTAGCGCCATTTACGTAGTTACCGGGAGTACCAAACCGTTCAGAAGCATCAACACAGGATTTGTGGATAGCTTTCATGATCTGCTGTAATTTGGCATCGACTTCTTCACGAGTCCAGCTGTAACGCATGCTGTTTTGTGACATTTCGAGACCGGATACTGCAACACCACCGGCATTTGCAGCTTTACCAGGACCATAGAGAATACCTTTATCGATGAATAGTTTTACACCATCTGGAACTGTAGGCATATTTGCGCCTTCAGAAACAACATAAATACCATTATCAAGCAGGTTCTGAGCGTCTTTTACATTAATTTCATTCTGGGTTGCACTTGGGAAAGCACAATCAGCCTTGTGGTTCCACAGTGGGTTGTAACCCAGATTAGGGTCAACCGGAGTATAAACAGCGGTTGAATACTTATCAGCATATTCTTTAATTCTGCCACGCTTTACATTTTTTAAATCCATGATAAAAGCGAGTTTTTCGCGATCAATACCGGCTTTATCATAAATGTAACCACCAGAATCAGAAGCTGTTACAACTTTACCGCCAAGATCAAGAATCTTTTCTGCGGCGTATTGATATACATTACCGGAACCGGAAACTAAGCAAGTTTTGCCTTTGATTGATTCTTTGCGAGTGGCAAGCATTTCAGCTGCAAAGTAAACTGCACCATAACCGGTTGCTTCCGGACGAATCAATGAACCACCCCAGTTGAGGCCTTTACCGGTTAAAACGCCGGTGAATTCGTTACGGAGTTTTTTATACATACCGAAAAGATAACCAATTTCACGACCGCCAACACCTATATCACCAGCTGGGATATCTGTGTTAGGTCCAATGTGACGACTTAATTCAGCCATGAAGCTCTGACAGAAACGCATGACTTCATTGTCACTTTTTCCTTTAGGATCAAAATCTGATCCACCTTTACCACCGCCCATTGGCAGAGTGGTCAACGCATTTTTGAATACCTGTTCAAAGGCAAGGAATTTCAAAATGCCAAGATTTACTGAAGGATGAAAACGTAAGCCGCCTTTGTATGGTCCAATAGCGGAATTCATTTCAATACGGAAACCACGATTGACCTGGACTTCGCCCTGATCATTCATCCAAGGTACGCGAAACATTAGTACGCGTTCCGGTTCTACGATTCTTTCTAAAATTTTTGCGCTGCGGTATTCAGGATGTTTTTCCAATACCAATTCAAGTGATTCGGCAACTTCTTCGACAGCCTGGATAAATTCAGGTTGAGCCTGGTTTTTTGCTTTAACCTGAGCCATAAATTGATCAAAAAATTCTGACATTTACAATCTCCTTTTAAAGATTCAAAATAAATCTATTTCTCTAACTTAAAACCTGTCTAATAGTGTGTGGAATATGTCAAAAAGAAAATAAATAGCAATCGGTATAACTATGTATTTTTAAAAGGAAAAGACCTTAGCTGTTTTTAAGTATTTGGCTGTTATGTAATAAGTTAGACGGATTGTCAGGCTTCGATAATATGATTCCGTATACAGTATTTTACTATATCGGTAACATTCTTAGCTTTTAACTTTTTCATGATTGCCGCTCGGTGCGTTTCAGCGGTTTTGGGGCTGATATTTAAAAATTCCGCTGCTTCTTTTGTTGAGTAGCCATCGGCTAAAAGGCGTGCTAATTCTTTTTCCCGAGGGGTCATTAAGCCGCCTGAATTTCGGGTTTTCAGATGAGTGTTTACATAGGATGCGACCATATCGGGACCGATTTCACCGGATATATAATAATCACCGAACGATGCTTTTCGCACAGCATAAATCAATTCATCATAATCACAGGTTTTCAATAGATACCCGCGACCGCCCGCTTCGAACCCATTCCGTACATTTTCTTCCTGATACGAAGCTGCAAGAAAAAGGACTTCTGTATTTAAATTAGCTTCTTTTATGCGCTTACTGACTGTAATGCCATCCAAAACAGGTAAAATTATGTTTGTTACAAGTACATCTGGTTTTTGAGAAAAAATGAGATCCAAAGCATCATGCCCGTTACTTGCCTCGCCGACTATTTCAACTTCGCTATCAGCTTCAAATAATGCTATAACCCCTTTTCTAAAAAGAGTTTGACTATCGGCGACAATAACTTTAATAATTTTTTTATGCATAATTCTTTAGAAAATATAAACAAAAATTTTGAAATAATGTCAACCGAAGTTGTGTATTTAAGTTGTATTGTGCTCATTAAAATAAGAATTATTTTTATTTGAAATCCACAAATTGAACATAATAGCTTGATTTTTTCAGATTAATCCTCTACTATTTCATCTAATAATTACAATAGACTATGATCAAGGGACCACAATTCTATTATTACTGTTCAATATCCTTCTGGATAATCTCGTTTATATCTCTGAGAATTAAATAAAAGTTAATGATAAATGGAGGCTTGTATGAATTTATTAAATGGGAGAAAATCTACCGTTTTATTCATTACTGCAATTTTATTAAGCTGCTTGTTCACTTCAGTTAGTTTCGCCGCTGAAACTTTGCATGGTGTTATTTTAGACACCAGTAATGACAAACCGTTGATAGGGGCTACTATCCGGATGGGTAAAACCGATGGAAGTACTGCTGCAATGGAGGCTATGACTGACAGTGAAGGAAAATATGAAATTAGTGATTTGTCTTCTGGAACTTATGATTTAATCATTACTTTTATTGGTTTCAAAAGTGAAGTACTCAAAAAAATTGTTATTGTAGATGGTGCCAACAATGAAATTAATATCTCCTTGATTCCTTCTGCAATCAATTTGGATGCTGTCTCGGTAACAGCATCACGCCGTAAAGAAAAACTTCTCGATGCCCCGGCATCTGTATCAGTTGTTACTAGCGACCAAATCCGGGAGCAGGCTGCTTTAACTCCTACCGATCATATCAAAGGATTACCGGCAGTTGATATTGCCAAAACCGGATTAAATCAATCAAATGTCGTTGTCAGAGGTTTTAACAATATTTTCTCTGGCGCTATGTTGGTGATGACCGACAATCGTATTGCTCGGGTACCATCACTTAGATTTAATGCTTATAATTTTATTGCTACTACTAATGAAGATATTGAACGCATCGAAGTTGTCTCTGGACCGGGCTCAGCCCTTTATGGTCCTAACAGTGCCAACGGCGTGATGCATATTATGACGCGTTCACCATTCAATTCTCAGGGTACCACAGTTACTTTGGGTGGTGGTGAAAGATCAGTCGGTCTGGGATCATTCCGTCATGCCGGTGTTCTCAATGAAAAAGTCGGCTACAAAATTTCAGGTCAATATTATCAGGGAAGTGACTGGGAACATCACGAATCGCAGGAACCGGATTCAATTAGATTATTCCGTCCGACCTTTGAAGGTCCTGATTACACCACTGGTATAATCTCAAATGCCCGTGATTTCGATATTGAAAAAATGGCTGGTGAAGGACGTCTTGATTTTAGCCTGAATGATAACAGCATGTTGATTTTTAATGCCGGTTTCAATCGTTCCAGCAGTATCGAACTAACCGGCTTAGGTGCCGGACAGGCTATCGACTGGATCTATTCATACGGTCAGGCAAGATATACTTACAAAGATCTTTTTGTTCAAGCCTTTGTGAATATGAGTGATGCCGGTGATACTTATCTGTTAAACACCGGTCAGTTAATCGTTGATAAATCAAAACTCTGGGTTGGACAAATTCAACACAGTTATGAATTAAGTGAAAAACAGAGATTCACCTATGGCTTTGATGCTATTTTTACTCGCCCTCAAACGGATGAAACTATCAACGGGCGTAATGAAAATGATGATGACATCAACGAATACGGCGGATATGTTCAATCAGAAACAGTTTTAAGTGAAAGATTCAAATTTACTACAGCTCTTCGTTTGGACGAGAACAGCCGTTTGGAAGATATGGTCGTCTCTCCTCGCGCAGCATTGTCATTTAAACCGAATAGTAAAAATAATTTCCGGGCAACTTACAACCGTGCCTACGATACACCGGATAACAACAACCTGTTTTTGGACCTGCTCTCTGTCTCTGACTTAGGTGACATCGGAAAGTCTTTTGGTTTATCACAGGGTTTTGATATCCGCGTTCAGGGAGTTCCTGAAAGTGGTTTTCATTGGGAAATGAACGGTGATGACCCGGCGACTTTCTATTCTCCGTTTGCTGTGATGGCTGGGATGACTCCCACAACTCCAATCAACTATAATGACCCGATGTTTACCAATGTCATGTGGGCTGCCGGAAGCGGGGCAGTATATAGTGGTCTTGCTGAACAGCTAACAGCATTAGGGAAAACTCCTGAAGAAGTGAATGCAATGATTAATATTGTTGGATCAGTTGTACCTTCTACAGTATCTGAAGTAAACAATACTCTGATGGTTTTTGATCCGAACCTGGCGACATTTGTACCTTTCAATTCAACCGACATTAAAGACATTGACAGAATCAAGCCGACTATTACCCAGACCTTTGAATTGGGTTACAAAGGTGTCGTCAATAATAATCTGGCTTTGACCCTTGATGTTTATTATACCAAAAAGAATGATTTCATCGGACCGTTGACTGTTGAATCACCGTCTGTGTTTTTAGATCCGGCTACCCTCGGCTTAGAAGTAGGAACTGATATAGCTACTGCCTATGCAACTGCAGATCCTATTATACAGGATGCACTTTTAACGTTAGATTCAATTAAATACGGTGGAAATGGAAATGGATCCCCAGTTGATGAATTAACAGTAATGTTTGTTGGTGGTGCGGCTTCAGTTCCATTTGGTACTGTAAGTCCCGAAGGTGCTTTTAACCCGGAAGCCATCTTAGTCACCTATCGCAACTTTGGCGATGTTGATTACTTTGGTGCCGATCTTGGCGCAAAATATCACATGAATCAAAATATTGATTTTGGTGGCACTTTCTCAATCATCTCCAAAAATCATTTTGAAGAATTTGATATTGATATGAATGCCCCGCAATATAAAGGAAGTATGTTCATTAATTACCATCAGCCTAAATGGGGTCTGAACACAGGTCTCCGTTATCGCTGGGTTGATGCTTTTCCAATGACGGGACCATTTGCAGGTGAATATGTCAATGCTTATGGGATGATTGATTTAAATGTTAATTATGATTTCCTGGCAAATACCAGATTCTCGCTGACAGTACAGAATATTATGGATTATAAACATATCGAATTTGTTGGCGCACCGAAAATCGGACGTCTGGCAATTATGAGAGTGACCCAATCCTTCTAATATTTTTAAGTATCTGAATAAATTTCCGGCAGGTGAAGACCTGCCGGTTTTTTTATATATTTAACTAAAATCCCATATTTTTTTGCAAATTTCACGAAAAAACTCGAAATAAATTTTTTATTCCATATCCCTATGCGTAACAATCCCTTGTGGGTGGTAAAAAGGCGATCCTCATACTATTAATGACTTGCGAAATCTTCGGTTTTCGCTATATTACTAAGCTTTTCGGTCATAGAAAGGGCATATTATGCCCAAAAATGACTAAAAACGAGTGGATAGTTATTACCTGAACTTTAGGTAATTGGATTATATTAGTACATTAACGAATGTTAACGTACAAAATGAAGAGTTAAAATGTTTGATGCGTTGTCTGAAAAATTAGAGCTGACTTTTAAGAAGCTTCGTGGTGCCGGAAAATTATCCGAACGCAATATCAAGGATTCGATGCGTGAGGTCCGACAGGCACTTTTAGAGGCAGATGTAAATTATAAAGTTGCTCGTGATTTTGTGAAAGCGGTAGAGCTTAAGGCTGTCGGTACCGAGGTGATGAAGTCTATCGAACCGGGACAACTGATTGTTAAAATTGTTCATGAAGAGCTTGTCAAACTATTAGGAACCAAAGCCGAGCCACTGGCTCCGGTTATAAAAACTCCTACGGTTTATATGATTTGCGGTTTACAGGGTTCCGGTAAAACAACTTTGACTGGCAAGCTGGCGTTAATGTACAAACGCAAAAATAAAAAAACATTGATGGTAGCTGCCGATATACATCGTCCGGCTGCCGTGAAACAGCTCAAAGTATTAGCCGACTCAATTGATGTCGAGCATTTTTTCGTTGAAGGAAAACAACCTAAGGAAATCTGCCGTGAAGCAGTTAAATATGCAGAAAAGAATTTTATTGATCTGGTGATTCTTGATACCGCCGGAAGGTTGCATGTTGATGATGAGTTGATGAAAGAACTTGAAGATATTAAAGCTTTGACCAAACCGGATGAAATTCTTCTGGTGGCTGACAGTATGACCGGTCAGGACGCGGTTAATGTTGCCAAAGAGTTTCATGACCGTTTGGATATCTCCGGCGTAGTTTTATCAAAACTTGATGGTGACGCCCGTGGCGGCGCCGCTCTTTCGATAAGACACGTAACCGGTTGTCCAATCAAGTTAGCATCTATAGGTGAAAAATTATCCGAGCTTGAAGTATTCCACCCCGACCGTTTAGCATCACGCATTTTAGGTATGGGTGATATTGTCTCTCTGGTGGAAAAAGCCTCCCAAACGATTGACTTGGAAAAAGCTCAACAGATGCAAGAAAAGCTGCTTAAATCTAAATTTGATTTTGAGGATTTTCTTGAACAGATGCAGCAGATTAGAAAAATGGGACCCCTCGATTCCCTGATGGGAATGATTCCGGGAGCAGGAAAAGCTATGAAAGGTATGAAAGTTGATGAAAAAGAAGTCAACCGGATGCTGGCGATAATTCAATCGATGACTACCGAAGAACGACGAAACCCGAAAGTTATAGATGGCTCAAGAAAAAAAAGAATTGCAGCCGGTTCGGGTAATTCGGTTCAAGCGGTAAACCAACTGTTAAAACAGTTTAGCGGAATGCAAAAAATGTTTAATAATATGAATAAAATGAAGTTCAAAGGTCTCCCTAAAGGGATGATGCCTTTTTAGAACTTCAAAGAAGGAGGATTCTTTTTTGGCCGTACACATTAGACTTCGTCGGATGGGCGCAAAAAAACAGCCGTTCTATCGTATAGTGGCTGCTGACTCGCGCCGTGCCCGTGACGGACGTTTCCTTGAGATTCTAGGAACCTACAATCCAATTAAAACGCCCGCTGTAGTTCAGCTTGAAAGTGATAAACTTACCAAATGGCTTAATGAAGGTGCAATTCCATCAGATACTGTTAACTCTCTGCTAACCCAAATTGGGTTTAATGAAATGTATCAAAAAGCCAAAAAGGGTGAGGATGTCTCAGGAATTGAACTTAAAACAACAATCAAGGAACGCCCTAAAAAAACTCGGAAAATGAAAAAAGCAGCAATTGTTGCTGAAGAAGCTAAAAAAGTAGAAGCTGAAGCAAAAGCCAAAGCCGCCGAAGAAGCCAAAGCTGCTGAAGCTAAAAAAGCTGAGGAAAAATCAGAAGATAAAACTAAAGAATAAGAATACTTGATTTTAAAATGACTTTTTCACTACAGGATTTGATTTATTAATTATGTGACGGAATCTCGATCACAAACTGAATTGAAAGGACTACGAAATGAAAGACTTTATTGATTATATCTGCCGCGCCTTGGTTGACAATCCTGATGAAGTATCAGTTGTAGAAGTTGAAGGTTCGCGTACTGTTGTATACGAACTGCGGGTCGCCCAGGGTGACCTTGGTAAAGTTATCGGAAAAAGCGGTCAAACGGCTAAATCTATTAGAACTCTGTTAGCAGCCGTTTCTGCCCGTCAGGGTAAAAGAGCCGTATTGGAAATTTTAGAAGACTAATAAATTTTATTGTGTCGTCTGGTGATGTTATAGCGGTTGGTAAACTCGGCCGTCCAAGAGGATTAAAAGGTGAAATTTTTGTCACATTGGGTACTGATTTCCCTGATAGATTCATTGGTATGAAAGAGATCCTGGTCAAGGGAAAAGATGGCTGGGAAAAATACTCAATTACCGCATCAAGGATTATTGGCAAACGACCAGTCTTAAAATTTAAAGGTATAAATTCCCCCGAAGATGCTGCCCGGCTTACAAACAGAAAGCTGGGCGTCTTTCGGGATAATATGGTTGAGCTCGAAGAAGGTACTTTTTTTGTTTTTGATCTCATTGGCTGCGAAGTCCTTGATGAAAAAAGCAATCAGAGGATAGGTAAGGTTGTTGAGGTAGAACAGAATCCGGCCCATGATATTTATCATGTCAGGATTGATAATGGGGATAAAATTTTGGTTCCGGCGGTTAAACAATTTGTGCGAAATGTTGATCTTGAAAAAAAACACATAATTGTTGATCTAACCGGATTAGTTGACCAGTAAAATGATTGGTCGCTTGAAAATATGAAAATTGAACTAATAACTCTTTTTCCGGAATACTTCAAAATGCCGTTAAGGCAGTCACTCCTGGGAAAAGCGTTAGATAAAAAGCTCTTTGAAATCGAAATAATTGATCTGCGGGACTTTGCAACCGACAAGCATAAAACCGTCGACGACACTCCCTATGGCGGTGGTGGCGGAATGGTGATGAAGGTTGAACCGATTGACAGATGTTTGCAGCACTTAGGTTATTCTCGACAAAATGAGAAAACCGAAAAGCTGAAAGAGCGGATAATATTAACATCCGCTGCAGGAAAATCATTTGTTCAAAAGACCGCTGTCGAGTATTCTCTGCTTGATAGAATTTGTATTATCTGCGGGCATTACTTGGGTATTGATGAACGCATTATGCAGCTGTATGATATTGATGAACTATCAATTGGGGATTACATACTTACCGGAGGAGAACCGGCGGCAATGGTTATGATTGAAGCGGTTGTAAGGTTGATTCCTAAAGTGTTGGGTAATTTTGAGTCGGCTCTGGATGATTCTTATATGAATCAGATTATCGGGACTCCCTGCTATACTCGACCTGCAGAATTTGATGGAATTAAGGTTCCGAAAGAATTACTTTCCGGGAGCCATGTGAATATTAAAAAATTCCGGCGATCCGAAGCGATTAAAAAATGTTTAATTAATCGACCGGATTTATTACTTACTGCCGATTTGGATAAAACGGAGAAAGAATTGATTAAAAAAGCCGGTTGTAAATTTGAAGATTAAGAATAATGAAAGGATATAAAAAATGAAAAGAGTCGCACAAATCGAGAAGTCATACTTGAGAGATGACCTCCCGGCTTTTAAGTCTGGAGATACTCTCAAAGTGCATGTGAAAATTAAAGAAGGGGACAAAGAACGTATCCAGGTTTTCCAGGGCACCGTTATTGGACGTCGTGGCGGCGGAACCGGTGAAACCTTTACGGTTCGCAAAGTTTCCTCAGGTATTGGCGTTGAAAGAGTATTCCCTTTTCACTCACCTAATATTGACAAAATTGAACTCCTCCGTTCTGGTAAAGTCAGACGAAGCAAACTTTACTACCTGCGTAATTTGACCGGTAAATCAGCGCGTATTAAAGAACAAATTGTTGACCATTCTGCTAAGAAAAAAGTTGCCAAAGCCTCCAAAGCTGAAACAGCTTCTGTTGAAACTAAAACTGCAACTGAAGAGAAATCTGAATAATTTTTATTATGCTATAAAGTAAAAAAACACCCTTTTTAGGGTGTTTTTTTTAAAATTATGACAACAATTCTTTTCAGAAATCTAATTTCTTTCCGATAAAATAAGTAGATAACTAGCGTTAGAAGGATTTATTTTGAACGATCAAATGATACATATAAAACAATGTCCCAATTGTGGAAAAAAGTTTTCAATCAATGACTTTCTTTACAACAGTGAAATCAAACCAATCGGGATGAAAATTGACGATGATTTATCAATAAATTATTACTTCTTTACACATTCGACAAAAGAATGTGATACTACTTTTGCAATAGATGTAACAATATTCAAACAACTAATAACTGAACCAATCCCAGAAAAGCAATTGGCAGAACGAAAAGAATGTGAAGATTATTGTTGTGATTTGTATAGTTTGTTAAATTGTAATCAACAATGCAAATTTGAACCATATCGAAAATTATTGAAAAAGATGATTGAAAATCGAACTAAAATAAATAATCCTCAAGAATCCAAAGCCTGAATTACGAACTTAATATTGTAAAAGTTGTATTACCATATTTTCTTACCTGCAAAATTTCAAAACCGGAAAAATTGATTTTTTTTGTTTCTGATGTATCATGTTGGCACAAAATAATCCCCTCAGAAATTAACAGATTATTTTCTTTTAAAAGCAATAGGGTGCGATCTATCAACCCAACATATTGAGGCGGGGCAATCATGATAACGTCGTATTTTCTATCTCTGAGTTTAAGATTTGGAATCGCCTCAAATACATCATTGCAAAGACAGGATAAATTACCCGAAACGCCCATCTTTTTTGCCTGATTATTGATTGAATCGGCAAGCATCCTTTCCAATTCAACTCCGGTTGCTGAAGAAGCATTCCGCGAAACTGCCTCAAATAGATAAGAACCGGTCCCGCTGAACAGATCAAGATACGCTGCTTCATCAATATACGGCATCAAAAAGTCAAATATCGACTTACGCAGCCGGCTCAAAGGCGGTCTGGTAATGCCAAGATCAGGGGCTGTTATGGATTTACCCTTCAAACTTCCGGCAATAATAGAGAATTTAAACTGTTTTTTTGTCATATTTCCCAATTTTACAATCAATTTCAATTATGATTATATCATATTTTTGCTAATAAAACCAGTTTAAGTAGTCGATAAATTAATAAAGGTTTTTACTTTTTTAAAATTGTTGATACGGGTAAGTTAAACTATGCCAAAAAAACAAAAATCAAATATCGTCACAATTGACTTCGATTTTAATCACATCGAAGAGATGCTTATCAAAAAAGACTATCAATCTATATGCGGTGTTGACGAGGTCGGACGCGGACCTCTGGCCGGACCGGTTGTGGCTGCTGCTGTGATATTCCCCGATAACTTGATAATTGACGGGATTGATGATTCTAAAAAACTTTCACCTGCCAAACGCGAAACTCTCTTTGATGAGATCATAAATTCAGGTGCGATATGCTCGATTGGAATTATCGACAATGAATGTATTGACAAAATAAATATTCTCAAAGCATCTCTGATGGCAATGCGAAAAGCGGTAATTGATCTAAAAAAAACGCCCGACTTTATTTTGGTCGATGGCAATTTCACCATCCCCAACATCGACTATCCCCAATTTTCGATTATCAAAGGTGATTCAAGGTGCCACTCAATTGGAGCCGCTTCAATAATTGCCAAAGTCACCCGCGACCGCATCATGGATAAATACGAAACCCTGTACCCGTCATTCTCGTTCTCAAAACATAAAGGCTATCCAACTGCTGATCATATCAAAGAATTAAAAGCTAACGGTCCTTTAGATATTCATCGAAAATCTTTTAAACCGGTTGCCGAAATTTATAATCAATATGCCATGCTCTAAACCTGATTCTGAAAAATCAAAACGAGTCCAAAAAGGCCGCATGTTTGAAAATGTGGCGGCTAATTATTTGGAAGCCGAAGGTTATGAAATCATCGCCAGAAATTACCAGGCCGGACATAAAGAGATCGACCTGATTATAAAAAAAGAAAATGAAATTATTTTTGTCGAAGTTAAATCAGCAGCCAATTTGAAATTCGGGCACCCCGCCGAAAGAGTCGATGAAAAAAAGAAAAATAACCTGATCAAGGCTGCCCATTATTTTATCGAAGAACATAATATTATAGACTACGACCTGCGTTTTGATGTTATAACATTCTTAGATGGAAAAATCGAGCATTACCCTAATGCCTTTGAAGCTACTGAATAGTATCAATTACTACCGTTGAATCAACCGTTAGGGTATCATTTATCTGCCTGATCGAATCTGCAATTTTATAAAGCGAATCAACACATTTTTTCACCCGGGTTGTAAAAGGATAAAACTCCTCCGACTTTTTTTCATAATGATCAATATATTTTTTAATCTCATCCGCCTTAATATCCGAAATTTCAAGCAGTGAATCCCGATATTCGATGAACCGTTCAGGATCATTGCGATATTGGGCTGAAGCTATCCAAATTTGAGCGGTAATTATGCTGAATTTTTCGGTATCCGATTGTAACTTTAGAGTTTTAGCGGTGTTGTAATAATTGTAAGAATAGGCAACTATTATAATAACCACAAAAGGAGCCAGCCTTTTTACCCAGATCAAAAAAACCTCAACTTTCCGTTGCGTGTTGACGTAGAATTCAATAAACTATATGCCACCTAACATAGAAGGTCAAGATATTATTATGGAAATAAATTTCCCGCTTAAAAGACGAAAAAGTAAAACCGTAAAAATCCGCGATCTCATTATTGGTGGCGGCTTTCCTATTGCAATCCAATCAATGACCACCTCCGACACCCGCGATACCGATGCCACCGTTAAACAAATCAATCAGCTTTTTGATGCTGGCTGTGAAATTGTCCGAATTTCGGTCTTAAACCATGATGCCAGCAGCCACCTCAAAGCAATCCGCGACCAGGTCGATAATCCTCTTGTAGCCGATATTCATTTCCAGTATAAACTTGCCCTCAAAGCCATCGAAGCCGGCTTTGACAAAATCCGTATCAATCCCGGCAATATCGGAGCAGAATGGAAAGTCCGCGAGGTCACCAAAGCGGCAAAGGACGCCGGTGTCCCAATCCGTATCGGGGTCAACTCCGGATCACTCCCTGAAGATGTTGAAAAAGAGTTTGGTCACAACGATCCGAGGGCGTTTGTCGAGGCGGCAATGAGAGAGATTCAGATTCTTGAGGATATGAATTTTGAAGATATTATTATCTCGGTAAAATCAACCAGCACCTCAACCGCTTTCTGGGCGTATCACATGCTTGCCGAAAAATGTAACTACCCGCTCCATATCGGAATCACCGAAGCAGGCACTCTTGATACCGGAACCGTAAAATCATCGGTAGGAATCGGTGCGTTATTAATGACTGGTATCGGCGACACCCTTCGGGTGTCATTGTCAGCAGACCCGATTCATGAAGTCCGCGTCGCAAAACAGATTCTAAAATCATGCGAGCTTAAAGAGGATGGCGTCGAGGTTATCGCTTGCCCGACCTGTGGAAGATGTCAGATCGACATGATCCCGCTTGCCGAATCTATCGAACGCAAAACCAAAAATATCAAAACTCCGCTTAAGATTGCGGTGATGGGTTGTGCGGTGAACGGACCGGGCGAGGCGAAGGCTGCTGATGTTGGCATAGCCGGCGGTGATGGGCAGGGGATGCTTATCAAAAAGGGTCAAATTGTTGCGCGCTTTAAAGAGGATGAACTCGAGCAGAAATTACTCGAAGAGATCGAAGCCATGACCGGCGAAACCCCATTGGGTGAATAACAGTACCAATTAACTTCTTCAATAATGTAATTACTACACGCTTTTTAACAATCGCTATTGCCTCTACACGATCTATAGTCCTGTTTTCTATCCTAAAATATTAAACATATCACTTATTTTTCTACCCAATATTCTTATAAGAAGAGACACGCAGCATTACCACATCAAGAGAAGAAACTTATTATGTTGTTAGACAATGAGATACGTCTGCGTTGTGATGTTTTACTTAAAATATGATTTTGAAATATTACTTTTTTTAGTATATTGATAGAAGACTGAAACAGACATTTTGAGCTTGCTTATTGTACTATTATTCAATAAGTTAGTAACTTATTAGTTGAGAAAACCGAATAATATATATACAATAACAGATGGAATTATGAAAACTAAAATGGGGTTAAGCTAAAGCTTTTAAAATTATATGCTGGATTTTTTCGATTATTTATATATTGTAACCGGTGCCCTCGGAGTTGGCAGTGTAATTTCTACCTACAATAAATATAAAGGTGAATCCTCACCTAGTTATAGCTATTACGATGATAAACATTTGGTTGCCGACATTGTTATAGAGCTTATTAAAGATTCTAAAGACGGACATCTGTGGACAATCGCAGGTGAGCTTGATCCGTTGTTTTATATTAAAGTTAAAGATATTATTTTATATCAGATAGATAATCACAATATGTCTGTTTCTGCGATAGCTGGTCCAAATATTTGCATCGAGGATAAGCTATATGATCAATTTGAAAACAAAGAAATTGAATACTGGCAGGCACACCCGCTACTTGAAGTTATCCATAGAAGCAAAAATAAAAATGCATCTTTATATTTAAGAAAAAAAGGTATTTCTTCATTTGAAACACATTGTTTTTGTTCATCGAAAAAAACGAATCAATGTATTTCAGAAAGAGCTCATATCGAATTAGCGCCTAGTCCGGTTATTCTTGAAGAGGGTTCAAGTTTTGGATACGGGAAGATGTTCGACAGATTTAACGATCACATAGAAAATAAGAATGTTGAATTATGGGATCCCGAAAGTGAAAACGCAGCAGATATCAGCAAAACTTTTAAAAGGTATTCTGTATTTTATTCAGAAGCAAAGCATCTATTATAATATCTTTGTATGAAGCATAGTTTAAATAAATTTTTAAATGTATTCGCTATAGTTATATTTTTGGTTATAGTAGTGCCAACTTTTGCAAATGCAAATAGCAATGCTGGACAAGTAGTTTCTAAAAATCTTAGTCATATAGTTTCTGATAGTTTATCAAAAGTTATAACAATGTGTTTTGCGATTATAACTCTGCTTTTAGCTTTTTATGCTCTATTTTCCAATTTTGCAATCCCGGAACATAACGAATTAGGATCATATAAAATAAGAGAATTAAAAATTTGGCTCCTGCGCCAAAAGTTTTTTTATATGCCCTTCGGAAAAGCTATATTTTTTATAATAGAATTTGTTTTATTCATTTTGCTGGTTTCTATCTTAAATGATTTTCTTAGATTTGAGATTGTAAGGAATATTCTTGTGATCCTTCACATGTTCCTATTTATTTTTATTATTCATTTATTTTTTGGAATAAAAAGGGAAATTATACCAGCTTATAATCATTCTGAGGCATTAAAAAAACAAGAGGCTAAACTTAGAACAAATTTGACAGAGAAGAATCGTCTTTTACTTTCAAAAATCCTTGAGTCTGTAAACGAAATTAAAAATAAATAGTATTTCTACAGATTTAACCCCGACACAACCAATAACATTCCAAATTCCCCACAGAATCACTGGTGAACCAAAACTCAATCGCTTAGTTATTTCCTATATAATCTATTGATTTTTTAATTTGATTTGAGAAATCATCAGGGTATTCATGGCCTATATCCGGAAATATAACTATTTTATTGGCAACTGCCATTTTATCAAATATAACTGACATCTCTTTTTGTCTCTCTATAGCCCAATCATTTTCGCCGCATATCATTGAAACTCTTAACCCGTTTAAACCAGCCGTATAAATTTCATCGGCGCCAAATTCTCTTGGTTTAACTGGAAAGGCAAGTATCAATCCCTGAACCGATATATGATTATTAATAGCCAAATCAATCGATACCATGCCACCGGCTGATGGTCCGCCAAGAATAACTTTTGAAGTATCAATTAAGTAATCTTCTCTGATTTTATTAAATATATTTTTAATATCAGTTTTACCATTTTGCCCAAATCTACGTTTTGAAGAACACTTGAAATTTCTACCCTGCACATATGCTACGATATAGTTTTCGTTCAAAATCGGAGCTTGCCAATAATGATTTACGGATTGAATACTACCAACTCCACCATGAAAAACCATCAATAGGGGATATCTTTTATTTTCATCATAATTATTTGGTTTTTGAATATAATATTCAGCCTTTGAATTTTCTTTTTCCTTCTTAACTAATTCGTTATTTTGTTTCAGTAAAGCTGTATATCTTTCATCGTTTTCAAAAGACTTGGTGTATGTGGGATAAGTACGATCTCTTATTTGAAAGAAAACAGATACCCCTGAATTAATTAATCCTTCACACATTCCGAAATATTTTTCTATTTGTTCCGGTGTTGAGTATAGAGCTCCTAATTCATGTAATAAGCCTGCTTTTGACAAATTATTATCTGCTTTATAAAAAGCATCTTCAAATATTTTGATTGCGGCATTTGTGTCTGCCTCAATTATAGGAGCAGTTTTCTCATATAATTCTCGGTATTCAGTATCACTTTCAATTTGTTTTAATTCTTTAATATCCTGACTACAAACGGTCAAACTCATCGACAATGTACAAATCATAAAAATAGCTAGTTTAACAACCATCGTAATTCCTTTAATTATGTGTTAATTAAGATCAAGTACTCATAAATTGGATTACGGCATTGATTATAAAAAGTTGCCATCAGAGACTATTTTATATAATAATATTGATAATTAAAATAAGATATTATTTGTGTTGATTTATTATTCTATATTTTCATTAAGATTTAATTTCCAAATTCCCCACAAATTCACTGGTGATCCAAAACTCATCTTCAACTATAAAAGGGAACAGTGAGTTATGCCCAAAATAGAATCTGTAAGTCCCACTATGAGAGAATCAAACATGAATATAACAACCATACGAAGTGTGTCTTCCATGTTCTGTTGGGTCCTGATTTGCGAAAGGCAAATTGTGACCCGACAGTTTTGTAGGGCGGGATCCCTGTGATCCCGCCAAAAATAAGGAAAACATTAAAAGTGAGCAAACGAACCCAATTGATTGTACTTATTTATCTCAGAAAGACTTACAGTGATTATTTGAGTTCACCTACAACGTCAGAATAAACCACACAAAGTGTGTCAGAATAAATCACACGAAGTGTGCGAACCCATTTTCGCTGTACAAGGATACAATAGAACAACTTACGAGGAATTATTGATCTTTACATACAACGTCAGAATAAAACACACAACGTGTGCGAACCCATTTTCGCTGTACAAGGAAACAACAGAACAACTTACGAGAAATCATTGATCTTTACTTACTACGTTAGAATAAAACACACAAAGTGTGTCAGAATAAATCACACGAAGTGTGCGAAACGAACCCAATTCTCTGTACCATCTTTTGTCTAAAAGAGTTACGAGGAAAAACAGATGAAAAATACACACGAAGTGTGTGTTGCACGTTTAAGTATTTATATTATATTATGTCCATCTAACAAAGGATGAATTATGAATAAAAAAGTTTCATTGATAATATTAATAATCGCTATTGCTATCACAAGCTGTACCCTCAAATCAACCGACCCCAACGATCAGACACCCCGCCAAAAATGGGAAGCTATGGAACTGGATAATTACGCCCTCGAACAGACTCGCCTATGTTTTTGTATTGATGGCGGTAGAAAAGCAATTTTGAATATTGCCAACGATTCAATCCTCTCGGGATTTTATGCTGACAACAACGAAGAGATCAATGAATCCTTTATTGTTAATCATAAATCGGTAACCGAACTGTTTGACTGGCTGGATCACTTGGCTACAATTAGCCCCCATAAACTCGAAGTAGACTATGATTCCTTAACCGGTTATCCGACCCGTATTTATGTCGATAAGGTCGAGACAATGGTTGATGAAGAAATAGCGATAGTTACAAAATTGTTAATTCCTGAAAACTAAACAGGTTTCGCAGGGGGGACCATCACCGATTTTTCACGTTCAACCGTTACCAGTCCCGGTTTTGCCTTGCGTGGTTTCCGAACATATTTACGTTCACAATAAATAACCGGCACCAGCGAATTTTTTCTGGCTTTGCTGTAAAAGGCTGCTACCGATGCGGTTTCTTCGATTTCAAGTTTTGATGGTACAAACGACTTATTGGGAAATTTCAAAACAACGTGCGATCCTGGGCATTGCTGGGCATGAAACCAAAGTTCATACGGTTTGGCAAAATCAAAAGTTGTCCGGTCGTTGTCGGAACCATCCCGCCCGACAAAGATAGTTGCTCCGGTGGTCAGCTTGTACTCTTTGTAAGGAAGCCGAACGGCTGTTGGTACTAATTGAGTTCCAGCTTCTTTTGGTAAGAGAGATTGTATCTCCTGATTATATTTCATTGAAGCATTTTCAAAATTATCATCAAGCTCAGAATACATGGTCTGTAAATTTATTAATTCGCTTGAGGAAATTTCCAATCGTCTTTGAAGCAGTTCCAGTCCTTCACGACCTTTGCGATGTTTCTTAAAATATCGCTCGGCATTTTCCGCCGGAGTCAACGCCGGTTCCAGCTTGATTTCGATTTGTATCTGAGGTTCGACAAAAATATCCTCTAAGATTATTTTGTCATTTCCCTTTTTGATATCATGAAGATTTATCTGAATCAGTTCACCGATCTTTTTAAATTTCTCAAAATGGGTTGCTTCACCAACATCGACTTCAATTTTCTTAACTCGCCGGTCGAGTTTTTTGATCTGCCTCTTAACAGCACTCATTAGATCTTTGCGAACATCACGTTTCTCAACCGATGTCTGTCGCTGATTCACCATTGCCATCATAGCTAATGAAAGGGTCTTGAATTTCTCCGGTTGACTATCTACTGATGTTAGCTTAAACGGATAGGCTTCAAAATTGCCATTAAAATTATAGAGGTACCCGGTTTCGGCTTGTTGAAACAATTTGCAGAGACTCTTAAATGAATCTAACAAAGTAACGAAGTTCCCCGGTTCTAATTCATCGACATCCAGAAGTTTGAGCCCGGCTCTTTGAACGATTTCTTCTGAGAGGGAACGGTTGAACCCGATAAGATTTTTTTCAATAATCCAGCTAATTTGACTTTCGGGAAATTTTTCAAAAAGCTCAGCCAATGATTCATTTGTAAGATCAGCCGGGTTAATTCTGTTTTTGGGAGGTAGAAAACTATAAACCTCTTTTTCGATATAATCCCGTTTTCTCAAAGTTGCGTTTCGATACAAATTTTCATCAAGCAGCCACAAATTTCCGTTGGGACCGATACCTTCACAGATCAGAAAAGATTTTTTATTATTAGAAGATAACTCAATTTTAAAAATCCGATCAAAACCGACCTGTTCGATATTTTCAATAATTGCGCCTTCAAGTCTGAAAATCGGCCAGGGTTTTTCACGGGTGGTCAGTTTGATTTTCGAGGCCGGCACACAGTAAAGTCCATGTCCGGTAGGATGATATGAAAATGCCAGGGCATTGGTTTTTTTATCATTTTTTATGAAAAAATACGCTGTTCGTTCTTTTTTATAAAACTCAGTTGATACAATTTTGCCGCCAATCAGTTCGCTTTTTAACTGTTCAACTAATGCTGTTATGTGAAACGCTGTTTGCATGGCGGAAATATACGAAAAAGAAATACTTATAAAAGCTCAAATAAGCCAATTTTTTGCAACTAATAGATTGTTATATTCGTTTAATTAATAGAGCCTTTGATGTGGAGGCTTGATGAAGTTAGGGTTAGTACCTACTCTCATTGAGACGATGGAGCACGGATGATTCATCGTCTCAAAGTTATTTTCTTAAACTAAGAAACGGCGAGCAAGGATGCTTGCCGTTTTTATTTATTCAAACTATCAAGCTTTTGGTCCGATCATATTTTCCGGACGAACAAATTTATCAAAATCTTCTTCAGTTAGAAGCTTAAGTTCAACAGCCGCCTGTTTCAAAGTTGTACCGTCAGCATGAGCTTTTTTTGCAATTTTAGCCGCATTGTCATATCCGATATGCGGATTTAAGGCTGTGACCAGCATCAAAGAGTTTTCAAGATTCTTTTGAATGTTCTTCAAATCCGGTTCGATTCCGACCGCACAGCGATCATTGAACATATCGCAGGAATCAGCAATTAGTCTGATTGATTGTAACAAATTATAAGCCATCACCGGTTTGTAAACATTCAACTCAAAATTACCGGAAGCCCCGCCAAAATTAACAGCAACATCATTGCCGAAGACCTGAGCACAAACCATCGTCATAGCTTCCGGTTGGGTCGGGTTGACTTTACCCGGCATAATTGATGAACCCGGTTCATTGGCAGGAATAGAAATTTCGCCGATTCCACAACGGGGACCAGATGCCAGCCAGCGGATATCATTGGCAATTTTCATCAAAGAGGCTGCTATTGTTTTCATTATTCCGGAGGCTTCTACAATAGCATCATGGGTGGCAAGTGATTCAAATTTGTTGGGTGACGTGACAAAATTTAATCCGGTGATATTAGCAATCTGAGCGGCAACCTTTTTGGCAAAATCTGGATGAGTGTTCAGTCCGGTTCCAACTGCTGTTCCGCCGAGGGCGAGAGGGTAGAGTCTGACCAAACAACTATCAATGCGGTCAAGTCCCAAAGTCAACGCTTCAGCATAACCAGAAAATTCCTGACCAAGCGTTAATGGGGTAGCATCCATCAGATGAGTGCGTCCGATTTTTATAATATCTTTGAAATCTTCAGATTTATTCTGGAGCGTATCGCGAAGTTTGGTAATCATCGGTATCAATCGGCGATGGATCTCTTCAACCGGGGCAACATGCATCGCTGTTGGGAAGGTATCGTTCGATGATTGAGCTTTGTTGACATCATCATTGGGATGAATCGGTTTTTTACTGCCGAGTTCACCACCGGCAATTTCAATTGCCCGATTAGCGATGACTTCGTTGGTATTCATATTAGTCTGGGTGCCGGAACCGGTCTGCCAGACAACGAGTGGGAAATGGTCATCAAGTTTTCCATCGATAACTTCATCAGCGGCTTGAACGATAAGATCGCCTTTTTCTTTGGAAAGAGTTCCCAGCTCCATATTTACCAGAGCCGCAGCTTTTTTGACGATTCCCATTCCGCGGATAATTTCACGAGGCATGGTTTCGGTGCCGATTTTGAAATTTATCAATGAGCGAGCGGTTTGACATCCGTAATATTTATCAGTTGGGACCTGCATTTCGCCCATAGTATCAGTTTCAATCCTGTAATCCATAATATATCCTTCCAATTTTCTGTTTTAACAAATCAAGAAAAGAATATAACTACTTCTCAAATGATGGCAAGATGATTTAAATAAAAGGATTTGATTGATGGGTAATATTGTCTGGTATTATAAAAAACCCCTCAGCTAATGCCAAGGGGTATATATTGATAAGGTCGTATTGCTTAGTAGCGACCGCCGCCACCGCCACCACCGCGATTATCGTCGCGTGGGCGAGCTTCGTTTACGCGCAGGCTTCTACCGTGAAAATCTTTTCCATTGGTTTCTGCAACAGCCGTTGCTCCGGCTGTATCATCAGTCATTTCAATAAAACCAAAGCCACGGGATTTACCGGTCATGCGATCGATAACTATTTTAGCTGAAGTTACTTCGCCGTAACCTCCAAACAATTCACTTAAATCATTTTCGCTTACTTCAAAAGCGATGTTTCCTACATAAATATTCATCTTAAAAGACTCCGTATAAAAGTTAAAATTAAAAGTGACAAATTAAAAACACCAACTACAAATAAGTCCTCCTCACAAACCCTTCAGTTCTAATAGAAATCCCGTTTCCGGCGCGAGGAAAACTTGTAGATTCAACCAGAACACAACTGTAAAAATCATAAAACGCCAATATGATCAATCCTTTTCGTTTTCAGAAATTTGCAACAATATTTTTGAAACCGGTACGGTGCCTTCTTTAGTATCTTTCATCTGAGGGAAAAACAAAACGTCCCGGATTGAATGCTGATTAGTCAGCAGCATAATAAGGCGATCAACCCCGAAGCCTAATCCGCCGGTCGGCGGCATGCCATAGGCTAGGGCAGTGATAAAGTCATCATCCAAAGGCTGAGCCTCTTCATCACCGGCTTTAATCGCTCGACCTTGTTGTATAAAACGATCAAGCTGATCAATCGGATCATTGAGTTCACTAAAAGCATTACCCATCTCCTGATTGGCAATGAAAAGTTCGAACCTTTCGGTAAGTCCTTTTTTAGTGCGATGCATTTTGGCAAAGGGAGATATTTCGACCGGGAAATCACAGACAAATGTTGGTTGAATCAGAGTTGGTTCAACAACAGCTTCCCAAACAGCTTCTACTACTTTACCCCAGTTAATTAAACTGTCTTCATCAATACCGAGTTTCAAATCTTTAACTTTCTTTTTTGCCTCTTCATATGACAAGTCATTAAAGTCGATGTTGGTTTTTTCTTTGATGGAGTCAATCATCGGCAGCCATGCAAACGGTTTTTCAAAATCTATTTCGTGTTCGCCGAATGTGATTTTGTAAGTACCGTAAAGTTCAAAAACGACTTTGCGAAGCATATCCTCAAACAAGGCAGCTATATCTTTATAGTCGGCAAAAGCCCAGTAAAGCTCCACCATGGTGAACTCGGGATTGTGAAGTCGGTCCATGCCTTCGTTTCGGAAATCTTTACATAATTCCCAAACTTTATCATATCCTCCAACGATCAACCGTTTGAGATAAAGTTCGTCAGCGATGCGTAAATACATTGGAATGTCAAGGGTATTGTGGTGTGTTGCAAAGGGTTTCGCTAATGCTCCACCATACATCGGCTGTAAAATAGGAGTTTCAACTTCAAGAAATCCATGATTGTTCAGATAATTCCTGATAGACTGGACAATTTTTGTCCTTTTAATAAAAACTTCGCGGACTTCCGGATTTACAATTAAATCGGCATACCGGCGGCGATATCGTTGTTCGATATCAGTTAATCCGGAATGTTTATCAGGCAGGGGATGAAGGGTCTTTGTTAACAATTGCAATTTTGAGATACGAAGAGTTTTTTCACCCATTTTGGTTATGAAGAGAGTACCTTCACATCCCACAATATCACCAAGATCAATCGAGTTAAACAGATTGAACAACTCTTCACCAACAACATCTTTTCTGACATAGATCTGGATTCTATTAGAGCTGTCATGCAGATCAGCAAAGAAAGTTTTGCCCATTTTTCGTTTGAGCATAATTCTACCGGCGATTGTGACGGCAGTTTCTTTTTCAGAAAAAGAATCAAAATTTTCCAACAGTTCATTGATTTTGTGGGAGCGATCAAAACTGTAGGGATAGGGGTTAATCCCTTGTTTTTTTAATTCTAAAACTTTGTCTCTTCTGATTTTAATTAAATCAGCCAGAGGTATTTGTATCTGATCTTCCTGTGTATTTTTATTGTTCATAAAATTCATATACTCCGAGAATGTGTCTACAGGTTAATACCGGGTCCTTGCTGCTTATGAGAATTTTTTCTTTAAGGCACGTTTAACACATACCGGTACAAGACCGGTAAAATCTCCTCCATTGCGGGCCACATCTTTAACCAAGGTAGAGGAAAGATAGACCCAGGATAGGGAAGGCATTAGAAAAACGGTCTCTACATCCCGAGCCAGTTTGCGATTCATTAAAGCCATCTGAAATTCATATTCAAAATCTGATACAGCTCTCAGCCCGCGAATAATGGCGTCAGCTTTAAGCTGTATGGCTAATTCGGCTAACAAACCATTGAACCCAACAACTTTTATATTTGATTTTAAGGATAATTTTTTAATTGATTCGTTCATCAACATCAAACGTTCTTCAAACTCAAGCAGAGGAGTTTTGTCAACGTTTTGAGCAACAGCAACGACAAGCTCATCAAATAACCCGCCGGCTCTTTCAATTAGCGATATATGCCCGTTTGTGACCGGATCAAAGGTGCCAGGGTAAATCGCTTTTGTTTTTCTTATGTTCTTAACCAAAGAATTAAAACCAATCAACAATTAAAAACTAAACATACATATTGAGCCATATTTTTGCAAGCTTATTCGACACTTAACCCCAAAGAAATTAGATAGTTATGAATCGGAATTTTATTAATTTGGCTTGGGTCAGTGAAAAAACCGCTGTTAATTTTTGGTTGAGCTATTTCGATGTTAAAATACTTTTGCATTGCAATAATCAGGTTCTGATCAGCTTTTTCACCGGTAATATTGAGAGTTGAAAGAGGAAGTGTGATCCCTTTTTCAAAGATAGAGGCTAATTTAAAATTGATAATGGTTTTGAATTCAAGAGCAAATTTGTCAGGGAAATCATCTTTTTCCTGATCCAGATTATTTATATCAAGGTAAGTCAATTCGATAGGTTGGGATTTATAAATAAAACAAATCGAAATAATCGAGTTACTTATATCAGCCAAGCAGATAAGATCACCGGCATCACGGTGGCAAAAAGCGATATATCCGTTTGCTAAAGCCAAAGACCGCAAGCAATATTTTAATTTTTTATTTTTAAGCAAGTCACTGTTGAATGATTCGGAAATGTTTTCAAGTGAATTTTTCCTGACAATATATCCCAGGATATCGTTATCATAAGCAGTGTTGATAGTTTCAAATTGGAAATTAGATTCATCCTCAAGCAATGATTGGATCATCTCAAATTTTCCCAGCTCGTTTTTATTATACTGTGCATCCTGTGGGACATAAATATGTTTAATCATTGCCAATTCATCAGAAATCCCAATGACAATATCACCATTTTCAAGCAGCCGGTGTTCAAGGGGGAATTCTCTTTTGAGGCGAATCAGAGCTTTAATTTCCGGGCGGGCGACGCCGTTTTTTACCCGGGCAGCATAGATCAGGTCATCTCGGAGATCAAGACCGATTTTAACTATACTGCTGCTCACAGTTTATTTATTTTCAAATATGGTTTAATTTTTTCATACGATTTGGCGCCAATACCGTTTACTTCGGTTATATCAACTTTTTTCTCAAATCTGTTTTTTTGGCGGTAAGCAACAATGCGATCTGCCAGAGTTTTGCCGATACCGGGAATTAGCTCCAGTGAGTCAGCCGGGGCAGTGTTGGGATCAAGGACAAATATACCGGTAAATTCCTGATTGGCTTCATTGACCGTAATATTAAATTTGGTTGGAATATTTGTTGGGACCGAGTTTGATTTTAACAGTAAATAACCGCCCATCAGTGTTGCAGTAATGCTTAGGGCAACAATAAATTTTAGCTGCCGGGCAGTGAAATCGAAAATTTGATTCATAGTATAGTATGCTCCTGGGAATGAAAATAAGATTGGATAATCTAATTGTCAACTGGTGACATTAATTGAGTGAGAAATAATGGAAATAGCAAGCCATTCGATTTTGGAATAAATCAAGTGGCATAACTCAAAATAGCGAATTATGATTGTGATCAACTATCAGTTATCGGAAGAATCAGGCAGAGGTAGAAATCTTCCGCAATCAGTCAAATATTGCATTATCGATGTTTCAGGTTGATCAGATATAGCAGCCAGATCGGATAACGCTTTTTTGCTGTAGATTCCGAATAGATGTTTTTTGTTTTCGTCTTCTTTATCGGGCACTAAATAGCCCAGAAACGGCTCACCCTGATAGTTTTTGATCAAATTAACCGGCCAGTCGAGTGGAAAATCAAAGATATCACTGGAACCGATGAAAACAGCATCGGATTTAGCATCTTCCAAAGCCGCTTCAAGGCCGACTGAGAAATGTTTTTTCTCATTTTGATCAAGAACATAGGGATAATTAAGATAATGCTCGTGGGCTTGGTCTTTTTTGATAACCAGCTTGACCTTATCGAAAATTTTGGCGTAATGCCGATAGCCGGTTTCAAGGCGGGTAAGGTCACCTAATGGTGAAAAATCGTCCTGGTGGTTTTTTCCTCCGGCGAGGATATAGCAGTTCATTGTTTTGAATTGCTCAGTCATAAGGAAATAGTACTCCCTTTGATATTTTGGTGATTGGTGAGGATTTTAGATTTCGGATATTTTGCATTCCAAAAGTCAACAAACGACCTTTTTTATGATTAATGCAACCAAAATTTGAATGTAGACAAGAACTTTTAGGATTATTTTAGATGATACGGCAGGGTGGTCACTTCTCTAAATCTTCAGTCTCATGAACCGTACCGGAAGCATTCAAAATTTTAAAAGGGAAAAGGTCCTGATCAGCTTCAAGTCCGTAGCCTTGAGCGTCAATGACACCTTCTTTTGTGATCTTAACAAATTTATCGGATTCGATTTTTCGGGTTTTTGAACTCCAGGACAAATATTCGGTCTCCAATTTCATCGAATCAGTAGAAATTACGACCACATTACCAAAGAGCTCAAGCCGTCCTCTTTTCTCATTTATCAGCCCGGAATCGCCAACAATCGTACTGGATAATTCACCAAGAGAATCATAAACAATCGCATCAACCTGGTATGCCATGGTGGAATCAATTTTTTCAAATTTAATTATTTTGCCGGTTTTGATTTTTGCAGTTTTACGACTGCCATCATAGATATAGGTCGTGGCGCCCATAAGTTCCGAATCAGGGATTAATGTGGAATCGATTTCAACCGGAGGAAATTCAATTTCAGTTTTTTCAGAACAACCGGATATAAAGATCAGGCATAGAAGAATAAAATTTATAAAGTATTGATAATTGTTCATAACAAATATCAAAGACGGATTTATGGCTTAAAAGTCAAGTGATTTATAGCGTTAGATGTTAGTGAATGGTTGATAAAGTCGAAACCGGTACGGTTTCGACTTATTTGAATTATTAAAGAATATTTCTATAGACCTACAAATTTCTGTTTCCATCCGACACTTTGAAAATAATCAATCATTGGGGTTGCCGGAGGATGATTGGCAGGGTTTTTTAAATCCATATCAAAAGCCCAGTCACGCACCGGTGGTTCATAGCAATTAATAGACCATTCTGAAGTGGCTTGTTTGGATCTCCAGAGACAGATAAAAGATCCTCTTAAAGTTAAGACCGCCGGATCCCAATATTCAAGGAAACGAGGTAAATTTTCAATTCCCCCGCCATAGCTTCCTGCACTTGGCGCTACATCACCGGTAATAAAACAAACGTTGATGTTGGTACTGTTGGCAACTCTTTGATTTTTAGGAAGGTCACTCAGAGTATCATCCCAATTATCAGATAAAATCGTCAAGGCATCAGTAAGAATAGCTGCTGGCTTTTTAAGAGTGTCGTTATAACTTCCTACGGTATAAACAGGATTATAGCTGGCGATTGTTAAAGGAGCAAATAGTTCATGACCGTTTGATATTCGTAATGCAGGCCAGTGACCACCTAACGGCTTATCATAAAAGTACAGAACTCCGTTTGTCGGCCAATAGCCTTTGCTTGAAAGTTTTGCCATATCCAATTCCATAACATCAACCCAGACATCTTCGCGGTCGTCATAAAACTGATCGTCATTGAATACTATAACACTATCATCAATCATATCCACGGTAACATCAAGCCATATACCACCGCCTAAATCTCTGAAGGCCGTTTGATTTTTAAATTTGATAGTCGCTATATTTTCATAGGAATCATCATTACCCAGCGCAGGCTCTAGCATAGAGTACGGATTATTTACGTCCGTAATCGGCAAATTTAATCGCTTTATTCCAAACGCCTGGTCTTGTACTTTACCACCCCATAAAGCACCTGCCTGATTATACCAATCCGGATGGGTTGCATCCAGCCAGGTACCGCCTTGATTCATTGATTGGTACAGTCCGACACGATCTTTTATATATACATCAGCAGTAGCTGTACCGGCATATTGTCCGTGAATTAATCCATGGTAGATACTTCCGGCCGAGGTTAAATAGCTATCAATTCTTAATTGAGTAAAAGCTTGCAGATGAATATTACCATTTGAATGAACTCTTCCATTTAAAGCCATGTTTGGCTTTGGAGTTGCTTGAAGGTCATTTTCATAAAAAACAGCAAATTGATATATAGGAATTTGCATGGGTTGAAAATCCTGAGTGATTTGGATTTTCGCTTTTTCAATTTCATTGATTGCGGTCGATACTAAAGTAAAAGTTCTTACCGATGCATGTAACCCGGCAAAGACTCCGGACTTTAACACTTTTTCTACTACCGGACCGATATCGGATGTTTCAAAAGTTACAAAGCATTTATTCATTTCAAAATTACCGCTTGGTGATTCTTCAGGTGGTTTTCCCGTACTATCATAGGCTGTTTGTATTATTGAGGTTGCTATATCCAGTCCTGATTCAGCGGCATAAAATGCACGGTATTCCTGCAGTTGATTAGCAGCAATTTGAACTTCATCATCTGAAGTCGTTAAGGCTGCTAACCCGATTAAAGTAAGCATTCCAACCATAATCAATGCAATCATTGTTGCAAGCCCACTTTGTGATTTGATTTTATTCATAATTTGGATTCTCCAAAATAAAGACGTTGGTTAAATTATCGACATTTATATAATTATCTTAATTATAAAAATATCGACTGTTATTATCCAGTATGGTTGTTTTCAATGACTTAGGGTGGTTTTGGTGTTGTTTAGGCTAATTAAAGTAGAGCTGATTAGTAAATGAACTAATCGGTGTTGGGCAGTTATATTAACTATATTGGTAAATACCTGAGGCAATTAAATATGATTACACAGAAAAATTGAAAAATAGATTATTTGTCTTTATAACATTTGTCGCTTGAGATCATTTGATACGTCAGAAAATAACTTACGAAGTTTATAGAAATATATTATAATAGACCACAAATATTATTACGAGGTATGGTTTAGCTCTGCTATGACACCAATAACATTAGTTAATATTCGAAATCTAACAATAACTTATGTTAACAGTACCGTATTTAATAATTTTTCATTTTCTGTTATGGCTGGCGAGATTGTTGTTATTGTCGGTGCCAATGGTTGTGGAAAGTCTACGATATTAAAGCTTCTGATTGAAAAATTTAAAAATAATAAAAACTATTTAGAAGATAATCAGATTAAACAACAGGGTATAATAGAATTAAAAAAAGATATTGAGCTTTCATACCTGCCTCAAAATCTGCGAAACGACTGGACCATTGATAAAACTGAATCTGACGACTATTCGAAAATCTCTAAAGTTTCAAAGTTAAATTTAAAATACAATTTTGATGGATGTAATAATTCTATTGATAAACTTTCCGATGGGCAGCTCCAAAAGTATGCCATAATTGATACCTTAACTTCTCAAGCCGATCTGTTTTTATTGGATGAACCGACTAATTATCTTGATATAGATGGTTTGACGGCGCTTGAAGATAATCTTTTACAACTTAAGAATGACAACCGGGGCATTGTTATAGTAACTCATGACCGTACCCTGACTGATAATATTGCTGATCGGACAATTTACATATCGCAAAATGGTATCTATGAATGTCATGGGGGCTACCAAACAGCCTGGTCTTTGAAAACAAGCGATCTTGATTCAAGGAAAAATCGCGCGAAAGAAATTAAACGGCGTATAAAAAATTTACAGGAGGATGTCCGGCGAAGAAAAGGCTGGTCGAATCTCAAGGAAAAACAAAAAATCGGAGCCGGAGGTGCCAAAGCATTTATTGCCCGCAAAGCAAAAAAGATGGCCAAACGGGCAATGTCTGTAAATAAAAAAGTAGAAAAAGAGATTGAAGAACTTAAGCAGGATAAAATTCTTAAGAAGCGTGATATAAATTTATCCTTCCCTGACTATGAAATTAAGCATCGTAATGTTTTCACTGTTAAAAATTTATTTTTTTCATATTCAATTACAGACGATCAATCTAATAGCTTATTGAATAATATTACAATTGAAGCAAGTACGAATGATAAAATTTGTTTATTGGGTTGTAACGGTGCCGGTAAATCAACGCTGTTTAAATTGATAATGGAAGAATTGGAACCTCATGAAGGCTCGGTATATCGTCATCCTCATCTTAATATGCAGTATATCAATCAGGGATTAATAGGTTATTTTAAAAAAGAAAGATTGCTTGATAATTTTGATGGATTAGCTGAAGAATCAAAAGTTCGTCAGTATCTTGGGGCTGCCCTGTTAAGACGTGAGAAAGTTACGGACTTAATAAAAAATTTTTCACATGGCGAATTGATGCGAGCCGCGATTGTAAAATGTATTCTTGAAAAAACTGAATTTTTACTTCTTGATGAACCGACCAGCCAACTTGATATTGAGTCGATAGAAGTGCTTGAAAATTTATTAGTCAATTATCAGGGCGGATTTTTAATTATCAGTCATGATCGTACGTTTGTAAGTAATGTTGCTGAGAAATTATATGTTCTTGAAAACAACATAATCAAACAGATTTAAAATTTAAATATTAAGCTTTGGTATGATGCCGGTTGTGAATCCAAATCCACTGGTCGCGATAGGTATCTATTATTTTTTCAAGTTCCTGAGTACATTTGTGAGTAATATTGTAAACATCTTTTTCAAAATCACCCGATGGCTCTATTGTCACTTCCGGCTTGATAATAATTTTGTATTTGTTGTTGTCGATCCTGACACACGCCATCGGAACAAAGGCTGATCCCGTTTTCAGACCGATCATTGATTGACCCACGGGAGTATTTGATGGTTTTCCAAAGAAAGGAATAAACATATTACGCACCCGCATCGAATCGGTATCAATTAGTACACCGAGGGCTTTGCCACTATTCAACCATTTAATAATATGTTTTGGGGAGTCGGTTGTGTAAAAATTAGTTAAACCCAACGAGGTTCGGTTTTCAGTTAAAATTTTATCGAGCCGTTTTTCATACATCTCTCTGCCGATAACCGCAATGTCATAACCAAGATTTTGAATCCAGATTGCTAACAGTTCAAAATTACCAATATGCCCGGTAACTCCCACCAAACCCTTGCCGCGTTTATAAGCACGATCAAAATGTTCCAATCCTTCTACTTCAACCAGATTTTTGATCTGAGAATGGAAGTATTTTTTAAATCTAAGCATATCAGCCAAATTCTTACCGGAATTTATAAAGAAGTTTTTACCAATGTGATATTTTTCAGAATCAGATAGTTTATCACCATAGCAAGTGGTTAAGTTGTTAAAGACATTTTGTTGTTCTTTTTTTAAAATTTTCCAGGCAAGGATTCCAATCGTACTTCCACAGCGAATTGCCATTGAACGGGGAATGAGATTGAATATCAAAATTGTTAGTCTGACAAAGATAACAGTTAGACTATGTTTGATGCGTTTCTTGAGTTTCATGAAAAATATTATTATTTATTTTTAAGTAATACTATACAAGTTTCGATTTTAAAATATCATGCAGATGGATAATTCCCAATAGTGAACCATCGGAATCTACTGTGGCAAGCTGAGTTATTGAGTGGTCTTCGAAGATTTTCAAGGCAGCATCCAAAACAGCATCAGCATTGATTGTTTTAGGATTTTTCACCATGACATCACTGGCTGTAAGATTTTCAAAATTATCCTGAGTTTCAACTACTCGTCTTAAATCACCATCGGTGAAAATCCCAATCACTTTTTTACTATTATTAACAATGATTACACACCCAAGCCGTTTGGAGGTCATTTGCAAAATCATTTCTTTCATCGTAGCGTTTTCTGATACGATTGGAATTTCATCGTCGGTGTGATGGATTTCAAATATTTTTTTTAACAAACGCCTTCCCAATAGTCCCCCCGGGTGGAGTACCGCAAAATCCTGCGGTGAAAAATTACGAGCTTTTAAAAGGGCGACTGCTAAAGCATCCCCCATAACCAAAGCTGCGGTTGATGATGAGGTCGGTACGAGGTTATTAGGGCAGGCTTCTTTTTCTACTGAACAATCAAGAGGGATATCAGCGCGACGAAACATCTCCGAATCAACCGTACCACAAAGAGCTATAATTTTTATTCCAAGCCGTCTTGCAGTTGCAATCAGAAGTTCCATTTCGTTAAGCTGGCCTGATTTAGAGATCACCATGATAACATCATCGTTGCGAACCAGTCCCAGGTCGCCATGGAGAGCTTCGGCGGGATGCAGGAAAAACGAGGAGATACCGGTTGAATTGAAAGTTGCAACAATTTTATTGCCGATGAGCCCTGATTTCCCCATGCCGGACACTATCACGCGTCCTTTGCAATCAAGAATAGTTTCAACAGCATCAATGAAATTATCATCAAGACGATCAGCTAATGATGCAACCATTTCTGATTCTATTTTGATGACTTCCTTTGCATATTCGATTAGTTTTTTCATTTTATATAATCTACCGGATTAAAATCTTTGGCTTTGAAATAACATTCGAGGATTTCCCGAACGGCACCAACACCGCCATTTTTTTCGGTTTTATAATTTACTATTTTAAGCAGTTCCTCCGAAGAATCATTCACAGCAATAGACAGACCGACTTCTTTTGCAAGAGGGATATCAAGGATTTCGTTACCGACAAAAGCAACATCAGAGAATTCTATTTTTAATTCTTGAAGCAACGGTTTTATCATTCCGACTTTGCTTTTCTTTCCCTGAAAAACATGTTTAACACCGAGGTCTTCCATTCTGGTTATGGTAGCCGGAGAGTATCGTCCTGAAACTATGGCAAGTTCCAATCCGGTTCGCATCGCCAGAACCATGAAAAATCCATCTGAGATATTAAATTTTTTCATTTCAAATCCATCCGGACCGAAATAAATAGAATCATCAGTTAGTACGCCGTCAACATCAAGCGCCAGTAATTTTATAGTTTTAAATTTATCAATAAATTGATCTTTAGTTAATAAGCTCATTCGGCAGCCTCTTTAATTTTTAAAATACTTTCCAGAAATTCATCCATCTTCTCAAGCGGCAGCATAGCTCCCGCATCTGAAAGCGCTTCGTTTGGGTTAGGATGGGTTTCAACAAAGATGCCATCAAGACCAATCGCCATCGCAGCTTTTGCCATCGGAATTATAAATTGAGGTTGTCCGGTTGAAACGGCTCCACCGCCGCCGGGGAGTTGAAGTGAGTGAGATGCATCATAGATTACTTTATGCCCTGATTCTTTCATTATCATAAACGATCTAAAATCGACAATCAGATTACGATAACCAAAAGAGGAACCCCGCTCGGTTAGCATGATTTTTTTACTGTCAACTTTATTAGCAATTTTTGCCATATCTTCAGGAGCAAGAAATTGTCCTTTTTTGATATTGACCCATTTTCCGGTTTCGGCAGCTTCAATGACCAGATCAGACTGCCGGCAAAGAAAGGCTGGAATCTGGAGGATATCGGCAACTTTGGCGACACTTTTGATTTCAGATGTTTCATGAATATCGGTCAGAATTGGAAGGTCAAATTTCTTTTTTATATTTTCAAGAATTTGCAAGCCGTTATCGATACCGGGTCCGGTATATGAACCGGCTGATAAGCGGTTGGCTTTTTTGTATGAACATTTGAAAACAAAGGGTAAGTCATATTTTTCTGCCAGAATTTTTACATGTTCGGCAACCTGAAAGCATATTTCTTCGGTTTCAATAACGCATGGTCCGGCAATCAGGAAAAATTCGCCCTTTTCGATTCGGTCTAATATTTTATTTTTCATGTTGAGAATATAAACAATATCAGGTTTATTGTCAGTAAGGAAATAAAACGGAATTTTTTGATAAAGTTAAGTAATGAATATCATTTGCCACGCAATCAGCCAGATGTTATAATAATCATATGGCTGAAAAGAAAATAAAAGAGTTTGCCTTAAATGATGTTATAACCGGCTTTTTTATTGTCCGTAAAGCTGATATCAGGGAATACACCAAAGGAAATTATCTAACAGCCGAACTGGGCGATAACAGCGGCAGAATAAATGCCGTTTATTGGGAGCCGGATACCTTCTGTCTTACGGAACTTGAAGCGGGGTATGTGGTCAAAGTTCGGGGTACTGTCGGTGAATTTCGTGATAAATTGCAGCTTACTATCGTTCGGATTCGATTAGCAACGGAAGATGAATATTCGCTTGATGAATTGCTGCCGCATTCAAAGCAAACCCACGATGAACGAAAATCCCGTATTTTGAATCTGACTGAAAAGATCGAAAACCAATATATCAAAACGCTGGTTGAATCATTTTGGAATGATGAAAAATTCTTTGATAAATTTCTTAAGGCTGCTGCCGGAAAACTTTGGCATCATGCCTATATCGGCGGACTGTCAGAACACAGCGCGAACCTTGCCGAGTTGGCAGTTAGAGTCTCAGTAGGGTATGAATATCTGAATAAGGATTTGCTGATCTTTGGCGGTCTGTTTCATGATATTGGAAAACTTGCAACCTACACAACCGATATGGTGATTGATTTTACTGATGAAGGTCGTTTGATCGATCATATCTGTATTGCCGATGCCTGGATTGTTGAGCGCGCCAAACTGATTGAGAATTTCCCCGACAAACTTCTAATGAAACTTCGTCATATAGTTTTATCACATCAGGGAGAATACTCAACTCCGGTAGTTCCCAAAATTCCCGAAGCCTTTGTTATTTACTACTGTGATGAGATCGACAGCAAGATGGGTGCTTTGGAACGAATTCGGGAAAAAGTCGGCGGTAAGGGCTGGTCGGATTACATCAATTTGATACAGCGTCATGTTTATTTTGGAGAGGGTGACGATTAACGTGGCAAACGATAATGATTCAAATATTATCTTAGAGACAAAAAATCTTACCCGCAAAGTTTCCCATAACAATTCTTATAAAAAAATTATTGATGATTTTAGTTTTTCATTTGAAAGATGCAAGGTCTATACCATCATTGGTCCATCCGGTGCCGGGAAATCTTCGTTGCTAAGACTTTTGAACCGACTTGACGAACCGAGCGAAGGACAAGTTTTTTTTGAAGGAGAAGATTATAAATTGATCTCGCCATGTGAACTGCGTAAAAAAATCGGGTTTCTTTTTCAAACACCTCATCTTTTTGAAGGAACCGTTAAAGATAACCTCCGCTATATTGATCAAACTTTGTCTGATGAATATATCGAAAAGATCGCTAATCAAGCTCATATCAAACCTGATCTGATTGAATCGGATGCTTCTTTATTATCGGTCGGGGAGAAGCAGCGCGTTGCTCTGGCAAGGATGCTGACTTTGAATCCGGAGATAATTTTACTGGATGAACCAACCTCGGCGCTCGATCCATCCTACACCAAAGCTATTGAAAATCTTATTAAAGAGATTGTAGACAATTGTAAGTCGACTGTGATTTTTGTCAGCCATAATCCCGAACAGGCATTGCGAATGGGTGGTGAAGGATTGTTGATGGTCAACGGCAGGCTTATTGAAAGCGGTGCGATTGAACAGTTGGTAAACAACCCTCAGTCAGAAGAGGGCAAGCAATATCAATCGAGGCAGTTAATATGACATCACCCGGTCTTGTACAAGTATTAATTTCATTTCTGTTAGTCTTTGTGGCAGTAGCTGTGACGCGGTGGTGGAAAATTCCGGTCGCAAAAGATTTATCATTCGGATCGGTGCGGGCATTTATTCAATTGATCGCGGTTGGGTATGCCTTGGAATATATTTTTGCGATGGAATCATTCTGGTTTATTAGTTTAGCATTAATGATAATGATTCTGGTCGGATCATATACAGCCGCCGGTCGAGTCAAATCTGTCTCCGGGTCATTTATAATCTGTTTTGTTGCGATATCATCCGGTTCTTTGTTAACTCTTTTTTTAATGCTGATGTTGAATATCATAAGTTTTGAAGCGCGATATATTATTCCTTTGGGCGGGATGATTATCGGTAACTCGATGAACGCCTCGTCAATATCGATTGATCGGCTATCCTCAGACCTTCGAAATAACCGGCTGGGAATAGAAACTTCGTTGTCGCTTGGGAAAACCTGGCGGTCGGCATCATCAAATTATTTGAATCAGGCAGCCAATGCCGGACTAATTTCAATATTGAATTTTGTGAAAACAGTTGGAATCGTAGCTCTGCCGGGAGCAATGACCGGGATGATTTTAGCCGGGGCTAATCCGATTGATGCTGTCTATCTTCAGATTATAGTTGTCTTCATGTTGATGTCCTCAGTTACGCTGACCTCGGTAATTTCGGTTGCCTTGACGGTTCGCAAGTTTTTCACCCGCAATCATCAGTTGTTGATAAGTTCGTGACGGATAAGGCCTTAGGGTGGCGATTCGTAAATTCATATAATAAAAATATTAGTCTTGTCTTTTTGGAGAAAATCCATTTATTAGGGGGAGATTCCTGTGAGAATTATTTCTTACAGGTCTTATTCTGCTTTTTGCAGAAACAGAATATTACACGGAGAGGTGTCCGAGTTGGCTTAAGGAGCACGCCTGGAAAGTGTGTATAGGTAACCCCTATCCAGGGTTCGAATCCCTGCCTCTCCGCATACAAGGTTTGTTTTACACTGGCACACTTTGGTTAGGGTTTTATCAATATTTATTATAGAAAAGTTGGGAGTAACCCACTAATCACACTATCTATCAAATTAAGTAGCTTTGTTGATGTAGATTGACAAGAACACAGAATATCTGTGCATTTTGATAAGTATTATTTTATGATGATTCTTACTGAACAGTTTGTGCCTGCATTATTTGCAGGCACAAAGCAATAATAATTTTAGTGTGAAATGCCAAATTTGGAAAAGTGGCTAATTTCAAAGGTTACTTTTCCTTTGAAGATTTTTGCTTCCTGCTGAAGTAGCCATTCACCTGTCTCAGGATCATGGTAATAAAGCTTTACTACCCCTTTATGTTTTGGAGCTCTTAATGCATTAAGAGAAGCAGCATTTACTATAATTTTAGCTGATGGGGAAAAGAATAAGCCATCAGGACCAAAATCGAATTCAAATACAGTAACGATGTCATGAGAGGTGCTCTTAGCAGTACAAGTTGTAATATCAATCACAACATCTTCGTTGATAGCTCCGGGTTCAAATTGGATTCTATTTTTTGGTCCGCCCCATCCAAGTTGAATTTCCCCACCATCTGCAACTGTAATAAGTCCTGAAGATTCATAGCATTTTTGAGTTTTATCTTGTTCGACAAATTTACTTGCCTGAGATAAAACAGGTCCATCAGCCAGAAGATCTGGCTGTAACGGATTTTGGCTACAACCAATAATCCCAATTAAAGCCAAGATAATCAAAATATTAATTGGCAGAAACTTTCCTGTCAACTTTGGCTTTCTAAAAACATTGTATCTGCTATTCATACGATATCTCCTAAATTAAATATTCATAATATTCTATGAATAATAGTAGCAAAATGATTACCAATTATGGGGAAAGTCCAATATTTGTCTTGTTACTCATAGTGTGCCAGTAGGTTAAAATAATAATAAATTTTTTCAATATGAAACAGGAGATTTGAAATTTTAAATGAATAGTTAAAAATATGGGATGAATCCTATATGATGTAGGGAATAGACTTCACAAAAATTAGACCATTTTACTAATTGTTTTGGAAAAATATTGATAATAACAGGAGTTGATTATTTTTTTCCAGCTATCTTTTCCGTTATCGATAATGTATTGATGACTGATGTCTGAGATAATCCTGTTGGCTTTGTCTTTAAATGAGTTGTCATTTTCATAAAGCCGTACTGAAGACTTCAAAATTAACTCAAAAACATTCTGTTGCTGGCCATATGAAAGTGTTTCGTGATAACAACTAATGGCGTCGGATAGGTTGTTCCTCAAGCGATTTGTTTCTCCTTTAATAAAACCAATTTCGTTCATAACGAGAATTGAATTAATACTAACCGCTTTTTCCATGGTTTGATCAATTAGGTAATTGATTTCATCTAGATACCGCTCTCCAATAAACAGTCTACACAAACCTATTGCTGAGCGCATGAAATATTCTGATGAATCAATTTCGTTTGCAAGCTTAATAGCTTCCTTATATTTAATTTTCGCTTTATCAATATTTCCGGTATAGAATAAAACCTCACCCAAACGAATCTGACATTCGGCAAAGAGCTCTTTGTCATCAACTTCTTTTGCGAACTTAATTACTTCGAGAAATTTCGCTTCGGCATCTTCATGCTTCCCTTCGATTAAATCAATATCGCCCAGATTCCCAATTACATAATTGTGGGCATGCGTATCATTAAGTCGGGTAAATATTTTGTCAGCGTGTAAGATTAGTTTTCGGGATGAACTGAAACGGCCCAGAATTTTTTGTATGCTTGACAGATTTCCGGAAACATAAGCCTCATCGCGGCGATCGCCAATCTGTTTTGTTATTTCCAGAGCATGTCTCATTAATTGTTCGGCTTCCAAAAAATCTCCCTGCTCCCATTTAATTATAGCTAAATTATTAGATGTTTGTGAATGTACAATCATCCCATTGACATCTTTTCCATATTGTAAACTAAGTTCATAATTTTCTGCTGCCTCATTAAGTTTTCCTTCACCCCACAATGCCAGACCAAGTTTATTATAAGCATCAGACAGACCTTGGTAATCATCGATGTCTTTGTAAGAATTAATAGATTGTTGGCAACACTCTTGAGCCATTGTAAAATTCCCGGAACGCCTCTCTACTTCGGCTAGTATTGTATGAATCCGAGCTGTCAATTTAGAATAATCTTGAATATCTGGGTATTTTAATACGTTTTCTAAAGCTTCCCGGCATTCATTATATTTTGATTGTTGCCAATCGAGTTGTGCTTTTTCAATAATTGCCGATGTTTTTTGGGAATCGTTATTATCTTTCTCAGCTAATTCCTTCCAGGATTTTATCAACTTGTATGCCTTGTCCAAATCACCTTCCAAAACAAGGTATGAACTATAACTCTCATAGTAGTTATAAATATCAGAAGTTTGGATATCGTTATGTTCTATTGATTCGAGCGAGACTTCACATTGTTTAAACATACGTGATGCTTCACTAAGAGAGAATAGACGGAGAGCATCTTTAGCAGTTATGAGTGAAAAGGTATATGCTTTCTGCCATTGCTTGGATTTGAAGTAATGATTTGCCAATACTGCAGGAGAGAATGTTGCTTCAGATGATTCGTAGTAATTGGCCACTTTCCTATGAGAAGTCAGTAGAAATGATTCGGGAAGGCAAGAGTAAATTATTGTTTGGAATTTTTTATCTGCGAAACTGAATAGTCTGTTTTCAGAATCGTACTCCAATACTTCATCCTTTTCCAAATTATCAAGCTTATTCCTCAAAGCATTCTTATCTTTATTATCAGTGGTGGTGCTTAATGCGTCCAAGCTGAACATAGTTTCAAATACAGCAGCCGATTTCAGCAATCTCTTATCAAGTTCGGGTAAAAGATCGAATCTCGAAAGATATATGTCATTAATGTTGGCAGGTATTTCTGCATCATCAAATGACTCAATTAATTCATACTTGCCAGTAAAGCTGTTTAGTTCAAGTTTGTCCTGTTTATGTAGATGATTAATAAACTCGGATATGAATTGAGGATTACTTTTCGATATATCGACTAGTTTTTCTGTAAGTTCTAATTCTCTTTTGCCATCACCAAATTGATTTTTAAAATAACTCATCCATTCACTGTCAGTGGGTGGGGCTAATTTTAGATGCGTTATTTTTGTGTTCGATAGTTTGCCGATATTCGTATCATCTCTTAAAATTAGGATGAAAATTCCAGGAAATTGTTTAGGCGAATTTAACAGATGAAGAAGAAACTGTCTTGAATAGTCATTAATTTGATCAAAATCATCAATGATGACAACAACTGGATCAGTAACAATTGAAGCTGTCAGCATGCTATAGAGTCCAATGGTCTTCTGATTTTTTTGTTTTTGTGATAAACCTTTACTCCAAATATTATCTTCAACTGGAACATCAATAAAATCGCCGATCAGGGGAAGCCATTTTGATTCTATAATTTCAATTGCAAAATCTTTAAGTGATTGATAATGTTTTTTTTGAAAAATCGAGAATAGGTCATTGAGTAATTTTTTAAGAATCCAGTTTTCACCATATAGAAATGAACGACGTCCCTCAATTGTTATAGAGGGGATTTCATCATTACTTCTGATTGCACTTTCAACCAGTGTGCTTTTTCCAACGCCAGCCTCACCGGTAATAACCATTCTCTTAATTTGCGATAAAGGAGTGGGGCTCATAAACCTTTTTAATTGTTGGTATTCTGTTTTCTGACCGATGATAGTATCGCTTTCGGTATGGCAACTTATCAGTTCGATGATCTCCCGAAATTGATGACATAAAACTTCATTACCGATTCCCTTGAGAGATAATTTTTTATTATCAGTTTTGATATTTTCTGGTAGTATCATTCGTAGCTCATTATCTATCAGAACCTGTCCCCAAGATGCGTTAGCCATTAATCGTGCGGACATATTAGCTGCCTCACCCATGACAGTATATTCTTTTCGTTTATCTGTTCCAACATCACCACAAAACAGCGAGCCGTTCGCAAGTCCAATTTTCAGGTCAAAATCAACATCAATAAGTCCCAGTAATTTTGTGGCACAATGCAAAGCATTCAGTTCATCATCTTCACGCTTTTTAGGAGCACCGAATAAAACCAGTAATTTATGACCGTCATAAAAGGGATCAATTCGGGTGATACTCCCGCCGCTTTGAGATATGATTTCAAAAACAGATAAGAGCTTTTTATTGATTAATTTTATTTCGTAATCAGCTTGTTCCAATTCATGGTTAACAGATGATCTAAAGTTGGCAAATAGAACCGTCACATCACGAAATTCGGATTGTGAAATTTTCATTTTGGAAGTTATTTTGGCTCTTTCTATAAGGTCTTTAGGAAGATACTGTTCGAGTCGCACATCGTGATACATTTCTTCTTCTGAAGATGTTTGTTTGGAAATGAATATGTCCTTAGAAAACTCTTCAGTATTCTCCAAGAGATAGAAACCATCTTCTACTTGAGATAGTGAGTCATATTGTGGTAACACGCAGGCAAGATTTTTTCCTATAACCATTTGATTTATTTTGGCAAGGTCACAGGCGTGCATAACATCAGTAATCATTGAACCATAAGGTTCTGCTTCCAATCTATAATTTACTTTACCCATTGATGCCAGACTAAAGGAACCTATCTCTGCTCCAATATGAATTTTTAAAGGAGAGTTTTGTAAATCTGATGAAGTCTTATTCAAATTTTCGACAGTGCTTAGGGCATGATGAAAAAACTTAGTTATATCAACCGTTTTTGGAAAATATATCCAAACGGCATCTCCGGCAAACTTGAGAATATCTCCCTGATAATGAAATATCAAATCTGAGACTGATTTAAAAAACTCATTAAGAATATGTGTCAATTTTTCAGGACCAAGTTTTTTATCAATGGATAATTTGCGAGTAAGCTCTGTGAATCCGGAAGCATCCAGACAGGCTACAATGCCTTCATGGTGAGTGAAATTGTGAAACTTTCCCGATAGGGAATTACTATACCACTCTATTAATATCTGAGGTAGATGAGGATTAACAAATGCCTTCGCATTGGAAATTTGTTTAACCACCATAAATATATATCCTGATGACTAAAAGTGTCATAATATGAATAGCCTGATCCAAATAATAAGCTTGCTTGCTGTTATTAAATTTCTGGGACTTAATAAAATCCTGAATCCAATGAATTACATAAACGCCTACCATTACCAGAAGTGTTGTCAGGCTCATGAAGCTATTATTCTCATGAAGGCTAAGTCCATACGCCAGAAATAAAGTCAGAACAATAATGTAAATTAATACATGCAAAGACAAAAATACTTTTGATTTGCCCTTGTTCTTAGCCATATTATCCGACTGTAGGGCAAAGTCGCCTATATAGTGTCCAAATAATAAAATGAGTAGTAAATCCGGCACAATCACTCCATCAATTTACGGTAAACGAATTATAATAACTGGGTAATTATCTTTATTATTTTCTATCACAAATTCTCCCTCATGATGATGAATTATCTGCTCAATATAATCCCAGCCAAAAATGCTATACTGGTTTAAAGCTTTTCTGACATTTTCAGGTTCCAAAATAGCAAGATGGGGAATAATTCTGATTTCAGAAAATCTACTATCCGGCGAACGGCATAAGTCGATTTTTATTGAATATTGAATATCCTTTTCTAAGTTGAGCAAAGCGTCCGAAGCCGAGTTTAGTAAACTAAATATCATATTCTGAAGTGATACCTCATTCATATGAACTCGACTCGGAAAATCTTTATGCACATCCAGACTAAATTCAATATTTTCAACTTCCTTCATCGACTGCCAATGTTTCAGAATGGTCTTCATCAAAACACGAATATCTATAAATGTAAAATTTGATTCTGTTTTATAAGTGTCAACTAAATGACGGGAATCATTTTTCAGATCCATGATAGTGCAGTTGACTTCTCGATTGGAACTTTCGATACCTTTGGTATCGTTATCTGAAATATCTTTTGACAAATTATCAATATTACTTTTGAGGATATCTATCTCGACAAAAAACTGTTTAGCCAATTCATAGGTAGATTGCTTGGTATTTAAATACCGGTCTTCAATTGCTTTAATACTTGTAAATCCCGAAATTTCTGTCAAGTCCTGTCCCATTACGAGATAGAGTAATTCGTCTCTATAGGTTGTTAAAATGGTACAGGTCAAAAACGCCGGAAATTCCTCGCCGACCCGCAAGCCGTTTACTTTACCACTCCAGGTGTTTTGCAATTCCTGCTGACAGTCTGAAAAATTGAAATGACTGAAAAGGTCATCAATTTTATATTTTTTATCTTTATTGAGGCCAAATATCCTGATGGCTGACTTATTCATATTAAAAATGTCGCCAGATTTAGTTACGAGAAGAATTGCTGATGGTGATTGATCAATTACCGAATCAAGAAAACAGTTGAGTTCATTCAATCTTTGATTGGTTTCCGTTAGCTCAAGATTATTCTTCTCAAGATCCATTACTCTTGATGAATCAGACTCGCGTAGCTTGTTACTTAAACTCTCTAGGACATTTATTGCAAATGAGGGTTTTTCCTTGATGATTTTTTCAAAATTACTCTTGGTTATCTCCAGAACTTCACAAGCAGTCTTGGATATGACAGATGCAAATCGTGGAGACTCTTCAACCAAGGCCATCTCGCCAATGAATTCACCGGCACTACGAGTTGCAATTGTTACTGGCTGGTTTGTTTCTGAGCTTAATTTAGTGATTTTAACATCGCCCCTAAGGATTAATAACATGGTAGTACCAATATTACCCTCAGAAAATATTATATCACCCGGACTGTATTTCGAGTATTTTCCGGCTAACTTAACCAGAAATAAATCAAGTGTGGAATTTTCCAACCAAGTTTCTTCATTATTCATATATCAATTATCGACAATATCTTAGGGATAATTAGTGAATAATCATTTGAGTAACTTCAAGACTTCAACAGATAAAGGAGAACAATTATGTTTGAAGACTATTAGTTGCCATAATAATTGTATGTGTCTTAATACCTCTTTCTTTGTTGGCTACACTTTCACCAGCTTCACACCCTCTTTTCGATGACTATGCCGTTCATGAAATACACTTGACTTTTCATCAAATTGATTGGTGAGATTCGCTTGTAATTAACTACGAAGGTTATTCAGATCAACCATACTTAGAAGCGGAATTCAGCTGGGTTGATATCAACCAAAGCGAGTAGTTATCCAAGCTGGAGTCCGTATGTTTATATCTTGAATAATCCATTGAAGAATAATGATCCAGATAGAGCCTATACGGTAAATTATAGACGTGCTTTGCTATCAAATGGGCGTTTTGAGACTATTTTTTCTAACAATTTTCTAACAAACTACTTCACTGAAGTTAACTCAACTTGATCGAACTTAACCCAACTTGACTCTACTTAAGGTTTCACATTTCATCTGATTACGGCTATTTTTATGCCATTCAAGAAGTTGTCGAAAATGCCATGCGTCGAATCCCTGCCTCTCCGCATACTTCGTATGTTTTACACTGGCGAAACAGGTCAGGGCTTTTTCATGCTTAAAATCATATAAGTTCGATATGTCTCCCAAGTAGCCGCTTTATTTAATAAGCTTTATTAATTTGATAATTCCCCAAATTATTATTAAGATTTTTCATAATTATATGTTAGATATCTGTCCAAAATTCTTCCCTTTTTAATATTTCATTTTAAAAGGTTTACAATTGGTAGAGAATAAATTACGTTGAAAATCTAGATTTTGTTAGAGGTTAATTCACCTAAGAATTATTTTCTCAACCACAAAATGCAGAAGAGTACCCATGCTAAGCAACAGGGTATAGTACGAGGGTATATAAATGTAAACTGTCGAGTGATATTACTCGACAATAATTTATATGAAAGGGAGGTTATGAAAAATCCAATCTATTTTCTTTTGATTACACTTATGTGTGGATATTGTCTTTCATTTTCTCAAGATGCAAACTCTCAAAAATCTGAGATTGTCAAATTACCCCAGCCGAAATATGACAGTGATATTTCAGTTGAAAAAGCCCTATTAAATCGGCGTTCCATCAGGTCATATTCGCAAACGCCAATGACAATTGAACAAATTTCACAGCTTTTGTGGTCGGCGTATGGTATTACTAAAATAGATAGTTCTCAAGAATACTATCGAGGTGGTTTTAGAACAGCACCTTCGGCAGGAGCACTGTATCCATTGGAAATCTATATTGTTGCCGGAAATGTTTCCGGATTGCAAAAAGGAATATACAAGTACAATTCTGTCAAACATCATCTTGAAATGGTTGTATCCAGCGATAAAAGAGATGAACTCAGTAAAGCAATCGTTAAAGGCTACAGGATTCAAGAATCCTCTGTCGTAATAATTTACTCAGCAATATTTGAAAGAACAACGCAAAAATACGGACAGCGAGGTAGAGAGCGATATGTTTGGATTGAAGCCGGTCATTCAGCACAGAATTTGTATTTACAATCGTATGCTTTGGGGGTTGGGATGTGTGTCAACGGAGCTTTTAATGATGAAGTTATTAGTGAAGTTTTGCAGCTTCCTGTAGGAGAAGAACCTGTTTATCTTATTACGGTGGGAGTTAAAAAATAATCCTAACTTTTTTGATAAACAATACAGGTATATTGAAACCTAAACCTATAATTTCACGAAAGTTAGATATATATCACAAGTTCCCCGCCATTAAATAATGGCTTTATCAAAATCAATATGATTTCTATGTATTTACTTTTCAGCAAATATAAAAGTTCGATATGTATCCCAAGTAGCCCGCATACATCGTATGTTTTTCCCTGGCGAAATTTGATCAGGGCTTTTTCATGCTTGAAATCATATAAGTTCGATATGTATCCAAAGTAGCCCGCTAATAAAGATTGCAGGTGTTTAATAATTGATATAAATTAAAGATGAGAGTTAAATGGCAGGATCACAGGGATCCTGCCCTATTTGAACTGGATAACCTTAAACTAAAAAAAACTATGAAAAACGAGAACAAACAAGATGAACGTATTGCAAAAATGATATTTGCTTCTGTATATCCACATTATCTTAATAAAATCGAGAAAAAAGGCAGAACAAAAGAAGAATTGCATCAAGTAATTGAGTGGTTAACCGGTTTTGACGAAAAAAAATTACAAAAGCTCGTTGAAAAAAAGGTAACTTTTGAAATATTTTTTAAGAATGCTAATTTAAATTCTAATGCTCACCTTATTACTGGTGTTATCTGCGGTTATCGCGTGGAAGAAATCAAAAATCCGTTAACGCAACAAGTAAGATATTTGGATAAGTTGATAGATGAATTGGCGAAAGGCCGAAAGATGGAGAAGATTTTGCGAGTTGATTCGAATATCTGATTAATGATTGGATAACATTATAATTCAATTTCATAAGCTATACATAATCTATTAAATATAGCAGCTTACAAAATCAACTCTTTTGAATACATTCCACTCCGCATACTTCGTCACGGTGAGTATGAATTCCCACAGTTCAATTTCAAGTACTTTAGATTAGTTGACATCAGGAAATGGGTTGCTTAAAATTGATAAGGATTATGAATGGTAAATGGGATAGATAGTAAGGGGCAGACGAGCACACGAAGTGTGGTTGGCGTCTGCCGCCCACGGAAATCGTTATTATCTCGGAGGAAACAATTGAAAGCTATCGTACGCACCAAATACGGATCGCCGGATGTACTTGAACTACGGGAAATTGATAAGCCCGATCTGATGGACAATCAAGTACTCATAAGAGTGCATGCGGCGGCGGTGAACCCACTTGACTGGCACGTTCTTCGTGGCGAACCGTTTCTGGTACGACTAATGGGCTTTGGACTCCTGAAACCGAAACACCAGATACTCGGTGCCGACATGGCTGGCCGGGTTGAGGCTGTTGGCAAGAATGTAATTCAGTTTAAGGCGGGTGACGAAGTCTTTGGCTCGAGCATGGGTGGATTTGCAGAATATGCGTGTGTTCGCGAGGACAAATTGGTGCTGAAGCCGACAGCCATGACTTTTGAGCAGGCGGCGGCCGTGCCATTAGCGGGAATTACGGCGTTACAGGCTCTTCGTGATCACGGACGACTGCAATCAGGACAACATGTCTTGATCAATGGCGCATCCGGTGGAGTGGGGACATTTGCGATACAGATAGCTAAGGTGCTAGGAGCGCAAGTAACCGGAGTGTGTAGCGGAAAAAACTTCGAGATGGTTCGGTCGATTGGCGCAGATCACCTGGTAGATTATAATAAAGAAGACTTCTGGTTGAGCGGGAAGGTGTACGATCTGATCGTAGACAATGCCGCATTTCATTCAATACGAAAGCCTCTGCGCGTGCTAAAAGCAACCGGTATATATGTCGGAGTTGGCGGTTCTTCATCAACTTCGAGTATTCTACAATCGCTGATTTTCAATCCTCTTATTGCAAGGATGAAGGATCGAAAAGTTATTTCATTTATGGCGAACCTGAATCAGTTAGATTTGGTCTTCATAAAGGAGCTTTTGGAGGCCGGCAAAATAACGCCTGTAGTAGATAGGAAGTACCCTTTGAGTGAAACTCCTGAGGCACTACGATATGTTGAAAAAGGACACGCACGAGGAAAAGTAGTCATTACCTTTGATGAGAAATAACAGCAAAATTTTCTGAGAGTGAGGTCCACCCCGCCATTTTAAATGGCATGACCTGACGGCATATTGATAATGCTGTTTTTATATGTGAAAAATCCAACTATGTTGGTTCGATATGTATCCCAAGTAGCCCGCATACTTCGTATGCTTGATTCCTTCGGACTGCGGGGAGATATTTTATTAGAAATATGAATTTGAGAAACTTCGTCACGGTGAGTATGGATTCCCACGGTTCAATTTCAAGTACTTTAGATTAGTTGACAACAGGAAATAGGTTGCTTAAAATTGATAAGGAATATGAATGGTTGATGGGATAGATAGTAAGGGGCAGACGAGCACACGAAGTGTGGTTGACGTCTGCCGCCCACGAAATGTTAGTAGAGGAATTAATCGTGCACTTAATGGGGAATTTAATAAAATTGAGATAATTATTTATGACTAAAATAAGAATTGTTTTAATGATGATCTTTTTATCAATGCTTATCTCTTGCAGTAAAAAGCAAGTTGTTTTAAAGACAAAAATCGATAGATATCATTTTACTGTTATAAGGGAGCATATGCCTTTAACCGTTGATGATAATCTTTTTTTATTTGTATCGACAAATAATTATTATGATCTAGATATTATTAATCAGACTAAATTTATTGAAGCAGAAATAGCAGATTCAATGTCAGTTATTAAATTAGATAATGATTCATTCAGGGTTTATTTGTATGTTTATGGGCATATGTGGGTAGAACCTAAAGAATCCTTAAAGATGTCTTTGGAGGAGTATGAGAAATCTTTACCATTGATACCAGTAGATTCGATAGATCTAAATCTTAGAACAAACCCCAAAACAATTAAATGGAATTTTGAAGATACTTGGGAAAAAAGAAAGAAAATCTAAAATTACATTCCTTTCTCATAGGTTTGGTCAGAAGCCGTGTGCACCTGACAATTCTAATTTTTACTTTTTCTAACAATTTTCTAACAAACTACTTCGCTGAAGTTAACTCAACTTGATCCAACTTGACTCTACATAACATTCTGAAACTCATCGCATTACGCGTAATATGATGCAGTTCAAAAAGTTACAGAAAATACCGCATGGCGAATCCCTGCCTCTCTGCCATTATAAATGGCTTGACCTGGCAGCATAATTAAGATACAGTTTTTTTATGAGATATATCCAACTATGTTGGTTCGATATGTATCCCAAGTAGCCCGCATACTTCGAATGTTTGATATAAACTTTAATATATATTCGAGATGATTTTTTGATGGCAGGATCACAGGGATCCTGCCCTACTTGAGCTAATTGAACTTATAAAGACATACCTGTAAAATCTACTCTGAAATTATTAATTTCTTTTATGCAAAATGACAATAATGACACCTTTGTAACATAGGTTATATTGGTCGCATATAATATTTGGATAAGGTAGAGTTCTATTAAAATAAAATAATATAGAATAAGTTTTGTCAGCCTCTGTTCTTTCATCGATGTCACACAAAATAATAACTAATGCAGGCAATGTTATAACGAAACAATTATTCAAAGTAGTATGAGTAAATACCCACAATTTGGTAATGAAAATATGACAAAATTATTAAAAAGTAAAAAGAGATAGCTAATTATCAGGAGGTATTGCTATGGGTTGGTTCACAAAGATTTTTTCTGGAAGCGTTGGCACATTAGTTGAAAAAGTTGGGGGAGTGGTTGATGGTTTTCATCTAAGTGGAGAAGAAAAACAGAAATTCAAAGTTGAGATGGAGGCTTTACTTCAAAAACGAGATTCTGAAATTGAAGAGACAATAAGAACGCAATTACAAGCAAAAGAAAGAATTCTGGTTGCTGAATTAACTCAGGGTGACAGTTATACTAAACGTGCCCGTCCCACCGTTGTCTATGCCGGATTAGGCTTTATTTTCTATATTTATTGTTTAGTACCTGTTGTTGCGCAAATTTTTAATGCACAAATGCCTATGATGGAACTTCCCACCGCCTTTTGGGCAGGTTGGTCGGGAATTGTGGCAACCTGGAGTATAGGCCGAACCGTGGAAAAAAGAGGTGGCGGGAATCGAGTTACCAGAGCAATAACAGGCAGTCGTCTTTTTGATGATGATGCGCCCGAAGGATAAATTTTATTTTGATAATTAAAGATCATAAACTGGAAGGTGATAAAGTCACTTATCAAGGGTCGCCAAATTTTGGAGCCAAATTTGATAATAATGATCTGGATACAATAATAATTCATTATACGGCAGGTTCATCGGCGGAGTCATCAGTTAGAACGTTATGTAACCCAGATTCAAAATCCTCGGCACATCTGGTAATAGGTCGGAACGGTTCAATATTTCAATTAGTACCCTTTGATACTATATCCTGGCACGCTGGCAAAAGTAGTTATTCCGGCCGTCATGGTTTCAATAAGTATTCTATTGGGATTGAAATAGATAATGCCGGAAAATTATCACACAGCGGTGATAAGTATGTTTCCTGGTTTGGGAAGAATTATAAAGAAAATGAAGCCTTAAAAGCTATTCATAAAAATGAAACAGAATCCGGTTATTGGCATATTTATAATGAAATCCAACTCAGCTTGGTTCAGGAAATTTGTTCGCTTCTTATAAGTAACTATGGAATTAAAAGTATTTTAGGTCATGATGAAGTCTCACCGGGGCGAAAAATAGATCCCGGTCCTGCCTTTCCAATTGATAAAATAAGAGAACATTTACTTTTTAGTGATCGCAGTAGTGATCGCCCGATTGAAGTCCCTATCAATAAAAACCAAGGAATAATTACAGCATCTAAATTGAATTGCAGATCAGAACCATATATTAGTTCCAAAATTGTTAGGGAACCTCTATCGAAAGGTGATATTGTTGAGATTCTTCATGAAAGTGATGGCTGGTATAAGATAGAATCCAAAATTTATGTCTGGGTAAAGAAGGATTACGTCAAAACTATAAAATAGATTAGTTTCGTCTAAATTGTAAAATCTAATCAAACAGGTTGTGTCTGGGAATCCCTCATTAAGATTGCAGGTGTTTACAATTAATACAAATTCAAGAAAAATAAAGATGGCAGGATCACAACGATCTTGTCCAACTTGGAATGATCTTTAGATTAGTTAACAACAGGAAATGGGTTACTTAAAATTGATAAGGATCATTAATGGTGATGGGATAGATAGAAAGGGGCAGACGAGGTCGTCTGCCGCCCACGGAGATGGCAGGATCACAGGGATTCTGCCCAACTTGGAATGATCTGTAAAGTCAATTATTACAAAAGATCACATCTTAAATTCAAATAACTTCATATAAAATTAGACTTCGTGATTCAGGAACGATTGTTCCCCGTTAGTTCATCGAAATCACAATATCTGAACGATAGTTCATTTCCTGTTCATGTGTACCAACAACTTACCTTGGCACAGTTTCTGCATAGTTAACTGTAAATGTTAACACTAAACAAAATCAAATTATCACACAGGGAGGGTAAGGAATGGTAGAACTTTCGAAAGGGTGATTATTAAAATCGCCAATGAATGTAGGGAATAAATTTTTGAACAATAAAACAAACTAATGTGAAAGGATTTTATTATGCATGATTTGGATCAGGTCTCATTGGAAATGGATGATTACGAAACAGAGTATCTTGAAGATGATGCTGAAAATTTTGCTGATGAGTATGGTTTTGATGATGAGAGTCCCTTTGATGATGCAGAAGAGATGGAGTTAGCTTCTGAGTTGTTATCTGTATCAAACGATGAAGAATTGGAATATTTCCTGGGTAGTCTCATCAAGCGAGTATATCGCGGTGTTAAGAAAGTTGCCAGAAGTCCAATTGTCAGAGCTATTGCAAAGGTAGCAAGACCGCTGGTCAAGAAAGCATTGCCATGGGCTGGCCGCGCAGTGGGAACCTATTTTGGTGGACCTGCCGGTGGTGCTCTTGGTGGAAGATTGGCATCGTTTGCAGCCTCTAAATTAGAAATTGATCTGACCGGACTTACTCAGGAAGAAGCAGAATTTGAAGTTGCCCGTAAGATGGTAAAATTGATTGGTGCTGCGGCTAAGAAAGCTGCTACTATGCCTCAAACAGGATCACCCGCTGCGGTTGCATCTACTGCTATAAAATCAGCTGCTAAGAAAATCGCTCCCGGTTTAGTACAAAGTGCTCATAAAGCATTTGGATCAAGAAGCGGTCGCTGGGTTCGTCATGGACGTAAAATTATCATCCACGGAGCATAAGGAATTATCAATTGATACGCAATTCTTCAAAATATCTCTTGGATCAAGAAGCTCACGCTCTTTTATCACGACTTGATAGTGTAAAGCCGTTTTCTATGCACATGCCGATGGTCATGGCGGCGGCTATATCTCCAGCGGCTATGTCGGCGATAGAAAACATGATTCAAGTTCAGGGTAAGCGATTGAGGACGATGATCAAATCTTTTATCATCTGGTTAAAATCATCAGAAGGTCAAAGATCATCTCCTCAAATAGCCCAAAAGAAATTCACACTGTTGAGATTACGCTTTGGCATTATCTTGTCGCAGTTTGATATCTTTGCGGAAGCTGTTACCCAGCGAAGTGAACATGAGTATGGAGTGAGTTTATCGGCTTTGGATGTTCTTGCCGAGGATGCTTTGAAGATTGACGGGTTCAGTTTTGATGAACCACCGATGATTTGTTATTTGGATCGTGGTTTGGGTGCGGCAATTCGCCGCGCCCAGACTAAGTTACCGGGTGGCACTAAAAATCCGGTTTCTATTATCCGTGTTCCGCGTGAAAGAATGATCGGATCTGCTGTTGCCAGTTCGATTGTTCATGAAGTTGGCCATCAAGCGGCAGCAATATTGGATCTTGTACCGGCTGTTAAGAAAACTTTTTCTAAAATGGTGGCACAGGATAAACAACATGCTGATATATGGTCAGTTTATCAACGATGGACTTCAGAAATGCTTGCCGATTTTTGGAGTGTGGGAAAAGTAGGCATTACCGGTTGTTTGGGCATTATGTCTGTTGTCAGTCTGCCCCGACCATTGGTATTCCATTTTTCCGAACGTGACGTACATCCAACCCCCTGGTTAAGAGTCAAGCTTAGCTGTGCAATGGGTAATCTATTATACCCTCATCCTCAATGGATGAAATTAGCCGGTATGTGGGAAGAATTGTTTCCATTGGATGGACTTGATTCAAAAGTACGTCTCAAAATTGAACGGTTACAACGCTTTATTCCTCAAGTTGTATCTTTGATTGGGAGCCATAAATGTAATAAATTAAATGGGAAACAATTAAAAGAAATAATGCCTGTCGAGTCCCGACAACCAGATCAGTTACTTTCCAGATTTTCAAAATGGAAAGGACAGACGCAACTGATGAACGAAGATCCTCCGACCTTAACATTTGCTGTAATTGGGCAGGCGAAATTCAACAGACTATTAAACCCGATGGATGAAAGTCCTCTTTTAGACAGCATTTTTAAGTACTGGGCGTTGAAAAGGGCAATCAATACCGGGCGAAAATGTACTATGGGAGACTTACAGACGAAAAAAATGAATAATCGTGAGTATATGTTATCTAGAAAGGAGATTAACTATGCCAATTGAACTTATTTACTCGTCAGGACCATTTTTTGAAGAGGAGATCTTTGAGATTGTGATCTCAGGTCATGAAAGTGGGAATGAGTATAATATAATCGTTGAAGGACCTTCAAAAAGTTTAAAATGGGAATGGACTCAGAATTCCGGGAGATTTGATTGGCCCAGGATTGATAGTTCCGGAAATAATACCCAGGATTTAATTGGCACTCAAATCCCAATTGCAACTTTTAAGTCAAATTATGGTGCTTATGCACCTGCGGGTTCTTATCAGGTTACAGTCCAATTAATAGATAAAAAGGCAAGAAATAAAGCGTCTAAAATTATTGAAACTATTGTAAGCGACTTTCAGATTCAGATTCAATTGCCACCCACGAATGTTCAACCTCCGGCACAGGCGAATGCAGCAATTGATGCCATGCAAAATATTAATTCTACATTAGAAAAGGCTGGAAGTACACGTTTGCTTCCTCCGGGGCATGAAGTCACTGAGAATTTAGCCCTATGGGGGGTGATTAAAGGATCGGTTATTGAATTTGATAAACTTGAGAAAAAGCTGCTTGAAGTAATGTGTAATGAACAAATAAATGATCATGAAAATGATCATGATAAAATTCCCGAAAAAATTACTTCAAAACGCCAGTCGTTAAAAGATATTAATTTAGCTAAAAATTTAAGCAATAATAAAGATCGAACCAATAAAGATATTTATTGGGATGCGAATTCTTATGAAACATTAAAAAATCAAACCGATATTTTTCTGCTTGAAGAAGTTGGTTCCGAATGGGATGTTAAAAAAATAGCTGAAGTAATTCAAAAGAAGCTCAAGAAATATATTGACCATCCATCAGTCATTTCGGAATCAAAAATCCAGGAATGGATTGAAAATTATAAGTGTGAAAACCTTGATTGCTATGTATTTCCATATCTTTGTGACATCAAAGAAGTCAAAGATATGCCTGAGCCGGATGAATCAAACTGTAAGGGGGTTTTACAACAAAGAATGTGTCATCCCTTATTAGTTGAGCTAATCTGGTGTTATTGGCATGAAGAATCAATGCTTTCTCAGGCAATGAAAGCAATCAACTTGCGTTTTCAAAATAAACGTATGAAAAAGGGTCCTGATGCGCTTAGTGCTCTGAATACAAATCCTTTAAGAAAGTTAAGCAATCTTCTCTGGGGTCATATTCAAGAAGAACAAAAACGCTTAACAGTAAAAAGGAGAGCATACGAGTATGACCATCATTATGGTATAACATTGCATGGTGATGCGGTTGGAACATTTATGCCGGCCGATAGTCGTACCAGATTTCTTGAATCATTTCATCGCTTACTTCATCTTTGTACTAACTTTTACAAAGAATTTGATGATATGACAATTCAGGCTGACGGATTTCCAATTAAAAGCGCCTTGCGTGAAGTTCACATGAATCTCGCCGAAGGTGCTCATAATCAATATGGTGATATGCCCTGGATTGCAAAAAGAGAAATGCTAATTGAACAATTTATACTTTCCCGTCCGGAAATGAGAGAATTTTTGGGTGGCAGAGTGATGGTTCCTTATAAAGAAGGATGGATGGAAGCAGTTGACACTATGAAACGTTTACAGGGGTGGACTGATACCAGTGTCGAACAATTTGCCTCACTGGGACGCCTTGGTGAACAAATTATACTTTCAATTCGATATGGAAACTGGAATGCAGAAGGAATTAATGCTGATCATGCTTACCAATGGGCAGCCTTTTGGAGAGATGAAATTCAGGATTATATCCACTCTTACCGGTCTGTGTCAGGTGTTGATTTAACTGAACCAAGTCAGGTGGATGGAACTCAACCATCGGTCCATCTAAAAACCAGATTAGATGCCCAACAAAAGAAAGTTGCCGGTTAAAAGGAATAAGAAAATAGATGCTGGATTTTACTTCGGCTCTTTATCTGGGAATGAAGCACCCGAGCTGGTCTCTGCCATCATGGGACCAGCTTACTTTGGGTGTTCCGGGAATTCTTTATGAGCCGCCAATTGTAACCAAATTATCTGGTGAACTATCAAGACTAATTGGTTGTAGATGCGCAACTTTTGCACCCTCAACCTTACATCTCTTTTGGGATTTGTTTAACTCGCTCCGAGCCTACAATGTAAAAATATTTTATGATTCCGGAATTTACAATATTGCACGGTGGGGAATAGAGCGGGCTGAATATAAAGGTATTAAAGCCTTTCAATTTTCGCATCATGATCTGTTCTCTCTGCGACTATTGCTTCAGGAACAAATTAGTGGAAGGTGCAAGCCGATAATAGTTTGTGATGGTGTTTGTCCGACCTGCGGAGATTATGCTCCCCTTAATGATTATTATGAAATCATTCGGGATTTTGGAGGACAATTGATAATTGATGATACCCAGGCATTGGGAATTTTGGGGAAATCTCCTTCGGGAAGTAATCCTTTTGGACACGGAGGGGGTGGCAGTTTGCAATATCATAATATCGGAGGACCGGAAATTGTTGTAATCGGATCTTTGGCAAAAGGTTTTGGTGTACCGGCGGCTGTGATGGCATCAGGAAAAAAAATGATGAAAAATTTTAAAAATAAAAGTAAAACCAATATTAGCTGCAGTCCGGCATCATTGGCGGATTACAGCGCAATTTCACGAGCCTTGATATTGAATAAAAATTGCGGTGAAAAACTCAGAACAAAACTTTTAAGAAATATCATCTTCTTCAATACTATTATAAATAAAAATTCAAACCTGTCTGATAATATATTTCCAATTCAATCCATCAATTTTCAAAATAATAACATGGCTTATGATACGTTTTTACAACTTAAGCAATCAGGAATAACAACTGTTTTGAGTGAAAATGAATTTAAAAATCCCTGTATCAAATTATTAATTACATCATCGCATACTCAAAAAGAGTTATATAAAACAGCTTCAATAATAAATAAAATTATGAATCGAAATTCTTACCATTTTCAAAGTAGCGGAGGGTTGTATGGCAGTGTGTCGATGTAATAAAAGACAAAATGAATTTTTAGATGATGAGTGGATTGGAAGTTATAACCTGGAGCAATATAATATTCTGAATAAACAACAAATAGATCCGGAAATATTGTTATCTGAAAATGAGTTTACCGAAACGGAGATGTCCAATGAATCAGAAGATGAATTAGAAAATGAATTTGCAATTACAAATGAGATATCATCAACTCGCAACCGTACTTATGTGAAATGGGTTCAACATTCTCTAAATAAAATATTGGGCATAAGACTTGGGGTCGATGGCATTTATGGAAGAAATACAAAACAAGCATTAAAATATTTTCAAACATTTGCAGGTATTTCTGTTGACGGGATTGTTGGCTCTCAAACAGAAAAAGCACTTACTGAATATAGTACTATAAAAAAGCCAGTTGCTATATCTTCATCCCGTTCACATCAAGTTGATTCAGTTCGTTGGTGTCCTGTAAAAAGTAAAAGAGCAACTTTGAAATGCACATCTCCCGGAACAAAAAAATGTCCAGCTATATCAAAATTATTATGTGTACCTCATATCAATCAAATCCCACTTGAGTATGTCTCAGGAGTAGGGGTTGATCGCAAAACAGGTTTGCAGGTTATTACTCGCAGAACAACAAGGACAAATTTCAAAATGACGTCCGGTGTATATAAAGGATTGGCTGGATTTGTGATATATATGAAGAAATTTGGAATACCGGTTGAAGCAATACTATCTCAAGGGGCGCATCTTTGCCGCTGTGTCGGTAGAACTAACAGATTATCACAACACTCATATGGCAATGCGTTTGATTTTGCCGGAGTCAGATGGGCACTGATAAACAAACCTCCCAGTCGTTTAAGGGAAACAATCGTTCATAATTATTGGAATATAGAGCAACGCGGGCTGCTCAGGAGGATAAATGCATGCCTCCGTTTAAACTTCAGTCTGGTTCTTGATTATAATTATAACTCCGATCATTTTTCTCATTTTCATGTCGAGGCGGGGAGTGGTATGAACCCCCGAAGCAGGAGTACGATCCTATTTGTTCAAGAGGCGCTTGGACATATTCTTCAACGAGATATATCTGTTAATGGGAGGATGGATGCTTATACCCAGCAGGCGATAATTGATTATTCCGGGAATGATGAAAGTGTAATTTCCAACAGCACTGAATTAAATAGTATTTTCAAAAACTTGTTTTCAGAAATTGCTGCCGGATAGAAACAATATTTATGAATGACTCAGCATGATAAATTTAAATAAAAATTCAAAAAATATCCCAGTCATAGATTCTCATTGTCATTTTGGATCTGGTGAAGGCTTAACCCACCATTGGAACACAAGGGCAAATTTAAGCAAGTATAAACCCAGAGCAAGAGCTGCCGGAATAATTCGCACTGTTTTATTCCCGGTTATTACTACCGATTGTTTAAAAGCAAACAGAGAAGTTGGTCTGTTTATTAAAAAAAATCCAAATAAGTATTTTGGTTTTGCTATGATTCATCCCGTCATTGATAAAAATAGAGTGTTCAAAATGATTGAAGAATCGGTTGTGAAATTTGGTTTTTGTGGAATTAAAGTTCATCGCCATAGCGGTAGTATTACCAGAGAAATCTGTGAAGTTGCTCAATATTTTTCGATACCAATATTATATGATGTGATGGATGATGCCGGGTCGATTGAATTTTTTGCAAATGAATATCCGGAGGTGAATTTTATTATACCTCATCTAAGTTCTTTTGGAAATAATTGGAAAGCTCAAAAAAGTTTTATTCCATATCTGACAGAATACCCTAATGTGTTTACTGATTCTTCAGGTGTTCAATGGTTTGATTTGTTGAAGGAAGCTTTTGAAAAAGCTGGTGCTGAAAAAATACTTTTTGGTTCGGACGGTCCCTGGCTACACCCTGCTGTTGAACTTTCGAAAATAATGTTGTTAACAACAAATCGGGAAATGTTATATTTAATGTTAATTCAAAATATTCTCAGACTTACAAATCAAAAACTATAATAATTTATTCTTTGTAAAAAAAATATTGCTTCAAAATTTTAACTAATAATATTTTTTAGGGTTTCATATTTTTTTTCAAGCTGTTGTGCCCATCGTTTTGAGCACTGCAGTTGATTGGCCGCATCCGAAAGTATTTTTTCCTTTTTAATCTGATTTCCATTTTGTTTTTTAAGTACATCATTTATTACAATTTGCAAAGCCATCTCTCTGATTTTTTCAATTATAAGTGTCAGTCCATTACCGCTAAATAGTGCCCGTCTTAAAGAGGATTCCAAATCTCTATCGGGCCAAAGGATATCCTCTTCTGAATCACTTAGAAAATCCTCTTCAGGGATACAACCAATTGATAGAAGGGTTCTGTCACTTGCAAGATGAGCAATTTTGAGAACCAGATGTTTTAATTCTCTAACATTTCCGGGATAATTTCTGTTATATAAAAAATCCATCACATGTTGATCTAAAACAAACGCCGTAGATTTATTATTGAACTGATTTAGAAAATGCTCTACTAGCAATAAAATATCATCTCTCCGTTCACTTAGAGAAGGTAATTTGAATAACCAGTTTGTGATGCGAAAATATAAATCGCTTCGAAAATTCCCCTGAGCAACATCCTTTTTGATATCTCTATTAGTTGCACTAATTAATCTAAATTTGGTTTTTCTCCAAACACTTGAACCGACTCTTTGATATGTTCCCTCCTGCATTACGCGTAATAGTTGAGACTGCAACGTCAGCGGTAAATCACCTATTTCATCTAAAAATAGGGTGCCTCCATTAGCAATTTCAAAAGCACCTTTTCTTGAGTTTACAGCTCCTGTAAAAGCTCCTCTTTCATGTCCAAAAAATTCACTGCCAGAAAGTTCGGGGACAATAGTGGTGCAGTCTAAAATTACATATTTACCTTTATTTTGTTTGGGATCCAAATCGTGAATTAGATTGGCAATTACTTCTTTTCCTGTCCCGCTTTCGCCGGTTATCAAGATCGAATCCAGAGTAAAATAAGCAACCTCTACAACTTTTCTAATTACATTTTTCCATAGTTTATTATTACCAATAACGGCATTTTTTGAACAAGAAATTTTTAAAAGCTCTTCAACTTTTGACCAGCGTTTTATTCTATAAAATATCTCATCTGGTGTAATAGATTCTGATTCCCAGGATAAAAAATCTACCGATCCGGCACGAACAACTTTTTTTGCAAACTGATAATTTTGTTTATTATCCTTCAGCCCTATAACCAGTACGCTTGAGTATATTTGCAAACTGCTAATAGTGGTGAATAATTCGTCATTTAGATCATCACAAAATAAAACATTTAAACAGTTATCACTTACAGTTAATTGTTTTGTAGATTCAATCTCTTCCAAACCAAATTTAAGGAATTTGTTACGAACAATATTTTCAATCAAACTATTTGGTTTACAAAAAAAATGAAGTTTGATGATAAATAAATTATTATATGAAAACAATAAACACATAATCTATTTCGTTTATTTAATTATTCTTTGAACAATCTTAGTTATGAATTCTAGTTGCGTTGTTAACGTCACCATACTATATACGCTGCCTATTATCAATTGATTATGAAAAAAAAATATAAAATGAATAGATATTGTCTATAATAAAAAAGAATGAAATGTCATTGGATGAACTAAAATGTTCAGTGATTTTGTGTGTCGATGAATTTTACTTGAGCCAGTATTTTCTTACTGAAAATGTTGAGTGTGATTGTTATTTTGGACTTTCAGTTCAGATATTTATTGTCAAATAATATTATTTTAATAAATATTATAATAGAATGACAAAATTGACACCATTGCAAATTATATTACTCTATATAAATTGAATAATATCGTTTAACATAGAATTGCATAAGTAATATTCTATAATGCCAATATCCATTGGCCTTCCTAAATTTTAATTTTCGAAATTGTATTTAAATCGTTAACCCAAAATCTATTTTTTAGAGGTTTTGCAAAGCATCAATAAATATGAATTTCATATCAGAGCTCATACGAGAAAGGTATGTCTTTGATTAACATAACACTAGGATGTTATAACATTTAAACATGGAGGTAGTTGCATTTATTGATTAACAGCAGTTTTTAAACTTTTTGTAGGGAGTCAAGAAATGTACAAAAAAATGTTTCTTGTATTGTTTTTTGTGGTGATTCTTGCTATGTCGGTAATTGCCGATAAAGACACCAAACAATCATGGGCGGCATCACCGTGCGCCACTTGTCAAATTGATATCCCCGAAGTAACAACTATTCATGACCAGTTAGGATATGGAATTATGTCCGACCACATCGTAACTGGTAGTTCCAGCGGGATATTTGCATCTTATGTCGATGTTTCATTTAGAATTCCAGATACAGATGCATCAGTCACCATTAATTTCCGGGAAGTGTACTTATTTGATGCAACTTATACTGTAAGTCAAGAATCAGTTGATGGATATGATTGGTTTCATATCCATATTACATCACATGCTCGAATATATGACGATACACCAATATTCAGATTTCAGGTTGTTAAAATGGGTTGTGTAGCTGAAACGCATGATCTTCCAATTGAGCTCGCACAATCTTCTTTTGGGCAAAACCAATTTGGTGTCTCCGGTGATACATACACAATTGGTATTAAAAACAATGGAGCTCAAAAGATTGAAGAACCTAATGTATATGTCCATGTAATTCCGGATGGTGAAGACTGGACTTATATATATGAGAGTTATGTCGGTGCCATAGTAAGTGTGCCTGTTTATTTCCAATGTAATCTTGATTACCCGGGTGGATTTGAAGTAACAGTCTCTCATAATACTAATTTAATTTTTGATTCATGGACCCCCTCCTATTACTCCTACAATGCAACTGTAGATGCATCAGTAGAGGGTGAAGTGACATTCACTATGGGTCCAAATTCACTTAGCGTGACCGAGCCGGATTTTCCTGATACTAGATTTTTAACAATTGATTTTAAAATTGACGATGATGTAACCCCAGGCTCGGAGTTTTATTTAGGAATAGTTGAAGACTACAGGTTTACTACTTGTGACGATTATGAATATTTCGATCATTATGATCAGGATGTTGTTAGGGTAAATACAGCACTTGAAGAGATTACTGTTAAGTTGCAAAGTATGGCAGTATATAATGATGATATGGGTTTTGCGTGGGGTGTATCAATCAATACGCCGGTTCCTATTAAAACTGATGCTCCTGATGAGGAGTATAATACAAGATTCTCAGTGAACGAATCAGATTTTGAACATACTGAATTCAAACATGTTACTCCGACTTATTCATTTTCAGGTGGTGTAATAAACTGGATTGGGATGCATTCGTTTGGAGCCTACAAAGGAATGGGTGAAGATCCAAATCAAGCGTCGAATGTGATTTCTCCGACTGACTATACTTTTGAATATATTGGCAGTATGAATCTTGATCCGGTATCAAATGGAACGGATTATATTGATTTTAATACATCAGATCCTGGCTACAATTATACAAAGGTAAAATATACAGATCATATAATTGATCAAACAAATGGATTGAGCTTTGATGACGGTTATATAACTGTTAGAAGCCATTGTACAAACTGCGGTGGTGGTGGTGGTTGTCCAACGCTATATATATGGGATGGTTTAGGTTATGCTCTTGAGAATCCGATTTTAACCTATTCTCAGTATCAGGTAGATCCTATAGCTCAGGACGATTATTATCAGCTGTCAAATATTGTTGAAAAAGACGGTTATTATAATATTCAGATTCGTGAGTATCGTGATGAGATAACATTCCTTGATCAAGCTGAGCTAATTGTTGCCAATTATCCCCTTGATTCGGATATTGGAATTAGTACTGAGGGAATGATTTATGCTAAGAAAGAGCCAATTGAACCAATCGCAGCATTTGATGAATGGAATAACGATTTATTGCCGTTAGTTTCAAAAATGGATGGTTCCTTGTTTGAAGCTGATGAACCGGGTTCATTGATTTTGACCTATCCAAATCCAAATTATGGAAAGCAGATGAGTCAAAATAAAGGTTATGCTTTAGGTAATACACCTCCTACACCAAAAGCAAAGAAATTCGTCGATTCAGATTTCAAGATTTATGGAGAAAATGTATATTCCGAAATAGAGGATATCAACGGTAATTGGCATTATCTTGGCGGTACTGCACCGCGTTCATATGAAACTCAGACAACAAGTTGGCTTGCTGATGCTGATGATTATGATCTGGGTGAGACATTCCGGATTAGAATTTCCTGGCAAATTGGTTATAAAGTTGATCAGCAAGCACTTGCGGTTACTGAGCCGGCGAATGTTACCCAACATCGCTTGATGCCAATTGAAGCAGATCATACCCGGGTTGGAAAGATTGCAAACAGTTTGAATTCAACCGATGGGGATATTATCACACTTTCACCGGGTGAAACCATTGATCTGAAATTTGAAGTTCCGGAAACCTCAAATATTGAAGGTTATGGACAGAAGTTCTTTTTCAAAGCAAATGGTTACTATCGTGCTTTCAAATTTGAAGATGGCGTACCGGATAGTTTTGAACTGTTTGATAATTATCCGAACCCATTTAATCCGATAACCAATATAAGATTCTCGGTACCAAAGACAGGCGAAATATCGCTTGCAGTCTTTAATCTTTTAGGGCAGAAAGTAAAAACTTTGCATGAAGGAGAGATTGATGCCGGTAATCACACTATTCAATGGTCTGGCGACAATGATAATAATCAGCAGGTCGCAAGTGGTGTATATTTCTATAAACTAATTACAAAGGATTTTGAGCAGAGTAAGAAGATGGTTCTCTTAAAGTAGGACCTTTTAATATTACAGTAGTAGGAGTTAATACTCCTGCTACTGTTAAAATTATGAGTAACGATAAAATTTTATTGGGATAGTTATGCAGATAGAAAGATTCATCGATAGTAAAAAATTAAAATTAACAGTTTTATTTCTAACTGTATTATTTTTAATGCCGTTAACATTTACAAATGCCGGATCACTTGTGAGTCGTGATGATTTTATTGTGTTTGATACTTCACTTAGAGTATCTCTTGAAAATTATACGTGGTTATGTAGTTCCATAGATAGTTCAGGTAATATATATCAGAGCAATGCCGTTGATGTCGATTCGTCGATATATAGTTATTTTTATGGGCAGTTCAATAATTTTGATTCGTATGGAAACCAATTACAACAGGTTACTAATTATCTTCCTTATGATAAGATTGACACCAATTGGTCAGTTCAGGGGCGTTATTTTTGCCATACCAATGATAATTTATTAACATGTTTAATTGGAAAACAAAAACCTAATTTGGATATTGAATATTCTCAAGCCTTTGTTTATTTGCTCGATAAGAATGGAAATAATTTTATAGAGCCTCAATGTTTGGACTGTGATTTACCTACTTTGGCAGAAGGTCATTACCATGCAGTTCCTTATGGGGGTATGAATAATAATAATGTCTTTGGAGCAGCCTGGAGATTGTATGTTTATCCTCCGAATTATTATGAATCGATAAATGTCCGATTGTACTATCCCGATAGTGACAGTTTATCTCCGATAATTGATCCAAAGCAATTAGTTCAACCTATAATCGGTATCCCTGGGTATGAAGATGATGATTATATGACTTATCAAAGTCCCGATATGAAAGTAGCCGATGATGGAAGCTTTGCAGTTGCCTGGATGCCGAATCATAACACTCGTGAAAAGTTTATTTATTATGTTGTTTATAATGCTGACTATACTCAGAAGTCTGAAGTGATGATTGCAAACTGTAAAAGTGGTATACCGTATGAACCTGAGTATTTGCATAGAATAAGAATGTGTATGGAAGCTGATGGAGATTTTTATATATCCTGGTTGGCTGAACAGGCTACACCGACAATTTCTAACAGGAGTCATGTATGGATGCGCGGTTTCAATAGTGATGGAACTCCAAAATATGATCCGATTAGAGTGAATGATTGTGATTCCTTGTGGTTAACAATGTTTGATGAGATTCAGTCCTATATCGTTTGTGATGATAGTGGTAATGTAGTTGTTTCCTGGGCTGATAGTCGAGATTTCCCTTATGATGAGCATGGCAAACCACGTAATGTTTATATCCAGAAGATTAATAAAGATGGTGATCTGGTTGGTTTAAACCAGAGGATTAATAATGTTAATGGTTCAGCGATTGGTGGAGATGCTGCAAATTGTGCCATCAATAATTCGGGACAAGTTATGATTAGTTGGCGTAATAATGCAGAAGTATTTCCACGATTATGTGGTCAATTGATGCCATTTGATAGTATAGGGAATTTCGTGTCTGGTGATATAAATTATGATATGACGGCTGGTATTTCAGATATTACAACATTTGTTGATTACCTTTTTCTTGGCAGCAGCATCTCTTTTTGGCCAAGAGGGCTGGTTGATTTTAACGGTGATGATACTCATGGGAATATTTCCGACTTAACTTATCTGATATCGTATTTTTTTCAGAATGGGTTATCACCTGTGATACCTGAAACAGGTATTAGAGCAAACCCTGGAAAATTTTAGACTAATTTTAAGATTGATATAGATCGGCGCTATGTTTTAGTTTATTCGTAATTACAAAAATTCATGAGATTTATTCCATATTTATAATAAGGTCTGATAAAGTGTACCCTTGTACTGATTTTAATCAATGTTACTAAATTATTGAATCAGCTATCCGGGTTATGATAATAGTTGCTATTTATAATATGTTTATTAAGATATCTCTGTGATTATTAAAAAGTATTAAATATTGTATTTATAAATTGAAATAATCCCTTTACAATTCCTCCCTTTTTTAATTTCTTGGTATGATAAGTATTAAACAATTCTATAAACGCATAATGAACGAATGTGTAAAATATTGGTACTTTACTATTCTTGGAAATAGATTTAAAGGTGATAATTGAAAGATAACGAGTTAACAAATTACGATCTTCTTGAACTGTTAAATGAAAATGGTAATTTCCAATCCTGGAAAGCAATCAATAGAAAGACAAACAGATTATGTTTTCTTAAGTGCTCGTTAAATAATAGCGATCTACAACTTACCAATAAGTTTCTTACTAAATCATATAATCATCAAAAAGATATTAGTCATCCACAAATTGTTACGGCTCAATCAAAGAGAATTGAAGAGGGAAGATGCATTGTTGAATATCCTTATCTTGAACCTAATGATTGGATGCAGCTATCATGTGAAAGATTTAGAAACAATCCCATAAAAGTCCTTACTCAAATTGCATGTATATTAGATTATATTCATTCTTATAATTTGGTTCATTGCGATATTAAGTTTGATAATATTTTTATTAATTCTTCAGATCAAATCAAACTCATTGATCTCGACTTTTTAGTAGCGGCTAATTCAAAACCGCAAGGCTTACTAATTGGGACTCCAACCTTTATTCCTCCGGAAATTGAAACCAATGATATAATTCTTACACAATCAGATAATTATTCTCTGGGCAAACAGATTGAAAAGGCTTTGGATACACCGGCAAGCGATCTTAATATTTCGAAAGAGTTGTTTACTAATATTAAATCATTTTCAGAATGTCTGCTTAATACTGATCCCTGGAACAGATCTAACAATTTAATTGAAACACTTTATAAATGTAATTTAATAGACAGTAAAACTTATCAGACATTTTTAAGAGATCTACTGATTGATATACTTAATTCTGAATTGATTAAAAGCAAATTAACTGATGTTAATGTAACTCCCGAATCAATAATTTCAATCCTCAATAAAAAGAAAATTATTATTCCAACCCCTGAAATTGTTCATAATCTAATTGATGCTTATAAACATAATGCCTCTAATACAAAAAATACACTCATATCGTATCTTGAAGAAACAAAAATTATAAAATTAGAATCATACTGGCATTTACAAAACGATGATAACCAGTTATTTGATTTTCTTATTGAACTTAAAAACCTATCAGGAGGGGAATTAAATAAGGACTCTCTAATCTTAAACTCCCCTGATTCACTTGAACAAAAAATTGAGCTTATTCAGAATTCTACTTCAGAGGAAGATAAATATTTTAAACTCTTCGCCACTCAACAAATAATTGATAATTATTTTAATTTGAATAATTTTGACAATAATATAATAAAAAAATACTTATTGGAATTTACTCAACAGGCGATATCGCTTAATCGGTTAAAATTAGCCTTAGAATATTATGAAAAATTGGGTAATATCTGCGAACTATCATTAGATGCTCAAATTGAACGGATTGTCATTTCAATTCTTTTAGGTGAACTGGATAATGCAAAAAATATTATCAAAGAGTTGGAAAATAATACAAGCGATCAAATTCGTTTAGATATTTATAAAGCCTGGTTATATGCTATCACCGGCAAAATGTCTGATGCTATCGATGTGATTGAGGAAATTTTAAATATACCTAAGAGTGAAATTACACCGAAAAACTACATTAGCTCCAATTATGTTTATGCCATAATTCACTGGATGAAAGGTGATTATGAAAAGGCTCTGAAATTTTTATTGATCTCCTTTGAAAAATCAAAAAATTCTGAATCCAAATATAACATAGTGTCTATTGCTTCGTCATTAGCAATCCTTTTTGGGGATATCGGAGATTTTAATGAATCAATTAAATATTGCAAATTAGCAATTAAAGAAGCCATTACACCATTAGACTTAATTCGCGTTCAACATATTTATATAACATTAGGATATGCTTATACACGTATTTCAGACTTTTCAAAAGCACAATTTTGGTTAGAAAAATATCATCATTTGCAACTCTATTATTTTAGTGGAACCCGTTTAGTCTCATACTCATTAGCGAAAGGGTTTAATTATTCAACACAAAGTAATTTTCTTGAGAGTAAAAACTTACTAATTGAGGCAATCAACTTATCAAACCAATTCATGGATTTTAAGAATTACGGAAAGGCGTATTATAATCTTTCTATAAATGAGATGGAGTCTGGTAACTTTTCTAAATGTAAGTATTATTTGAAAGAAGCAAATACGATATTCACAAAATCAAAAGATGACGCTTCTGTTAAAGAGTTAGAAATTATTTCTGTATTGAATTATTATTTTAATAATGAAGGTAATATCAATAATCTACATTCCATAATTGATTCTCTAATTCGATTTAATTGTAACTATGTTTTATGTTTATGCTATTTTCATCAAATCCTAAATGATTGTAAAATTGAGGAAATTCAAAAGTCTATAACGAACTTGTTTGAACAAAAAGCATATCTTAAAACTTCGGATGTCCCTTTGTTTAAAGTTTTATATGAATTGGGGTACTCCATAAAAGATACTGGGAATCTTGAACAGTTTATTAATGTTTTAAAGAAATGTTATAGAATTCTATCTGCTGCTTCGCAGAAATTTCTTTCAGCTTTGCTTGCTAAAAAGATTTCAGAACTTTATGAATCATCTAATAAGAATAAACATGCCATTAATTATTTAAATGAAGCGAGGAAAAATTTTGTTTCATTAAAAAATGAAACTGCACTTCATAAAATTGATGATAAACTTTCTTTGTTAAAGAATTTTAATCAAACTAATAATAATTATTTGGAACATTTATCAAGTATTTCAAAGATTATAAAAGATATAGAAAATTATAACAGTTCTTTAAGCAAGCTTTTGGAATTTGCTGTTGATCAGACTGGTGCGGAAAGAGGCGTTCTGTTCAGATGCAATGAAGAAAATAAGCTTCAAATCATCGCATCTGTTAATTGTCACTTTGATAATCTTGAAGATATAAAAGATTTTAGCTTACAGGTTCCAACAAAAAGTACGGAAGAATTTAAAGCTGTGATTATTGCTAATGCCTTGGATGATAAAAGAACAAAAAAATATGAAAGTATTATTCAAAATAATATCCTCTCTATTATTTCAATCCCTATTACTTTTGAAGATAATGTTATAGGAGTTTTGTATCTTGATCATCACACGATCCCCGAATTATTTGATAAGGAAGATATCTTATTTATTAATTCAATTTCGAATATCATTGCAATAATGTTAAATACAATTATTAAATATAAAACTATCAAAGGACTAAAAGAACAATACCAGCAAATATCTGACACATCAATCAACTCGAATTTTATCAGTAGAAATAATGAGATTAAACTTATTCTCGATCGAATACCATCAATTGTTCGTTCAAATAAACCGGTTTTAATAATTGGTGAGAGTGGGACCGGTAAAGAAATTATCTCTCAATTAATTTATGAGGAAAGTTTAAGAAAAGATAAACCATTTCTAAAAATCAACTGCTCGGCTATTTCTGCCTCAATGATCGAAAGTGAACTATTTGGTGTTGCTCAAAATGTCGCAACCGGAGTCAAGGAGAGAGAGGGTAAACTATCTGCTGCTGACACCGGTACATTACTTTTTGATGAAATTGGGGATATGTCCTTTGATCTGCAATCCAAACTACTTAGAGCAATTGAATATCAGGAGTTTGAAAAAGTCGGCAGTAACCGAACAATTTATACTGACATACGATTTTTGTATGCGACCAATAAAAATTTGAAAGATTTAATTAGATTAGGCGAATTTCGTGAAGACTTATTTTACAGGATTTCTACAATTACGATAAATATTCCTCCGTTACGAGAAAGAAAAGAAGATATTGAGCTTTTAATAAAACATTTTTTATCAAACTCTGAAAATCCAAAGAAAAATCCTATTATTTTACTTGAGGCATTAAAATGTTTAATAGCCTATGACTGGCCAGGTAATGTTAGAGAATTAAAGGGTGTGATTGATAGTTTATGTGTGATCTATGCCAGCCTTGAAATTGATAAGAATAAATTGCCCGAACATATTCTAAATTATATTCCTGATAAAAGCTATGAAAATGAAAATGAAATTGAATTTGAAAAAGCAAAAATTGAAAACGCTTTTATAAGAAATAATGGCAATCAATTGAAAACCGCTAAAGAACTAGGTATCCCCAATTCGACTTTAAGATATAAAATTAAAAAATACCATATCAAAATAAAATAATACTCCTTAATTATTACAATTAACAGAAAATTGACAACTTGTTAGTTTGTCCTATCTCGTTACTATTGCATGATTTAATAAATAGTTTGCAAATAGTGTTGTCAATAATATACTAAAATCAAATAAATTATTTCGGTCCTAAAATCATAAGTACTTATCAAATATAATATTAGCGGCATTGAGATTGCTCTCATTTGCTCGGCATACTCTTTGTAATACTCACTATTAAACAAACATTAGGAGGTATTATGAAATCCAAACAATCACTTTCAATCATCACTTTAATGACAATTTTCATTCTTGTTATAAGTGCAGTTATTCCTTTTTCTGCCCATGCTGATGGTATGGGGGGAAATCCGCCACCGCCAAAAGATACATCTGGAATTAATTCTATGACCATTCCTGATTCATCGGGTGAAATAACAAACCCTGACGATGAAAGTTATCTTCTTGATATCATTAATATATTACTAATTACATTATAAGGAATTATGTGGGTAATATTTCTAAAATTATCAGACTTCTAAAGTTATTTTACACCCGTAATTTAGTCACAATTGATGAAATAATTAATCTATGTGATATTAATAGAAGAACGGCATTTCGTTATCTAAATGAAATGTCTGAAGCAAATATCCCATTATATTATGATAATAATCTAATGGGATATAAAATCAGAGATTTTGGCAGTAAATTTAATACAAACATGTCACTTTCAGAAGTAGCCTTGATTGTATTTTCACTCAAAAATATTTCTTCTGAAATCAATCAAAATTATGAAACCGATTTTGAAAAAGCATTAAATGAATTATTAATTACAAATGAGAATGCTGAATTCAATATTGATAAAGTATCAGAGATATATGAAAATGATAAAATTGATACTGAAGAAACTTCAGTACAATTAACAAATTTCCTGGTAAATCTTGCAATTGACTATAATAGAAGTCTTAAAATATTTATTGGAGAAGAATTATCGATCAAAATAAAAGAGCCAAGATTAATTTTCGAAAAAGAATGGAATATAACCGAATCTAAAATTGAGAAGCAAAAACTCTTTAAAATTAAAAATATTCAAAAAATTCAAATAATTTGATATTTTTTTATATTCTAATAATAGATTACAACAAAATAATTTTTATTGTTCAAACTGACAAAAATGTCACCAATGTAATCTAAAATACAAACATTACACTTTAGGTAGTGTAATGTTTGAGTAATATCACTGTCAAAAGCAGCTCTAAAATAAATATTGGTCAATTTGATTGTTATTATAGGTTAACGGGAAACGATAAATTCCGGGGTGGTAGTGGCAAAATTTTTCAAATATTTTAGTCTATTCGTACTCTTTTTGGGTCTAGCAGTAGTAGCTCAAGCTGATTTTCATTTGTTTATGCCTGATGGTCAGCCGCAAAATTTCCCTGTTAAAGTTTTTGTAACTTACGATATAACCGATAGTATGAATCCTAATTTGAGCCTGTTGAATAAAGAGTCTGTTGGAGGTTCATTAACAAAATCAAAATTATACTCGCCCATACATATTATTAGAAATCAAACTTGGCTTGAAGAAATAGAGGGCACTCAATCTTCCTTCAAGGGTACACTGTTGCTTTTTGATTTAGCTGACAACAAACTTAGATTTTACGAAACACTAAGTCGAGTCGTTCCGTTATTGATCTGGTATGAAGAAAAAGATGGAGCTTTAGAAGAGAAGAAACTGATTTCATTAAACGAGGTTTATATCGGGAATAGAAATTCCTCAATTTTCTATACGATTGTACTTTTTCTGCTTCTAAATGGCATCATATTAATTTTATGTAAAAAGGCAAAAAAATCACCTTCAGAATTTTTAAAAGATAATAATAACAGGTTTTCATTATCCAGAGTTCAGATTGCTGCCTGGACATTTGCCATCGCCTTTATTGTTACAGTTTTTGGGCTTATGAATTTATCGATTGATTCTATTCCGGAAACATTAATTGTATTGATGGGGCTTTCTTTTGTTACCGGTGGTGTTAGCGCCCATATCTCTGATGATAACGATAAATCGGCAGTCTCTTTAGGACTATCAGATATCCTTTGTGTTTATAAAGATGGAGAAAACCGGCTTGATATTCCTCGTGCCCAGATGTTTATCTGGACCGGTGTTGTGCTGGCATTGTTTTTTACCAAAAGTCTATATGATGGAATTTTATGGGAAGTTCCATGGCAAATGGTAGCTTTGATGGGAATAAGTCAAGCAGCTTATCTTAATCCAAAATTCAAAGGGAAAAATAAATAACTGTTAATTGAGAAAAACAAATAAAGTGAAAATTTAAGTTTATTGAAAAAATAGTTTAGAAATTGTTTCATCTGTTTGATGCAACAAGAATACTAAATCCTTTATGTTTTGTAGGAGCATTATTCAATAAGGGTAGGTCAAAACCGATGTGATTTTGACAACATGACAATACCTCTCTTTTTGAGAGGTTGACACGGGTCAAGCTGACCAATATAACATAAGAATCCTTTAGTTATAAGCAATTATGTTATATAGAGCATCTGGTTAAGCAGGTCTTCCTGACCTGCCTTTGTTGAAATTAAATTTACAAACCACACGACTTCGATATATGATAGTAAAAGTCTGACTAATTAGTTTTTTTTAAACTTGTTTAGCTGATTTGACAACTCTATTTTAATCCAACAAAAATTGTTATTTAACATTCTTATTAACATCATGAAAGAAAACATCTATTTAGGAGGTTACTATGACTTCTTTGTTTGATTTATGGATTCCAATAATTGTGTCAAGTGTGTTTGTCTTTGTGGTAAGTTCAATTATTCATATGTTTGTGAATTATCACAAGACAGATTATGGGAAGATTCCCAAAGAAGATGAAGCAATGAATGCTCTTCGTAATGCAGAAATCCCGCCGGGTGACTATGTTATACCGTTTGCCGGAACGACTAAAGAAATGGGGTCAGAAGAATATATTGAAAAATGCAATAAGGGTCCGGTTGTATTTATGACAGTTTTGAAAAACGGTCCGCCATCGATGGGTGGAAGTTTGGTGATGTGGTTTATATCCTCTGTTATAATCAGTATTTTTGCCGCATATATTGGAAGCAGAGCGCTTGGGGTTAATCCATATTATTTGGATGTCTTTCGTTTTGTTGGATGTTCTGCTTTTATGGGGTATTCATTAGGACATTTACAGTATTCAATTTGGTATAAAAAATCATGGTGTGCGACAGTTAAAAATATGTTAGATGGCTTAATTTATGCCTTGGTAACTGCTGGAACATTTGGATGGCTGTGGCCAAAATGAAATAGGAAGGCAGGAGAAATTTCTCCTGCCTTTTCTTAAAAATTCATAAAGTGTAATGATAATAAAATAACTGTATTATTAGAATCAATTGATTGGACAAGTAATCAGTTGTAAGTTCAGAAAAGACACATACAGGGGTATCGATGCCAACTTATAATGACAGAAAAATATATTTATTTATAGTTTAGTCCTACTTATTTAAAGAATGATTATACATGTAATTGTAGAATAAATAATTATTCAAATTATTTATTAAAATTCAAGCATATTACAATTTCAACAAGTTATGTTGTGACAATTCTGACTTTCTCCTTGTGAGAGTAATCAAATATGTCTATTTTTCTAATTCAAAATTAATAATGGGTTTTTACTGGAGGAATCATGAAATTTGTAAAATGGTCATTACTGCTAATCTTCGTACTATTGGCAATCACTTGTACCAAACAAGTCGATCAAGCCGAGTTCACCGTTGATAAATTTAAAGAACAATATAGAGCTATTGAAGATGAAGTTCTTGTAATAAACCTTTGCAAAGATTTCATGGAATACTCTGATGATATTGACGCTGTTCGTGAGGCACAAAGTACCTGGCGTGAAATGGATGAAGAAGGTGTTAAGGAATTCACAACAAAACTAAGTGATGCTAATAAGAGCTCAGCTAAATATTTGTATTTGAAGGGTCGTGTTACCGAATCGCCGGTAGAACAGATCAAAATCGGACGTGAAGTTATAACCCTTGATCCAAATTGGGCGTATGGATACCGACTTACTCTGGCAACTTACAGTCAGAAACTATTTAACGGTGAGAGTGATAATGAGTTCTATAATGAGCTTGAAGGGATGCTTGCTGCTGATGCCGGTTTATTTACAAAAGTAATCGAAGTAGATTCTACCCAGACATATACTTTTCAATTTTTGGCAGACTACCAAATTTTTACAAAAGATTTTAACGGATTAATTGAAACTCTCAATAAAGGCAAAGCGCTGGAACAAAGTTGGCCAAGCGGTTTTGATTATGGTATCGCCTATGCTGGCTTGGGTGAATTTGATGGCGCAAAAAAAGCTGTTGAAGAAGAAGTTGATAAAAAAATCGCTGAAGGGTGGCCAAAAGAAAATCGTGAGGCATATATTGCCCGTTATTATTCGAATGCTTTAAGTACTGTTGGAGCATTTGATGAAGCAATTAAATTCAAGAAAAGCAAACAGGGCTATGCTAAAGACATGGGTGCTTTGTATGATCTCGCTTGTACCTACTCATTAAAGGGCGATGCTGACCAAGCCTTTTCATTTTTGAATAAAGCTGTTAAGAACGGATGGGATCAGGTAAGACATACAAATACGGATACAGATCTTAAATCTCTTCATGATGACAGTCGCTGGACAGGCTTTGTTTCCAAAGTGGAAGCAAATTGGGATAGTGGCAAAGATAATAGAAAAATTGAAGCTCTTAGTGATAAAGTATCTGAAGATGCACCCAAGTGGGCGCTTGAAGATGTTAACGGACAGATTATTAATATTGATGATTTAAAAGGCAATGTCATAGTTTTGGATTTCTGGGCAACCTGGTGCGGACCTTGTCGTATGGCAATGCCGGAGATTGATGCTTTTGTTAAAGAAGATGCTAAAGAAAATGTAAAAGTGTTTTCAATCAATGTTTGGGAAAAGGGAAAATCAAAGCCGGCAAAATTTATGACTGAAAATAATTACAATATGATTTTGTTATATGGCAGTAATGATCTTGCCAAAGAATATGGCATCAGCGGAATTCCATTTTTATGTGTCATTGATAAAGAAGGTAAGATTAGATACAGACATACCGGTTACAGTGATGGATTACGGGAAAACCTTAACTGGTGGACTGACGACCTGCTTTAAGAATTATTTATTCTGGAAAAGGCGGGGGTTGCTACTCCCGCCTTTTTTTAGGGTAAGGAAATATTCAATAAAGGTGTAATATGCAAAACGATATGATTTGGTTTGACAGGAAATTCAGTTTTGATTTACCTCTTGAGATGTATCCGATGATTTTAGAGCGATTAAAAGGGACACCCGCGAGGATTGAAGAAAAAGTATCAACGTTATCCTTTGAACTTCTATCTAACCGCTATGCAGACAAATGGTCAGTACAGGAACATGTTGGGCATCTGTTTGATTTGGAATCTTTATGGATAGGGAGGGTGGAAGACTTCTTGAGCAAGGCAGAATACTTGCGTCCGGCTGATTTTAAAAATAAAAAGACTCATGAAGCCAACCATAATAGAACCCAGCTTGTAGAATTGTTATCAAAGTTTCGGGCTGAACGAGGAAATTTAATCAAAGGGCTTGAAAAATTTACAGGCAAAGGAGCGGGGATAACTTCACTCCATCCTCGGCTTGATCAGCCAATGAGGGTTATCGACATGGCATATTTTATAGCCGAACATGACGACCACCACTTATCAAAAATGACAGATCTTATTAGGGTAGGTTTTATCTCTTAAAAAAATATTATTATTCAGACTTGGATGTATCTTTCTTAAATATATATAATATGGAATAAATTGACAATATTATAGAATATTGTATATTATTTGTATCTCATATCAGAATACGAGGAAAAAATGAAGAAGATATTGATAATATTTGTCATTTTTATTTTAATAAGTCCTGCAGTCATTAGCGATGTCATTCCGACTCCATATTTTGCAACATTTTACGGGCAAATTTACATAGGAACTATTAATGCAGAAGTAGGAACAGTGGTTGATGCCTATGATCCGGATGGCGTGCATTGCGGTTCCTTTACTGTTGAAACAGTTGGACAGTTTGGAATGATGGCTGTATACGGTGATGATCTCTACTCCACTGTATTTATTGATGAAGGAGCAATTGATGGGGATGTTATAACATTCTTCATTAACGGTAGAGAGGCTAGTCTCTTGTCTGGAAATCCAATCTGGTATGATCAAGCTCTTAATAATATACATCTTGCTGTGCTGGCTCCTGCTCCGATAGTTAATTATACTACTCCTCTTGCAAATTCGATCTCAGTAGCATCTGACGCTCAGGTTTCTATCACATTTGAAGAGGCGATTGACAGCGCATCTTTTAATAGTTCTACCTTTTTAGTAAGGTCCGAACAACTTGGATATCTTGACGGTACCTTTGGATTCTCAGTTGATAATCGTACTGTATTTTTTAACCCACTTGATAATTTTATTCCCGGTGATTTGATCAATGTAATTATCACAGATGAAGTGACAGCTTATATGGGCGATAATCTTGCAAATGGATATTCGTGGACATTCACTGTCGCAACTGATGCAGGTTATGGAACGTTTACTGATAAACAGAATATGAATGTTGGCAATTATCCTCGAGCAGTGAAGATTGCTGATTTTAATGGAGATGGTAATCCTGATCCTGTTGTGATGAATAGTGATTCAAATAATTTATCGGTATTCTTTAATGATGGTAATAAAAATTATTCAAAAGTTAATTTTGATTATAATTCCGGTGGAATTTATGGTATTGATTTTGTAGTCCTTGATATTGAAAATGATGGTGATATCGATATGGTCGTAGGGAATGAAACTTCAGAATATTGGTCATTTCTAACTTTGCTTATAAATGATGGTACCGGTAATTTTACTTTGGAATATCACAATGGGCTGGGCATGTCTCCTGCTGCAATGGAAGTTGCTGATTTTAACAACGATGGTTTTTTCGATTTAGCTATTTGTAACAACTCTACTTTTTCAATTCTATTTAATAATCAAATTGGCGGTTTTCAAGATGTAATAAATTATACTTCTGGTCAGTATGCTCGCTCGATTACAACAGGTGATTATGATAATGACGGAGATATTGATATAGCAATTGGAAGAGTATCATTTAACATCATTGATGTTTATCGTAACAATGGTGATGGAACTTTTGGAGATGTCGAGAACTATGACTCATATTTTAGTTCTCTTGGTATTCATTCTGCAGACTTTAACAATGATCAATATCTAGATCTGGTGAGTGCGATTGAAACCGGTGAGTACATGGGATATGTTGCGAGTTTATTAAATCTAGCAGGTGAGTCTTTTTTAATAGATGAAATTTTGTATATGAACTGGGGTGCATCTTTCTCAGTTATTTCTGGAGATTGGGATAATGATGGTGATTTGGATCTTGCTGCAACAACAGATGAAAATAAAATTGGTATTATTCCAAATGATGGTTTGGGTAATTTTGGCGATATTCAATTTATTGACGTTGGGCAATATCCTCGTGATTTAGCAAGAGCAGATTTGGATAAGGATGGTGATCTAGATATAGTTTGCGTTAACAACGGTTCAAACTCCATAACAATTTTATATAATGATCCAAATATTTCGTGTTGTGAATTTCGAGGTGATTTAAATAATGATTTTGAGATAGGGATAGCTGACTTAACATTCTTTGTTGATTATATGTTTATAAACGGAGATTCGCCAGATTGTCTTGATGAAGCTAATACTGATGGAGAGAGTGAAATTGATATCTCAGATTTGATGCATCTTGTTAATTATTTATTCCAGAATGGTCCTTCGCCATTACCATGTGATTAAAATGATTCCAAAATCTTATTAGCCTGATTACGAATAAAGGCATAATTCAAATTATTATTACCGTTAAATGAAGCTGCCATCTGGTAATATTTCATAGAATTATCTTCATCGCCAAGCCCTTTATAAGCTTCAGCTATGCGGAAAAAGTTATATGGGTTTTGTTCGTTAGTTTGAAGTAATTCATTGATAGCCTTTTTGTAGTCTTTTTCAGCCAATGCAATCAAACCATATAATAGATGAGCCTGCTTCAATTGAATCGCATTCTCAAAAATAGTTGCCCGTGACTTAAATTTAGCAACTCTTGTTTTTGCCCGATCAAGTTTCCCATGAGCAATAAATATTTGGGCGCTGTTGAATAGATGGGTTTGTTTTGAAACATCTTTAACAGCTTTTGAAAGTGATGAGTTTTGTACTAAATTTAAAGAGATATCAAATCTATCTTGTGCTTTTTGATAAAATCCGAATTCACGAAAAATATTTCCGACAAATATTAAATCATTTGCCATTGAAGCAGTATCATTAATGCTCATAGCAATATCAAATTGTCTTTTTAATATTGCCAATGCCTTTTTATATTTTCCTTCATCAATATAAGCTATTGCAGTTGCGGCTAAGGCTGCTCGACGCTGGCCGTCATCGGTGGAGGCATCAAACATTTCCTGAAGTTCATTATGGGCTGATTCATAGTCACCCATAAGAATAAAATTTGTGGCAACCCCGGTATATGATATTACAAAATTATTATTTACTTCAATCGCTTTACGGTAATTTTCAATAGATTCTTCGAATTTTCCAACTTTCATTAATAACTCAGCATAGGAGTCATAAGGGTTGGGGTCGTCCGGTATCAATGTAATATATTTTTCAAAAGCAAATTCAGCCTCATCATAATTGCCCAGAAAACGATATGAGTATCCAAGCTGATTATACGGTTGTGAAAATTCGGGATTGATGTTGACGGCGATATTGTATTCGGCAATAGCTTTATTATAATTCTGTTGACCGAAATAAAAATTTCCTAATAAATTATGAGCCCGTTCATCTTTTGGATACATTTGTATTAGTTTTTGCAAATGTTCCTTTTGTTTTGCTATATCACGGCTTATAGCTCCGGCTTCAAAGCTAAGAATAATTTGTTGTTCACCCTCAGAAACGTTCTCTAATAAATTAAGAGCCTGATTGAAGCTTGAGAAGAAACTCTTTATAGAAGGTTGAGCAAAAGCTAAATTAAGATGAGCCAGTGCAAACTCGGGATCTGCTTCCAAAGCTTTTAAAAAATATTCTTTTGATTCTTGAAATCGCAATTTATCCGCTAAATCTCGGCCAATAATAAAATGTTGTCGAGCAGCTTCTGATGAAGTCGTAATAGGTATTTTAAGTTCAGGCTGTTGTGAACAACTTATGAGACTTGAAAATATTATCAGCACTAAAAAACTTAATGACCATTTAATTGATAGATTACTTTGCAAAAGAACTCCCTTATTACATTTATATTTTATCGACAATCAGCTAAATAATATAACTGCTAAACATGAGATCAAGTTTCAAATTATTATTATATAAATAGATGAAATTACACTATTTAATGATCGGATTAGAAAAAATCTGTAAAAATTGTAATTACATGAATTTTTTAAAGAATTTTAAGATCCCCTGATCCCAGCCAACTCTATGAGTAATACCGGCTTTTTGAGTCAATAATTCATCTTTGTGTTCGAGATACCACTTATGTGACGTGACTAGGGCATCCTGATTTGAAAAATTTGATTTCCAACCAAGTTTGTCTTCAATCTTTTGAGTAGAAACATAAGAATCTTTATCAGCCGTTCCATAAACCCATTTATATAAAGGTGATATTTTCATAAATTCAAAAACTGCAAGGGCTCCCTTTACAAGTGGAGCCGGGGTAGGAAGAACTTTTGAGCCGTTCCCGGCAAAATCACACAATGCTCCGACATCGAGTTTAACTTTGTCGTAATGTTGAGCGCCAACATTAAAGGTATCATTGGCAACCTCCGGAGGACAGGAAGCCGCCAGTGATATGGCATCAATTAAATCAGTTACTTCCAAAAGCTGATACAAGTTTTCACCTTTTCCGATAATTGGAATTCGTTTTCCTGAATCTACCCAATCATAAAGGATTTGAAAAACTCCCAAACGAGCAGTTCCAATAAATGTTTTAGGGCGAATAATAGGAACACACATGCCCAATTCACGATATTCATGACAGATATCTTCACCCTTGATTTTACTTGTGCCGTAATGACCAACACCGATTACCGGGTCATCTTCAACCAGAGGATGTTTATCCGGAACACCGTATACAGCCGTCGAACTGATAAAAACAACCCGTTCGACATTGCATTTTTTGGCTTGCTCAAGCGTATTTCGAACGCCGTCAATATTTGTTGTATAAATTTCTTCCTTGGGCCAGAGTGGCAGTGCTGCCGCACAGTGAATGATAATATCAATTTTGTTATCTTTGATAAGGCGGTACATGCCATCCTCATCACGAACATCCTGATTCACCAGAAGCATATCATCGTTATATTCATTTTCAAAAAATGGTGCAATATCATTTAAAGCCAGAAAATCAACTCCGAATCGAGGAAGATTTTGTGCCAGATGTAATCCTAAGAAACCGGCTCCACCGGTGATCAATACGCGTTTGCCTTGCATTTCTGAATGCTCCTTATAATAGTATTAGCTCGGAATATACGCGAAAATCGGAAATACACAAGAACTGACTTTTTGGTTATAAAAATAACAAAAAAAAACGGCAGGAATAAATCCTGCCGTTAAAATAATAAAGATTATATTAATATTGATTATAAGGACCCTCAGCCCGACTTCCGAACCCGGGACCATACAAAATTGCATTTATAAATAATTTTCGCGATCCAAAGAAATAAGCTCTCATATTTGGATGTTGCGGAAATAATATCAGCTGGCCTTTGCCTTTCGATTCATGGGTTGCATAAGCGGTTTCAGCCAGTCTTTCGCGGGCTTCGTTCCATAGCAAACCTGAAATTCTTAGATTGTTATAAGTGTCAAGTCTGGCTGAAGTCACAATCGGTTTTTTTGCCATCAATGCCCGACTGCCATTGAACATAACCGGCACACTTTTACCCATTCCAAAAGTCATCCAATCTTCTTTATCAAGAATCGCATTTAGAATCACTCCACCCGGTGAGAATTTTCTCTGCCACTCATCAAGGTCTTCAAGTTCTTTCTTGGATAACTTTGGTTTATCCTCTTTCTTTTTATCTGTCTTTTTGACTTTTTCAGGATACCAAAGAGCCATCGTATCGACCGGAGGAGCTTCTGCATGTTTCACCCGATCAAGGGCTTTGTCGTAGACATCCAGTTTTTCAAGAACATTCCGTTTTGCTCTGGCTTGTGAAAGTCCGGTCGCTGAATCGGCAGCCCAGAAAGCGGCATTGCCAACACAAATTAAAGTTCCGCCCGAGTTAACCCAATTTTCGATTTTCTTTTTTGTTTGTCCGCTCAATTGTGAAGAAAGATTTCCCCACGCCGGAGGTAATATAAGAACATTATATTTGTCAATGTCAGTATAGGGCAGCGATGCGAACCTGATCAGTGAATGTGGAATTTTTAATTCTTTATCAATTGCAAACCAAAGAGCGCCAAAAGAACTAATACCGAGAGGTTCACCGGTTAACAAGGCAACCTTAGGTTGCTTTAACATTCTGAAAGTTGGAGCCGATAAAAATGATCCCATCGAAGAACTGCCGGTATTGACTCCAAAAACATCTATGCCTATCTCTTCTGCAATATTACTCAATAATTGAGAAGTATGATCAGGGTTGCCTCGCCGTCTTATTACCAATGATCCTGGATTAAAATTGTTTCCATCAATAGTAAATTCTTTTTCAGAGGCGTAGATCAATAGATTTTCACTAAATAGCCGATTCAGGAACAGATATGTTTTTTCGCCAACCATATTAACAACCCAGGCAAAACTGGCCTTGGCGTTGAACATCTTTCCGGACCTTGTTGAAACTTCATCAATATTTTTCGATGAAACAGAAATTTTAGAAGTTGTCCAATAGGCTTCAATATCATAGGCAAGTGGTACATTCCAGGTTGATACTTCATACATTTTAGTTTCATCATATTTTTCAAGTTCCCGCCGTTCCTCTTTCAAATATTCTAAATTAAGATGCGGGTCAAATTCAAGCACAGCCTTGGCTAACGCCCCTGTTGGCTGGGCGGTCGATACAATATAAGTTCCCATTGGGAACTCTTTAGAAGATGCTGTTTTTCCGTATGAGTCGGTAGAGCTACTGACTGTAAAAGACTTCTCAGCTTGCAAAACCGCGATACCCTGATTGATTAACGATTCGATAAACTTTTTAGTCTTAAGTTCATCCTCATCCGGAATAAATAGAAATTTTAACCCTGAACGAGTTCCTTCATCAACGATTTTCTTTCGGGTTTGATAATAGTCCTCAAGTAATTCAGGACGATTATTGGCGAGTGAAAATAGATTTGTTAACGATGAGGTGAACTGATGGTTAACAGCTTCATGATAAGTTAAAAGATACCCATTAGGCTGTTTGACAAACATCCCGTCAACCCCAGCCTGCTCATAGAGAATTCCAATTGAACCAAAATAGGTTGCCCAGGCTGATCCATAACCGGGATACCATTGTTCATGCCATTCGCCCACGTAGTAGGGCCAACCGCGTTCATCAAAGGCAGTCGCTTGATCTTTACTGAAAACCTGCCACCATTTTCTTACATTACTTGGAGTATTATAGTTTACCGGTTCACGCGGTGGAGTGAAAAGATAATTATCACCCGTTCCCATTTCATGGGCATCAACAACCAGTTGAGGATTCCATCTTAAAATAGTTTGAAGTTTCCCTTTTGTTTCCGGCTGAGTCAGTAAAATCCAATCACGGTTTAAATCAAAAAGGTAATGATTGCCACGACCCCAGGGCCAGACACCCTGATGCTGCATGGCATGACGGTCATAGTTTGGCACCGAACTTTGATAAGTCTGAAGCATGGAGAGATATCTTTCACGACCATCAGGGTTTTGAATCGGGTCAATCACCATTACAACATTATCCAAAAGGTGCAAGGTTACAGAATCCTGTGCGGCAGCAAGATGGTAGATCAATTGCATCGCCGCATCAACACCGGAAATTTCATCGCCGTGAATGCTATACCCCAGCCAGGCTGAAGCGGGAAGTGAGGCAGCGATTTCATTTACTTGTTTAATATTTGAGATTTGATCGGGGTTTCCCAGTTTGTTTAGTTGTAATCTAATCTCTTCGAGATTGCCAATATTATTTTCCGATGAGATTATAACATTAAAAAGATCGCGTTCCTCATGTGATTGTCCGTGAGTTTCGATGATAACTCGATCAGATGTATTGGCAATCATAATAATATATGAAACTATCTCATGATATCTTGAGGGCCATTGTCCGATTTTATTTTTAAAATGTTCATTCGGAGCAGGAATAGCCAAGTCATAAACCGCACCGGGATAAAATGGCATTGTATCAATTACTACTTGCTTTGAATATGAAGGATGAGGAGCGGCTGTAATGTTTCCACTAATAATAAGCAGAATCAATACTAAAAATACTGAGGTAAATGTAATTTGGCGTAGTTTTGTCATAGGTCGCTCCTTTGAATTATGATTATTTATTATAATAAAATGTGAAGTTAGTTCAGAGTAAAGCGATATTTGAATGGAAAATTAAAATGTGAAATTATTTTTCTGATGTCTCCGGTGCGACAGGCAGTTCTTCATCTTCCGGGTGAAGTTTGAATTCGAAAATACGAAGCAAAGTGATAAAAAATGCGGCTATCATTGGACCGATTACGATTCCAAGAAGACCAAAAATATAGATACCGCCTAAAATTGCAAAAAACAAAATCAGCGGATGGATTTGAGTTCGACCTGAAATTAAATATGGTCTCACGACATTATCGGTTTGACTGATTACCAGAGTACCAATGGCAATGACCACAATTCCGGAAATGTATGATCCCCCAAGAATCAAAATCATTCCAGCCGGAACATAAATTATAAAGGCACCTACAAATGGTATGATAGCCAGGAATGCCATAATCGCACCCCAGAAAATTGCAGATGGGATTCCTACGGCAAAAAACAGTAAACCGCCAAGCACACCTTGTAGGAGTGCAATTGCAATACCGCCATACATCGTTGCCTGTATGACTTCGCGAAGCTGTTCAAAACTTCGGTCGATTTGATCCTGAGTAAGAGGCATCAACCGCTTTATTTTGTTAATTAGTTCTTCTCCATCTTTGAAAAAATAATACATGGAAAAGATCATGAGGAAGAAATAGAACACCGCTTTGGTGCCATTGGCAATTAACCAGCTTGTCTGACTTAGGATTGCGCTGCTGATATTGTCGATAGAATCCTTGATTATTTCCTTAGTGTCTATTTGTGATATATCATAATAAGCTGAAAGTTTTTCTTTGACTGAATTTACAATCGGAATATCAAAGGCAAGGATGTCATCTAACTCACCTTCCTGATACATGGTGTTAACTTTTGTCACCGCATCAGCAGCTTCCTGCACCAAAGCAGAAAAAAGATACCCTAAGGGTCCAATGATTAGAACGATGATTAAAAAACAGAGAATGATCGAGGCTAATCTTTTTGATTTTATTTTTTTACAAAGCCTTTCATACAATGGGAAGAAAACGATCACCAACACCGATGCCCATGCGATGGGAACAAAAAATGGAACAATGATACGATAGAAAAGATAGAATACGACCGCGGCAATTAGAAAAAATAAAGTTATTAATAAATATTCTCGTTTCATAATTATAATTTTCGGAAAAAGTCTTCAGTTATCTACTAAAATCATTCAAAAAATATTGTACAGAAATATTCAATTTTTAAATTTTCAGGGCAAGTACCAAATTTATAGACCCGTATACCCGATATTAAAAGATAAAAATATCCCCGTAAAGTCTAATACAACAACAATATAACAATTATATGAGAGGGGTATATTTTCTAAGATTATTCCAGAAATATACATAATCTCCAAAAACTGTCATTTTTTGTGTAAAAAACGAATGTGTAATAAATGATACATTTACATTATTTATTAAAAAAGTTAATCAGTTGGTATTAAGGATGTTAAGAACGGGTCGATAATTTTATTAAGTTTAAATTAAAGGACAAAACTTGTTAAAGAGTTTTAGTCCAAGTTTCAATGACTCAAACAAGGAGTTCTTATGCCAGTAAGAAAAACACGTTCCACTAAACGTACTGCTACTACACGTCGCAAAGCCGTCACAAGTCGCAGTGCTTCAACTCGTCGCGTCCACAAAGTAAATCGTCCGTGGACAAGAGAAGAAGTTTCATTCATGCGTAAATATTATCGCAAATTTGAAACTGCATGGTGTGCCCGTCAGATGGGTCGTACAGTTTATTCAGTACGTTACAAAGCCGTCGATTTGGGTATTAAAAAAGCCAGCCCTTCCGTATGGAAAGGTAATCGTGGAACTGCCGGTTCTTTTAAAGCTTGCTGTAAAGGTCGCGTTGCTACTACTCGTAAAGCTACAACTCGTCGTTCAACAACTAAACGCACTTACCGTGCAACTTCAAAACGTCGCACTACTCGTAAAGCTGCCCCACGCAGAACTAACAGACGCTAAACAAATATATTTATATATTGTTTTAAGACCTGCCATTTGGCAGGTCTTTTTTTTGTGCTTTTTTCTGTGCTGGTTTCGTATACTTAGAAAAAATTGGAGGAGATATGCCGGTTATTAAATATAACGAAATTGACCGAACCGATGTAAATATCGAAGGGGTAAAAAGTATTACCAAAGCTCGGGTGATAACCGATGAGCACGGATGGGATGGACATTGTCTGCGGGTTTTTGTGATTGGTAAAGACGGGTTCACACCCGAACATTCGCATGACTGGGAACATGTGATTCATGTTATCAAAGGAAACGGCGAGGTTACAATTGACGGGACCAAACATGATTTGAGTGAACGGGATTTTGTTTATGTCCCGCCAAATTCGATTCATCAGTTCAAAAACCGAAATGATATGGATTTTGAATTTATTTGTATAGTCCCAAAAAAGGGTGATAATTAGTCCCTGTAGGGTATTTATATATTACTTTGAGAATTATCATTGTAAATTATTTCGCAGGACGGGTATCTCTTTTCATGGAGCCCTGACCAATACAGATAACAATATCAAGGTGAAAGTGCTTGCCATTCAGAAGTGGATTTTATATATATAATCTCAATATTTTAAAGATATACTTTGTGAAATAATCAAAGTACCGATGTTATATGCGCCATTAGCTCAGTTGGTAGAGCAGCTGACTCTTAATCAGCGGGTCCCAGGTTCGATCCCTGGATGGCGTATATTTTTATTCTGTTCAAACGAGTTAACCCAATCTGATTATATTTAACAGTAAAATATTTATTCAATAGAATGATGATTTAACTAAATGTTCTTATAGGGGAAGTTATGAAAACTAGATTTAATTTGATAATTAAATTTACTTGGTATATGATATTTGGTTCAATATTGCTTAATTTTCATTCAATCACTTTAGCAAACAGTGTGGATTTGAACTCTCAAACATCAAATGATTATAGTAGCCATTTCAGAAACTATTCATATTCAAAAAGAAATTGATGACGTAATTGACGAATATGGAGGGTTGCCTGATGCTTTTAGGTAAAAAGAAAATTTATTATATTGAAATAAATTAACACAAGGTGTCAAATTGGAAAAGAATGAAGTAGATTTTTGTATTGAAATAAATTTTAGCAAGAATTCAGAGCAACCAAGCAGAGTTTTTCAAACAATGTCGAATCTAATAGAATCTTTCGAAAAAATTGATGAAAATCTAATAGGTTCCATACATTCAGATTTAAAAACAGTTTTGATATTAGAGGATATTGAAAGTGGTTCTATTAGGGCATGGTTAAGAAATAAAATCGAGAATTTAGATGATGAGATGTTAAAAAGCGGTGATTATAAGAAAATAGTTGGACATTATCTTGTAAAATCGAAGTATTACGTCATTGATTTTCTTCATGGCAAAACTAAAATATCAAGCAAAGAAGAAATAGACGAACTTCAAAATAATTTACTTCAACTAGCACAAGATACAGATATGTTATATTTACCAAGTTATGCACCCATGAGTACTACACAATTACTTAAAAGTATTGATAATATAACAACTTCATTATCTCCTTTGTCTTCTGATGATATTGTTACTTATTTAACAAATGACGAGAAAATAAATTTTAATCCAGAATTCAACTATATTCCTGAAGAAATTGAAGAATTGATCACCAAAGAATTAGTAACTAACGAAATTACAATTATTCTTAAAGTTAAAAAACCAGATTATCTAGGTGAGTCTCAGTGGGAATTTAAACATGGAAATAGTCCCATTAATGCTAAAATCACTGATGTTGAGTGGTTACGCAACTTTCAACAAAGGGAAATAGATGTAAGGCCACAGGATTCAATTAAAGCTAAAGTAAAACAAATTATATGTTATGATTATGATCATAATCCCATATCAACAAAACATGAAATAGTAAAAATCTTCCAAATAATCCGTGCAGAAAATAATGAACAGGGAGATATTTTCGAAGGCAATGATTAACTTCAATATTATTGTTTTTGTTTTGATCATTTAGATCTTTGATGCAGGATAATTAGTAATATTATCCACACTCAACATTTAACTAGTAATAATTATATCAATTAAGAAGAAAACAGCAACTTACTATTTTCTCCGTGCCATTTTCTTGAGACCACCGGATATTTAATTAAATATTAGTAATAAAGGAGAAGAAATGGCACAATTATCTTTTTCCAGTCTTATAAATCAGATAGCGGATGATGGTCACGATACTGAATGTATTGAAAAGTTTCAGTTCGTGCTCTTAACCACCGGATCCATTAAACCAGGCTTTGCCTGTTCGATCCCTGGATGGCGTATATTTTTATTCTGTTCAAACGAGTTATCGCAGACTGATTTTATTTAACAGTAAAAGATTTATACAAACGACCAAGGATAGCTGTGGTTGTTTATTTGATGGAATTTAATTTAATCGTAGGGTAGAGTAGTATTGGAAGAGTTTTTGTCGATTGACAATAATGGTATTATTGGTATATATACAGTGGATGGAGTAAGAGCACGCCCTATATGTACAACTTATTTTGTAACTTATCAATTGACAAACACTTACAATCTCATATATTGTAAGTGTAAAATACATTTATCATTAAGTCCATTATGATTAAAAATGTAATTATTATTATTCTGACAATATGTGTATCAATCAATGCACAAAATCAATTATCCTTAAAACAGAACTTGACTGTTCTATCCTGTCCAGATCCAAAACCGGTAATGTTTACTTTATTTGGTCCACATACAATTTCTCCCGGTGAAGTTATCGGAGACAGACTTATGGGAATAGTCGAAAATATAGGTTCTGATACAACAGGATTATTGAGTGTAGGTATATATTTTTCACAAGATTCTATCATAACAACATCAGATGATTTGTTATTATACGGAAGAGAATTTTTAGGATCCATTCCTTCTGGAGGTGCGAGCCTGATTTCATTCTATGATTCTTTATTAATTCCGGGTGATTATCCACTTGGAACCACATATTTGGGAATTATCATTGATGATATAAATACAATTGCTGAATGTGATGAGAATAATAATGCACTTTTTATTACGCTAACGATTTCAACGCAAGCATCATCAAAACTTTTGGTACCAACTGTGTATCCGACAATCATGGCTGCCATAGCTGCTGCGTTTCCATACGACACAATTGAAATATCAGCAGGGGAGTATGATGAAGAAATAATTATCGATAAAGATTTAGTAATAATTGGTGCTGGGCAGGAGAATACTATTCTAAAAAATTCTCTTACTGATATCCATATTATGTCTATCTCAAATGCTGAAGTAGAAATTCAAAATTTACAATTTCGCGGATGGTATACTCAACCGGATTGGTTAAGCCGGGCTATTGATGTTGAATTTAGCAATCTATCGGTTACTAATTGTCTGTTTTTTGAAATTGGTAATTATTGTATCTACTCGCAAGAGAGTATCTTGGATATTGATAATATTGAAATGGAAGTTACTATTGGAATTAGTGATGTAGGTATCCAGTTTTGGGATTCCGAATGCAAGATAGGAAATAGCCGTGGTGGCAATAAAATAGATCATGTCTTTGATGCTCGTGGTTATTCAAGAGGGGTTATTGAAAATAATATTATTGATGGTTCAGCTATTTATTGGGGGCAGGGTATTCGAGTCATGGATAGCTCTGTAATTTTTATCAGAAATAATGTGATAATTGGGCAGCATGATGAAAATACAGTGATCTCCGAAACAGGCCCGATCCCATCAGCTATTGCATATGATGGCCATTGGCTTGATTTCTCGTACGTAGAAATTTATAATAATATTATGCAGGGTTTTATTTATGGTTTGTATGCCGGTTCCAGATCTACTGGAAAAGTTTATAATAATATTATCAGCAACAATGTTATTTATGGTATCAAAACCGGTCTATTAGACAACGAAACTATTATTGATCTGGGTGGTGGTGGTTTTGCCAGTGTGGGTAATAATTTAATCGAAAACAATGGTGACGGCAATTTTTGGAATCAAAATGCCGGTTCTGTGTCTGCTAAACATAACTATTGGGGTTCTTACGATTCTACAGTTATTGACAACACCATTTATGATAATGAAGAAGATGTTACAGTAGGTGAAGTATACTTTATGCCTTATGGGTATTATACTAATACAGGTTCCAACGTTATGTTAGATTTAGGGAATGGAATATCGATAACTTTTAATTCCATTGTTGAAGCGGGAGTAACATCTGCAGATACGAGTAACAGTGGGCCGGAACCTCCCGAGAATTTCTTGTTGGTTCCATCTTCTCCGCCGCTATATTTTAATATTAATTCCAGTGCTGACTACTCGGGCAGTATTGAAATTTGCATTGCTTATAATGAATCTGACATTTCTGGAAATGAATCCTTGTTACAGCTTAATAAATATTTTAATGGAGAATGGGTGGATATTACATCATCACTCGATATTTTGAACAACATTATTTGTGGTATATCATATTCACTGTCGATGTTTGTATTTGTAGAGCCGATTCTTTGTTGCAATTTATCTGGTGATGCGAACAATGATGACGAAGTAGGAATTTCCGATCTTACATTCTTTGTTGACTATATGTTTATTCCCGGATCCCCAGGTCCTGATTGTTTCGAAGAATTTGATAACAATGGTGATTGTGAATTAGGAATCTCCGATTTAACATACTTTGTAGACTATATGTTTGTTCCAGGTTCCATACCTCCAGTAGATTGTCATGGGTGTAAATAATATAATAACTATTTAAATGATATCATAACCATCGGATCCATCAACCAGGTTTTGCCTGCGAGACCCTGGATGGCGTATATTATTATTCTGTTCAAACGAGTTAACCCAATCTGATTGTAAAGAAATAAATTGTGAGTTGGACATTCATAAATTATTAATCTTCACATTAACAAATGCGAGTTTTAACAGAAGATTTAATTCAACATCATAACTTTCCCTAAAGATTATAACGAGAAATAAAGAGATAGATATCCATATAAATCATGTCTTATTTGTACTGTTTCCTTAAGTTTTTATTAAAAAATCCAAAATAGTTAGTGCATTAAAAATTTAATTTAATATATTCAATCCCATTGGAGTATGTTAATAATTTCACAAGCCCTATCTGAAGGACTACAACATTTTGATATCAACAGCGATTAAAACTACTTATCCTCCAGTAATATTTATATCTTTTATAAAATTTAAAATCATTGTAATTAATAATAAAAATGTAGGGAATCATTATGACAGATAATGGACAGTATGACATTAATTTTTTCAGAGCAAAAACACCACACGCCAAAGCTAATAGAAATCTAATTATAACATTAGCATTAGTTTGGGCTGTAGCTGTTTTTGGGTTTCAATTTCTTCTTATAATATTTAACGAAGAAACTCCGGAAAAATCATATACTACATTTCAGTCCTTATGGCCGGCTGTGATTGAAAATTCAGAAGCCAGCCTGGAAGACAAGCAGGAATTTTCCAAAACTCTTCTTTCTGTCTTAGGAAAAAGCTCAACTGTAACAATTGCTCATCAAACTGTTCTAAAAGAAATGTTAAGTTGGAACATTTTTACAATGGTGTCGGATTCTGATAAAACTCTTCTTACTGAGAGACCGACTGAACAAACTATTTCATTGGCGAAAGAAACAATTGGATTAGCGTCTACTGGGTTTGATAAGATTATGGTTAATCTTTTGCCATATTCAATTGTAAAAGTAGAATCAGGTTTGCTTAAACCGGCGACTAAAGAAGCACTTCCCAAAATAATGAAATTATATCTTGTTCATAATCAAAGTGAACTAACGAATTATAATTTTATAGGATTTCCTTTTCACTACTGGTATACAGCTCAATTCTTACTAATTCTGTTTGTTGTTCTTTGTTTAATTTATGCAATATTGATTGATCGATTCAACCGCAAACATAACTTCGTTGAAGAAGTCTAATTTAAAAAATATTATGGAGAAAAAGAGTGAGTAACATTATAAAAATACTATTATTGGTTACTATTTTAATACTAATCTCAGGCAATATATTTGCCCAATCTGATGTTAAACTTGAAGGTGATTTCAAATTGGGACCTGCAATAATCCTTATAATTTTGTTGGTAACCTTTATTCTTGTTGGTGTTTTCAACAGAGCAAAAGACACTTCTACCTATTGGGCTGCCGGAAGAAAGATTTCTCCTATCGGTGCCGGCATGGCTATAGCCTCTAACTGGATGAGTGCAGCATCTTTTTTGGGGATGGCGGCAATTATGTATGGAGCCGGATATCACGGGTTAGCCTATGTTGTCGGATGGACTGGTGGATATGTATTACTGTTAATCCTTATGGCTGGTCAGATCAGGCGATACGGAAAATACACTGCTGCTGATTTTATAGGTGATCGTTATTACTCTACTGGACTTAGAGGATATGGTGCCGCATTAGCAATTTTCATTTCATTTTCATATTGTGTTGGTCAGTTTGCCGGAATCGGTTTAATGTTTAAATGGATTCTGGGTATTGATTATGCCTGGGCTGTTATTATCGGAGCATCCGTTGTTTTAGCTTATACATTAATTTCAGGAATGTTGGGTGTTACGAAAAACATGCAAATTCAATATGTAATCATCATCATATCCTTTATCATCCCCTTATTTATTATCAGCTATAAATTGGGTTACTTCTATTGGCTGCCGCAGATTGGATACGGTGCTGTTATTACTGATGTTGTAAACGGGATTGCTCCAGGAAAAGGGTTATCTGCTTTGGGGCATGATTTTGCTATCTTGCCTTCACCAGAATTTGCAATGCCATGGGATCCGGCAACAGGTAAAACAGCCTTTCAATGGATTGCTATTTGTTTCTCATTGATGGTTGGTACTGCAGGGCTTCCTCATGTAATTCAAAGATTCTATGTTGTCCCAAGAGCCAAAGATGCCAGATGGTCTGTTGTCTGGGGATTATTTTTCATTTGCATCCTTTACTGGAGTGCACCGGTTTATTCTGCATTTGGAAAAATTTTATCAGCCCATCCCGAAGTTGGTCAGTTGAATAAAGATGCGATTGTTGTTTATACTGCCCAGTTAGCAGATGTCTTACCATTAATAGTAGGCTTCTTAGCTGCCGGGGCTATTTCTGCTGCTTTCTCTACCGTTTCAGGTCTTTTAGTTGCCGGTGCATCTGCCTTCTCTCATGACATATATTTCAAAATTATTAATCCACAGGCCTCAGAGAAGAAACAGATGTTGATGGCAAGATTGGGAACAATTTTAATGGCAGTTGCTGTTGTTACTGTCGCACTGTTAAAATTGGGATTGATCGCTCAGTTAGTAGCTGTAGCTTTCTCATTGGCAGGATGTACCATTTTTCCATTGTTTGTTCTGGGTATCTGGTGGAGTGGTTCTAACAGAGCCGGTGCCTGGGCTGGTTTGATCGCAGGTTCATCGGTGTCGCTAATTGCTCTTGTCTACTTTGTGACTGGGAAATATGGCGTAATACTTCCGTTACAGGAAACGATAACTTACTATTTAAATGCCTGGTACTTTGCTATTTTTGGAGCCCCGATTGCCTTGATTACAAATATTATTGTTTCAAAACTATCTAAGCAAAAAACACCGCTTGAAATTAAGAAATTACTGGCAGAAAAAGTACATAATTTATAAAACTGAGAATTACTTTATAAGGATTTGAAAACGGGAACCGTCAAAACCAAAATTGCTTTTAAGGAGATAAGAATGCGTAAATTTTTTACATTGCTAACAATTTTGCTTGTGATTGCAAACGCAAGTACATTGGTTGCCGAAGTAAAAATTTCAGGGGACGCTAAAATTCGTCCAAGATTGGATATCAAAGACAATGGTGAATTTGGTAACAAAACATCAAATGGTTATTATTATTATCTGGCACGTTTGAATTTAAAATCAGATATAGGCGAAGGCTGGTTTGGGCATATTCAACTTGGTAGCAATGGTTATGGCTATTTTACTGGTAAATTTGGCGACCCAATAGAATCAGGAGCATCTATACCAAGCAGTTCTTCTGTTGATGGCGCTAGTCGCGGTCCGGTTGATTTTATGCTTGTTTATTTTGGTCGTCATACCAAAAAGCTCGGGTATATGGGTGGCTTGATGCCAGTCAATGGAATTACTAATCCGATGTTCGATTTACACTACTATTCTGACAAAATGGTTGATGTTCCTTACTACCTCTATAGTAACAATGGAGCTTATGGATTTAGTGGATACGTTGGTTTTGAGAATGGTGGGAAAATTAATGCATCAATCTTTGTTGATAACAATGATGGCGTCAGAACAGAAAACAGAAGTGGTGTGATAACTGAAGATATCATAGATCAATATACTTTAATGTTAGATGCTCCTCTAATCATTTCAGATTTTACAGTACAGCCGGTATTACTTTTTACAGCCGTTGTTCAGGATTCAACAGAGGCACCAATTACTTATGGTCTTAATATATCAACTCCAAAAATCGTTCTGTTTAATTTTTATGGTTCTTTTGGAATTAGTTCTCAGAAGGAAGAGGGCACTTCGGAATACAAGGCTTGGTATATCAGAACTAAAGCGGTTGGTAAAATAGGTACGGGAACCTTTACAGCCTGGTATGACATCGCTAAGAAAACTTTTGAGTTACCAGTTAGAAATACCGTTCACGACTTTGGTTATATGTGGCTCTCATATACTATACCGGTTTACAAGAGTGATAATGGATCTATCTCAATTAAACCAACTTGGCGTCACATCACTGAGAAAGTTGAAGTTGATGGGATTGACACAAAGGATTTTGTCAGAAATAAATTTGAAGTAGCGATTGATTTCAAATTTTAATAAAATATTTACAGGTTCTCAAATAATTAAGGACATGTAATTTTATAACATTTGAATCGTGTAAATAAATGTGGATTGCTGCGAAAATTAAAAAACGAATTTTAAGAATTTATAGAAAAGTGGGGATCCTGCTGGATTTCCTTTTCAGAAGGACCTGACCCTGACTCGAGGGCTTCTTTAACATACAACGATGAATTAATTTTATCATTTATAAGAGCGTAACATCGGGCAATCAGATATTTTATATCAGCTTCAATCTCATCATGATTGAGAATATTTTCTAAATGATTGAGGACCTCGGGATGATTGCCAATTCCTGCATAAGCAAGAGCCCGATAAGCGGCGATATGCATATTTTCTGGTTTAGCAATATCATATTTATTAGTTTGTTTTAATACTTCTGTAAAATGAATCGTAGCAGCTGATTGATTTTTGCATAATAATTCAGTTAATCCCAAATAGTATTCAGCAACAAATGGAAAATAACCGGATTCAATAGACAAACTAAATTGAATACGGGCTTCACTATATTCTTTTTTAATTAAATAAATATAGCCAGAATCTATATAACAATTCGGTTCACCTTTATATTTTATGGCAAAGCTCAATTTTTCGAGGGCAATATCAAGAGCGCCAAGTTTCATATAATTTTGTCCCAGTAAATAATATGCTCGTCCGTAATCAGGTCCCAACTCAATAGCTCGTTCAAGGGTTGCCATTGCAATAGTATATTTTTTTTGATTAATACTAATTAAACCAAGCAGCAAATGAGTTTCCAGATCAACCGGAGCAAGCTTCAACGCTTTTTTTGTCCAGTAAGTTGCATCCTCAAGATTATCCTGTCCTGCTTTTAACCAGCCCAGTGTTCGATAAGCGATAGCGTATTTGGGATTTAGATCAATCGCTTTCATTAGGCTTTCTTCAGCTTTTCCCTGTTCTCCGGTAAACATATAATATCTTGCCAATGAACGATGGGCTTCCGGAAGTTTTTGATTAAGCTCTATCGCTCGAAGTGCTTCTTTATGAGCATTATTGATGCGATCTTCGGAACGATCATAAAATGCCATATACATAAATGTATGAACATCCGCTAAACCGGCATGAGCCAGCGCCAGAGTGGGATCAATCTCAATCGCTTTTGTATACATCTCTATCGCAAATTGTAAATCATCGGGTTTATTGGTTTGGTAATAACTTTTACCTTTTAGATAATAATCATAAGCTGTAACATCAGCGGTGAATTCTTCTTCAACATCAAATGCTTCCGAATCAGTCGCTTTCGCAAGATTGATTGATGCGAGTTCAGTTGCTTTAGCCAGGATTTCAAAAAGATTATCAGCATCATCAGTAAATTTTTCACTCCAAATAATTTCTTCACCATTATTGCCATAAATAGTTAAGCTCAATTTTATTTTTTCTCTAAATAACATTAATGTGCCAACAATTACAAAATCACTTCTCAATCGCTCAAAGGTTTCTTTAATATTTCTTTGATGTGCCGTTGATGGTTCAGCTGTGACAACTAAATCAGTTCGGCGTGATATCTCAGTTATGACATCATCAGTAAACCCCTGACAAAAATAATCAAATTCAGTTTTGTTAGCCAAATTTTTTATTTCTACAACTGTAACTTTTTGCTTAGGTTTTTCCCACTCAAGATCAACTGCCGGTACGCCTTCTTTGCGACAATTATTTATATACTCAATTAGTTGTTCAGTATTTTCAAAACGATCTTCTGTTTTTTTCGCCAGTAGTTTTGAAACCAGAGCATCAATCCATATCGGAAGTTCCTGATTAAGTTTTGATGGTTGAATAGGGTCTTCATGAAGAATCGAATAAATAATACTCGCGCTATAGGCGCCTTCAAAGGGGCGTTGCTTTGTAAACAGTTCGTAGAGGATTACTCCAAAACTAAACAGGTCTGATCCGGTTGTCAATAATTCACCCGACACCTGCTCGGGAGAGAGATAGTAAAGAGTACCTTCAATATCACCAAATTCATCAATCTCCGAAGCATCAACCGGTTTAGCAATGCCAAAATCAAGGATTTTGGGTTGGACGTCCTCATCTACCAAAATATTTTCAGGTTTTAAATCACGGTGGATTAAGCCAACGGCATGAGCGGCCCCGATTCCCTCAGCTATCTTTAGAGCTAAATCTATTTTGATATCTTGATCAAAACTTTCAAGCAGTTCTCTCAATTCCTTCCCTAAAATATATTCTAATGCCAGGTATGGGATGCCATCAATTTCAGCATATTCATAAACTTTGACAACATAAGGTGAATCTATTTTGGCTGTAAGTTCGGCTTCGTTGGCAAGATTTGCACGAAACTCATCGGATTGGGCAAATTCTTCGCTAAGCACTTTAAGGGCAACCACCCGACTGTTAATTGTATCATGGGCTAAAAAGACCTCACCCATGCCACCCTTGCCAAGGCTTTTCTGGATTTTATAATGGCCAAATAATGAACCGTTTTCAAGCATGTATTAAAATAAACAGATTTGGATGAACTTAGCAATAAAATTAGTTGTTGTAAAAAGAGAAGAAACCATTTAATTGTTATATCGAGTACATTGGTCTATTAAGGGGAATGAATCATGCCAGAGATATCAGATCAGGAATATAACCGCCTGAAACAGGCAGTCGAAGAATTGACGACTTTAAACAAAATTGCTAATTCAATAAATTTAACAATGACCGTCGATCAAATTTCAAGTAATATCGTCGAGCATTGTCGAAAGAGAGTTAAAGCGGGGCAGGGAGTAATCTTTCTTTTGGATGATGAAGAAAAAGTGGAAGACCGCTTTAAAACATTTGTCAGAGATATGGCTCCTAAAAAAAATCAACTCCCCTTTCATCTCAATAATAGTCTTTTGGGATGGATGTTAAAAAACAAAGATATTCTCATTAGCAATACGCCCAACAGTGATGATCGGCTGCGAGGTGTCGATTTTGATAAACTTGGAATGGATTCTTTAATTGCCGCTCCTTTATTGTCGCGACGGGGATTGATTGGCATTCTGGTATTGTATAATAAAACCGGTGGGAATGGATTTGAAGAGCTTGATAAAAGATTTCTTGGAATTGTCGGGACTCAGGTTACAAAGGTAATTGAAGATGCTCGTCTGATTGATAAAGAACGTAAACTAAATAGCATCGAAAAAGAAATAAAAGTCGCTAAGACTATTCAGGAAGGATTTCTTCCCAAAAACAATATTGTTAATGATCAATTTGAAATATATGGTTTTAATATTCCTGCTAAAGAAGTAGGCGGTGATTATTATGATATGATTCCTCTTGATGATAATCGGGTCTTTGTATCACTTGGTGATATTTCGGGCAAAGGAATGCCGGCAGCCTTGTTGACGGGCAATGCCCAAGCGGTGTTACGTTCACAAATTCATCAATCAAGAGATATTAATCTACCTGAATTAGCTGATTGCTTAAATAATCTTATTTACCAATTTACAAGTTCAGAACAATATATAACGGCTTTATTTGGAATTTTTAACAAAGCAGAAAATAAACTTTCTTATATAAACGCCGGACACCTTCCACCGACAATTGTTAGGAATAATGGCACGATTGAAAGCCATGACCTTGCGAATTTGGTTATCGGAGTAGTGCCGGATGCCCCCTTTAATACCTACGAACTATTTCTCGAAAAGGGAGAGTCAGCTTACATTTTCACAGATGGTATAACCGAAGCTATGAATGAAAATGATGAACAATTTGGAGATGATCGGTTTAATGAAATATTAATTAAGAATATTGGTAAAAAGCCTGAACATGTCTGTTCTGAAATCCGTAGAGAAATTATTCGGTTTCGAGGAAAAGCTGAACAATCAGATGACATAACTGTCTTAACAATTAAAAATGGTTAATATTTTAAACTTCTTACGGACATACCATAGGTGGCGCACCGCCATCAAAAACGTATCTCACCAGAAACGCTAAATCAATAATATTAATTTCCCCTTCTGGATCACCATTGACATTACTTGCATCACTACATGGCGGATGAGGACCGCCCAGGAAAAGATAGTCGACAAGAAATGTTATATCACTCATGTCAAGCACGCCCTGCGTGTCACCATTAACATTGCCAGTAAATCCAAAGCAACAAACTCCGGTAATATATACCGCAAATGTTCTTGAATAGTCAGACCAACTGTTACCATCGTTATATTTATAGCGCCAATAAAATACAGAATCATTTCCAAGTGGAACTTCCGGTTGGTACTCAGGAAGAAGCAAACCAGTTATGTCAAAAATAGGATTTCTGAAATCATAATAACGATCAAGTTGGATTTGGTATTCTTCGATATTGGCAATAGTATCAACCTGTCGATCCCATTCAAATAAAGGTCGAGAACGATCAGTAGGCATTCCATTGGGAGGTTGGATTGATGAAATTTCTTCAACCGTATAATAAAACACTAAACTATCAACCAATGTCTTTATATTTCCGGAGGCGTTATAATTTAAAAATGAAATTGCCTGCTGTGATCCGTTTATTCCTATAGCGATTGACATTGTTCCTTCATCGCTTGCTTCCGGTTCCATATCAGCGACAATAACGTATTCTCCATATTCCAAATTATAATCCATAGTTCTATCGTCGAGTGATCCATCACTGTCAACATCAAGTTCCTGAAATTCAGAACCGGCAACGGTTTGAATATCCTCGGAAATAATATAGCCATCAGGATTGTAGACTCTTACGGTTGTCTCGTCAAAGGCGGTAACAGTCATTTGATCAATTAGTATATCGGCACTGTCAGAAGGAGTAGTTGCCACCAACAAATCACCCCCATTAAGGGCGCCAGAAATAAAATCAAAATTACCATCCCGATCTAAATCCAAAGATGCCAGAGCATATGTTTGTGAATTACTGGTTTGAAGATCAACATAGCTTGGTCCTTCAAAATTACCGCTCCCATCTCCAAAATAAATCTCAAGCTTTTGGGTAGTGCCATTGGCAATTATCATTTCCAAATTCCCATCCCGATCAGCATCAGCAACAGCCAAATTATAGGCAATCCCATACACTCGAATAGTATCAGATTTTAGCAATGAACCGGTACCATCTCCAAGAGCATAGGTAATCATGCTTTCATTTGTTGAGTTTGTCAATGGAACCACCTGGGCAAAATCACAATTACCGTCATCATTAAAATCAACAACGATAGAAGCAGGAGTCAAATCAATTTTTGTATCACCAACAAAAATTGAAACTGATTGTTGAAATCCTCCATTGGTATCGTTGAGTAAGATTTTTGTCGAATCTCCATCTATACCGATAACGTCATCATATCCATCATTGTTAAAATCACATGAATTGACCGCTTTAAAATTTGTACCAAGCGAAATTCCGGAATTAAAAACATTTAGATCATTGCCATAACGAATTTGATCCGGAGCAATGATCAAATCAACATAAATATCAGAATTAAAATGACCAGTAACGAATGAAGGTGCGTTTAGTTCCAATAGGATATTTGAATATTTACTGGAAGCATTTAAGTTGGTGATCGGAATTGATTCTATATCAAAATTACGATTTCCAAGATTGTATAGGATATAAATATTATTAAGTGTGACAGCAATTATATCAACTAAGGTATCAGCATTAACATAACCAACATCTAATGCCGCTTGCTTTATCGCGAGATAACTTATCGGTTGTTCCGGATTTGATTCACCCGTACCAAAGGCAATAAACAATCCTTCAATTGAATTTCCGGTATAAATTATATCGGTATGGTTGTCACGGTCAAGATCAACCGTTTTAACATAATAAATATCAGCCGAATCATTGCCAACAATTTCATATGGCAATATCGAGCTGTCACAATGATGTAATATTTCAATAAAGAAACAATCGTTTGCAGATGAGAAATTAACTGATTCACTCGGATTACAAGCCGAGTTCGGTTGTTCACCGGCTTCGGGAGCTCTTTCACCTGCATATTTAACGCGTACACTCAAACTTCCATAACTGTAAAGGGTATCAATGCCACCAATAGAAAAACAGGCCAATCCGGATTCATCTGTTACAGCAAACAGATTCGGTGATTCTCCGGCATCAAGCCCGCAATCATCAAACCCCGGAGATAATTCCAAAGTCCTGCCAGCTAATGGAGCCAATGAGCCGTCTTCGCACTCCTGATATAAGCCGGCACAAAATTCGATTACACTTGATGACGATAGAGTGTCAGGGCATACCAGTCCATTAAAAGTTGTTTCAAATTGAAGGATGGTTGAGCTGCTATTTAAAAATGTAGAAGTACCTAATCCTGTATTTGGATCAGTTGCACGAAATTCAATATTTTCAACACTTGAAAGATCATTAGTTAATTTCCAGTCAAGACTGAAACTTCCCTCAGAATCACTAATTACTGATTGACTCTGATGAACTGTGCCAGCCTGATTGTCAGAGGTATAGTAAATCTCGTCAATTTGCAAATTTGTTAATTCAGAAAATAATTTGCCTTCGATTAAAATAATATCTCCGGAGAAATAGCTGTTGCCAATAAGTTTCAAATTAGCAGACATCAATGGAACAGCAAGAAAGACTATTAAAATATTAGACAAAAAAATTCTTAACCCATTTGGGTTATTCATATTTTTTTCCCTTTTGAATCTGTTTTGTTTAAGCTAATAAGTGATACGTAGATAATTATGATCTACGATAATAGAAATTATCAATTTTTGCAATAATAATATTTTATATGATAATTTGAATCTAATTACGGGATTTTGCTTGCCGGATAATGCTATATATTGTGCATAACTTATTATTTATTATAGAATTAGGGCTGAAATACAGGCTCTAATTAATTCCTGTTAACAATTTAATCTTATTTAGTCGGGGATTTAAATTTGGTTCGCCTCTTTGAGTCTGACGGTGTATTTAAATTACTTTCAAATGTTTAGTATAATTCTCATATAATATTATTGTAAATTATTTTCCATGCAACCTAAGGCAGTTATTTTCCTAATAATTGACAAGATAGTATTTTAATAGTATCATCTCTCATAGATAAATAAATTTTGAGAGGAATAAATGGATAAAAACATTAAAGGCACCCAAACAGAAAAGAATTTGCTGATCGCCTTTGCCGGAGAATCTCAGGCAAGAAACAGATATACATATTATGCCGGCGCTGCCAAAAAAGAAGGCTTGGTGCAGATTTCTGAAATATTTGCAGAAACGGCCAATCAGGAAAAAGAACATGCCAAAAGATTTTTCAAATTTCTTGATGGCGGTGAGGTACAGATTACCGAAACATTTCCTGCCGGTAAAATTGCAACTACCCTTGAAAATTTAAGAGACGCCGCTGCCGGTGAAGAACATGAATGGACCGTGATGTATCCTGATTTTGCAAAAGTAGCCAGAGAAGAGGGCTTTAAAAAAATTGCAACGGCTTTCGAGGCTATTTCAATTGCAGAAAAGCAGCATGGTAAACGCTACAAAGAACTTGCTGATAACCTTGAAGCTGGAAAAGTTTTTAAAAGAGATGGCAAAGTTGTTTGGCGATGTAGAAATTGTGGCTATTTGCATGAAGCTCAAGAGGCACCAAATTTATGTATTGCCTGTTTACATCCTCAAGCACATTTTGAATTATTAGGTGAGAACTGGTAAAATAATTTCCCCATCGAATTATATCTTGAATATCAGGGTCACAATGGTTTTACCTGACTGACTCTGATGTTGTCTATTATATAAACCCAATAAATATTAAATAAATTAATTATTAAATTGATTCCATGATTGATTCGGCTTGAATCTTCAAAGCTTTATTCATAGCAGTAAAACCGTTTTTGGTTTTTTCCTCAATACTGCTCCAAAGAGGAAGAACCAGAAAGCCGCTAAAATATTCTCCCTGGGTAAACCTGACTTTGCTATTAGATATTGGTTCAATTTTAAAATAATGTTCACCGTCAAAAATCCCGGGTATTAAAATTCGTCCCAGCCAGCGCAATTCTGTGTTTGGGGTTGCGATCAATATTTCCGGATTAAACTCCATTCCATCTTCACCCGCCGGTTTAATGGTTACCCTTATCTGACTGCCCTCTTTCATTTCCCCAGATATATTAGTTATAAAAGGATTCCATTTAGGATATTCATTGAAGTTAATCAAAATATTCCAAACATCTTCTGCAGAAGCATTAATCTCGATTTCACTATGTACCTCTCTTGAAGATGACACGCTCAGTAAGAAGAGGGCAAGGATAATAGATGCAACTATGATTATAAATTTTTTCAATAGAATTTCCTGACTTATAACCGCGTATAATAATTATTTTTATATATACGGACGGAGACTGTTGATAGTTGATATTTTATATAAATTATTATTGAGGTTTTTTGATGTGAATTAAATAACTTGATATAATTGTGATATTTTCATTGATTATGGATTAGAATTGACTATTATATAAAACGATTAACATTTAATTTTGATGAAATAATGAATCAGGAAAATAGTCAAAATAAAACAGAAATTTTCATCCCGCTTAACAATGGTGATGAAGTCGCTCACTACCGAATTATAGAAAAAATTGGTGCCGGCGGGATGGGCGAAATTTATTTGGCTGAAGATACCAAACTCGACCGGAAAGTTGCGTTGAAATTTCTACCTTCATCATTAATTTCCAACAATGAAATTAAAATCCGTTTTACTCGCGAGGCAAAAGCAGTTGCAAAATTAAGCCATCCTAACATCATTACTATTTACGATGTCGGGGAATATAAAGGGCGACCGTTTTTTGCAATGGAATATGTTGCCGGTAAAACTCTTCGTAATTTTAATGATGATAAAATGCCACCCATAAGTTCGATAGTTGATCTGTCAATCCAGCTATGTCAGGGGCTTGCCGAAGCCCATCGTATGGGTATTGTCCATCGAGATATTAAATCTGCCAATATTATCGTAGATAAACAAAACCGATTACGTATTTTAGATTATGGTCTGGCTTCGGTTGTGGGAAGTGAAGATATAACCAAAACAGGTTCAACTCTTGGCACGGTTTCATATATGTCGCCGGAACAAGTCTCGGGTCGGTCAGTTGATAAACGGTCAGATCTATTTTCATTCGGGGTCGTATTATACGAACTGTTGACCGGACAACTGCCGTTTAAACGGGATAATGATGGCGCAACGCTTCAGGCACTAATGCAGGAACAACCGAATCCGCTCACTCGATATAGAAGTGACATTCCTGAAAGTCTCCAACAGATAGTATTAAAACTTCTTGAGAAAAATCTCGAAATTAGATATCAATCGGCAGAAGGCGTTATCGCTGATTTAAAAAGATTGTTATATGATTCCCATCAATCAACCGGATCGGTGTCATTTGATAGAGCGGATAATAAATCTATTGTTGTGGTCCCGTTTTCAAATTTATCGGCTGATGCTGATAATGAATATTTCTCAGATGGCTTAACTGAAGAAATAATAACAGACCTTTCTGGAATTAGTGATTTGCGGGTTATTTCAAGGTCATCGGCTCTTTTATTAAAGGGAACTAAAAAGGATGCACCGACAATTGGGAATGAATTGAATGTCAGATATATTTTAACCGGTTCGGTTCGAAAAGCCGGAAACAAAGTCAGGATTACTTCACAGCTGGTTGATGCGGTAACTAATCAACAGGTGTGGGCGGATAAATATAAAGGAACTCTTGAAGATATATTTGAAATTCAGGAGGAAGTTTCCCAGGCGATAGTTTCTAATCTGAATCTAAAATTAACCAGCGACGAAGAGATAAAATTGGCGGAGCGACCGATTGATGATCCCAAAGTGTATGAACTATTTTTGAGGGCGAAACAGAAAATTCATAATTGGAATGAAGAAGATTTATATATAGCTGAAAAATATCTCAAAGAAGGTCTCAAAATCAGCGGCGACAATGCTTTGCTATTCGCCGGGCTTGCCCATGTATATTTTCAATTTGTCAACTCTGGTGTCAAACACGATGAATTTTATAAAATGGCTATTGATTATGCCAGTAAATCATTAGCCCTTGATCCGAATTTACCTCAAGCCCATCTAATGCAGGCGTTACTGACCCAGGCTTCTGATGGCAACCAACTTGATTGCATCATTCATTTTAAAAAAGTACTGGAATTGGAACCTAATAATGCTGAGGCTCTTGGTTGGTATGCTCTTGAAAATGGGTTGATTGATAGAATCGATGAAGGTCGAAAAATAATTAAGAAAGCAATTGCTCTATCTCCGCTATCATTAGGTTTGAAAGGTGCTTCTTCGTTTATAGAGTTAATGGGTGGAAATTTTGATAAATTTATAGAAATTGTTGAAGAAATATATGATGTAGATCATAGTATTGCCTTCAGTCATGTTCGAATGTTATTTGCCTATAGTATTGTAGGCGATCTTGATAAAGCCGAGCCCTTTGTAAAACTTTTACACGGGAAAACATTTTTTGAGCGGATTACTTTAGCTCATTATTACGGAAAAAAGAACGAGGAAGAAAAAGGGCTGGCATATATAACAGATGAAAATTTAACCACGGCTAAACGTGATGGTCAATACTCATTATGGATGGCACTGGTTTTCGAGGCTAATAAAGAATATGAGAAAACCATTGAGTGGCTTGAAAATGCGGCTAAGAATGGATTCCTAAATTATAAGTTCCTGTCTGAATATGATGAAACTTTTAAATCCATCAGGGATACTGATCGCTTCAAAAAACTTATCGCAAGCATGAAATCGAAACTTGCCAATTTGAATTATTAATTTTTTTAATTCAACTATTCGCATCTATTACAATTTTAATTTAAAAAATTAGCTCAAGTAGGGTAAGATCCATGTGATCCTGCCAAACAAATGTTGAAACCGCAGGGGATCCAACCTACTCCTTAATATTTGACAAATTAGGATATTTTTGTATCTTAAATCATAATGTTTACTTCTTGATATATACAAACTTGTCGATATGCAGGGGATGCCTATGCAGTCAAAATTTGCTAAATTATTTATTGTTATAATATGTGTCTTTACTTGTTCTTCGTTTGCTAAATCTGACTATAAAGACACCTTGTTTGGGGGAAAGACCTTATAACAAGTCAACTACGGCATTGATAGCATCTCATTGGATATCAAGATTGGAATCGAACTTTAGCTTCATTTATGATTCATCCTCTGTGATTGCATTATAAAATTTTAGTTTAAGCTCTTCATTATCCATGTCATCATTTATGACAGCACAGATAATCTCATGCAAGAAATCTTTCTCAATTTTCCCAGCGGCAACATGATAACTTACATTTTCCATCTCCTGAATAAATCTTCCTGCAACAAACACATATCCATTGTAAATGAGAAATTGTGCACCAAGAGCTATAGCAATTCGCTTATTACCATCTTGGAAACAATGAAAATTACATGCAGAAAAAAACAAGTGCGTTAGTTTTTCTTCAAATGTCAAATAATATTCATCATTTTGTATATGTTGTAATGCACTCTGCAGAGCGCCAGTATCAATAATACCAAGGGTCCCTCCGCCACTAACTTTAACAGTTGTTTTATGAATATCAATTGCTTGTTCAAGCGTGAGATAGACGAATGTCACTATTCACGCTCCTTGAGACGCTTGAATACTTCCTTAGATTCCTCAAGTCGATCAATGAGTTCCTTGCTCTTTTCACCAAGAAAACGCTCAAAATCAGCTGAGTCTAATGGAGTGACATAGTCTTTTAATTGTAAGTGTAAAGCATCACGGAAAGCAAGATCACGGCTCGCCATCTTGGAGCGAGCCTTTTCAACAAGTGGTTGCCAGAGTGATTGGGTCTCAAACTCATCAAAAAGCTTATCTACTTCCCATGAAGTTAGTTTACGTTTTACTCTCTTGAATGCTTCTTCTATAACTTTTGCAAAACCAAATTCATAAGACGAAATTAAATCCAATATCTCTGAATAGAAAGTATCCCTTACATTGTCTTTTTCTTTAAGTTTGAGAATCTTTCTATATTCCTTTGCATCTTCCTTAAAAATGCTAACATATATTTTATTTGTATAAGCGGGATATTTGAAATTACCCATATCAACATAGTCTCTCAAGGCGTCGGTAAATTCTTTGCGATAATTTTCTTCCTTGAAGTATGAGATGATAAAATCTTCATCTCGCTGATTGATATACTTAGTGCCACCACCTGTTTTTTTATTTTGTGTATCAATTACAATATCAAGGATTGCTTGGCGTAGTAGCCTTGCTCGCTCACTCTCTGTAATAAGCATGGCAAGGTTGAGAAAAGCCTTAAAGTCAAAGATCCCAAGAGCATTTATAGTGTGCAATTTTTTGCCTACGAAATCAGTTTCGTCATCATATTGTTCTTTGACTGCTAATTTGTAGTTCTGTAAGGACTTACCTCGTAAAACCTCGTAACCATTTTGCTTTAATTCAGTTTCATACTTTGAGAGATAATTATCAATTGTTCTCGAAGTAACTCCAAAGAACTCAGCAACTTGCTCCTTAACAAGAGTTAATTTTCCTTGATATGCAACTCCTTGCAGGTTAGTAGCTTTCTTAATTTCATCAATTGCATAAGGATTATTTAGAATATTCTGGCGATCGATATCTGAATTGGTTAAATCTTTACTCATTTCAATCTTCCTTTATAGTCCGAAACACGATTTGTTCAGACTTCTCGCGACCTTGATTACGTGTCGCGAAAGTCTGAACAGCGTAGGCTTTAAGTTGATCATTTCCTTGAAACCATTGGTCAAGGCATATAAACTGTATTGGCTCTGCTTCTGCTATAGCGTCAATCAGCTCTTTTGTCACTTCATCTTCAAGGCAGATAAGGAGCATGCCCTTTGCTCTGTTTCAGCGATTTCTTTTAAGTAATTATAAATCATAATATTTCAAAAATAAAGTTTCAAAACTTAAAAACATAATCAACAAATTTAAATTAAATAAGAGACTCTTATCGATTATATGTTTAGAAACGGTCCCCAACCTATCTGTCAGTAATCATAACATAATATGTCTTGTTTAAGCATTGTTATTGCATTCAATATAATTGACAAAACAGTATCAATTTTATATATATCGTCTATATGAAAAACAACCGGGCAATACATTTTTTATTAATCACATTAGTCTCTGTACTATTATTATCTGGGATAGTATTCAGTTCCGACTCTGTCGAAACAGCCGATACTACTTCAGAATATCGTTGTGACAAACATTCCAACGACAGCACAGTTCAAGTAACCAACAGATCCGGTGAAGAACCAATCCATGTTGGAGAAACTGACGAAATTGTGCACGACCACGAAATAGTCGCTTTCGAAACAGAGGTTCCACCTCCGCCACCAACAGTAATGGATTTTCTTTCATCCGGAAAATATCTGGCATTCTTAATTCTATCAGTTGTGGCTCTTGGTCTGTTACTAAGCAACAAAGTCAATTACTGGATTCGGTTAGGTATTATATTTGTCGCCTTTGTTCTATTTGGATTAGATTATTTCTACCCCCTGCATCCCAGCCCGATGTGTGCCATTACCAAACTGTTCATGTTCAAATTTACGTGGGGAGAATTTTTCCCGGCGTTTATTGCTATGTTCGTTGCGATTTTCCTGCCAAGTTTAATCGGTCGCAAACTTTTCTGCGGCTGGGTTTGTCCGCTGGGAGTGATGCAGGATTTGATAAACAAAATACCGTTTAAATGGCGTATCAAAAATTTCAATTTTTCACTGTTTAATTCCATTCGTGGCGCTTTGCTGTTGATGTTTGTTCTGGTTTTCTTTGGACTCAAAGATCATTTAGGCTGGCTGGCAACTGATATGAATATTGATCCGTCCGAACAGATGTGGGTAGCCTACTCCGCTTATAGTATTTATACCCCGATCAATTTTTTTGAACTGCTCCACTGGGGATTCAATCTGACCTTTTTTATCATGTTCCCGATTTTGGTAATTGCCAGTCTGATTTTGTACCGTCCGTTTTGTTATTCAATCTGTCCAATCGGTTTTCTTACCTGGCTGGTTGAAAAAATTTCTCCCGGAAGAGTTCGTGTCGATCATTCCAAATGTAACAATTGCGGAATCTGTTATGATAAATCACCGTGCCCGACGATTAAACCGATGGTTGAAAAGGCTTCGGTTCTGCCGGATTGCACTTCGTGCGGCGAATGTTTATCGACCTGTCCCACAAATGCAATTAAGTTTGGTTTTACACCGATTAAATCAGACAACTAAGATATTATTCTTTTTTAAACTTTGATCGCAAAAATACGTCATTAATATTAGATATCTTAACAGAAATTTAATTTAGTTATTATTATGAACTTTAAGAAAAAGCCCTTTCAATTTTCTGCTATAGTTGGACAGGAAAAAATAAAAACTGCCTACTTAGCAAATATTGTTAATCCTAATATTGGCGGCTTGCTAATTAGTGGTCCCAAAGGAACCGGTAAAAGTACTATTGTTCACTCGGTTGATTCAATTCTTCCAAAATACAATGCTGTCGATGGGTGCGATTTTAATTGTGATCCTGACGCTCCTCAAAAATTCTGTTCCAATTGTAATGAATTATCAGAAATTTTACCTATTAATAAGAAAATGCGAATTGTCAATCTACCCCTGAGTTGCACCGAAGATCGTCTGTTGGGCTGTGTTGATATTGAAACTCTTCTGAAAACAGGCACAAAAAAAATCCAGGTAGGAATTCTCGGTGAAGCAAACCGAAATATTCTATATGTTGATGAAGTAAACTTACTTCCAGATCACTTAGTAGATGACATCCTTGATGCTGCTGCTTCTCCATGGAATACTATCGAGCGGGATGGAATCTCTATTACCCATCCTGCCGAGTTTATTTTAATAGGCACAATGAATCCCGAAGAAGGGGAATTGCGACCGCAAATACTTGACCGGTTCGCACTTTGTATAAAAGCTGAATCGATTCATGATCCTGCTCAAAGAGTTGAGATTGTCAAACGCACGCTTATGTATGAAAACAATCCTGATAAATTTATACGCAACTTTGAAAATGAAGAAGCAACTCTGAAAACTGTTATATCAAAGGCACGTAAAATTTTAAATAAAGTTATGATTGATGAGGAGTTTTTGATTGTCGTTGCCGAAGCTAATGCAAAATTAAAAGTTGATGGACAACGGCCGGATATTGTGATTGTTAAAACAGCTCAAACAATTGCTGCCCTTGATGAACGAACCATAGTTGATGAAAAAGATGTTTTATTGTCGGCAGAGTTAGCTCTGTCACATCGCACCCGTGATGGCGGGCTGCTGGAACCTCCGACACCGGATGAAATCATAGAAGCCTTTTCACCATCTCTAAAAAAAAGAAATATCAAATCTGAGAGTTCAAAGAAAAAATTTGTAAATACTTCCGGAAGCCTTGACAAAGATGTTGATAAGTTTATTGACAGGGAAAACTTAACCAGTTCTGAAAAAAGTGCCGACGACTCAGAAACCGAAAAAAAAAAGTAAAAGAAAATTATTCCCCGACAGCAAATGATATTCGTACTGAAGAAATTAATTATTCCACAAAATCAAAAAACAGTAAATTTGATTCAATTAAACAATCAAGTAGATCAAAACTAAATATCCCACAATCATCAATATCTGATAAAAGATTGTTTCCAACTCTTGATGATTTTTATAAAAAGACAAGAACTTCATTATATAATCTGCTCAAGCAATTACGACGTTCAAATGTTAGATCAGCTCGGGGGAGCCGGAAACGTAGTCCGGTTGTCTCGTTAAATACCGGAAGGAATATCAGAACAATTAAATATAATAAAGGGAAAAACAGTTTGGCTCCGGTACCGACTATTGTAAAATCAATTTTGAACAACGGCTATAATATATCAAACAAGCGACTAAAAATTACAGATAATGATCTTGTCGGATGGCACCGAACCGAATATGAAAGCCTGACTTTGGTATTGCTTGTCGATGTAAGTAAATCCACCTGGCCGTTTATTGAAGTATTCAAAGAGATACTGCAATCATTAACCGCGTATTTTGTGCGACATAATGATCGGGTTGGGATGATTTCACTGCAAGGTCTGCAGGCGCGCATCTTTAATCATCCAACTCACAATGTCAGAGTAGTAGCGCGGGGGCTGGGGAAATTAAAATTTCACGGTGAAACGCCGCTTGCTGATGGTTTACAAAAGTCATTGAATATGGCGAAAATTGAAAGAACTAAAAACCCCGGTTCAAAATGTTTGGTTATTTTGCTAAGTGATTGTTATCCCGAACCGGTTGCCCGGGGATGTGATAATCTTTTTGAGGATCCAGCTTATAAAGAATCACTCAATTCTGCTTCAATATATAAAAAAGAGGATGTTACCTTATTAGTCATCAATCCTATGTTTGAAACTGAGGATGCTAAATTACCGGGAGAAGTTCTAGCTGAAAAAATTGTAAAAGCAAGCGGCGGGAAATTGATTAAACTTATCCGCCCGCATAACCGAAGACACCTTCGCCCCACCCGTGATGAGATGGATAAAATTCTTCGAGGTATAGAAACTTCGATGAAACACTAATTACATTTTGTGAAGTGTGTCGATACCAAATCATAAGCATCAACTATTACTATAGATAGAAAGAACTATTATCAAAAATCGTTTTGCAATACGATTCTATATCTGGCTTTACCGGCTCTCAGATGATCAATGGCATCATTGACCTTTGACATCGGAAATAGTTCGGTCTGAGTATTTATATTGTGAAGCTTACAGAAATTTAGCATTTCCATCGTTGTTACCGGACTTCCCAACGGCGACCCCGAAATTGAACGTTGACCGCCAATTAGTGAAAAGGCTGGAATACAAACCGGTTCAAGAACGGCACCGACAAAATGAAGCCTGCCTTTCGGCTTAAGAGCATTCAAATACAAATTCCAATTCATTGTAACATTCACCGTCACCAAAAGAAAATCCAGTGATCCGGCGATATTTTCCAAAGCCTGTTCATTACGAGATTCAATAATTTCATCGGCTCCGAATTTTTGAGCCTCTTCGGTTTTACTTAATGATGAGGTAAAGGCTGTAACATGACAACCCCATTTATTCAAAAACTGAATTGCCAGATGTCCGAGCCCTCCGATTCCAACCACGCCGACTTTATGAGTAGGTTTTACTCCAAATTGAATGATCGGATTAAAAACAGTAATTCCTCCGCAGAACAGAGGTCCGGCATTTTCAAGGCTTAATTCATCGGGAAGCGGAATCGCCCAGCTCCAGTGACAGCGAATTTTATCTGCAAATCCGCCGTGACGACCGATGATTGTTTGTTCATTATTACTGCAAAGGTTGTGATCACCAACAAGACAGGATTCGCATTTCATACAGCTTTTTGAAAACCAGCCCAGCCCAACCATTTGACCTAACAGTAAATTGTCAACCCGTTTACCTTTGGCAATTATTTCACCGACAACTTCATGTCCGGGAACAAGCGGGTATTGTGACACCTGCCAGGCGTTATCTATAATAGAAAGATCGCTATGACAAATCCCGCAATAATAAATCTTTAGCTCTACTTCTTCATCACCAAGCTGTCCGGGATCATACTCAAACGGTTCTAATTTACTGCCTTCACTTAAAACGGCATAGGCTTTGATAGTATTCATTATTAGCTCCTGATTATTTGATGACTGCTTTATTCAAAATATAACCTGAAACAGAAAGGTCAACTGTTTCTTTCTATTAATACGGATTATCGGGTACATTATTTAAAGCAAAATTATATTTTTATCAAATGGTATAATTGCTAATGTGACTTTATTATTTTATACTATATATATATGACCAAGCCAACTAAACTTTTTAATAAAAATTTTATACTTATCTGGCAGGGTCAATTTGTCAGTTCCCGGCTGCGCCATCTGACAATGCCGTTGGATATTAAAATATAACTGCTCTACCACATGGATGAATCATAATCATCTTCCGGCGGAGTATCCTCAAATTGAGACTTCTTCTTTTTAATGGTTTCAACTCGAACTAATTGAATTGTCTCTTTTACTGATGAATTAGGTCGTAAAGGTAAATTAAAACGATTCTGTACTTTCATAATGTGATTGCGGATCTCTTCTGTTGCCCGACAGCTCTCAATATCGTCAGCAAACTCTTGATAGTCTTCAATATTCTCAGGCAACAACAAATCCCAAATATCCTTTGAAATGCCCGTCAAATATTTCAGAAGTTTAGGATAATTTTTTAATTCCTCAGCAATTTTATTTTCCATGAACAATCCACACCTCAAAGTTTACTATTATTTTAACAAATACCTTTTAGCTGATATTTAACAAGAAGTGTGGGTGCAAATGTTCCCGGGATGTGAAAAAAAGATGCTACTGTGGACTAATATGCTCCTGTTTAAAGCGCCAGGCTGCGGTTAATCCAAAGAAAAAAGCTAATAAATAACCGCCCTGTCCCCAGGTCCAGTCACGAGTATAAAAAATAGTTATAAAAAAGATGAACATAGAAATATAAATTGCCATCGAGATTTTAATGTCGGTTTTATTTTTTCCTATTGTCCTGTAAAGAGTTGCCGTTTTCAAACCATTCCACGCAAGAGCAACTAAAGCGGTGGCTCCGATAATTCCGGTTTCTGCCAGATATTGTAAAAACACATTATGTGCTGACATATTGGCAACCCTGGCCCACAAACGGGAAACCTGAATTTCAGGTATTAGTTCTATTATTAGTTTAAAATTACCTATCCCAATCCCGGTAATTGGATCCAATAAAAAAGCTTTCCAGGCGGCTGACCAGAGAAGAAATCGCAGGATGATTGAACCTTCTGTGTCAGTAGTAGTTAAGAGAAAACTTTCATACCTTTCCCAGACTCCGGCAAATATACTTTCTCGAAATATGATAACGAGACCTAATAAAAGAATTGAAGGCACGATGATATATTTTAACTTGAAGTTAAACTGCTTACCCTTATCAGCTTGGCTCTTTTTTAAGCTTACATACAGAAGCACCGGTATGGCAATTATTAATGTAACCAGGGGTGCCCTTGATTGGGTGGCAATTATTCCGAAAATTGTTATCAAACATGAAAAGGCATAAAATAAACGCTGTCTGTTATTGTCAGCCCAGATCAAAAAGGCGAGTGCCATCGGAATCGATGTCATCGCAAATGTTTCATAAGTAAGCCACGGTAAGCCAAAGACTCTTTCTTCACCAAGAAAATATAAATAGGTAATTGAATTATGAATTGACAATAAGGTAACCATCAAAATATATAATTTAATTATTTTTTCTACGCCGATGGTTAAAAAGAATTTAAAAAATATTCTGAATGCGATATAAATAGTAATTATTCTGAAAACCGGTACAATTGAATAGGAAGGGTTGTAAGCAAACAAAGCTGATAAAAAAGTAGCTCCGATAATAAAAAGGAAATTAGCATCAAAATTAGTCGGTCTTATTTTATAATTTATATTTAAAATAAAATCGATAAAGATTGATCCAATGGCTAAAGCAAGGCAGACATCAAATGGATGGATCGCAAATCCCGCTAACCGGTATGGAAGAAACAGTGCTATAGAGAGAAAAAAGAGATAAAAACAAACTCTGGGTAAAAACAGAAGAATGACAGTCAGTATTGTGCCAAGGAAAATCAGTCCACTGGTCAAATAACCGAAATAACCCATTGTAATAATCGAAGCAGCTATTGTTAAAATGGTTAAAACGATTAAAACCGGATACCCTTTTATAATAGAATTATCTTCAAGACTTATAGCCTCAATTTGATCGGTTCTCATTTAAAGAAAATAACAAAAGATGATCAATTATCAAATCAAAATTTAATAAGAAAAATTGTTGATAATTTTGATCTTATCTATAGTTTTGAATTAAACTATAGATTAGTAATTCTGATTTAAACAAAGATCGGTCTTAGGGCATGACTAACAACAAAGTTCTCATTTTTTTTCAAGGCAAATCGCAAGGCTTAACGAAGCTGTTTGAAAAAAATGGGTTTGAAGTGATTGAAGTACTATCAACAAAACAAGCAAAAACAATTCTTGAAGATGATCATGAAATTGATATCATCATTGAAGTTTTAGGAAATATTGCTGATTCAAGTTTTAAATTTTTGAAATTCACTAAGCTGAATCACAAATTTAAATATATTCCATATTTTATTATTTGTAACACTCCCAATCAGGAACTTATAAACAAATGTGTTCAGAATGGTGCCAACGATATTATTATTGATACCTCTGATGAAAAAATGGTTTTTGGAAAAGTTGAGAAAGCAATAGCCATTGGGAAACGCAAGGTTCTTATTGTGGATGATGACGAAATGATTCTCGATTATCTGAAATTTGTTATTGCATTAGAAAGATTCAAGGTTTATTCAGCATCAACCGGTGAAAAAGCATTGGAAATTCTTAAAGATGTAAAAATCCACGCCATAATATCTGATATAATGATGCCGGGAATGAGTGGGTTAGAATTATTAACTAAAGTTAAAGAAGATTTTGATAACATTCCCGTCCTGCTTATATCCGGTTATGCCGGAAGATCTGAACAAGAATGCCTTCAGGCTGGAGCGGTTGGTTTTCTTAAAAAGCCCTTTAAAAATACTGATCTTGTTAAAACAATTAGACAAATGACAAAAACCTACTAATACTATCCGGATTCGTTATTTTATAAATATTCCGCTATTATCGAAAATCTACCTCAATTCGAAATAATAATCGACAAATTGGATACATTATTTAAATAAATCGGAACCATTTTAGGGAATTGATGTTTTGACTCTTAAATTTAATAGTCGGCAAAAGCCGAGGAAAAATAGATGCGAGAGAAACTGTCCGGGTATTTACAGTTAATGAAGCCGACCATTATGCTTTTGGTGATCTTTACCGGTGCGACAGCATTAGTGATTGAGGGAAGCATGTTGAGTAAGCCGGTAGACTTTTTACTGGTTTTGTTAGGTTTGTTTTTAACTGGCGGGTCCGCAAATGCGTTAAATCAATATTTTGAAAGAGATATTGATGCTCTTATGACACGCACCAGCAAACGAAGACCATTGCCACAAAAGCAGTTAAGTGAAGTTCATGCCTTGATTTTTTCAGTTGGAGTTGGAGTAGCAGGGGTTATTCTTTTCTGGGTTTTCTTTAATGCCTTAACGGCATTATTATCACTGGGAACGATTCTTTTTTACAGTCTGTTTTATACTCTTTATCTAAAACCAAGAACTTCTCAAAATATTGTGATCGGCGGCATTGCCGGGGCTATGGGTCCGGTTGGCGCCTGGGCAGCTGCAACAGGAACGATGGACTTTGCGCCATGGATATTGTTTTTGATAATTTTCTTCTGGACTCCGCCTCATTTCTGGACCTTAGCGTTATTTTGCAAAGATGATTATAAAAAAGTAAATTTACCGATGTTGCCAATTGTCAAAGGTGACAGTCATACTTATAAACAAATAATGTACTACACTGTAATTCTGTTTATGACATCACTTTCACTGCTGTTTTTTGGAGCAGGTTGGTTTTATATGATAGTAGCGATATTTCTTGGAGTAATATTTTTTAAAAAATGTTTACAGGTCAACCGATTGAGAACGACTCAAGCCCTAAAAGGATTATTTGGATATTCGCTGATATATCTTTTTGGGCTGTTCTCGGCGATTATGATTGATTCATTTATATAATGATAAGTTAACAAGACTAATTTTATAGCATTTTGTTTTATTATATGTTTAATATTGTTGTTAAATTGAAAAATAAATATCTTTTAGATGAGAGTAGGGAAGTAAAAGTATCATATGGACAATATGGTGCCTGTATGTCTTCTTTGGTGTTGACACCCCGCCTTCTTTTTTTTATGTTAGCAGGCGTTTTGGGTGTAAGAAGTTTCTTCCCCATAACTGAACTTAAACAATAAATTATGTTGGATATATTTTTTGTCTCAAATATTTCCCAAATGGACTAATGCACTTCCGCTAATATTAGCTGGAACAGTACTAATACTTTTTGTCTCGGTGGTTGGATTTTTCTGGTATTTTGGTTCGCCAAAATTCACCGATGTTGGTTACCGGCCGATTCAACCGGTGGCTTACAGCCATAAACTTCACGCCGGTGACTTAGGCATTGATTGTCGCTACTGTCATGTTGCGGTTGAGAACACCGCGGTAGCTTCGGTGCCGCCAACACAAACTTGTATGAATTGTCATACGCTGGTAAAGCCGGACAGCGACAAATTGAAACTTGTCAGAGAAAGTTGGACCACAGGCAAACCGATAGAATGGGTCAGAGTCCACAAAGTTCCTGATTATGCCTATTTTAATCATAGTATTCATATAAATCGCGGCGTGGGTTGTATTACCTGTCATGGCAATGTTGCTGAGATGGAAGAAGTTACTCAAAGTGAACCGCTCAGCATGTCATGGTGTCTTGATTGCCATCGTAACCCGGCACCAAATCTTAGACCGGTTAATCAGGTTACTAATATGAAATGGGAACCTTCCGATGGACACTTGGAGAAAATGGCTTTGCTAATTAAAGAAAAGAAAATTTCTCCACCAACTGATTGTACAGGATGCCACCGATGAAAAAAAATCTGAATATAAATGCCAAGGGTAAAGATTACTGGCGTTCGCTTGAAGAATTATCCGGGACAGAAGAATTTAATGATTTTCTTTATCGGGAATTTCCCAAGGGTGCCTCGGAGTTAAATAATAACTGGTCGCGCCGTAATTTCATTACCATGATGGGTGCGTCACTTGCCCTCGCCGGATTAGCTTCCTGTCGCAGACCTGAAGAAAAAATCGTGCCTTATGTTAAAGCCCCGGAAGAAATTATCCCGGGACAGGCGCTGTTTTATGCAACCAATATGCCCTTTGGTAATTCTTCTTACGGGCTTGTTATAGAAACTCATGAAGGACGCCCGACTAAAGTTGAAGGAAATAAATTACATCCTTCATCACAAGGTTCAGCGCATACTTTTGCATTAGCATCGATGCTTGGATTGTACGATCCTGATCGTTCCGGCAAAGTATATAAGGGCAAAGAAGAAAAAGAGTGGGCTGATTTTGTATCATTCTGGAATGATAAATCAACAGAGTTTGAAACCGGCAAGGGTGAAGGGTTGGCAATTTTAAGCGAATCATATTCATCGCCTACCATTGCAAGGTTACGCAAAAAATTTGAAAAGAAATTTCCAAAAGCAAGCTGGGTTGTATATGATCCGGTGAGTGATGAAAATATATATGAAGGTATCAAAATTGCAACCGGTGAATCGTTCAAACCGGTTTATGATTTTGGCAAAGCTGATCTGATTCTTTCACTTGATTCTGATTTTCTGCAAAATGATAGCGAGAGCTTAACTGCGACCCGAGGATTTGCAGAGGGTCGTAAGATGCATACTGAAAATGATAAAATGAATCGCCTTTATGTAGTAGAGTCAAGCCTTACCCTGACCGGTGGAATGGCAGATCACAGACTTAGAATAAAAAGCAGTGAAGTTTCAAAATTTACCTTGAATCTTGCTTTTGAGCTTAATCAGCAGGGTTTAAATATAAAAGGGTTAAATGGTTTAACAAACCCGACTATTCTTAATAATTCTAAATGGTCCAAATGGCTCAAACCGCTGGCGAAAGATTTGATTTTGTCTAAGGATCGTTCGGTGGTTACAGCAGGTCGTCGTCAGCCAAAAGAGATTCATGCTTTGGTGTTTGCTATCAATGAAGCTCTGGAAGCCAATAACAATATAGTGAAACTTTATAATTTTGATGATTCCGACTATTCAACAAGTTCAGATTTGTCAGAGTTAGTTACTAAGATGCGTTCCGGCTCGGTCAACACCCTTTTGATGTTAGGTGTAAATCCGGTATATAACGCTCCTGTTGATTTAAGATTCTACAGTTCCTTACAAAAAGTTGAAAATAAAATTCATCTTAATCTATACCGTGATGAAACTGCAAAATCTTCAAGCTGGCATATTCCGATGGCGCATTATCTTGAAAGATGGGGCGATGTCCGTTCTGTTGATGGTACCGCCGGTCTAATTCAACCGATGATTGAGCCAATATTGGGTGGCAAAAGTGAAATTGAATTATTAAGCTTAATTATAGATGGTAATGAAAGCAAAGGATACGATCTTGTTCAAGAATCCTGGACTTCATTACTAAAGGGTGATCTGTTCGAAACCAAATGGCGTCGAGTGCTTCATGATGGTTTATTAGAAAACAGCCAGACAAAGCCTGAAAAGAAAAATTCAAATTCAAAGTCAATCAATGCCGCTCTCAATAATTTAACTTTTAAAAATTCAGAAGAAATAGAAATTGTATTTGCATCCTCGGCATCATTATTTGATGGCCGGTTTGCAAATTGTGGCTGGTTGATGGAGCTTCCTGATTCGGTAACAAAGATTTCCTGGGATAATGTAGCGGTTATAAGCAAAAATACTGCGTTGAAGTATCAGCTTCAAAATAAAGATGTTGTTGTGCTTTCATTTGATGGCAAAGAACTTGAAGCGCCGGTTTGGATTTTACCCGGTCATGCTGATAACTCTATTACTGTCGAGCTTGGATATGGTCAGAAAGATTTAGGCAGAATTGCTGACGGAGTCGGTTATAATGCTTTCCAATTAAGAAATTCAACAAATCCCGATATTGGGGTTGGTCTGAAAATATTCAAAACCGGCCGCACGATGAAGATTGCCAATACGCAGGATCACAGCAGTATGGAAGGGCGACCGTTAATTCGTGAGGGATCATTAGAAGAATATAAAAAAAATCCTAATTTTGCTGAAGAGATGGTCAAACATCCGCCTCTGCTGTCATTGTGGGATGATCATAAATATGACAAAGGCAATCAATGGGGGATGTCGATAGACCTTAATTCCTGTACCGGCTGCAATGCTTGTACTATTGCCTGTCAGAGTGAAAATAATATTCCGGTTGTCGGTAAAGATGAAGTCGAAAAGGGTCGCGAGATGCACTGGCTGCGAGTTGACCGTTACTTCACCGGTGAAGTTGAAGATGCCGGTATGGTCACTCAACCGGTTGCCTGTCATCATTGTGAAAATGCGCCTTGTGAACAGGTTTGTCCGGTAGCTGCCACCACTCATGATGAAGAAGGATTGAATACGATGGCGTACAATCGGTGTATTGGTACCCGTTATTGTTCAAATAACTGTCCATATAAAGTACGTCGGTTTAATTTCTTCAACTACACCAAAGATCTTCCGGAACTTATTAAAATGGCACAGAATCCTGATGTTACTGTTCGTTCCCGGGGTGTGATGGAAAAATGTACGTACTGCGTTCAGAGAATTAACACGGCCAAAATAAGTGCGAAAAAAGAAGATCGCGAAATTCGTGATGGTGAGTTTGAAGTTGCTTGTCAGCAATCCTGTCCGGCGAAAGCGATTTCCTTTGGAAATATACTCGACAAAAAAAGTCAGGTTTATAAAATGAAAAACAATAGTAGAACTTACCATATGCTGTCAGAGTTAAATGTCAGACCGAGGACTTCGTATCTTGCAAAAATAAGAAACCCTAATCCGGAAATGGCGTAGGATGGAAGGTATAGAAATTTAAGTGAGTACTGTTGCAAAAGATATAGCAGCTTTAAAAGCCAGAAAAGATGTTCTAATTCAGGGTAATCCCTCTTTCGGGAAAATTACCCGCGATATTTGTCATATTGCAGAAGGCAAGCCGAATCGCAACTGGTGGATTTTATTCAGCATCTCATTAAGTTTGACATTGGTATTATTTATACAACTTGGATACCTTTTCTGGGAAGGAATCGGTATTTGGGGGTTGAATAATCCTGTCGGATGGGGCTGGGCAATTGTAAATTTTGTTTGGTGGGTCGGTATCGGCCATGCTGGCACTTTGATCTCTGCGATTTTGTTTCTGTTAAGACAACAATGGCGAACTTCGATCAACCGCTTTGCGGAAGCCATGACTATCTTTGCGGTTATATGTGCCCTGATGTTTCCGGCAATCCATGTCGGTCGTGTTTGGGTTGTGCACTGGGTGCTGCCAATTCCGAACTCGATGGCAATATGGCCGAATTTCCGAAGCCCGCTTCTATGGGATTCATTCGCGGTCGGAACATATTTTACCTGTTCGTTTTTATTCTGGTACACTGGCTTGATTCCTGATCTGGCAACTCTCCGAGATCGTGCTGTAACTCGCATAAGAAAACTTGTACTCGGAATTTTCTCGCTGGGATGGCGTGGTGGAAACAGACAGTGGAAACATTATGAATTGGCGTATATGATTCTGGCAGGTATTTCGACCCCGCTGGTTTTGTCTGTTCATAGTATCGTATCGACTGATTTTGCAACTTCTTTGTTGCCCGGATGGCATACAACAATTTTCCCGCCGTATTTTGTGGCAGGGGCAATTTTCTCGGGCTTTGCAATGGTTATGACGCTGACTCTAATCACTCGCTCGGCTTTTGAACTAAAGCATATCATTACAATACGACATCTTGAGTTAATGAATAAAATTATGCTCCTGACCGGTATGATGGTCGGGTATGCCTACTCGATGGAGTTTTTCATTGCCTGGTATAGCGGGAACGGTTACGAACAGTTTGCTTTTGTAAATCGTGCTTTTGGTCCTTATGCCTGGGCATATTGGATTATGGTTTCCTGCAACGTCTTGGTTCCGCAGTTATTCTGGTTTAAAAAATTACGGACAAGTATTCCGATTATGTTTGCTGCTTCGATATTGATTAATGTCGGGATGTGGTTCGAGCGTTTTGTGATTGTCTCAACATTATCACGCGGATTTATTCCAGCGACCTGGGATTATTATAGTCCGACAATTTTTGATATTGGAATCTATCTGGGCTCTTTCGGATTGTTCTTCACCCTCTTTTTATTATTCATTAAATTCCTTCCGATTGTAGCGATTTCCGAAGTTAAAAATGTTCTGCCACAGGCTGACCCGCATCACAAACATATAGAAATTATCTCATCGGAAGTCAAAGCATGAAATATTTTAAAAAAGCACCGGATATTATGCTGGCAGAGATTCAATCTCCCGAAGAACTTATTCATGCCGCCGAAAAAATCTGTGAAGCCGGATATGAAAAATATGATTGTCACTCGCCCTTTCCAATCCATGGTATGGATCAGGCGATGAAGCTCAAACGCTCGCCAATCGGTTATATTGTTGGGACAATGGGAGCAATTGGTTTATTGGGATCATTATTCCTCCAGTGGTGGACCTCATCAGTTGATTACCCGTTAGTAATCTCTGGTAAACCTCTTTTCAGTTTTCAGGCTTTTGTTCCGGTAACCTTCGCCCTGACGGTTTTGCTGTCTGCTTTTGGAGCTTTATTCGGGATGCTTGGATTTAATAAGCTGCCCCAATTATATCATCCGATTTTTAATTCAGAACAATTTAAGAAATTTTCTGATAATGGTTTCTTTATAAGTATTAATGCGGATGATCCAAAATATGATGCTGAGGCAACTGCTAAGTTTTTGGAATCTATTGGCGGAACCAATGTGGAGGTTGTTAAAGATGAAGATTAAATCCTCCAGAATAATAATTTTGTTGGCAGTCACAATATTTATAGCCGGGTGTTATCAGGGGCGTCCCTCAAATAAAACACCATTGCATTTTAATCCAAGCATGGATCAACAGAAAAAATATAAAACTCAATCCTCAAGTATGTATTTTGAAAACGGTTCGACTATGCGTCTTCCGGTTGAAGGTACCGTAGCCCGCGGTTTTCTTCGAGAAAATGTTGAGTATTATACCGGCAAAAATAAAAAAGGTGAGTTTATAAAAAAATCTCCGGTAGCAACTGATATGGCTTTGATGCTCAGAGGTCAGGAGAGATTTAATATTTATTGCGCTCCTTGTCACGGTCGAATTGGACAGGGTCAGGGAATAGTTGTGAAAAAGGGCTTGCTGCCTCCGCCATCTTTTATGGATCCGAAAATCCTGGCTTATCCTGATGGACAAATTTTTGATGTCATTTCAAATGGTATTAGAAATATGCCATCCTATCGACATCAGGTTCCGGTGCCCGACCGATGGGCGATAATTTCTTATTTCCGTGCTTTGCAACGCAGTCAAACAGCAACTGCAAAAGATATTCCTGAAGATATTATGAAAAGTATGAGGTAGTTGATATAAATGAAATGGGATGCTGATTCATTAAGAATTAACTCGGTCGGATCAATCGGTCAATTGGCACTTGTTGTCGGAATTGTCGGATTGCTTGCCAGTGCCTATGGTTATACAACTGATAAAAGTCAGTTCATGTTTTCATATTTAACAGCCTTTATGTTCTGGGTGTCAATCAGCCTTGGTGCTCTGTTCTTTACTCTGGTGCATTACCTTGCCAATGCCAAGTGGAGTGTTGTGATAAGAAGAATTTCAGAAGCAATAGGAAGTACTTTTTCTATCTTGCTGATTTTGTTCTTACCGATTCTATTCGGAATCCACGATCTATTTCATTGGAGCCACGAAGAGGTTGTTGCAGTCGACGAAATTTTACAATCAAAAGAAGGGTATCTAAATCCCACCTTTTTCATTATCCGCAGTTTGGGGTATTTTGTTATCTGGATTTTTCTTTCACTGTTCCTCTTTAAAAAATCAACCAACCAGGATACAAATCCTCAGGATGACTTTTTAAAAAAGGTACGTAAAGTTGCGGCTCCGGGTATGATTCTATTTGCGTTTTCTATTACCTTTGCTTCTTATGACTGGCTGATGTCACTTGACCCGCACTGGTATTCTACAATTTTCGGAGCGTATTATTTCTCAGGCTCATTCTTAGCCTTTTTATCATTCATGATTTTAATAGGAAAATATTTTGCCAGTCGAGGTATCCTTAAAGATATAATTACTGATGAACACTATCATGATATTGGCAAATTTTTATTCGGCTTTGTTATCTTCTGGTCATATATGGCATTCTCGCAGTATTTTATTATCTGGTATGCTAATATTCCTGAAGAAACGGTTTGGTTCCTGAAACGGTGGGAAGGAAGCTGGGTCAATATGAGCCTGCTTCTAATATTCGGACATTTTGTAGCCCCCTTTATTTTAATGATTACAAGATGGTCAAAAAGAAATACGTTCATGCTGGTACTGATGGCTTTTTGGATTTTATTTATGCGCTGGGTTGACCTGTATTGGCTGATCTTTCCGGTTCATAGCGAAAGCGGAGTGCATTTGTCTTGGATGGATGTCACGACTTTATTGGGTATTGGCGGTATTTTTGTATGGTTTGTACTATACCAGCTTACAAAAAATGCTCTAATTCCAATAAAAGATCCGGAATTGGGAACTTCTTTACGACATGTCAATTAATAAGTAAATAGAGAGGTCTTTAATAGATTTTGAGGGAAAAATGAGTGGATACGAAGAAACAGATATAAGCGTTGCGAAAACAGTTATCGGCGCAATCGTAGTCGTTCTATTTATAGGCGTTTTTCTGGTTATCCTCAATGAATACTTTCTTTCTGTGAAAGAAGAGATTGTTTACGAGACAGTTCTTAAACCTGAATCAATAAGCTTGAAAGAATTGTACTTGCGTGAAGATTCAGTATTAACAACCTACGAATTAACTGATACAGCCAAAGGCATCTACCGGATACCAATTGATAAAGCTCTGGAAATCGTAGCACAGGAAGCACAAGCAACTAGATAATAAGTATTAACTTTATGAAAAAGAATACAAATACATATATCCGTTCGGCGGCATTTTTTTTAATGCTAATATTGACTATATCGAGCCTTGTTGTCTCATATGCTTCTGCCCAGATAATCAAAGAAAATGACCCCCAATTAAATAAGATTGATGTCATAGAGCATCTGGGTGAATATATCCCGCTTGATTTATCATTTAAAAATGATAGAGGGCAGGAAGTTCTCCTCGGTGATTATTTTAGTAAAAACAAACCGGTTATTTTGGTCATGGCATATTATGAATGTCCGATGCTTTGCAATTTGGTTTTGAACGGTTTAAGTAATGGCATCCATAAGCTCGGATGGCAGCCGGGTGAAAACTATCAAATTCTAACGGTTAGCTTTGATCCGACAGAAACACCGGAGTTAGCGGCCTCGAAAAAGAAAAATTATTTAGCATCAATAGATGTCAACGAATCTTCAGGGTGGGATTTCTTAGTTGGCGAAGAAGAGCAATCAAAAAAATTAGCTGAGGCATTGGGGTTTCAATATTACTATGATGAGTCGCAGGAACAATATGCTCATCCGGCAGTTATATTTTTATTATCCGAAGATGGAAAAATCAGCCGTTATCTGTACGGGATGGATTTCCCGAAAAAAAACTTAAAATTAGCAATTTTAGAAGCTGCTGATGGAAAAGTTGGCACTACCATTGATCGAATAATTCTTTACTGTTTTCACTATGATCCTAATGCCGGTGGCTATGTTGTTTTTGCAGGCAATGTCATGAAGCTCGGCGGTGCCATTACTCTGTTGGCGCTGCTTGTTTTGGTCGCAGTTTTATGGAGCAAGGAACAGTATCGAAAAGTTCAATCGCAAACGGTTAAATTATAAGCAGGAGATGCAAGGTTAGTTAATATGGATTCAAGTTTTGCAAGTGTAATGCCACAAGGGTCATCGACTATTGCCGGCGACGTTGATTCGCTGTTCAATTTCATTTTTTACAGCAGTGCGGTAATATTTGGATTAGTGGTTTTTGCGATTATATTTTTCATAGTTAGATACCGGCGTAAAGGGGAAGCTACGAAAACATCCGGAGTTGATCATAACTTAACTCTGGAAATTGTCTGGACTGTTATTCCGACAATATTAATTATTATCGTATTTATATGGGGTTTTAAAGATTATGTGCGAATGTTTGTAACTCCCCATGATGCGATGGAAGTCAAAGTCACCGGGCAAAAATGGTTTTGGAGCTTTGATTATCCCGAAGGAGCCAATTCGGTTAATGAACTGGTAGTGCCCTTTGGCCGGCCGGTAAAACTTCTGATGTCCTCAAAAGATGTTATCCATAGTTTCTTTGTCCCTGATTTTCGCGTTAAGATGGATGTTCTTCCTAATCGATATTCAATTACCTGGTTTCAGGCGACCGATACCGGGAGCTATGATCTATTTTGTACCGAGTTTTGCGGCAAGGGTCATTCTGAAATGATCGCCAAAGTAAGAGTCCTTCCGGAAGAAGAATTTATTAAATGGCTTGATGAAAGCAGTGCTTCCGGCGAAGGAATGACGCTTGAAGAGTTTGGAGCCAAACTGTATCGAACCAAAGCCTGTTACACTTGTCATTCGGTTGATAATACAAAAAATGTAGGACCAAGTTTTAACGGAATTTTTGGCAAAATGGAAAAGATGGAAGATGGGTCCGAGGTTTTAAGTGATGAAAATTATATTAGGGAATCAATTCTAAATCCTAAGGCAAAAGTTGTTGCCGGATATGAACCGGTAATGCCGACTTATCAAACGATTTTAAAAGACAGACAGATTGATGCTTTGATTGCCTATATAAAGTCTCTTAAGTAGTGAGAAAGTAAATGAGCGATAAACCAAAATTAAGTTATTTAAACGAGGAAAAAGGATTAAAGTCCTGGCTGTTGACCAAAGATCATAAACGAATCGGGATCATGTATCTCTATGCGATTATGACTTCTTTCTTCATAGGCGGGATGTTTGCCCTGTTGATTAGACTCGAACTTTTTAGTCCCGATAAAATAATTGTTGATGCTGATACTTACAATCAGTTATTCACCCTCCACGGGGCGATAATGATTTTCCTTTTTATTATTCCTTCGATTCCGGCAGTTCTTGGTAATTTTGTTTTACCCTTGATGCTTGGTGCCAAGGATGTTGCCTTTCCCAGAATAAATTTACTGAGTTGGTATATCTATATCATAGGAGCCATGTTTGCTCTTTACTCGCTGGTGTCGGGCGGGGTAGATACCGGCTGGACCTTTTATACGCCATACAGTGTCGAATCAACAACTTCGGTTATTCCAATGACATTCGGTGCTTTTATAATGGGCTTCTCCTCGATTTTTACGGGGCTGAATTTTATTGTTACAATTCATAAACTTCGCGCACCCGGAATGACCTGGTTCAAACTTCCCCTGTTCGTCTGGGGTATCTATGCCACAGCAATTATTCAGGTTTTAGCCACTCCGGTTTTAGGTATTACATTATTGTTATTAATCATTGAAAGAGTTGCTGCCATCGGAATTTTTGATCCGGCGATGGGGGGCGATCCGGTGCTCTACCAGCATTTCTTCTGGTTCTATTCTCACCCGGCGGTTTATATAATGATTTTACCCGGAATGGGAATTATCAGTGAAGTTATTTCGGTCTTTTCACATAAGAAAATTTTCGGATATAAAGCGATTGCCTTTTCAAGTTTAGGAATTGCCTTTGTTAGTTTCATGGTCTGGGGACATCATATGTTTGTCAGCGGACAATCGGAACTGGCTGCTATGATCTTTTCGTTTTTAACCTTCCTGGTAGGCATCCCTTCCGGCATTAAAGTATTCAACTGGCTGGCAACGATGTATAAGGGTCAGATAGAACTGAAAACCCCGATGTGGTACGCTTTGTCATTTTTGGTTCTGTTTACTATCGGCGGCTTAACCGGTATTTTTCTCGGTGCTTTGTCAGTTGATGTACATCTTCACGACACCTATTTTATTGTAGCCCATTTCCATTATGTTATGGTCGGCGGAACCGTGATGGCGTTCTTAGCCGGACTTCATTATTGGTGGCCAAAATTATGGGGCAGAATGTATAATGAAAAACTGGCGAATCTTTCCTGTCTGATAATTTTTATTGGTTTTAATATGACTTTCTTTTCTCAGTTCATGCTGGGCATGAATGGTATGCCGCGCCGGTATTATACATATCTGGAACAATATCAACCTTTACATGGTTTTTCATCGGTGGGATCACTTGTGATGGCGGTTGGATTCTTTTTGATGGGCTTCTATTTGATTCATTCTATTTTCAAAGGACGATTAGCTCCCAAAAATCCATGGTCGGCTCTGACTTTTGAGTGGACGATTGATTCCCCTCCTCCGGCTGGGAATTTTGATGAGGTTCCGGAACTTACTCATGGACCATACGATTTTGATAAAATTATTGTTAAAAGAGAGGTGTAGTTGATGAATCATTCGACGAGTCACCCTTCACATTTGCAACATCATTTCAGCGATACCCATCAACAGAAAGAGTCTGCAAAATTGGGTATGTGGATTTTCCTTTTAACCGAAATTCTTCTTTTTGGCGGGTTGTTCTGTGCTTATGCGATCTTCCGTGCCTGGAATCCGGATGTGTTCCACAATGCTCACTTACACCTTGATGTCTGGCTGGGAACGCTGAACACGGTTGTGTTGATTACCAGTTCTTTAACCATGGCTTTGGCTATTCGGGCAATGCAATTAGGACAGAAAAGCAATACAATTACTTTTTTAGTAACAACATTTTTCTTAGCTGCCATCTTTTTGGTTGTTAAATATTTTGAATATGAACATAAAATCCACCTTGGACAGCTGCCGGGGAAATTTTATACCTTTGATGGTATTGAAGGAAATAACCCCCATATCTTTTTCTCAATTTATTTTCTAATGACAGGCTTGCACGGTATACACATTCTTGGCGGGATGTCAGTCATTGGTTGGTTGATTTTTAAAACGAGGAATGATTCTTTTTCAGAAGAATATTATACACCGATTGAGATGACCGGATTATACTGGCATTTGGTTGATCTAATCTGGATTTTCCTCTTTCCGCTATTTTATTTAATAGGATAATATAATGAGTACCAATAAAGAACATGCCCACCATATCATCCCGTTGGGGACCTATATAAGTATTGCAACCACATTAATAGTATTAACCGGGATAACAGTTTATATTTCTTTTTATGATTTTGGAGCTTTCAATTTAATGGTGGCGATGGTTATTGCCGCAACTAAAGCATCTCTGGTGGCTCTATATTTTATGCATCTCAAATATGATAATAAAATCTATTCCATAATCCTTGTCGGATCACTTCTGTTTTTGGCGATTTTTATTATTTTGACGATGTTTGATACTTTGCGACGCGATGATATATATAAAATCAAAGGCGGACCGGTAAATCCTGATGCGATTATTTATCGCCAGGAAGCGATTACTGATTCCTTGCCTCTATTTCTTGATTCTACTACTACTGACAGTTCAGTAGTGGATACCCTTTCAAACCATTAATGCTTGCTCGATTATAATGAATTTGCTAATTTTAATGTATCAGAGTAGGCTCCAGCCATATCACGGGGAGTGTAAATGAAACTTTTTCAAAGATTTGCTTTAATATCAACCATCGGAACCTATGTCGTAATTTTTATCGGGGGACTGGTGCGGGTTTCCGGAGCCGGTCTTGGTTGTCCGGATTGGCCCCAATGTTTCGGGCGATGGATTCCACCAACAAGTATCGATCAGCTTCCGGCTCATATTGATCCCAGCCGATTTAATTTTGTCTTAGCCTGGATTGAATATCTTAATCGTGTTAGCGGGATGATGCTCGGATTAGTAATTCTAACAACGGCACTTATTGCAATTACAAAACATCGTGACAAACGAACTTTGTTATTTGGATCAATGGCAGCCGCGGTTTTAGTCGCTCTGTTGGGACTTCAGGGTCGCATGGTTATAATCTCAGAACTCGAACCGATGATTGTAACAGTTCATATGCTTCTGGCACAGGTACTTGGAAGTCTATTGATCTTTGTGACTTATAAAGCCTACCATTACAATAAACCGCTTAAGGTTGAAATCCCAAAAGCTACCGGCAAATGGGTTTTTTCACTATGGTTGATAGGTGTTATACAAGTTGTTTTTGGAACTCAGATTCGATCAAAACTAGAGATGATTGCTGAGCAATTCCCACTGTTATCTGACAGCGAATGGTTGAAAAAAGTAGGAATGCTGAACCATTTACATATGACGATTGGTTTTGTACTGGCAATCTTAACGACTATTATCTGTTGGCGGATATTTATAAACCAGAAAGAACAAAACCTCATTAAAATCAGTTCACTGCTTGTAATTGTTGCTATTACAGTTCAACTTGTGCTGGGTATCGTATTTATATCAGTAGGTATGGCTGAATTGGTCAGAGTCTTTCATCTTTGGATTGCCTCGATTTATCTTGGATTGCTCTTTTTGATTTTTACAGCAATCAAAAGCGTAAGGAAATAGTTATGGCAAAAGTAATGTCGTGGTTTATCCCATTACTGATAGTATTAGTGGTAGGGGCGTATTTTGTAATAAATACCGCCCAAAAATCGGTTGCCGACCTTCCAATTTTGGGGGAAGTCCCCAAATTTACATTTACAAATCAACATTCCAAACCGTTTTCACAGGAAAATCTTAAAGGAAAAATTACTGTTGTCGATTTCATTTTTACCAATTGCCATGGACCATGCCCGATAATGTCGGCTAATATGGCTGAGCTATATCGTTTGAGTGAATCCACCGACAAAATTCAGTTTGTTTCGATATCGGTTGACCCCGAACGGGATACAATCGAAACCCTGCTGGAATATTCTAAAAACTTTGATGTTAATGATAACCGCTGGCAATTTTTATATAGTGAAATTGAAGGGGTAAAAGAACTTTGCGAGGGAGGGTTTATGCTGGCGGCTGATGATCTCCCGGGAAATCACAGCACCAAGTTTATCATGGTTGATCAATTAGGCTTGATAAGAGGCTATTATGATGGCACTGATGAAGCCAGCATTAATATTCTCAAAACCCATCTCCGTCAATTATTATCAGAAATTGAATAAATTATGACAATTACTGATCTGCCACTGTTGAACGCCTCACTAAATTCTCTTACCGCAATTTTACTTATCATCGGATACCGATATATTAAAAATGGTGATGAAGTTACCCATAAAAAGTTTATGCTGGGAGCTTTGGGATCTTCAACAATATTTCTAACTAGTTATCTTATATACCATTACTATGTCGGGTCAATCCCATATCCGTATCATAACTGGACTCGCCCCGTTTATTTTACGATTCTTATTCCTCATGTAATATTAGCTGCTTTAATGATACCTTTTATTCTAACGGGTGTCTGGTTTGCAATTAAGGGGAAATTCGACCAACATAAACGGCTTATGAAAATTGTATTTCCGGTCTGGATTTTTGTCTCAATTTCCGGAGTTCTGGTCTATTTGATGTTGTATCAGCTTTAGTTTTATTTTGTATTTTCTAATATCCTTCCCCACTTTATAAAAGTTAAAAATTATTGAATAAAAGGGTCTTGTGTACCACAAAAAGGTTGACAGTTGAGACAATCAGGATATATTTGCGCTTTAATAAGATTGAAGGGTAACAATGGCCCTATTAAGTCCTGATAAGAAGAACAAAGACAACAGCGATTATCGTCAGATTTCTCTTCTGGCAGTTATTCCTGCTTTGTTATTAGCCGCACCTTTGGTAGGCTTTTTTAGCGGACAATGGTTGGATGAAAAATTTGAGACTGAACCGTATTTGATGACTTTGGGAGTGATTTTGGGTTTTGGTTCTGCGGGAATTGAAATCTATAAACTCGTAAAGAAATCAGAAGCGATGGAAAAGAATAAAAATGACGAGTAAATTTGATCTAAACTTTCTCGACCGAACATTGAAAACGACTGGAATTCTCCTGTTGATATTTCTGCCGTTTGGACTGTACTATTTCGGATCATATCCTACTTTGGCAGTCTTTTCCGGCGGTATCTGGGGAATGCTTAATTTTATCTTTCTATCGGCTTTAATTCGGTCAACTATTACACCCGAAGGCGCCGACAAATTCAAAGCAATCTCATTGCTCTTGATAAAATTCCCTTTACTTTATCTCTCCGGTTATTTTCTTTTAAAAATTCAGATTTTTGAACCAATGCATTTAATGATTGGATTTACATCACTATTTGGAATTATGCTCTTAAAAGTTCTGGGTCGTCTGTTTTTGGCTCTGGATGATAAAAAGCAAGTAGATGAAAGGTTGCAAAAGGCTCATTAATGGGTAGTATAAATTATATCTATTTTCTGGCAATAGCATCGGTGGGTCCGATCTTATCGGCTGCCTCAGGCGGTGCGACACATCTCCCCGATGTGGTAGGCATGATCTCTCACAGTGATACAATTACCTTATGGAAACCGGTTATTTACTCTTTTATTATTGCGATATTTATGTCATTAATCGCTGTGAAAGCTTCACGTCATAGAGAGCTTATCCCGGGTAGATTTCAAAATGTAATTGAGATGCTTGTTGAAGGAATGTACAATTTTCTTAGCACAATTCTTGGTAAAGATGCTAAAAAATACACTCCGTTTTTGGGGTCTTTGTTTTTCTACATTCTTTTAATGAATTTCATGGGTATTATTCCGGGTGGTTTCTCACCGTCAACCAGTATCAATATCACCGCTTCACTGGCAATCATTGTATTTTTATATGCCCAATATACCGGCGTGAGAAGACTCGGTATTGTCGGCTATCTCGATCACCTTGCCGGCCAGCCGCGTGATGTCATCAGTTGGTGCCTGGTTCCGTTGATGCTTCCCATGCATATTATTGGCGAGATTGCCAAGCCGTTCTCATTAGCTTTGCGTTTATTCGGTAACATTACCGGTGAGGATATTCTGGTTGCCGCTTTTGTCGGACTTGGATTATCAGCCTTGGCTATATTCAATTCTCCAATCGGATTGCCGTTTAACGTACCGTTTATTTTGTTAGGAATATTATTGTCGACGATTCAGGCTCTGGTGTTTACCCTGTTGTCGACTATTTATATATTAATGATGCTTCCTCACGAGGAACATTGATAGGTTTTAAAAACGAAAATAAGTAAATTTAACTTAGTATTAAAGGAGTATGAAAAATGGAATATCAAGCAATGTTAGCTTGGGCGCTGCCGATGGGTGTTGGTCTTGCCGCCGTAGGTTCAGGTCTTGGATTGGGTCGTGCAGTTGGTTCTGCTATGGAAGCTATCGGTCGTCAGCCGGAAGCCTCTGGTAAAATTCAGACCGCAATGATTATCGGTGCTGCCCTTATTGAAGCATTGACTATCTATGCTTTGGTCGTATTCTTTATTCTTTCCGGAAAAATCGGGTAAAACGGTTTTTTAGGACGGGCAACCGTCTTGTTTATTTAACCGTTAACTCGTAAAGTGGAGAAGCCATGGATATTCAATGGCAATTACTTTTAACTCACGGAATTGGCTTTTTAATCACTCTGTGGATTTTGAAAAAATTCGCATGGGGACCGATTCTTGGTATTATTGATGAACGTCAGGAAAAAATTGCTGACGAATTTAAAAATATCGAAAATGAAAAAGACAAAGCTGCAAATTTATCCGTTGAGTATGAAGCCAAGTTAAAAAATATAGATGATGAGCGCCGCGCTAAAATGGTTGAAGCTGTTGACGAAGGCAAAAAAATTGCTGAAGAAATTAAAAAATCTGCTCAAAATGATGCCAAACTTCTCAGTGACAAAAATAAACTGGAACTCGAGCGTGATGTTGCCAAAGCCAAAGTTCAATTGAAAGAAGATATGGTCACAATGACTATGGCAGCGGCTGAAAAAATTATTAAAGAGCGTCTTGATGATGCCAAGCATCGTCAATTGATAAACGAATTCATCGATAATTTGGAGAAAGCGTAATAGATGCTTGCTCAGGAAGTAGCCCAGAAATATGCTCGTGCATTGTTTGCATCTACTAAAGACAGAAATAGTCTCGATGCGGTGTACGGCCAGTTGACTGATTTGAACGAGTATGTTGAAAAAGATAAATCGTTGATGGATTATTTAAATTCCCCCAACGTTTATGAAAACAAAAAAATCGACCTTCTGAGAACGGTGTTCTTAGAAAAGCTCAATCGAATCGTAGTTGAATTTCTTATTGTTCTGGTGGAAAAGAAACGGATCGGGTTCCTGCCGATTATTATTGATGAATATATCAGATTAGTAGAATCTGAAAAAGGTATTGCCCGTGTTACCGCTATTGTTGCGATGCCTTTGAAAGAAGAAGAAAGAAACAAATTAGTTCAAAAGCTTTCTGAAAAAACCAATATGAAAATTAAGTTGGAAGTGACTCAGGACCCGTCGATTATCGGAGGCATGATCGTGGTTATGCATAATAATATTATTGACGGTTCGATCAAACACCAACTTGAACTGGTTACAGAAAAAATGAGCTCGGTTAGAGTTCATTAATAAGCTTTTACCTGATTGATAAAGTAAGAATTAAATCGCCTGATATGGCGGTTAACCAAAAAAACAGGCAAAGCCTGTAGGAGTTATACGATGGGTCTCAACCCTGAAGAAGTTTCGTCAGTTATTCGAAAAGAAATCGAAAAGTACGAAAAGAAACTTGAGATGGAATCAGTAGGGACGGTTCTTCAGGTCGGTGACGGTATTGCCCGTATTTGGGGTCTCGAAGATGTCCAAATGTCCGAGCTGATTTTATTCCCCGGTGATATTATGGGAATGGTGCTGAACCTCGAAGCTGATAACGTAGGTGCGGCAATCTTCGGATCCGACATAAATATTAAAGAAGGTGATACTGTTCGCAGAACCGGCAAAGTTGCATCTGTTCCCGTTGGTGATGCCTTAATTGGTCGTGTTGTTAATCCGTTAGGAAAACCGCTTGATGCCAAAGGTCCAATTGCTACTGATAAAACAAGAATTATCGATGGGATGGCTCCTTCGGTTATTGAAAGACAGCCTGTAAAAGAACCGTTGCAAACCGGACTTAAAGCTATTGATTCGATGATTCCAATCGGTCGCGGTCAGCGTGAATTGATTATTGGTGATCGACAAACCGGTAAAACAGCCTTGGCTATTGATACTATCATTAATCAAAAAGATACTGATGTTATCTGTGTCTATGTTGCTATCGGTCAAAAATCATCAACCGTTGCTCAGGTCGTGGAAATTTTGAGAAAGAACGGCGCCATGGAATATACCATTGTGGTCGTGGCTTCTGCTAATGATCCCGCTCCGTTGCAATATATTGCTCCTTATGCCGGATGTGCTATGGGTGAAGAATTCATGTACAATGGCAAACATGTTCTCTGCGTATATGATGATTTAACAAAACAAGCAGCTTCCTATCGCCAGTTGTCACTTCTGCTTCGCCGTCCTCCGGGTCGTGAAGCATATCCCGGTGACATTTTCTATTGTCACTCCCGCTTGTTGGAACGTGCCGCAAAACTTTCTAAAGAAAAAGGTGCCGGTTCATTAACAGCTCTTCCGATTATTGAAACTCAGGCTGGTGATGTTTCTGCATATATTCCTACTAACGTTATTTCAATTACTGATGGTCAAATATTCCTGGAATCAGAACTGTTTGCTGCCGGTGTTCGTCCGGCTATTAACGTCGGTATCTCTGTCTCACGTGTGGGCGGTAATGCTCAGACAAAAATGATGAAACAGGTTGCCGGATCATTGAAACTGGATCTGGCGCAGTTCCGCGAATTGGAAGCCTTTACCCAGTTTGGTTCTGATTTGGATGAAGCTACTTTGAAACAGCTAAATCGCGGACAGAAAATGGTTGAGATGCTCAAACAAGGTCAATATGAGCCAATGCATGTCGCTCATCAGGTTATGATTATCTGGTGCGGAGCCAATGGTCATGTTGATGATATTCCGACTGAAGATATTGGTCGCTTCCAGGATGAATTAATCGCTTACTGCATTAAAAACTTCCCTGATATCGAACATAGTTTGAATAAGGAAATGAAAATTTCTGATGATCTTGGTGCGAAGATGAAAAATGCGGTTGATAATTTTAAAACTCAGTTTAAGAAAACTGAATAGGTAAGTAACAACAGATGCCTACACTGCGTGAAGTAAAAAATAGAATTCGTACCGTCATATCGACTGAACGAATTACAAGAGCGATGGAGATGGTTGCTGCTGCCAAGTTACGTCGGGCACAGGAAAAGGTTGAACAATCGCGTCCATACAGTAAGAAGATGGATGAGATGCTCAGCCAGCTGGCATCCGGCGCAACCGGTGAAATCAGCCATCCATATTTTGAAGAACGTGAATTAAAAAAACGTACCGTGGTCGTGATTACATCTGATCGCGGTTTGTGCGGATCTTTTAATTCAAATATTATCCGTAAAGCTAATAATTGGCTTGTGAATAACAGAGATGTTGAAACTGAAATAGTAACTATTGGAAAACGATCCTTCGATTTTTTCAAAAGACGTGAATGGAAGTTGATTGAGGATTTTTCCGACTGGGGCGGTTCCTTACAATTAAGTAAAGCCCAACAGGTTGTATCATTCCTTACCGAGCGTTTTGTCGGTGGGGAAACTGATGAAATAGTTCTGTTTTATACCCGTTTCTTAACGATGGTGAAATATAAAATTGTAAATGAAAAATATCTTCCGATTGCTCCGCCGGATACTGATTCAGTTGAACAGACCGGCAGCAATATGGAATATATTTACGAACCTTCACCGGAATCTATTTATGGCGCCCTGATGCCCAGTTATGCCATGACCAAAATGATTACAGCATTGGTTGAATCTTTTGCCAGTGAACATGGCAGCCGGATGATGGCGATGGGTAATGCAACCAAAAATGCCGGTGATATGATACAGTCGTTAACCCTTGATTATAATAAAGCAAGACAGGCACAAATTACTAAGGAATTACTGGAGGTTGTCTCCGGTGCTGAAGCTTTGAACGCCTGATTAAAGTAGAAAAAAAAGATTTTAATAAATTGGAGTTTTTAAATGGCAGACAATGTCGGAAAAATTGTTCAGGTTATCGGACCTACCGTTGACTGTGAATTCCCCTCGGATAATTTGCCGAATATTCTGAACGCTCTTAAAATAGTTGACGATAAAAGCGGTATCGACATGACTCTTGAAGTCGCCCTGCATATTGGTGACTCGGTTGTTCGTTGTGTTGCGATGTCATCAACCGATGGTCTTGTGAGAGGCATGAAAGTTGATGATACCGGTCAACCAATCACGGTTCCGGTTGGAGAGCAATGTTTGGGCAGAATCTACAATCTTATCGGTGAAACTATTGATGGTAAAGATCCTGTTCCAGCAGATGCTATAAGGCTTCCTATTCATCGTGAAGCTCCGGCTCTGGCTGATCAGGCAATCAGTGTAGAAATGTTTGAAACCGGTATTAAAGTCATTGATCTGCTTGAACCGTATTCAAAAGGCGGAAAAGTTGGATTGTTTGGTGGTGCTGGGGTTGGCAAAACAGTTGTTATTCAGGAATTGATTCATAACATCGCTACCGAACATGGTGGTTATTCTGTTTTCTGCGGTGTTGGTGAACGTACTCGTGAAGGTAACGACCTTTATCTGGAAATGACCGAATCCGGCGTTATTGAAAAAACCGCCATGGTCTTTGGTCAGATGAACGAACCTCCGGGTGCCCGTTTACGGGTAGCCTTGTCAGGTTTGACAATTGCCGAACATTTCCGTGATGCTGAAAGTCAGGATGTTCTTTTATTCGTTGATAATATCTTCCGTTTCGTTCAGGCTGGTTCTGAAGTGTCAGCACTTCTGGGACGTATGCCGTCGGCGGTTGGATACCAACCGACACTTGGAACTGAAATGGGTGCCCTCCAGGAACGTATTACCTCTACAAAATCCGGTTCGATTACATCAGTTCAGGCAATTTATGTTCCTGCTGATGATTTAACAGATCCGGCTCCGGCAACAACCTTCTCTCATCTTGATGCTACCACCGTGTTGTCGCGCCAAATTTCAGAGCTTGGCATTTATCCGGCTGTTGATCCGCTGGATTCTACTTCAAGAATTCTCGATCCGAATATTGTTGGAGAAACACACTATAACGTTGCCCGAGGTGTTCAAACTATTCTTCAGAGATATAAAAGCTTGCAGGATATTATTGCTATTTTGGGTATTGATGAATTATCCGAAGAAGACAAACAGCTTGTCCATCGTGCCCGTAAAATTCAGAAATTCCTTTCCCAGCCGTTCTTCGTTGCTGAAGTATTTACCGGAAAGAAAGGAAAATATGTCAAAGTGGATGATACCATCAAAGGCTTTGAAGAAATTATTGCCGGTAATTTAGATCATATTCCGGAACAGTATTTCTTCATGGTTGGTGGACTTGATGAAGTAATTGAAGAATACGAGAAAGATAAAAAATAATTATGTTTCATCTATCGATAGTGACACCTGAAAAAATCTACTGTGAGGCTGAAGTAAACTCATTGTCCGTTCCGGGTACGGAAGGATATTTGGGGATTTTGTCTCATCACGCTCCATTGATTTCAGCCTTGATCCCCGGTAAGATAGAATATCGAGATGCCGAAGAGAAAGTCATTGAATTGGCTGTGTCCGGTGGATTTTTGGAAGTTTCTGACAACAAGGCTACTATTTTAGCTGATGCTGTTGAAAATGCCAATGAGATAGATACTAATCGAGCCAAAGCCGCTAAGGAACGGGCTCAAAAACGGATCAATCATTCAGGTGAAAAAGATCAGAGCATTAACGTTTATCGTGCTCGAATTGCTTTATTGAAAGCTTTGAACAGACTAAAAGTTGCCAATCGGTAGTATTACTTAGCTGATTGGCTGCTAAAAAAAGGCAGACTATAGTTTAGATTGCCCTGTTCAGAAAAACAAAATGCCCGAAGTGCCTGCAATCTCTCTGTAACCCGTTGGATTGCATACCCTTTTGGGCTTTTTTTCTGCTTGACTTTTCCGTCTTTTTTGCCTAAAATATGAAGCTATGATATTATATTTGAGTAAATATGACTATTTTCCGGTAAATGTAAAACTGGATGGAAGTCAGGATAAAATTGAATTTGAAAATGAATCGGTTGTCACAGCCAAGTCAATTGAAATAGATATAGATATTCAACAATCCGGTAACGAATTTTTTTGCCAGGGATCGGTCATTGCTGATCTCAAACTTGAATGTGCCAGATGTTTGACTGAATTTGATAAAAACATTCAAAATAAAATGGATTTTATAATTTGCGATAAGGAATATCATACTTCAACTGAGGGTGATGCCATTGATACTGAGGATTATGTTTATTATACCGGACCGGAACAAAAAGCCGATCTGAGGGAAATCGTTCGTCAGACTATCCTTTTGGGACTGACAATGAAACCATTATGCTCTGAAGATTGCAAAGGACTTTGTTCTTCATGTAGTATAAATTTAAATATATCCGATTGTGAATGCGATAATGAAAAAGTTGATCCCAGGTGGGATGCGTTAAAGAATTTAAAGAATAGTTCACTATAAATTGAGGTTTTAAAAAATGCCACTTCCAAAACGGAGACATTCTCGTACGCGCGGTAGAAAGCGTCGAACTAATTGGAAACTTAGTATGCCTACTCCGGTAGACTGTCCACATTGTCATCAGGCACGTCTTCCGCATCATATCTGCCCACATTGCGGTTATTACAACGGAAGACAAGTTATAACCGTAAAAGAGATATAAGGATTATAATCGATTAGGGAAATCGATTATCAAGGAGGACATGGAAGAGGCTAAAAAATACACTATAGTTCTTGATGTTATGGGTTCTGATAACAAAGAAGAACCTATAATTTTGGGCGGTGTCGAAGCTGCGAGGCAGATTGGTGAATCGCTTGAACTGATCCTGGTAGGTCAGCAGGATTCAATCAATAAAGTTCTGTCTGGGATTAATAATGTCCCTAAAAATATTTCTGTTCTGCACGCTGAAACGGTCGTACCAATGACTAGTTCGGCTACCGAAGGTGTTCGGATGCGTGACAGCTCGATTAGTGTCGGACTGAAATGTATAAAAAAGAATAACTATGACGGCTTTGTCTCTCCGGGAAATACCGGAGCAGTCATGGCCACTTCTTTGCTCACTTTGGGACGTATAGAAGGAGTCAGTCGCCCTGCTATAACAGCTGTCTTTCCAACTTCAACCGGAAAACCTGCTGTTGTTTTAGATGTCGGCGCGAATGCGGATTGTAAACCAATGCATATCTCCCAGTTTGCAGTAATGGGATCTGTTTATTATTCCACGGTCTTCAACCATGAAAATCCTCGTGTCGGTCTTGTCTCGATTGGTGAAGAACGGAGCAAAGGAAACGAGCTTATTTTTAATGCCCGGGAATTATTAAAAGGTTCTAAAATTAATTTTGTGGGTAATATTGAAGGTCGGGATATATTATCAGGTGATGTTGATGTCGCTGTAACTGACGGATTCACCGGTAATATTTTATTAAAGTTTGCTGAATCCATCAAACCATTATTGGTCGATTCAATTCAGCGACAAATTCAAACAAATATATTTTCTCGGATGGGAGTAGTTTTACTTCTTCCATTTATGAAACGGATGCGAAATTTATTCGCCTATGAACGATGGGGAGGAGCCCCGCTTTTAGGTGTTAATGGTATTGTTATTATTTGCCATGGCTCTTCAAATTCAACTGCAATTTGCAATGCTGTGAAAGCCGCCTTTGAAATGGCAGCAAAGAAAATCAAACAACGTATTCATGATGAATTAATCACAAATCATTTTGGACAAAATAATGGATCAAAAGATAAGAGCCAGAATAATCGGAACGGGTTCATATGCTCCTCCGCAACGGATGACAAACGCTGACTTAGAAAAATTAGTAGATACAACTGATGAATGGATTACTTCCCGAACCGGTATTAAGGAACGGCGAATCGCTGATAAAAATACATCATGTTCGGATCTGGCGGTTGAAGCCTGCAAAAATGCTCTTGAAATGGCAAAGGTTGCCAACGAAGATATTGACTTACTGATTTGCGGAACGGTTACACCGGATTATCGTCTGCCGTCTAACGCTTGTGTGATACAGGAAAAACTCGATCTGCCCAATGCTGCTGCCTTTGATGTGGTTGCCGCTTGCACCGGATTTATTACCGGTCTGTCGATGGCTGATAGTTTTATTCGATCAGGGAAGTATCAAAAAATTCTGATTGTAGGAGTTGAGAAACTTTCAACTATTACAAATTATACGGATCGTAACACCTGCATCCTTTTTGGCGATGCCGCCGGAGCGGCTGTTATAAGTGCGGAAAAAACTGATCGAGGCATACAATCTACATTTTTACGGTCAAATGGTAAAATGAGAGAACTGCTTTGGATTAAAGCCGGTGGTTCGGCTTATCCGATTGATTCTGATTTTGAATTTGACGGTTCTGACAAAGTCTTAATGACCGGTGGCGATGTTTTCAAAGTTGCTGTTCGCGAAATGGGTAATGCTGCTAAAGAGGTGCTCAAACAGGCTGGAGTCGATCCATCAGAAATTTCTTTGATAATTCCTCATCAGGCAAATATTCGGATTATTGAAGCCTTGACAAAGAGATTGAAAATTGACAAAGATAAAGTTTATTTGAATATTGATAAATATGGAAATACATCGGCTGCCTCTGTACCCCTGGCACTTGATGAAGTCAATCGGCAGGGTTTAATCAAAGAAAACGACTATGTTTTAATGGTCGCTTTTGGAGGTGGTTTGATATGGGGTTCAGCACTAATTAAATGGTAACCTATGAGTAAAACTGCATTATTATTCCCGGGTCAGGCATCTCAGTATGTCGGCATGGGACAGGATTTATATAACGCTTCATCTGAAGTAAAAAAATTGTATGAAATAGCCTCCGATGCTATGAGCTTTGATATTGCCAAATTGTCATTTGAGGGACCGGCGGAAGAATTAAAACGAACCCGCTTCACCCAGCCGGCAATATTGCTTCATTCTCTGGCTGTTTTAACCTTCTTAAAAGATTCGATGCCTTCTTTTGATTTTGCCTGTGGTCATTCTCTGGGTGAATATTCGGCTCTGGCAGCAGTTGGTGCTTTGAGTTTTGAGGATGCCATCAAAGCTGTGGTTGAAAGAGCTTCATTGATGGAAAAAGCCTGTCAGGAAAATAAAAGCACGATGGCTGCGATCATCGGGCTGAATGAAGAAAAAATTGTAGAAGTTTGTAAAAAAGCTTCTGAGAAAGGTATTGTAGTTCCGGCTAATTTTAATTCATCGACTCAAATTGCTATTTCTGGATCGTTTGAGGCTGTTGAAGCGGCAACGGTTATCGCTAAAGAGATTGGTGCCAAGCGCGCTATGTTGCTTGAAGTTGGCGGAGCCTTTCACTCTCCATTGATGGAATCGGCCAAAAGTAAAATGGAAGAATTCCTTAATAATATTACTATCAATAACCCTACTGTGCCAATTATTGCAAATGTGACTGCACAACCGGTAACCGATGCCCGGGAAATCAAAAAATTATTAGTCGAACAGATTACTTCTCCGGTAAAATGGGCACAAACTATGAATATTCTTGTTAGTAATGAAGTATCACAAATAATTGAAATAGGACCCGGTAAAGTTCTTTCAGGGCTTGCAAAGCGAGACATGAAACCGGAACAATCGACCAGTTTGGATAAACTTGAAGATGTCGAAACCTTTTCGGCAGCTTTAACGTAAGGATTTAAAATGGATTTTACCAATAAAACGGTTGTTGTAACCGGATCAGGGCGAGGTATAGGGCGAACAATTGCCGAAAGTTTTGCTGCTAAAAATGCCAATGTTGTCATAAGTGACCTTGATACTGACCTGATTAATAAGGTCGCCGCTGAAATTGGTGGCAATACTATCGCTATTAAGGCAAATGTGACTGAAAATGCCGATTTAGAGAATCTTTTTACCAAAACCAAAGAAAAATTTGGCTCTTTAGACGTTTTAATCAATAATGCCGGAATTACACGGGATACTTTAATGATTCGAATGGATGAAAAAGATTGGGATATGGTACTTGACATAAATCTTAAAGGTGCTTTTCTTGCCACAAAATTAGCGGCCAGGATTATGATGAAACAACGCTCGGGAAAAATTGTAAATATTAGCTCGGTTGTTGGACTGATGGGGAATGCCGGTCAAACGAATTATTCGGCAAGTAAAGCCGGACTGATCGGATTCACAAAATCTGCCGCCCGCGAACTTGGTTCCCGCGGTATAAATGTTAATGCAGTTGCTCCCGGTTTTATTCTAACCGAGATGACTGATAAACTTAGTGATGAAGCAAAGGATGCTTTTTTAAAAAATATTAGTATTAAACGCCCCGGCACTCCGCAGGATATCGCTTCGGCTGTTATGTTTTTAGCTTCGGAGGAAGCTTCTTACGTGACCGGCCAGGTTCTTGCCATTGACGGCGGCTTAACAATGCAATAAAATAATTACTATAACAAGGAGACTAAACATGTCAATCGAAGACAGAGTAAAAGAAATTATCGTTGAACAGCTTGGCGTAGATGTAGGTCAGGTAACTGAAAAAGCTAAATTTGTTGAGGATCTTGGCGCTGATTCTCTAGATACAGTAGAATTAGTTATGGCATTAGAAGAAGAATTTTCAATTGAAATTCCGGATGAAGATGCTGAAAAAATCACCTCTGTCGGTGACGCCGTAACTTACATTAACGAACATCAAACTAATTAATATATTTCTGAGATAATTATGGAACATAGAGCCGTAGTAACAGGATTAGGGGTCGTTTCCCCCTTAGGATGCACTCTTGACGATTTCTGGAACGGTTTACTTGAAGGTAAATCAGGAGTTGGTCAGGTTACCAAATTTGATGTAACTGAGTTTTCGACAAAAATTGCTGCCGAAGTTTCAAACTTCGACGGCTCTATGTATATCCAAAAGAAAGAAATTCGCCGTTTGGATATGTCAGAGCAATATGCAATTGTTGCTTCTGAAGAAGCTGTAAAAGATTCAGGCTTGGATTTGGAAAAACTTGATCTTGATCGCTGTGGAGTTGTTATAGGTTCCGGTATCGGTGGTATCGGTACTTTTGAAAAGCAACACAGTTTGCTTGAAAAATTCGGACCAGGTAAGGTCTCTCCATTCTTCATTCCCATGATGATTATCGATATGTGTGCCGGAATGGTATCTATCCGTTTTGGATTCAGAGGTCCTAACTATGCCACCGTATCAGCCTGCGCTTCTTCATCACACGCTATTTTAGATGCTATGAGAATTATCCAAAGAGGTGAAGCTGATGTGATAATTTCCGGCGGTTCCGAAGCAACTATTACTCCAACTGCCTTAGCAGGATTTTGCCAGGCAAGAGCTTTATCAACGCGAAACGATGATCCCCAAAAGGCTTCTCGTCCGTTTGATGTGGATCGAGATGGTTTTGTCATGGGTGAAGGTTCAGGGATTTTAATTGTTGAATCGCTGGAACATGCCCAGGCAAGAGGTGCCAGGATTTATGCTGAATTACTTGGTGCTGGAATGACAGCTGATGCTTATCATATGACCGCACCTCATCCGGAAGGTCTTGGGGCGATAAAAGCTATGGAAAAAGCTTTAATTGATGCCAAATTAAATTGCAATCAAATTGACTATGTCAATACTCATGGAACCTCAACCCCGCTTGGGGATGTTGCTGAAACAAAAGCTGTAAAAAATGTACTGGGTGACCATGCTAATTCAATCGTTATTAATTCAACAAAATCTATGATAGGCCATCTTTTAGGAGCTGCCGGAGCTATTGAAGCTGTGGCTACAATTAAATCGATTGAAACTGGTTTCGTTCATCCGACTATAAATCTGGATAACCCTGATCCACAGTGCGACCTTGATTATGTTCCACATACCAAGAGAGAGAAGGATGTATCTTACGCATTAACTAATTCGTTTGGTTTTGGAGGACATAACGTCTCGCTGGCGATCGGCAAGGCTAACGGCATTGATTAAATGAGTCTACGGAAAAAAATTAAAGCCCTCTTCAAAGGGTATAAAAATTCCGATCAGGAACTTATTAAAAAAACGCAAGAGATTATCGGGTATACTTTCAGAGATGAATCTCTTTTAATTTTATCTCTAACTCATAGATCTTTTACCAGAGCAACAAATGTATCGCATCCCGCCAACGAACGTCTGGAATTTTTAGGTGATTCGGTGCTGGGAATGGTTATTTCCCACAAACTATTTGAAGATCACCCCGAACTTCGAGAAGGTGAATTAACCAAAATCAAAGCTATGATGGTTAATGAGACGACTCTTTCTAATATAGGCAAAAAAATCGGGCTTAATCAGTGTATTCTTATGTCCCCGGAAGAAGAACGCTCAGGCGGGCGCGAACGACCCTCTATTATTTCTGATGCTTTTGAGTCTGTACTGGGTGCTGTTTTTTTAGATGGAAATCTAAATCCGGCGCGGGATGTCATTCTTCACCTGCTTTATACAAACAAAATTGATATCTTATCTGATATTTCACAAAAAAATTACAAAGGCGAGCTTCTGGAAGCTGTTCAAGCTATGGGGGAAGGGATGCCTCGTTATGATGTTGTTAGCGAAGAAGGTCCCGATCACGATAAAACCTTCAACCTTGAAGTCATTGTATCCAATAAAAAAATTGGCCAAGGTTCGGGCTTTACTAAAAAAGAAGCTGAACAAAAAGCTGCCGCTATGGCACTCCAATATTTAAAAAAATAATTAAATCTATCATATTCTCGTATAATCTTTTATAAAGTTTTTTATTGACATAAATTGACCATGTTGTGAAATTTATAAGTTAATTAGATTCCTTTATAAGATTGTTATATTAATGAAGTACCCTATAACCGTCAAACCTATTTAAGGGAGATTTATTCAATGCGTAGAACTGCAAGAAAAGCAGCGCCAAGGAAGACGACGCGCAAAGCAACCACAAGAAAGGCTAAAAGACCGGCTACACGTCCGGGAGCTAAAGCCTGGACAACAGCGGAAGCTGCCAATTTGAAAAAGATGTACAAGACCAGAACTGCAACTCAGATTGCTAAAACTTTGAGAAGGTCTCTGTCATCGGTCAAATCAAAATGCCGTGCCATGGGTTTGAGAAAAACCATTGTGGCTAAAAAGGCTGCTCCAAAAAGAAAAACTACAACTCGTAAAGCTGCTCCAAAACGGAGAACAACAGCTCGCAAAGCAGCCCCGAAACGGAAAACTGCCAAGAGAAAAGCGGTTAAACGTCGTCGTTAGATTTGGTAGTATTTGTTTTTGAAAAAGCCCGCAATAGCGGGCTTTTTTTATTGGAATACATTTATTTAGCCTCTCTTGACAACAACCCCCCATTTCACCATATTGTGCTTTAATTTTACGTTAATGACTGACAGGAGTTGTAATGAATATAGTTGTCTTGGTAAAGCAGGTTCCCGAAATCGCACTGATTAAAGTTGATGAAGCTGCTAACGAAGTGGTTCTGCCACAGGGTCCCGGAACAGTTAATCCGCAGGATGAATACGCTGTCGAAGAAGGGTTGCGTCTAAAAGAAAAAAACGGTGGAAATTGTGTCGTGATGACCGTTGGAACCGAACGCGCCGAATCAGCTCTTCGCGACTGTCTGGCTCTTGGAGTTGACGATGCCTATCTGCTTTGCGATGAAGCTTTTAACAAATCCGATCCGCAGGCAACCGCAAAGATTTTAGCGGCCGGTCTCAAAAAACTTGAGAGTTTTGATCTGATCCTCGCCGGTAAACAAGCGATTGACACTGACTCTGCTCAGGTTCATGGTGCCGTAGCCGCCAATATGGATATTCCTCAGGCAATGTTTGTTAGAAAAGTTGAATCTATAGAAAATGGCAAAGCAACTGTCCATCGGATTACCGAAGAAGGCTATGATGTCGTCGAATTGAACCTGCCGGCTTTGATTTCAGTTGTAAAGGAAATCAACGAACCGCGCCTTCCATCTCTAAAAGGTAAAATGGGAGCCAAAAAGAAAATCATCACAAAATGGTCTGCTTCTGATCTTGAAATTGATACTTCCTCATTAGGATTGAACTCCGGTACTAAAACTGTCAAAGTTGCCCCGCCGCCTCCTCGGCCATCGGGTGAGATGATTGAAGGTGAAACGCCTGAAGAAATCGCTGATAATCTTTTTGATAAACTTCGTGAAAAGAAAATAATCTGATAAATTATTTATAAAAGCCGCCCTTTGGCGGCTTTTTTATTGGAGTAATATGCTAATTAGAAAACTAAATGATTGCCCCGAAATTATTGCCGCCGATAAAACTATTTTAAGGGAATTACTTCACCCTGATCGGGATTATCCTTTCACCGCAAGATATTCACTGGCTCATGCTTTAATTCCAACCGGAAATAGCTCGATTAAACATATTCTCAAATCGAGTGAAGTGTATTATATCCTGAAAGGGAATGGAATCATGCATATTGATGAGGATTTTTCACCCGTGGAAAAGGGTGATTCGTTTGAAATCCCTCCAAATTCTGTCCAATGGCTTGAGAATAAAGGTGATTGTGATCTGGAATTTCTCTGTCTTGTCAATCCTGCCTGGAAAAAAGAAGATGAATCAATCAAAATCGACTGATTGAAAATCATATAATTGACAATTGTATTAAATTACCGATATATTACAGTATGATTCAAGGAATGAATACAGTTACAAAGAGGATAATTTTTTCAGCAATTATTCTATTCCTGCTTTTAGCGCCAATTGCTTCAAATGCCGGAAATGCTGATCCCTATAAATATTCCCTGTGTGATATTCGGGTTTTGTATGTCTATGAAAACTCCGAACAAATTGACTGGGCTTCAATATTTTATCTTAATGATAAATATGGCTGTCGGGTGGATCTGTTAAATATCAAGCTGGGCTCTAAATTAGATAGAACCGCATCCGGAATTCCTGATAAAGAGATATATCTTAATGTCATAACAGTAAATGCTGATGATTCAAGCTGGACAAAAAAACTTGCCAAAGATCTTTTCACATCTCGAAAACCTGACATTGTAATATTTGGATCAGCCGCCAACAATCAAACCAAAGAATTTAAAAAATATATTCTGGAACTAAAGAAAACACCGAGAGAATATTTTGGGATTCGCAAAGTTTATGAATTTTCTAACAATCCCAAATCAGAACTCGAAAGCAACCGGCGTTCAATAACTCTAAGCCATCGTGAATTGTTGAATCGCTATCATGATAGAATAGAATACGAAGTCCCCAATTTATTCCCGTTTTATAAAATAGACGAATTTGGAAATAACAATCAAGGGCGGTACATCCTACTAAAGAATAATATCAGATCTGCTTTTGATGAAGTTGATTTTCTTTCCGGTCTTGAAAGAATCCGTTTGATAGATGCTATAAATACAATTTTTCAAGCCGGTCCAAAAAAGAGCACTCTTCATAAACAGGCAACAAGATTCATTTCATTTTTTAACCTGTCCCGTAACAGTATAAATCCGAAAAAAACTGAACTGTTAATTGATGGTTATCGTGAATTGGATAATCTTGTTCATGAGCAAAATTTTGGTGCCGAGGCAGAAGCGATAGTTGATTTTATTCCTTATCTGAATGAATTATTCAATCGGGTTGAAAATGTCGTTTTAAATGTAATCGGTATAAATTGGGAAGGAAAAATATTCCTTCGTGATTCTCCTCATGGTCCCAAAGCGAAAATAAGAGTGATCCTATCGGTCGACAGCCCGCTTGATGTTAAATTAAGAAGATTAGTGTTCCACCCCTATTGGGATACTACCCGGGTTATGCTTAGTGATGAACCAATAAAAATATCACCGCATCAGAGTTTCGAAAGAGAATATCTGGTCGATATTGATCGTCAATACCTTGAAGCAAACCAGCCGGAATCACTTCTTTTTTCAGCCGATATTATTTACCGTAAAAATATTATGACCTTTAGAAACAGCTTACCCGTTTGGGAGGCTCCTCACTTAAGCGTCAGTTTTATTCCTGATTTTCAATTTATACCGCCATTTAAACAACTTGAAATTGATCGCGTCGTTACATCAATGAGAGTTCGAGTCAATATTACCAAACCGAAAAATTTTGCAGATACGGTTAAACTGCATCTTGAAACTCCCCATGGTATGTTTGCCGGATCATATAAGTCTGTACATTACCTTGAAAAGGGAGTAACCCAGAAATCACTTAGCATACCATTTACAATTTCAAATCTATTCGAATTGGGAATCCAGCATCAGTATGTTAAATTAATTGTCGATAACCGCGAGATTGCAGTTGATACCGGATTGATAAGGATTGCGTCCTGTAAAATAGCTGATAATGTCAAAGTAGGTTTTCTGCCGGACACCACCGGTTTGCTGGAAGATATTCTACGGATGACTGATGCTGCTTATCAACCCTTAACAGAACAAACATTACTGACCTATGATTTGAATGCTTACAATGTTATTGTTTTAGGTTCAGGGTCGTTTAGAAAATACCCCTCAATTCTAAGAATTAAAGGGCGGCTTGAAAATTATATTAGACAGGGTGGATCATTGGTTATTTTTGGTCAACCTGATGACTGGAGTGAGGGCGTTCTACCGGTCGGATTTGTTCCCGCCGAAGAATATGTTTCAAAAGATGAAATAGTGAATCGAATCCCAGAGGCGAGGGTTTTATCCGGCAAATATCCTGTGTCTGATAAAAATCTATTCTCTTCATTTTATAAAAAGAAAAAGGTGAATTCAGCCGTCATATCTCCGGCGGAAGTTGTCTACAAAACCCCAAGCGGGGGAGCTTTGCTTTCAATATCGAGAATCGGTGATGGACAGATAATTTATTGCGGTTTACCTCTGCTGGAAATGATTACCCGACTTGACATTGACGCCATTCATCTATTTGCAAATCTTTTGAACTATTGATCTGATAGGTTGTTAAATTCTTAATAAGCGGAATTGATTTTTTTGGAATATAGATGAAAGATAATAAAAACTCTGAACAACCGGCGCTCTTTTCTACCGTTACTAAATACTTTAAAAAATACCAACGCTATTTATATCTTGGTGGTATTACAATATTAGTATCTAATGCGTTGATGCTTTACACGCCGTATCTTACCAAAAAAATATTTGATGGACTTGAAGAGGATGCTCCTTTAAGTGAAATCAAAAACTATGTCTTGTTAATTATCGGGTTGACTATTGTTGGCGGTTTCTTTCGTTTTGGAATGAGACGCACTATTATCTGGATGTCTCGCTTTATTGAATATGATCTTCGCGATGAACTCATGGCACACCTTCTAAAATTATCCCAGTCATTTTATCACCAGACCAGAACCGGTGATATCATGGCGCGATTGACAAACGATCTTGAGGCTGTTCGCCAGATGGTTGGTCCCGGGGTCATGTATATTTCTGATTCAATTGTGAAACTGGTGATTGCTTTTTCAATGATGATCTATCTCTCACCGAAATTAACATTGTATGCGGCTATTCCATTAACGATTTTACCGATTGCGGTAAACCTTGTGGCAAATATGCTTCATAAAAAATCGATGAAAATCCAGGAACAGTTCTCAACTCTTACGACTACGGCTCAGGAAAATCTATCCGGTATCAGAGTTATCAAAGCTTATCAGCAGGAAGATCATGAAATAAATAACTTTGCCAAACATTCCTCAAAATATGTCGAACTAAATATGTCTCTGGCAAAACTTCAGGGTGTATTTATGCCGGTGATGCGTTTAACGGCGACTTTATCATATCTTGCCGTTTTCTTCTTCGGCGGACTGGCTGTGATTGATGGTGATATCAGTCTTGGTACGGTGGTTGCCTTTTTTGCATACCTCTCAATCGTCATGTGGCCTGTTATTGCTCTGGGATGGGTGCTGGCACTTTATCAAAGAGGTACCGCATCTTTAAAACGGATAAATAAAATTCTTCATACTGAACCGGAAATTGACGATAACAGCTCTCAATTGTACAATGAAAAAATGAACGGTGATATCGAATTTAGGAATTTACGTTTTAAATATAATGGTGACTATGTCCTTGACGGCATCAATTTAAAAATTAACGCCGGCCAATCGGTCGGAATTATCGGTATGACCGGTTCAGGTAAAACCACGCTGGTATCGCTTCTCCCGCGCCTATTCCAGGTTGATAAAGGACAACTATTAATCGACAATATAGATATTACTGACTGGTCTTTAAAATCACTGCGAAGCCAGATCGGGTTTGCTACTCAGGAACCATTTTTGTTTTCAGATACAATTGCCAATAATATTCAGTTTGGACTGGATAATAATGATGATGAAATGATGGCTTCTTCGGCTGATACAGCAGCCCTTTCAAAAGATATTCAAATGTTCCCCGATGGCTACGAAACTGTTGTAGGCGAGCGGGGGATCACATTGTCCGGGGGACAAAAACAAAGGACAGCCATAGCCCGAGCGATTGTCGTTGACCCATCTATTTTAATCCTTGATGATGCTACCAGTGCTGTTGATACCGAGACCGAACATGAAATCAATGACCGCATCAAAACGGTTCTAAAAGGCAGAACTTCCATAATTATTTCTCATCGGATTTCCGCGGTGAAAGATACTGATTTAATCATCTGTTTAGAAAATGGTAAAATTGAGGAACAGGGAACCCATGAAGAACTATTGCTGCAGAACGGTATTTATGCCGATCTGTATCGTTCGCAACTTCTTGAGATGGAGCTTGAAAACCTATAATGGCAGTTAATAATTTCCATGAAGAAGAAGTCTTAGGAAAAGCCTACGATAGCCGCTTGATGAAACGGTTGTTGAAGTATATCAAACCCTATAGTTGGCTGGTGGCTGCTTCGGTGGCAATTCTTCTGATGATGTCTTTTCTGCAAATATATATCGGCTTATTAACTCGTGATGGTATTGATGGATTTGTTTTAACCGGAGATAAAGTTGGTTTTGTAACCATTGCGGTTAAATATTTAATAGTCCTGGTCATTGTTTTTATCGGTAGTTTTGGGCAAATATATCTAACAGCCCTGTTAGGTCAAAAAGTTCAACATGATATTCGTACTCAGGTGTTCAGTCATTTACAGCGCTTGCACCTCGGCTTCTATGATAAAAACCCCGTAGGCAGAATGGTTACGCGGGTTACCAATGATATCAATACTCTCAATGAACTGTTCTCATCCGGAGTAGTTGCCATCATCGGTGATGTCTTTATGCTGATCTTTATCGTAGCGGCTTTGTTATATTTGAACTGGCAACTGGCATTAATAACTTTTATCTCTGTCCCCATACTTTTGGTAGTCACATTTTTCTTCCGTTCCCGTGCCCGTGATGCCTACCGAATTGTTCGCTTGAAACTTGCCCACCTAAACTCATTCGTTCAGGAACATTTAACTGGAATAAATCTGGTTCAATTATTCAGCCGTGAGAAAAAAATATTTTCAGACTTTAATTCTATCAATAAAGATTTACGAAACCAGCATTTCAGGTCAGTCACTTATTATGCCATATTTTTCCCAACTGTTGAAATTATCGGGGCTATCTCGGTCGGCTTGTTGTTGTATTATGGCGGAATTCGTATTAGCGGAGAAACGCTGACTTTTGGTGAATTGGTTGCCTTTATGTATCTGGTCGAATTATTTTTCCGTCCTATCCGTGATCTATCCGAGAAGTATAACATCCTCCAGGCTTCAATGGCATCATCCGAACGAATATTCAATTTACTCGATACTCCGCCGGGTATAGTTAATAAGCCGGATATCAAACCAATCGAAAAGTTTAATGGCAAGCTTGAGTTCAAAAATCTTTGGTTCGCCTATAATGATGAAAAATGGGTGCTTCGCGATGTCAGCTTTACCGTTAACCCCGGTGAGAAAGTTGCCGTCGTTGGTGCTACCGGTGCTGGAAAAACCTCACTGATATCACTTCTATATCGTTTCTATGAATATCAAAAAGGAACTATTTCACTTGATGGGGTCGACCTGAAAGATTTCCCGGTTGAAAAACTTCGATCTCATCTTGGCTTAGTCATGCAGGATGTTTTCCTGTTCCAGGGCGATTATCGCAGTAATGTTCGCTTGCGTAGTGAAGAAATTTCAGACGAAGAAATAAAAAAAGCCTTAACTCGGGTAGGCTTTGATCGGTTTTTGAAAAACCTTCCCGATGGTATAAATACTTCCGTTAAAGAACGCGGTGCGACCCTTTCAACCGGCCAAAAACAACTTCTCTCATTTGCCCGGGCTTTGGCATTTGATCCTGATATTTTAATTCTTGATGAAGCGACCAGTTCGGTTGATACTGAAACCGAGCGATTAATTCAACAGGCACTTGAAGAACTTATGAAAGACCGTACTTCTATTATTATTGCCCACCGACTTTCGACCATTGAGAAGGCTGATAAAATTATTGTCCTCCACCATGGTGAGATGCGTGAAATCGGCAAACATAAAGAACTGCTTGAAAAGAAAGGGATATATTATAAATTGTATCTCATGCAGTTTAAAAACCAGATTATGGAAAAATCCATGCCTTCGGTTTCAAATTAAATATTAAAAATATGAAAATGAAAAGTATTACAAATAAAGAAATAAAAGAATTCAGAGAATTCGCAGCCCAATCCGCTATTGGGGCTGGTAAGATTTTAAAAAAAGGTTTTAAACTTCCTAAAAAAACAGTCTACAAAGGACGCATTGATCCCGTTACACAATTTGATCTGAAATCTGAAAAATATATTGTTGATCAAATAAATAAAAAATATCCGGATCATACAATTTTAGCAGAAGAAGGAAGCGGCAACAAACAAAACTCTGCTTTCAGATGGATTATTGACCCGCTTGATGGAACCGTAAACTTTGCCCATGGATTTCCTGTCTATTCTGTTTCGATTGCCCTTGAATATAATGATAAAATTATCGCCGGTGCCGTATTTGATCCCGAACGAAATGAACTTTTTAAAGCCGGAATCGGCAGTGGTTCATTTTTAAATGATAAAAAAATATCGGTATCTACAGAATCAAAACTGAACCGCGCTTTACTTGCCACCGGATTTTCTTATGATGTTGCCACCGTCAGGAAAAATAATCTGGGACATTTTGCTAAAATGGTAAAAACAGCTCAGGCAGTAAGACGAGCCGGTTCCGCGGCAATCGATCTCTGTTGGCTTTCGTGTGGACGGATTGACGGGTTTTGGGAATTTTACCTTCACCCTTGGGATACTGCTGCTGCGGTTTTGATAATAAAAGAAGCTGGTGGCAGGATTTCAAAAATCGATGGCAGTAAATATTCCATTTTCGACCGGGAAATTTTGGCAAGTAACTCAAAATTGCACAATAAGATTGCCGGCGCCCTATAAGTTGTTGTCGGGCTAGGGCATACAGTTGCTGTAAGGGCTTGTATAATTATTCATAAAAGAGTATAATGAAATACAGTAAAATCTATTTTAATTTTATTCGATAAAGAGTATATGGGAAACAAAATTCTAATAAAATCGACATCCGGTGTCAGGGGTATTATCGGAAACGGACTTGACCCTCAAATAGTAGTTTGCTATGGAGCTGCTTTTGGGACCTTTCTCAAAAAGGGTAAAGTAGTAGTTGGGCGCGACAGCCGGCCATCGGGTGAGATGATCAAAAATGCTGTTATTGCTGGCTTGATGTCGGCCGGTATAGATGTCATTGATCTTGGTGTAGTGCCAACCCCAACCGTTGAAATTGCCGTTAAAGGATTAAAAGCCAGGGGCGGGATTTGTGTTACTGCCTCACATAATCCATCCGAATGGAATGCCTTGAAATTTTTTAACGCTGCCGGTGAATTTATAACCCCCGCAGAATATAAAAAACTCAATAAAATTTATGAGAGTGAAAAGTACGCTTATCAACCGGTTTCAAAACTTGGTAAAATTTCTTATCAGAATCATTGGGTTGATGAACATATTAAAAAAGTTTTAAAGATAAAAACTATTAGACCGGCTTTGATAAAACGGAGAAAATTTAAAGTTGTCGTGGATGCTATCAACAGTGCCGGATCGGTAGCCCTGCCGGAAATGCTTGAAAAACTGGGCGCCAAAGTTATTAGAATAAATTGCGATGGCTCCGGTAAATTTGTTCATGGCGCTGAACCGATAGCAAAAAATTTGACCCAGCTATGCAAAGCTGTAAAAAAACATAAAGCCGATTTAGGCATGGCGTGTGACCCGGATGCTGATAGATTAGCATTGGTTGATGAAAATGGAAATGCAATAGGGGAAGAATTGACCCTGACTATCGCCGTCAAACAAGTCCTTAAGAAAAGCCGTAGAAATGTTGTAATCAATCTTTCGACATCAAATGTTACGGCTGATATTGTCCGTGAAGCAAAAGCCAAACTGATCTATTCAAAAGTCGGTGAAGCGAATGTTGTCCAAATGATGCATAAGAAAAAAGCTATAATAGGCGGAGAAGGAAACGGCGGAGTAATCTATCCGGAATGTCATGCCGGTAGAGATTCGCTGGTTGGTGCCGCATTAGTGCTTGGCTGTCTGGCCGAAGAAAAAATTTCCCTCACAAAATTGGTTGAAACCTTTCCTGTTTATTACAATATAAAGACCAAAGCAAAACTTCCGGCAAGTTTTCAAAATAAAATTAAAAGAATTGAAAAAGATGCTGTTCATCTTTTTGGAAAAACAAAAATTGACAGACGTGATGGCTTACGTTTTGATTTCGATCAAGGCTGGCTTCAGATAAGAACTTCAAATACCGAACCGATTTATCGACTGATTGTTGAAACATCTGATAAAAATCTCACGAATCGTCTGTTAAAAAAAGTTCATAACTTTTTAAAATAACGGTTGGATTAATTATGTGTGGAATAGTTGGATATGTAGGACACAAACAAGCAATACCTATTTTAATGAGCGGTCTAAAAAGACTTGAGTATCGCGGGTATGATTCCTCAGGAATCGCATTGCTTTCCAAAGATAGTTTAATGGTCGCAAAAACTGCCGGCAAAATTGTTCGGCTTGAAGAAGCTATCAAAGATATTGAACAAAATTGTTGTTATCACGGTATCGCTCATACCAGATGGGCTACTCATGGCGAACCGACAACGCTGAATGCGCACCCTCATACTGATAATAAAGAAGAGATCGCACTGGTGCATAATGGTATCATTGAAAATTACAGAGCCTTGAGTCAATTTCTCAAAGGACAGGGTTTCGTAATTAATACTGACACCGACACTGAAATTCTTGTCCACCTGATTCGCTTTAATTACAAAGGCAATCTTACCGATGCGGTCAGAAGAGCCTTAACTCAAGTTGAAGGGACCTATGGCATAGCGGTTATCTCTTCGCTTCATCCGGGCGTCATTGTTGCCTCAAGGATGGGTTCACCACTGGTTATTGGACAGGGTGACAAAGAAAATTTTGTTGCTTCCGATGTGTCTGCGATGCTTGAGCACACCAACAAGGTTGTTTATCTCGATGATGGAGAAATCGCAACGGTCACTGCCGATAGTTTTAGTATCACAACCATTCGCAATGAACAGATTGAACCGCAGGTTCAGGAAATTACCTGGAAACTTGATGAAATCGAAAAAGCCGGCTACGAACATTTTATGCTCAAAGAGATTCATGAACAACCGATTACTCTTCGCAATGCTTTTCGGGGTCGCTTAAATTTTGAAGATGGTATAACCCGCCTCGATGGTCTTAATCTCCAATATGAAGAACTACGAAAAATTAAACGTATTCTCTTTACCGCCTGCGGAACTTCATGGCATGCTGCTCTTATAGGAGAATACCTTATTGAAGAACTGGCTCGAATTCCGGTTGAAGTGGAATATGCTTCCGAGTTTCGATATCGCTCACCGATAATTGATGACCAAACAATTCTTTACGCTATTAGTCAATCCGGTGAAACAGCCGATACTCTGGCTGCTATGCGGGAAGCAAAAAACCATGGTGCAACTTCGTTGGGTCTGGTTAATGTTGTCGGGTCAACCATTGCTCGTGAATCCGATGGCGGAGTTTATATTCATGCCGGTCCTGAAATCGGAGTCGCCTCAACCAAAGCCTTTACCTCCCAGGTCATGGTTCTTTCACTGGTTGCTACTTTGTTAGGAAGGATGCGTCAGCTTTCGGTTCCACAAGGTCGGGAATTAATTCAACATATTGAAAAAATTCCGGATCAAGTCGAGTCTATTCTGCAACGTGGAAAACAGATCGAAAAAATTGCCGAGCAATATTATAAATCGAATAACTTCCTATATCTTGGACGGGGAATCAATTTCCCGGTTGCCCTTGAAGGCGCCTTGAAACTTAAAGAGATTTCATATATCCATGCCGAAGGGTATCCGGCGGCAGAGATGAAACATGGTCCCATCGCTTTGATCGATGAAAACATGCCGGTCGTTGTAATAGCGTTAAAAGATCCTGTCTATGATAAAGTGATGTCAAACATTGCTGAAGTTCGCGCCAGAAATGGACGCGTGATTGCAATCGCCACCGAAGGTGATACTGAAATTGCCGAACGGGTGAACGATGTCATTTATATCCCACAAACCTCTCGATTACTGACACCATTGCTTTCGATAATCCCGCTTCAACTTTTGGCTTATTATATCGCGGTGATGCGAGGCTGTAACGTTGACCAACCTCGTAATCTGGCAAAATCAGTTACGGTCGAATAAGTGGCAAAGCCACTTTAAATTTTTTATAAGTTATTTATTTTATCGTAGCTTAGGTCTCTCTTCTCTTGGAGACCTGAGTTTTTCAAATTGCTTTGCCAGCTAGCCTTGATCGTATTAAAGTAAATGAAATTATTCTACAAGACTCATGCTTAATCTACTTTTGATTTATATAAAACTGGCTATGCCAGCTAACCTTGATCGTATTAAAATAAATTTTAGTTTGGTTAAACTTGTTAATCCTAATCTACTTTTAATTTATATAAAACTGGCTATGCCAGCTAGCCTTGATCGACTTTTGGTAAATCCAGTTCCAGCTCTTTATCAATCCGATGTCCCAATACATAATCGGCTTGCATAATCGTATGAATTTCGCGAGTCCCTTCATAAATAGAAGCACCTTTACAATTTCTATAAAACCGTTCAACCGGATACTCATCAGAAAAACCATAAGCGCCATGAACCTGAACCGCGTTAGCCGCAGCTTCTTCAGCCTCTTTGCATGCGATCCATTTTGCCATCGAAGTCGCTTTAGTTGAACGCCTACCCTGATTTTTCAACCATCCTGCCTTCATCCATAAATAGGTCGAATATTCATAGCCCGCTTCCATTTTGGCAATCATTTGCTTGACCAGTTGATGGTCCCCGATTGGGTGTCCAAATGTTTGGCGCTCTTTAGCATATTTAGCTGAAGCATCCCGGCAGGCTTTTATCAAACCGCATGATCCGGCGGCAACAGTATAGCGTCCCTGATCCAAACAGAACATGGCAATCTTAAATCCGGCGCCTTCTTTGTAAACCAGATTTTCTTTTGGTACTTTTACATCCTGAAAAGAAATAAATCCGGTACTGCCGGCACGAACCCCGAGTTTCCCGTGAAGAGATCCGGTTGTTATTCCATCATATTCTCTTTCAACGATAAACGCCGATAACCCGCTATGGTCGCGGTTTTTCTTTTTATCCAAATCAGTCCAGGCAAAAACCAAAAAGAGATCAGCCATATCAGCTAAAGAAATCCACATCTTCTCGCCGTTCAAAATATAATTATCGCCATCATTCACAGCCGTAGTCTGAATCCCAACCGCATCAGAACCCGCTGCCGGTTCGGTCAAACCGAAAGTTGCCAGTTTTTCACCTTTGGCTGCCGGAATCAGATATTTCTGTTTTTGTTCTTCATTTCCCCAGGTTAGAATCGGCAGGGAGAAAAGCCCGATATGAACTGACAAAATCACTCGTGCCCCGGTATCGCCATATTCCATTTCTTCTGATGCCAAACCAAGCGAGATATAATCGGTGCCCAGTCCGCCATATTGTTCAGGAATACAAAACCCGAGCATATTCGCCTCTTTCATTGCCGGAATCAGTTTCGGATTAGCTTTCTGTTCCTGATCGTATTTTTGGATATCCGGAATAATTACTTTACTGGCGATCTCACGGGCAATATCCCGAACCATCAACTGGGTTTCGGTAAACTTAAAATCTATCATATACTTTTCAACTCCTCTTTTAATCTATGTTTTCGGTATATACTTTATTAATCGGTTTAAGTCAATTGGGTTCCGTCTAAATCGTTTTTGATACCATTTTTATCTTCTTATATAATTTCACCATATTTCCTGATAATTGGGAAATCAAAAAAAATAAACAGGTTAAACCTGTAAATCAGGTTTTGCCAATAAATCAGCCCGTGGCTAATAAATCAGACTATGCCAATAAATCAGGCTTCGCCTTATAAATCTGACTATGTCAGTTGCGGGAGATTGGTTGGTTGATTATATTCAATCAAATTAAAGGAGTCCCAATTGAATAATCTGCCCCATGTCAAAGCTGATCTTGTCCCATATTCGGCGGAGTATTCCCGCTCGGTCCGGTCCTGGATAAATTCTCCGGAAATTCTCAAAACAGTTTGCCGTGGTACCGACTATCCACCTTCGGAAGAAATCATTGAAAGCTGGCAGAGAGAAGAAGTTAAATCGTATCTGATGTTTTCTGAAAACCATCCGGTTGCATACGCCGAGTTATGGATTAAGAAAATGGATTTAGCTATTGAAATCGCCCACTTGATTGTTGACCCGGCTAAACGCTCGCGCGGTTATGGTACCAAAATGGCAGAGCTGATGTTTCAACGGGCGGCTGAAATGAATAATGTTGCCAAAGTCCAGGTTAGCCTTTACGGTGAAAGTACCGAAGCTCTGGGTTGTTTTCTAAAAGCCGGTTTCGAAATTCTTGGAACCGCCACCTATACCACCGGACTAAAACTGGTTAAGGATGTAGAATAGTACTTGAAGTTATTTTATATATAGGAGAAACGGAAGTGGAATACCAAAATCTATTAGTTGAACAGATGGAAGAAATTCTTCTCATCACTATAAATCGTGAACGGGCACTCAACGCTCTCAATAATGACACAATTGATGAACTTCAAAAGCTGTTCAGTTTTTACTGGTCGGATAAATCTGTCAAATGCGTCATCATTACCGGCGGCGGTGAAAAAGCATTTGTTGCCGGAGCCGATATTTCCGAGTTAGCCGATCTCAATGTTCAAACCGGTGCCGAAACCATGGCGCGCGGTCAGTACCTGATGAAAACTATTCAAAATTTCCCCAAACCGGTTATTGCGGCGGTCAATGGTTTTGCCCTTGGCGGCGGATGCGAACTTGCCATGTCATGTGATTTCCGACTGGCTTCTGAAAAAGCAAAATTCGGTCAACCGGAAGTCAACCTCGGCATCATCCCCGGTTACGGCGGTACCCAGCGTCTGCCTCGATTGGTCGGGCAGGGGAAAGCTTCCCAATTGATTTTCACCGGCGAAATAATCAGAGCCGACGAGGCTCATCGTATCGGACTGGTTGATGAAGTTTATCCGCCTGAAGAACTGATGGACAAAGCTATTGAAATGGCAAAACTGATAGCTTCGAAAGCACCTCTGGCAATTGCGGCGGCAAAAGAATGTATCAACCGCGGACTGGATGTTCCTTTGACAGCCGGATGCGATCTTGAAAAAGCCAACTTTGCGCAACTTTGCGGAACCGGTGATAAAAACGAAGGTATGGAAGCGTTTCTTGAGAAACGCAAAGCCGCCTTCACCGGCAATTGACGCAGTCAATTTTTTCCTGACGTAGTTTGTAAATAATTCACACGAAGTGTGTCATCCCCGCGAAAGCGGGGATCCAGCAACACGGTTGCCTTTTTTCCTGACGAAGTTTTAAAATTTTCCCCCGTAGGGCAGTCCGCCTTGGCGGACTGCCATTATTTGTATTGAGTAGGTCGAAACCCCTGCGGTTTCGACAATAATTTATCAGAATTAACTTATCAAATTGTATTTTATTGTTACTTATTGTAGTATATATACTACAATAAGAGGCATATTAAGGGTATTATTATACCGTAAGTGATGTTTTATCAATAGGATATATAGAATAATGGCATTATTAATATGGGTATAGTGTAGTATATATACTACACTATACCACTGTTAACATAAATCAATATATTATTACTTGTATAAGATAATATATGTATATATACTACACATATTATGGTATAAGTACATAATTAACAGCGATAACGTTATGTGTAACAATATGATGAATATATATATTGTGATATTATAGGTACTCATACGTAGTATATATACTACGTATGAGTAGGAAGAAGTTATTATTATGGGATTAACAAGAATTAAAATTGCACAAAAAGATATCCTCGCTCTATTTGAATCAATGAACCAAAATGTATACAAGAGATCTGAAATAGATAAAATCATTTCTGATAATCGAGAGTTCTGGAGACTCGCACATTCGACTTCTGTTAAATATTTCGTAGATTTTCTGATAAGCCTTGGTGTATTTAAAATATTTGAATTAAAATTTCCCCATAGAAAAGAAACGAGATATGTGTGGAAAGACGCGTCTGACTACGAGTTGATTCAAACGCTGAGACCTAATAGTTACTTCACGCATTTTACAGCTCTTTTTTTACATAACCTTACTTTGCAAATTCCAAAAACGGTTTATCTTAATTATGAGCAACCAAAAAAGAAAAATCAGGGTGGTGAATTGATTCAAGAACGGATTGCTAACGCTTTTCGAAATGCATGTAGAGTATCAAAAACTATTGCGAAATTTCAAGGTAAAAGAGTTTGTCTTTTGAATGGAAAATTTACAGATCAAAAGGGTGTTATTATTATAAAAGATGTTATTGAAAAAGATATAAAAATTACAAATGTTGAGCGTACACTTATTGATTGTGTCGTTCGTCCGGTGTATGCAGGTGGTGTTTATAATGTACTTACTGCTTTCGAAAGAGCAAAAGATAAAGTTTCGATCAACAAACTTGCTGCTACGCTTACAGCAATCGGTCACGTATACCCATACCATCAAGCGATTGGTTTTTATCTTGAGCGATCGGGTGTATACACCGAAAATCAAATAGCACTAATTGATAGATTTGAAAAGAAGTTTGACTTCTATCTTGCTCATCAAATGAAACAGCAAAAGTACTCTAAACGTTGGCGATTATACTACCCTTCAGGGATGTAGTTTGTCACAGATGTCTACTACAAAATCAAAATAAAAGTCAAAATCATGGAGTACTATGTCAGGCTTAACAGTATCTTTTACTGCAACAAAATCTTCTGAATGAAAATCACGATATTTTCTTAAGTTCTTCAAATAAGTAAGGGGGACCTTTTTTGCATCAAAAACTGCTTTGAGGAATTCCTTATTCTCTTTGCTTAAAAGATCAACATTACATGTATTTACAATTGTGTAGATATCAAAAAAATCTCGTGCTCGTGGAGATGCTGTCGTACTGGGTATGATTTCACGATATTCTTCCATCTGCTGACATATTGCCCTAAGCTTTTCGATAGCGATAAGCACTGGAGTGTATACTTTTACTATGTAACCATCTACTTTAACCTCTTTCACCAACGGACAATACTCAAAGCGGGATATTTCTATTTTAAGCTTGGTGCTACTATTTTCTCCAACTGAGATAGCTTCTCTTCGTACTTTTTTAGGATCAGATATTATTTCCTCATAGCGATCAATTGAAATCAACTTGAATTCGATTTTATAACCGCCCCAAAAAGAATCGAGCTCGGGTTTTATTTTGTTTGGTCTTTTCTTTAAAGAAACATCAAAGACATGAAATCCTTGTTCTCTGAAGACAGAAGTAAGTAGGGTTTTGATTTTTCCTTCCAGTTCTGGAAGCTTTGTATCGTCAAAACTACCCTCAATTGAAAAATCCAAGTCAAAAGAAGCACGCTCAGCTATTTTGTGTATTAAGTCGAGGGCATTTCCTCCCTTGAGGATCAATTGCTCCATCAGTGTGTCATCTGATACAAGTGCTTTAATTGCAGTGGTTTTAATAGTATTTATGAAATCCATATCCATGAGTAAAGTATAGGAAAATAATTTCTATTACACCAGGACTTTGGCCAATGGAAAATCTTATCAATAAGATTTTGTACCATCCCAAATTTACTACCAAATCATTGATGATTACTTTCTAGCGCACCTATATAAAAGGGAGCGGTGAGTTATGTCTGAAATTGCGACTGCAAAATCAAAAAATAAATCGAAAAGAAAAATCACACAAAGTGTGCGAAGTATACAAAGTGTGCGAAGTGTGTAAAAGACATCACTATGTCAAAAGTGAGCAAACGAACCCATTTGAAAATCACACGAAGTGTGTCAGGTGCACAGGGCTCCTGACCTACCCAGATCTGTTGGGTCACAATTTGCCTTTGGCAAATCAAGACCCAACAGAACAAGGCAAACTAGTCAAAGACATCACTATGTCAAAAGTGAGCAAACGAACCCATTTCTTTGTAAGGATATATTATCGTTATGCTTACAGCGATTATTTGACATTTGGAAATTAGTGGAAATAAAAAAACACACTATGTGTGTCGCCAGAGAAAATCATACGAAGTGTGCGAAGTATACAAAGTGTGCGAAGTATACGAAGTGTGTAAAAGACATCACTATGTCAAAAGTGAGCAAACGAACCCATTATTGTTGTACTATCTTATAAGAGAAAGTGTTACAGCGATTCTTTATAAATTTACAACAAACTTTAACTGGAACAACCATGTCCAATTTTGTATTTTAAAATCAATGGAACTTATTCTGATATTTTTTAACTCATTCATCGTCGGGTTCTCGGGCGCCATGATGCCCGGTCCGCTTCTGGTGGTCGGAATCGCCGAAACTCCCCGTCATGGCTGGCAAACCGGTCCGATAATCTCAATCGGTCATGCTATCGCCGAAATCGCCGTAGTCGTTTTGCTGTCGCTCGGTCTGGTTGCGGTTGCTGAAAACCCAATCGTAGTCTCAGCCATTGGAATTGTCGGCGGGTCGGCTCTGACCCTGATGGGTTTGAAAATGGGTTACGATATAATCAGAAACCGCGTCAACTATGATGCTGTTGAAGGTGAGCAAAAAGGTAATCATAAACTTGTCGGTGAAGGAATCACAGCGACCCTTGCTAATCCTTACTGGTTTGTCTGGTGGGGGACAATCGGACTGGCCTTGATTATTGACTCGCTCAAATTTGGTTATGTCGGAGCGATTGTTTTTTATTTTGGTCATATCCTATCGGATTTTGTCTGGTATACGGTGGTAACAATAATATTGTGGACCGGTAAAAAACTTATTATGGGTACCGGGTTGCGGGTGCTTATTGGTTTGTGTTCAATATTTTTAGTTTATCTCGGAATCTCTTTTATAATTGATGGTTTCTCCGGATCAATATTGTTATAGAACTCACGAAATTGATAAAGCTCACGAAGTGAGTTATTCGAAGCGTTCCTCGCCTAAGATTATCTCATGAAGTTTATCATAGATCGGACCGTTGGGAGTCAATGTAGATTTGAACAGGCAGAGTTTGTTAAGCACAAGCGGGATTTCATCAAACTTATAAGATTGCATATAATCGGTCAGATGATCAATATCCCGACCCCGCACCCGACCTAAGGTAAGATGAGCTTTGAATCTCCGGTTCTCTTTTTCAAAACCATGCTGGCTCATGAGGTGGTCGATTTTTTCAGCCAGGTTTATCAGATCATCATTTTCGGTTTCGAGTCCGCTCCAGATAACTCTTGGTTTGATAAGATTCGGGAACCCGCCGATTTTAATTATTTTGCAATTTATTGATTGAAATTTTTGTCCGGCTTTTGAAATATCTTCTTTGATATTCTCAATCAGATTTTTGTCGGTTTCGCCCAAGAATTTGAGCGTCAGATGAGAGTTTTTCGGATTGACCCATTTAACCGCTGAACGGTCGGAACAATGTTTATTTAAATCATCAATGATATTACTAAGCGAGCTTTTGATTTCTTTGGGAAGTTCAAGCGCGATAAAAAGACGCATGGTTTACAGATCCAGAATTTCACGCCGGAGTAATTCCAAAGCTGTATACGAGGCTCTGGTGCGATTCACATCTCTATCGGTTCCGAAGATAAATTTTTTGGCAAATTTGTTATGTGCTGAGGAAAGCCCGATATAAGTTGTGCCGACCGATTTTTCTTCAGTTGCTCCGTCCGGTCCGGCGATGCCGGTGATTGAGATGGCATAGCTGCTGTTGAGCAGTTTCCTTGCTCCTTCGGCCATGGCAATAGCGCATTCTTCGGAAACAGCCCCATGTTCTTTCAATATTTCTTCGGGTACTTTGAGCAGATCCATTTTTATATCATTGGAATAAGAAATAACACCGCCGATAAAATATTTCGATGCTCCCGGGGCAGAGGTAAGGACTTTGCCTAATTCGCCGCCGGTGCATGATTCGGCAACGGCTAAGGTTTTATCATTGTCAATCAGAAGCTGGCCAATGACACCCTCAAGATTTTCATCATCCTGACCATAAATATATTTGCTGCAGACAGAATTTATATGAGTTACCAAACGATTAACTTTTTGTTCGGCTTCATCAGGACTGTTAGCCCTTGAGATGATTCTTAAATCAACACCATCATAACCGGGGAGATAGGCAAGTTTGGTTCCCTGAGGAATTTTAAGATTTGGTTTGATAAGTTCGGCTATGGTAGCCTCGGAAATATTTACGGTATGAAGCGTGGTAACAAAGGTGCTCAAATTAGTTTTTAAACCTCTAAGATAGGGAAGAACTTCATCGGTTAAAATTTGTATCATCTCTTTTGGAACGCCGGGTAGAGCAATAAAAATTTTTCCTTTTTCAGTAATACATATCCCGACGGCAGAACCGTTTTTGTTAGGAAAGAAACTGGCACCCTGAGGAAGTAACGCCTGGTTTTGTACAATTGCGGGCATCACCATCCCGCGTTTGACAAACCGGTCTTTGAGTTCTTCCAGAACATCCTCATGGAAAATCAGATTGCGTCTGAAAACTTTTACAATTCCTTTTTTGGTGATGTCATCATCGGTCGGTCCCAATCCTCCGGTAGTAATCACGAGGCTGGTACGGCTAAGAGCTAAGCGAATACCTTTTTCGATTTCATCTAAAGAATCACCGATAGATGATTGGTATTTTACGTTAATTCCTACCGCAGTCAGTTGACGGGCGATAAAAACAGCATTTGTATTTGTTGTGTGACCGCTTAAAAGTTCGTCACCAATAGTCAGAATTTCAGCATCCATTATTTATCCTGAATTGTTTTATCTGTTTACAAAATAAATCAGTAATTGGATGAATATATTTGCCTGAATTCCAGCAACTACATCATCCATCGTAATTCCCCATCCGCCGGGAAGTTTTTCAAGCTGTCTTGCGGGTGGAATTTTTATAACATCAAAAACCCTGAAGGCTATAAAAGCTATAATATAATTAGTTAATGTAAAGGGTATGAATAAGAAGGTGATAAACATCCCCGCCCATTCATCAATCACAATTATTTTAGCATCATGTCCAAATTGTTTTTCGGCTTCGTTGGCGCTCCAGATTGAGATTAAGGTAGTGACTAGAGCCACGATTACGCCCGCAACAGGGTCACCTTTTATAATAAAATAACCGATCAACCAGGCCGGGATAGTTCCCCAGGTGCCGGAAAAGGGTTTCATGTAACCGGAATATAAGCCGGTAGCAATAAGTTTAACCAAGTGGTGCACAAAAATCCTCTATTTTAAAGCAGTTTTTATCATATAAAAATATTTCACAATATAATCAACGCCAGTCCAAACCGTAATAATAGCAGTTAGCCAGGTAAGAAGATTAAAATAAAACTGGTAGTCAAACTGAAAATATTCAATAGCCGGGCTTTCAAAAAATTCAAGCGAGCTGATCAAATTTATATATCCGAGCATCAGTCCGACAATTCCCATTTGAAGGAATGTTTTAATTTTTGCCCACCATGAGGGAGGGATGATAATTCCCCGATAAGCGGCTAACAGACGCAATCCGGTTATAGCAAACTCTCGCCCAATGATTAACATCACCGGCAGAGGTGAGACATATTTTAAAGAGATAAAGGCGATCAGAGCCGATGAGACGAGAATTTTATCAGCCAGAGGGTCCATGAATTTACCGAATCCGGTAACAATCCCGTATTTACGGGCGTAATATCCATCGGCTAAATCTGTTAATGAAGCCAAAATAAATAAACCCAGAGCTATTAGTCTCATGTAGTAACTGTCCAATATCAAGCAATACATAAATATTGGAGCGATTACAATCCGGGATAACGTTAGTTTGTTCGGCGTATTCATGGATTGGTAAGTTAGGCTATGTTAAGAGGACTGTCAATTAGGAAATGCCGGAAGAATAAGTCTCTTCCGGCATTGTAGATGGCTCATTGAACTTTAGAATATCAGTTGTTTTCAATCAAAAAATCAGTAATTCTGGTGATCTGCTCCTGGCTTAATTTTGCCTTTTTACCGTATCGGTTTACAATTATGGGCCAGTCTTCATCACTTTTGGCCTTGGCTTTGGGGAGCATGTGACAGGTCTGGCAATTGGAACGAAATTCCTTTTCAGCCAGTGAGATGTTTTCATTGCCCGCCGATGACGGGGAGCACCCGATTGAAATAATCAGTAAACCAAGAATTAGTAATAATAATTTATTCATGTTAAAACTATTTTATAATCCAATACCCATAATAAAACGAACCCGGGCATCATTGCTTTCATCAGTTAATCCCCAGGCATACCCAACTGTGAAAAAAGTGTTGCCGGTAGCATAGGAGACTGTCGGACCAAAATAGGACCCAAATTCATTATCTTCATCATTTAAAAATTTATATCGTGAAGTTGATTCCATACCAAATGAAATTCTATATGATGGAGCGTATGAAACACCGGCATCAAAGCCAACTTCATGTATTGGATCACCGGGACCCCAGAAAAATTCGTATACAGGATTAAAGGAGATATTAGTTTTTTCGATATCTTTTGCCAAAATCAGCTTGGCTTCAAATTTATTTTTGAGTTTCAAATCAGTTTTGCGCTGATACTCAAGATAAAGAAGAGGATCCATAAATAATTCGCCGTACTGAGCTAATTTGTAACGGGTACGAACTTGAAAAGCATCCCATTTTAAAGCTTCACCTTCATTTTGAGAAAATATCTGATAAACCGCTAAATCCATATTGGGCGTTACACCCTGCTCAACCTCAATGCGATATTCCCATTTGTTGGTAATATCAAGCTTTGTGGTTTGATAAAACTCTAATTCAGAGGCACCTTCGGCTATTGTAGTAAACTGATAAGTCCATACATATTTTCTGCGGTCAGCAAAACTGTTGGGGACAACAAAGAGCAAGACCAACGCTACCAATAACAATTTTTTGTACATCGAACAGAACTCCTTCTAAAGATTAATTCACCCAATGAAAATGATTTTCATTTTCATTGCTGTTAACGAGACAGATTATACCCTGAATTAATGAGCTTGTCAAGAGAGTAATTTAATTATTGATCATTTTTTAAATTTAAAAAATTAGAATGATTTTGGAATAAATTGTTTGTGAGAAAATATTAATAAAAAAACCCAAGTAGGAAGAAACCTACTTGGGTGGACGATATTAGGTAATCCACAGAAAGAGTAACACTTTCCGATTGCACTTTTAAAATAATAGAATTGTAAATTTTGTCAAGAGAAAAATTTGTAATATTCTCAGATATTAATCAGTGATAGCAGGTAAAGAATTAATACAATAGGTAGTTGCAGAAAGTAGCATGGACTAATATGGTCGCTGAATAGGACTATGACATAAAACCGCAGCAATTTCAAATAAAAGGGAAAGATTATCCACACTTATGTGGGAAAATTGTTGAAAGATTGTTTATACGTTCGTAAGTATGTGTCGTGCAAAGACTAACGTATGAGTGAGATATTGAAATAAAATGTTCAAGTAGGCATTAATTATCATGTCCCCGTAAGGTGGTGTATTGCAACGAAGTATAGGTACTATGTTTATAATTATTATTGAATGTGAACTTCATATTAATATCATGAATTGTAAAAAACCTCTATGGTTTTGATTTCCAATCAAATAGGGAATATAAATAAATAACACAATTTTTAGTAGTTGGGTTAACTACAGATACAATATATTGTACCTCTGAATTAGGGCTACATGGCGGAGGAGACCTAGAGTTATGGATAAATGCGTGGTAAATATAAACTCTGAAATAATAATTAAAAGCCTGAAAAATGGATTTTGGCTATTCAGAGATTTTTTGAAAATACAGGAGGTATAGGTTGAGAGTACAACGCTTTTTTACCCATGAGGGCGAATCGCCTTACAGTCGGATAAATTTTACTAAAAAGTCTTCTGAAATAAAGAATCCTGATGGATCGACAGTTTTTAAGCATGAGAATATTGATGTTCCCGAGCACTGGTCACAGGTTGCAGTAGATATTTTAGCACAAAAATATTTTAGAAGAGCGGGTGTTCCTCAAACTGATAAAAAGGGTAAGCCGGTTGTCGATGAAAACGGTAATCAGGTTTTGGGTAGTGAATCTGATGCTCGTCAGGTATTTGATCGTATGGCAGGTTGCTGGCGTTATTGGGGTGAAACACATAGTTACTTTGATACTAAGGAAGACGCCCAAATATTCTATGATGAATTGTCACATATGCTGGCAGCTCAGATAGCTGCACCTAATTCTCCTCAATGGTTTAACACCGGTCTTCATCGCTCTTACAATATTACAGGTGTTGCAAATGGTCATTATTATGTTGATCCTAAGACACACGAGTTAACTCAAGCCACTAATGCTTATGAACATCCTCAGCCACATGCTTGTTTTATACAATCTGTTTCCGATGATCTCGTTAACGAAGGCGGGATAATGGATTTATGGGTTCGGGAAGCAAGGTTGTTTAAGTATGGTTCCGGAACGGGCAGTAATTTTTCAAAAATCCGTGGTGGCGGTGAATCTTTATCGGGTGGCGGTAATTCTTCCGGTCTGATGTCATTTTTAAAAATTGGAGATCGGGCAGCGGGGGCGATAAAATCAGGCGGTACTACCAGGCGAGCGGCAAAGATGGTTTGTTTGGATATTGATCATCCTGATATTGAAGAATTTATTGCCTGGAAAGTGATTGAGGAACAAAAGGTTGCGGCCTTGGTAACCGGTTCAAAAATAATCAAATTACAGTTAAAAGAAATTTTAAGTTCAATAAAGATTACCAGTGACAATGGTAATTCTATTGTTGAAGTTGATCCTAAGAAAAATAAGAAATTAAACGAAGCTCTCAAAGTTGCTCGGCGTCTTTGTGTTCCTCAACCGTATATTAAAAAGATTCTGGAATTTGCATCCCAGGGATTTACCAATATCGATTTTATTGATCTCGATACTAACTGGGAAAGTGATGCTTATATGACGGTATCGGGTCAGAACTCAAATAATTCGATAAGAATACCAAACGAATTTTTTGAACGGCTCAAAGATGGTAAAGACTGGGAATTGTTAAACAGGACTGATGGAAAAGTTTGCAAGACTATTCCTTCATCTGAATTGTGGGAGAAAATCTGTCATTCTGCGTGGGCCTGTGCTGATCCGGGGGTACAGTATGATACGACAATTAACGAATGGCATACATGTCCTGAAGATGGTCGAATCAATGCTTCGAATCCCTGTTCGGAATATATGTTTCTTGATGATACGGCCTGTAATTTAGCTTCGATCAATTTGGTTAAGTTTTTAAAAGATGATGGTACTTTTGATATCAAAGGTTATCGTCATGCAATCAATTTGTGGACCATTGTCCTTGAGATATCAGTTTTGATGGCTTCATATCCTTCAAAACCGGTAGCTCAAAAAAGTTTTGAATATCGAACTTTGGGTTTAGGTTTTGCAAACTTAGGCACTCTATTGATGCAGATGGGAATTCCTTATTCATCTCAGGAAGGTTATGCCTGGTGTGGCGTTTTGAGCGGAATTCTTACGGGACAAGCTTATCTGACTTCTGCTGAAATGGCAAAAGAGCAGGGACCTTTCCCCGGATTTTATCGCAACCGTGAACATATGTTACGGGTAGTCAGGAATCATCGCCGGGCTTCTTATAATACAGATAAGTCGGAATATGAAGAACTGACCGTAAAACCAACGGGTATTAATCCCAATTACCTTCCGGAGGATATTGTAAAATCTGCCCGTTCGGCCTGGGATGAAGCATTGGAAATGGGTGAAATTTACGGTTACCGTAATGCTCAGTCGACCGTTGTTGCTCCGACCGGAACAATCGGTTTGGTAATGGATTGTGATACAACCGGTATTGAGCCAGATTTTGCTTTGGTCAAATTTAAAAAACTTGCCGGCGGCGGTTATTTCAAAATTATAAACAATTCTGTTCCGATAGCTTTGGAAAAGATGGGCTATGATGATGAACAGGTTGAAGAAATAATTCTATATGCTACCGGGCATAAAACTTTGAAGCAGGCACCGTTTATCAATCATGAATCTCTGAAAGCAAAAGGTTTTGGTGATGAAGAACTTGAAAAGATAGAAGAAAGTCTTGGAAGTGTATTTGATGTATCATTTGCTTTTAACAAATTCAATCTTGGTGAAGAGTTTTTAAAAGATACACTTGGTTTTTCTGATGAAATTATAAATGACTGGGACTTTAATTTATTAAAGGAACTCGGTTTTACCAAGGAACAGATTGAGGCTGCCAATGAGTATTGTTGTGGAACGATGACCATCGAAGGGGCTCCTCATATAAACGAAAAACATCTGGCTGTTTTTGACTGTGCCAACAGGTGTGGTAAGATCGGTCAAAGATTTATTAAATTTGAAGCTCATATTCGAATGATGGCTGCCTCTCAATCATTTATTTCCGGAGCAATTTCAAAAACTATTAATATGCCGGCGGAAGCATCTATTGACGATGTTAAAAAGGCTTACCGTATGTCCTGGGAGGGCATGACTAAAGCGATAGCTTTGTATCGTGATGGTTCGAAATTGAGCCAGCCGCTTAATGCATCATTAATTGATGATGATGATGTTGACGATATTGACGATATCATGACCGTTGAGAAAACAGCGGAAGCGATGGCTAAGAAAGTAATTTATCGTTACATCGCCAAACGCCGCAAACTTCCGAATCGTCGCGCCGGGTATACTCAGAAAGCAGTGGTTGGCGGACATAAATTGTATTTGCGCACCGGTGATTATTCTGATGGAACGATTGGTGAAATTTTCCTTGATATGCATCGGGAAGGAGCAGCCTTCCGTTCACTTATGAATGCTTTTGCAATTGCAATATCTCTTGGACTTCAGCACGGCGTACCGCTTGAAGAATATGTTGATGCATTTTTATTCAGCCGTTTTGAACCTAACGGAATGGTAAACGGCAACAAATCGATTAAAATGGCAACTTCTATTATTGATTATATTTTCCGTGAACTGGCGATAACCTATCTTGGCCGTACTGATCTGGCTCATGTAAGTGAGGAAGATTTACGGGGAGATACGCTGGGTGAACCGTCAGAAGAATCGATGGAATTCGAAACGGAAGAACCGGCAACGGCACAAGTAACGGGACAGGTTACAACCGGAAGCCGTAAAATGGAAAATACTCATGCCGGAAGATTAAAACAGGATTCAAATATTGCCGGCCCAAAGCATGTGGGTCGTAATGGTAACGGCAATGGCAATGGTAATGGAAGCAGCAACCGTTTAAAAATTAAAGATGTATCAGGGAGACAAGAACATACAGGAGGTAACGGTCATGGTCAGTCGATGGAGAATCAGACTTCAGATGGGAAAACTCAAGAAGCAACGGCGGTGCTTGAGTATGTCGCCCAGCCAACTGAAGGAAGTACAGAAAAAACAACTGAGCAAATTGCAAGCGAAATCCGAACCGCAAGGATGAAGGGTTACGAAGGTGATATGTGTGGTGAATGCGGACAATTCACGATGGTGCGTAACGGCACCTGCTTGAAATGTATTACTTGTGGTTCGACCAGCGGTTGCAGTTAAAGAATTTTACAGCTGCTTGATTTATTAAACCGGTTAGAGTTTCTCTGACCGGTTTTTATTTTATCAATTGATTTCTCTTGTAAAGAAAATAATTTCCAATACTATATTAGTATGAAACAGTTTGTTAAAACGGATGTATTTTCAAAGTTTCTTCTTTTTTTTATAGCGGCAAACAGTATAGCCTTGCTTCTCTCCGGATTAAGGCTGCTCTGGTTTAATAAGTCGGGTCTGCCGTTTGAATATGAACTATTGAATATTTTTATTGATCAGTTTGCTTTTGATGGTTCGGTCTTGTCGTGGCATCTATATCTTGCCAAAATAATTATAATTCTAACTTTAATCTATTTAATTTTGTTTTCTTATAATGCTTATCATAGTGATAATAATAAATTTGAAGAAAAGTTTTTTTGGAATTCAGGTTTATCAATTACAGGCTTATTTTCAATTATTAGCGGGGCAGCAATTTATTCCGGCTTGGCAAATAGCAGTCTTTTTTTAAAGCTTCATACGATTCTTGCAATAACCTTTTCAATTTTGCTTATCGTGACATTGGTAATAAATTTATTGAATTATATAAAGTTCAGCTTTCTAAAGGATCACATACAGATTTTAGAAAAAACTGGAAAATATCTTGTATGGACAATTATATTTTCTACCTCAATTATATTATTGTTAGCAGGGAAAATGATTTTTATGACCGAACCGGTATTGGTTTGTTCGCACCAGAATCGTTCGGTTGTGATTGATGGCCGAGAGAATGATATTGAATGGATGGCTGTTGATGAAGTATCCTTAAAATTATCAAATGGGGCGAATTTTGAAGCTGGACAGACTGAGGTTCGTATAAAGTCATTTCATAATAGTCATTTTATTTATTTTTTGGTGAAATGGGATGATCCGACCCGTTCGTTTAACAGGCATCTTGAAAAAACGAAAGTTGGCTGGAAAGAAATTAAAACAGAACCAAACCCTATTGGGGGCGAGACGGTTTATTATGAGGATATGATGGCACTTTCGTTTCATAAGCAAAACCGAAGCTGTCAACAAAGCTGTCATTTAAATACTAATTCCCCGGTTGGTAATCATATTTACAATGAGGATTTTGCAGATTTATGGTTATGGAAATCGATCAGCACAAATCCGGTTGATCAGGCAGAAGATGGTTGGTGGGGGGTGGATGCGATTGATTCTATCTCTAACAAACGACAAACTGACAATAAAGCCGGCGGGGGATATAGCAGTAATTTGAATACTCAATGGTATCAGCCGTATTTTCTACCGGGGAATTATACGATGAAAAATTGGATAGACCTGAGATCGGATCAGGCAATTTTATATTATCCGGAGCTGGATAATTATTTGAGAGGAGATAAAATCCCGGCAATGGTTGTGGCGCCGGCGATGGGGGATGTTGCCGATGTACGTGCGGTTGGAAGATGGCGCGGAGGAGAATGGACGGTTGAAATTTCAAGAGTCAGAACAACGGGTTCAAACAAAGATATCAGTTTTGTTGAAACAATAAATATCGGAATTTCTGTTTTTGATAATGCTGAGAAGAAACATGCCTATCATTTTCAACCGGTAAAGTTAATTATAGAATAAGACTGATATTAAAAGACAACTCTCATTATTGGACGTTTGGGTGAGTTGCGGGCAACTTCTTTGAATCCGGCTTTTTCATAGGACGAAACCAATCCCATCCAGACAAACGGGTCGGGCAGATCAAGACCGGGATCAAAGGGGTAACCCTCGACAATTTTAGCTTTGTTTTTTTTAGCAAATTTTAAGGATGCATTTAATAAATCAACAGCAACACCTTGCCGGCGATAACCTTTGGCAATAAACAGACAGGCAACCGACCAGACCGGTTGGTCATCAATTGATTTTAAGGTGGGAGCCTTTTCCATTCGTGGGAAAACTTCACGAGGTCCAAAAGAAATCCATCCTATTGGAGTACCTTTGTCATAAGCAAGTAATCCGGGAATTTGACCTGATTTCACAATATTTTTTATCAGCTTTTTATTGCCGCTGCCTTTGTTGGAATCAAATTCAGATTTCATCAAACGCCATGACATACACCAGCATCCTCCGCAGGCGCCTTTTTCTCCGAACAGTATTTCAAAATCTGTCCATTGTTCAATAGTCAGAGGTTTGTAATTAAACCGCATAAGAATCCTTCTATTATGATATCAATCAATACTATTGTAATAAAAATAGTATTATTATGCATCACATTATTGAAGTAAATGATGTTAATTGTAACGCAGGAAACATTAACTGCTTTCATATTATGGACTTGACTATCTAATGCTTTGATGTCTATTTTGAGGTGAAACAATTATTAAGTCATCTCGTAATACATATCAACTGTCAAATCATGTGGGATTAGGAGTAGGTACGATGTTTAAAAAAATAGCTATCATAAGTTTTCTTGTAGTTATCGTGGCGGCTGTTCTGTTTTTTGCTATAGATGGGTCAGCAAAAAAGGATGAAGAGTATAAAACTGTTAAGGTTGAAAAAGGTTCAATTATCGATAAAGCCCTTGCGGTTGGTGAAATAGAGCCGAAACTTGAGGTTGAAGTAAAGTCAAAAATATCCGGCATTGTAAGAACAATGTTTATTGATATTGGTGACAAAGTAAAAAAAGGTGATCCGTTATTGGATGTAGCTCCTGATCCAACTCCGATAGAATATGCTGAGGCAAAACGTCAGGTTGAAATTCAACAGGTTACTTATAAGAATGTGAAGATCGAATATGATCGCGTAAAACAGTTGCGTGATAAACAGCTTATTTCAAATCAGGAATATGACAGTAAGAAAGCTTTAATGGATGAAGCCAAGTTGCGGTTGGCTCTTTCAAAAGAAAAACTATCATTAATTGAGTCCGGTAAATCAAACATTGCTGATCGGCAGGTTGATAACATTATTCGTTCACCTATAGATGGTACGGTATTATCGAGAATGGTTGAAGAAGGTGATCCGGTAGTTCCTTTAACTTCCTATCAGGCTGGAACAAGTTTAATGACTTTGGCTAAGATGGGTAATCTGGTTTTTAAGGGTAATGTTGATGAAATTGATGTTGGTAAACTGATTGAAGGGATGGAAGTGGAGATAGAAATCGGGGCTCTTCCAAATGAAAAAATTATCGGAACACTTGTAAAAATATCTCCTAAGGCTCATCGTGAAGAAGGGTCAACTGTTTTTGAAGTTGAAATTAGTTTAGACAGTATGGCCGAAGGTCAGTATCTTCGCGCCGGTTACAGTGCTAATGCTGATATTATAATTAACAAAAAAGAAGATATTCTTTTGATTCCAGAACGATTGTTAACAATCACAGATTCTGTAACGACGGTTGAGATTGAAGATTCGTTGAGTTTTGTTACAGTACGAGAAGTAAAGACCGGCTTGTCTGATGGAATAAAAATTGAAGTGATTGAGGGTCTTTCTGATGGTGAATTGCTGGTGGAACGTCCACCGCGAGAAATAACAGCTGATTAATCTTACCGGAGTTAAACTATAATGATTCCACTTCTATCTGTTAAACAATTTTTAAATGATCTTCGCCGTCAGAAGCTGAGAACCTTGATGACAACCTTTGGAATTTTCTGGGGGACTTGTGCAATTGTGTTGTTGTTTGCTTTTGGTAACGGGATAAGCGAGGCTCAGTTAAAATCTCAAAAAGGGATGGGCGAAAATATTGCGATTATCTGGCCCGGAATAACATCAAAAGAGTTTAAAGGTCTTCCACGCGGGCGAAGGATCAGGATGACCGAGAATGATGTTGTCATGTTAAAAAATACATCTCAAACTATCGGACGGATTTCGCCGGAATATTCCAGATGGAATGTTAATTTTAAGTTTGAACAAAATGTAATCAAGGAGAACGTTGTGGGAATCTGGCCCGAGTTCGGAGATATGCGAAATCTGATTGCGGACTATGGCTCAAGATTTATCAATGACCGGGATATGAAAGAGAAGCGACGAGTTATATTTTTGGGAGACCTGTTAAAGAAGGATCTTTTTGGATCAAAAGAGGCGGTTGGAGAAAGAGTATTACTTAATAATGTTCCCTTTAAAGTTGTTGGGATATTAAAGACAAAAAAGCAGGACAGTTCCTACAACGGACGTGATGCCCGTAAAGGTTTCATCCCCTCATCAACTTTCAAGGCGATGTTTTCTCAGCGTTTTTTAAACGATGTTGTTATGCAGCCGGCTGAAAAAGTTTCTATGGAACTGGCAAAAGACGATATATATAAATTATTAGGGAGTAAATATCGTTTTGATCCTACCGATAAAGAAGCCTTATCAATTTGGGATACATCGGAGGGCTTTAGATTTTTAAGCACCTTTTTTACAGCGTTCAGATATTTCTTAGTTGGGATCGGAATCGCCACATTGATTACCGGTGGAATCGGAGTCTCCAATATAATGAATGTTGTCTTAGAAGAGCGCACCAAAGAGATCGGCATCAAAATGGCTCTTGGAGCCAGAAAAAGTTTTATTCTGTTTCAATTTGTTTTTGAAACATTAATAATAACCGGTGTTGGCGGAATTTTTGGGTATTTGTTTGCCTATGGAATAATTAAAGTATTCCCGCTATTAAACCTGGGTGAATTTGTTGGCGTTCCTACCGTTGATGGATATGTTGGGATCACGGTTATTATTTTGCTTGGATTAGTTGGTTTAGCTGCCGGAATATTCCCTGCCCGAAGAGCTGCGAATCTGCAACCGGTGCAAGCCTTAAAACTATTTTAGGAATATTAAATGCGTCTTTCAATAATTTACAATGTTTTTATACGGGATTTTCGAAAACAGAAAAAACGTATTGCGTTGACTCTGATGGCTCTCGGATGGGGAACGCTTTCAATCATGCTTCTTTTAGGATTCGGCGAAGGGATGCATCGGCAGCTTAGTGTGAATCAGAAAGGCTTGGGTGAGGGAATAATTGTTTTATGGGGCGGCAGTACTTCCAAAGTATTTAAGGGTCTTGGTAAAGGGCGATCTATTCGTTTTACCGAAAAAGAAGTAGATTATCTTCGCAAGCGTATGCCTGAATTAAAACATGTCGGTGGAGAATATTCCCGTTGGGGTGTAAGATTGAAATATGGGGATAAAATTGTCAGTGAGCATATAACCGGTGTTTACCCTAATTACGAACCAATGCGTAATCATATTTCAAAAGCCGGCGGGAGAATGATTAACGCGTTGGATATGAAAAATAAGCGAAGAGTAGTTTTTCTTGGGTATAGTATTGCTGAAAGGCTTTTTGAAGATGAAGATCCGGTTGGCAAACAGATTTTTATAAATTCTACTCCTTTTACTGTGATTGGCGTTGAGATTAAAAAGATGCAAATGGGGATGTATGGCGGACCGGATGAAAATAGAGCTGCAATTCCGGCTACTACTTTTGGGACTGTTTTTGGTTATAGATATTTGAATACGATTGTTGTACAGCCAAAATCGATAGATAACGTTGAAGCAATAGAGAAAAGAATTTTTGAAGTTTTTGGAGAAAGATATAAATTTGATCCAACCGATGAAAAAGCTCTCGGAGTTTGGAATGTGGTTGAGAATCAACGAGAGATGAATAACATCATGCTCGGTATGAAAATATTTCTTGGGATAATCGGCGGTTTGACTTTGTTGATTTCCGGGGTTGGGGTTGCTAATATAATGTATGTTTCTATTAAGGAACGCACTCGTGAAATCGGGGTGAAGATGGCTATGGGTGCAAGGAGGTCATATATCCTTACTCAGTTTCTGGTGGAAGCTTTGATCATTACTTTCTTTGGGGGATTCGGGGGTATGTCAATAAGTTATATTTTGACGGAAGGCTTCAAACGATTACCGATTGAGTCAGACGTATTAGAATTTATGGGACGACCAACGATTTCATTTGAGATCGGTTTAATAGTTATTGTGATATTGAGTATAATGGGAATTCTTTCAGGATTATTCCCGGCTATGAAAGCCGCCTCGGTTAATCCGGTTGAATCATTAAGATACGAATAATTTGAAAGATCTTTTCGGAGAAAATAAATAATGATTAAAATGACTAATGTTGTCAAAGCCTATCAAACCGGTGATGTAGAGTTTCGGGCTTTAAAAGGAATTGATCTTAATATAAAAAAAGGTGAGTTCACTGCGGTTGTTGGTCCATCGGGTTCCGGTAAATCTACTTTGATGAATATTCTCGGCTGTTTGGATGTACCCACCGGTGGAGAATATCTGCTTGAAGGGAAATCTGTAAACGGTTTGTCTTCTAATGAGCTGGCTGATGTCCGAAATAAAAAAATAGGTTTTGTTTTTCAGGCTTTTAATCTTCTGCCTTATGCTACCGCTTTTGAAAATGTTGAAGTCCCGCTGTTGTTCTCCGGGATGAAAGGGAAGCAACGAAGAGAACGAGTGACCGAACTTCTCTCGCGGGTTGGTCTGGCTGATAAATTTAATAATAAGCCAACCGAGATGTCGGGCGGTGAGATGCAAAGAGTAGCGATTGCCAGAGCTTTAGCTAATGAGCCTGATATAATTCTTGCCGATGAACCGACGGGTAATCTGGATAGTAAATCAGGTGGTGAGATTGTAAAGATGTTTATTGAACTGTGGAAGATGGGAAAAACGATTTTAATTATTACTCATGATATGAATATTGCAAATCAGACCGAACGGATTATAAAGTTGAAAGATGGTTTAATAGATACAAACGGTAATATGTTATAGTTTCCAAGAACTCACTTATTACCGTCTGTTTTGTTCCCTTTTTTTAAAGCGGCAGAGAAATCTGCCGCTTTTGTTTTAGCGTTCGGCTCGTTGAGATTTGTATTCTGACGCTTTAGTTATCAATGATAATAATTCTATAGTTTCATTTGAGTCATTATCATCAAGCATCTTTTTAACTTCATCTTTAACATCCTGTAAACTTGAACCTTTCGCCCAGTAGGACTCTCTGAGAATTTCTGCAAATTCTGCGGCACAGGCTGCCAGTTTGAAGTCCGCTGAGGCTTCGTTGAATTCGCTGTATGTTACTTTATTAGAAATCTCTCTGCTGATTTCGGTAACTTCCCCAAAGCTTGGGTCTTTGTAACGGACAAAGAGGGTACCCATAGGGGCATTGATCTTATTATGAGTCAGTTTTATTTCATAAAGGGCGGTGACTTCATGTCCGGCGCCGATTTCTCCGCCGTCTTCGTCATCATCACGGAATTTATTATCGGCGACATCACGGTTTTCATAGCCGAGTAAGCGATAACTTCTGACAACCCGAGGGTCAAAAGCGATCTGTATTTTAACATCCCGGGCGATAACTTCTAATGTGCCGGTTAAGTTGTCGACAAAGATTTTTTTGGCTTCATTCAGATTGTCAACATAGGCATAAAAGCCGTTTCCTTTGTTACCGAGTTTTTCCAAAAGAATATCATTGTAATTCCCCATGCCAAAGCCGACCGAGGTGAGAGTTATTCCTTTTTTGGCATATTCTTTGATACTTTTAAGGATGTCATCGGCTCCGGTGCGGCCAACATTGGCGACTCCATCGGAGCAGAGGATGATGCGATTGATTTTTTTAGGATCAAAATGACGATTAGCCATTTCATATCCTAATAATAAACCTTCTTCGGCATTGGTTGCACCTTCCGAGTGCAATGATTCGATGGCGGCTATAAGTTCATATTTGCTTTCTATAGATGTCATATCCAGAATTACTTGTCCGCGACTGCCATAGACAACGATTCCGATTTTATCATTTTGGTTAAGTTCATCAAGCAAGAGCCTAAGGCTCTTTTTAACCAGACCAAGACGGTCTTCACGACTCATTGAACCAGAAACATCAATGACAAAAACGAGATTAGCGGGTTTTCTGTTTTCGGGGCGAACTTCTTTCCCTTTGATGCCTACTTTGAGCAGATAACTGTTCTGTCCAAAAAGAGAGGGAGCAGTCTCCACAAAAAATTTGAAAGTTTTGTTTTTGGGAGCGAGGTAATTGTAATTAAAATGATTTACAAATTCTTCGGTGCGAACGGCCTCGTTGGGTGGGAGGGAGCCACGATTCAAATAAGACCTGGTCATTACATAGGAGGCATCATCAACATCAATAGCGAAAGTGGACAGGCTGTCATCTTCAACATCTACAAAGGGATTAACGCCATAGTTTTTAAAAAACATAGCATCGTAAGCTTCACCATTGACAATCGAAGATCCACCATGGACAGGTGGGAAGCTGACTTGGGTTTCAAAGGCGTAGCCTCTTTTGTTATTTTTTACTTTTGATGCTGTTAGATTGGGAGTCTTATTAATGTAGAGTTGTACCTGAGATTGCTTTAAGTTAACTTGGTTTGATACTTCAATCTTATCAACGACGTCTCTATCTGCGGTAACTTTATGAATCGTTTCAAGGTCGTCGGTTTTTTCAGGCAGCGTGATCTGGTTAAATTCTTTGGTCATATTGGAATCGATCACAATATCTTTAATTTCAAAAGCGTTATAATCAAGATGAGTTATTCTTAAGGTGTATTTTCCGGGGATGACATTAATAATTTTAAATTTGCCTTCAAAATCAGTTTGAGCTCCTTTATTGGTACCTACCAATATAACAGAAGCTCCGATAACCGGTTTATTGGTCTGCTGATTGATAATTTTGCCTGAAATAACAGAGTTTGTTTTGGCGTTCAAGATGAGGGCAATGATCAGGAGCAGGGCGGTTAATGTCATGTGAGGTAATAGTTTGCCTCTACGCATAAGGCACCTCCAAAGTTTGGATTTTAATATGACTTCTGGAGGGGATACAATGTAAAGACGGATTACTTCCAAAATATGTAAAAAAAAAGCCGCCCTAAATTGGGCGGCTTTTTTAATATTGATTAATTATTGGCAATTAGGAGGAGCGTCTCCAAAATTGAACATATATTCAACATAAAATGTTAAGTCGGATATTCCAACTTCAATATCGCCATTAATATCCATGTGGGTAGGACATCCGGAGCTTTCACCGCCGTCAAAGAGATAATCGACGATAAAGGTTAAATCAGAAATTTCGTGGGATCCGTTTAAGTCGTTATCGCCTCGTAAGACACAACAGCAGGCATCACCGATATTATCATTATTGGAATCGATTTGATCAGGGTTATTAACAGTTGGACAATTGTCATTAGAAGCGCAGAGTCCATCGGAATCCTGATCGTTATATTGGTCATTAGGGCAATCGTCCACATCGCCACAAATTCCATCACCATCAATATCATTGTCAAAATCGTTTGGACATGAGTCGCAAGAGTTTCCTATTCCATCGCCGTCAGTGTCGGTTTGATCCGGATTATAATCAGCGCTGCAATTATCGCACTCATTACCGAATCCGTCTGTATCAAGATCATCTTGTGAAGGATTATAAACACCGGGGCAGTTATCTGTATAATCAGAAATACCATCGCCATCGCCATCAGCAATATTAGGGCTTTCGATATAAAGATATAATCTGTCATCAACCATCGAATCAACTCGCACAAATATATTAGATGGTCCTCCATAGCCGTCCGAGCTTGGATAGGTTAGAGGTCCGAACTCTGATTGTCCGTCTACATCATCAGAAAACAGGGCACCTCTTCTGGTTTCATAAGGATACCACCATTGAGCGGAATCAGTTAGTCGCCCTTCGGGATTGGTCAGATAATTTCGACTGGGGTTGTATCCGGCATCTTCAACGGTAACTTTATAATTAGGGAGCCCTGGCCAACCATTATTTCTCCACCCTCCGACTGAATCATGAATGTGAGTAATGAGAAGTCCTCTATCAAGGGTGTCAGATCCATGAGTCAAATCTGGCCAAAAGAAAGAACTAAAATCGGAATCGACTTTACTAAATTGAGCCGTAGACCTGTGATTGCGATATTCAAGCAGGAAATACTCACCTTCTGCCGGATTTATCGGAAGGATATATAATGAACTGTCACTTCTGGTTTCAAGATTATAAAGAACAACATCACTCAAAGTGCCATTCAAAGCAATCGGCTCGACCCAGCCGAGATTCTTTTTAATCCATCCGCTATGATGTGTTGGGTTATGTCCATATCCGCCAAGTGATAAAATACCATAGCCACCATATCCCATAAGGCACCAATCTACGAGAGGATGGTCATTTGCATCATTAGGAGTAGAGTAGGTTGCAGTATTAATTTTTTCATCATAATCATATAGATCAGGCATACCGAGATTATGAGTAAGTTCATGACAGAAAACTCTGATCCCGTTTAGAGTATCACCCCGAACTGCTGTTACAAAGTTTGAATCGCGAAGTTGTGCCATTTCGGGGGATGTATTCCACATTGAAACTGTTTTGCCATCAAATGGTCCCGGACCTTGACCGGGAGGGTAGGTGTAAGCATAAGACCAAATATCTAAGGGGTCATGAGTAAATTCCTGACCGGTGCCGGAGCGTAGAAAAACAACGGCATCGACATCACCGTCGTTATTAGCATCATATTGAGAAAAATCAATAAAATTATCTAAAGCAGGAAGTATCGATTCAAAATCAAACCAGCCCTGATAAAAACCAGCGTCATACCAATCATAAACATCACCGGTCATTGTTAATTTACCATAGGATGATTCATAGAAGAAATCAGCAACTGAACCGCCCGGGTAAACATTCCGGGAGAACAGCATACTGTCTAAGGTTTCCCTTGAATACGACCCCCGACGATTTTGCCAATCAACAAGCACAACAACCAGACGGAGAGTATCAGCTTCAAAACTATAAGACATAATTTTTGCTGAATCCGCAGCTGTCAGAGTTGATACAGGTATTCGCCCAATTTTTTGAGATAAATACTCCTGGGGAAGGTCATAGTAGATGCCTTTTGTAAAATCAGTGGCAACCACCGGTAAAGAAAGCAATAATAAAAGCACAACGATGCGGATAGTTTTAGCAAGACGCATATTTTGCTCCTTAGAAAAAATTAAAAAACGAAAAATGGGTAAGACAGTATAAATATACTCAAGTTGTCTGATTTGTCAACAATGTAAAAAGTGTTCAATACTTATAAAAAAACCCGGTTAAAAAAAACCGGGTTTTTAAAATTATTGTGATATTCTTTTTAGAAATCAACAACGGTATTTAAATAGAGGAAACTTTCAGAGTCTTTGCCATCTTCTTGATAGCTCAAGTTTCGGTAGTTTATTGCAGCTTTGAAACCTTTAACCGGACTACATTCCAACCCAAAGATTAACAATGAATTTCCATCATCTTCGGTGTCAGTGTCAGGATCGGTAATATCAAATCTTCCAAAAAGACTTAAGGTACGAAGTCCCGGGCTGTTGGCGACGAGTTCTTCAAAATAAAGAGTTCCAAAGAATGACATAGTGCGTTCTTTAAGATCATCAGTTCCAGCACCCTGACCGAGAGTTCTGAAGTTAAAATCGGTACCAAAGTTGAAAGTTTTGCGATAAACAAGATTACCGGCTACTGAGAAGATTTGATTTTTCCAATCACTGGCTTCTTCGGGATCAGCAATTACTTCATTCTGAGTTCCCATATAGAACTGACCAAAGAGAGAACTCTTGGCAAAATCTTCGTTATTTCTCAGAGGTTTAATATGTGCAAAAATGTTGATATCTTTATTTTTATTAAGTTCTTCAACATCTGTATAAGAAGTTCCATTCAAAAAGGCGATACCGATTTTGCAGGGATTATTGCCATCAGATAAATAGTAACTCATGGAAAAACCAAGATCAGAGGGTGGCAGGAAATGGGCCAGATCACTTGCTGTTTTACTTACATAGCGATGCCCCCAATATTTATTTATGTAACTGATATAAAATGTCGGTTGGAGACCAAAGCGGAAACTAACCTTGTCATTACCAAATGACGGTTTCCAGTCGAAGAATCCATATTTAATGATAACACCATAGCCATCATAACCATTGATATTTCTTAAGTCGGCTGTAATATTAACAGATGTTCTTTCCGACAGTTTAGACTTTAGCTTAATATATGTTCTACTCAATCCAAATTCATTAGCACTTTCAGCACCATCGGTCATGTCCATCATCCAATGAGCATACAAACGGCCTTTCACAGTTGTTTCAGATGCTGATACGGTAAATGCTAAAACACTTAAAATCAGCATTGTGAGGATTATGATTTTCTTCATAAAAAAACTCCTTTTGTTAGTTAATGTATCATCAAATTTAATGACTTCTAAGATATTATCATCTTAAAGTATGAATTTGATATTATTTTGAGTTTTAATGCAAGTTTAAAAGTTGATAAAAGAAAAAAAAGTTAATATTAAAATTTTTTCTTTCTTGAATTTATCAACATACTACAATATTTTGTTACTATAAAGTTCATAACTACAAAATGAGGTATATGTGTTAAATATTGTCACTGAGTATTTAATTTCTTTTGGAGTATCAACTGAAATTGCAAATCCATTAAGTTGGATAATTATCATTGTATTAATTGGCATTGTCGCCTCAGTTTTATACTTTATATCAAAAAGAATTTTATTAACGGTTATTCATTTGTTCGTCAAAAAAAGTCGGACGAATTGGGATGATGTTCTTGCTGATAGAAATGTTTTCACCCGTTTATCACATCTTGTACCAGCCCTTGTTATTTATGCAATGTCTCCGGCGTTACCTCAAATAGAATCTTTATTACAACAATTATCCTTAGCTTATATGATGATTGTCGGGTTGGGGGTTTGGAGCGGATTTCTCAGCGCTGTGGTTGATATATATCAGACCTACGAAGTGTCAAAAGAAAGGCCGATCAAAGGTTTTATTCAGGTCATCAAAATTATTTCATTCGTTGTGGTCGGCATTATTATTATTGCCTCTATGATTAATCGTTCACCCTGGGCCTTGATAAGCGGTCTGGGTGCCTTATCAGCAGTTTTAATTTTAGTCTTTAAAGACAGCATTCTCGGGTTGGTTGCAGGGATTCAATTATCGGCTAATGATATGATTCGACGAGGCGATTGGATTGAAATGCCCAAGTATGGCGCCGATGGTGATGTGATAGATGTAACCTTAAATACGGTAAAAATTCAAAACTGGGATAAGACGATTGTCACGATTCCGGCTTATTCTTTCATTTCAGATTCTTTCAAAAACTGGCGCGGGATGTCAGAATCGAATGGAAGACGCATCAAGCGTAAAATTTATATCGACATGAATACAGTTAAGTTTTGCAGTGATGAAATGATTAAGAAATTTGAAAAGATAAAATTTCTAAAAGAGTATGTAATCAAAAAGAATGAGGAATTATCAAAATATAACCGGGATCAAAATATTGATGAATCTGTATTAGTTAATGGAAGGCGCATGACCAATGTTGGAACCTTCCGTGCTTATCTGGTCAACTATTTAAGAAACCATTCTAAGGTAGAGCAGAACATGACATTTTTGGTCAGATATTTGCAACCGGATGAAAAAGGGCTGCCAATTGAAATTTATATTTTTTGTAATGATCAAGAATGGGCATCTTATGAAGATATTCAGGCAGATATATTAGATCATATTATTGCCGTAATTCCGGAATTTGAATTGCGAATATTCCAAAACCCGTCCGGTAATGATTTTAGAAAAATAATTTAGGAGATTAAATTATTTTTTGTAATCCCGTTTTACAGTTGTTTGAATACCGCCACGGGAATTAAAAATACCTTGAAGGGTAGCCTGTCGCGGCTTGATCGTTTTAATAATATCATCTAAAACGCGATTGATTACATTTTCGTGGAAGATTCCCTTGTTGCGATATTCCAGCAGATATTCTTTGAAGCTTTTGAGTTCAATACAGTTAACATCCGGGGTGTAGGTCAAAATCAAAATTGCAAAATCGGGTAGTCCGGTTTTGGGGCAAATGCAGGAAAATTCATTAACGGACATCTTGATTTCATAATCCCGGTCAGGATAGATATTATTAAAGGTTTCGATTTCAGGAGTTTTCCAGTCCCTGATATCCTCCTGTTTACCTTCATATTGAGAATCTGTCATATTTTTTTGCCTTTTATATTACTGAATTTCACTTATATCAAACTAACAATGATAGCCTGTGTGAAAATATAGGGTGTCGAGTGAAATTTGGCAATTATTTACAATAATAAAATGGATTCTGAATATTTGCATATATTCTAATTAAATGTATATTGTGGGGCTATAATAAGTAAGGAATTTAGAAATTGGATAAATTGAGTAAAAAAGCGGTAGTTCTTCTAAGCGGAGGGATAGACTCCTATACAACCGCAGCGATGGCGAAAGAGTCGGGATATGAAATTTATGCCATTAGTTTTGATTATAACCAACGGCATAGATATGAGCTTAAGTCAGCCGGGAAAATAGCCGAAAATTTGGGAGTTAAAAAACATCTGTCTCAGAATTTAGATTTGAGAAAGATTGGCGGTTCGGCTTTAACTGATGATATTGAGGTTCCTAAACAAGTTTCAATCGAAGATATCGGCGATGAGATTCCTATTACTTATGTACCGGCAAGAAATACTATATTCCTTTCAGTTGCATTAGGCTGGGCTGAGTCACTTGGGGTTTACGATATTTTCATCGGAGCAAATGCGCTTGACTATTCAGGATATCCTGATTGCCGTCCGGAATATTTAAAATCATTTGAAGCAATGGCAAACCTTGCGACCAAAGCCGGAGTGGAAGGTAATCGGATTACAATTCATGCGCCCCTGCTTGAACTTTCCAAAGCAGATATTATAAAAAAAGGATTGGAACTTGGGTTGGATTATTCCTTGAGTTTCAGCTGTTATGATCCCGGAGATAATGGTGATGCCTGCGGTGAATGTGAAAGTTGTCAATTACGGCACAGAGGATTTATCCGAGCCGGGGTTGCCGATCCTACTATTTACAAAAACAAATCAGAGTTATCGTAGTTATGCAATATAAACCTAATCTTGAATCAGTCCCAGAAATAGAAAAGGGAATGTTACCGGTTACGGAGATTTTTTATTCACTTCAAGGTGAGGGACGTCATAGCGGATATCCATCAATTTTTATCAGACTAAAGTATTGTAATTTGGGCTGCTCCTGGTGCGATACCCGTTTTACATGGGACAAAAAGTTAATTGAGCCGGGAGAATTATTGTCTAATGATGATATCCTGACTAAAGCATTAAAAATTTTGGAGCCAGTCGGTTTAGAAGTTGGGAAAGTTCGGGTTGTGTTGACCGGCGGTGAGCCGATGCTTCATCAGGAGAAATTGCCCGATTTGATCAGACATTTTAAAGATGTCGGATTTGAATTATTTGATGTTGAAACTAATGGTATGTTTAAACCCAATTCGGAGCTGCTGGAGCTGGTCAGTTGGTGGAACTGTTCGCCCAAACTTGCCAATAACGGAATTGACATATCTGAGAGTTTTGTTGCTGAAGCGCTTGAAATGATTTCTAAGAGCAGCAAAGCAGATTTTAAATTTGTAGTAAAAAATCTGGCTGATATAGATGAGATTGAAGAGAGGTTTTTACCGGCTATCAGAACTGATCAAATAATGCTTATGCCGGAAGGCTGGACCCAGAAAAAGCAATTGGAAAGTATGTCCTGGGTATTAGAAGAATGTACAAAGAGAGGGTTTCGCTTTTCACCCAGATTACATATATTGGTCTGGAATAATGAACGAGCGAGATAACGAGTAAGGTTATGAAAGTAAAATTAACAAAAATGTTTCGGTTTGAGGCTTCCCATTGCCTCGACCATCTTCCAAAAAGTCATCCCTGTTATAAACTGCATGGGCATAGTTATAAAATAGTTGTGGAAGTTTATGGTGAAGTTGACACGGTAACCGGATTTTTGATTGACTATGGTGATTTGAAAAAAATAGTTCAGCCGATCATTAATCGGCTTGATCATAAACATTTGAATGAAATTGAGGATTTACATTATACTTCCTCAGAATATCTTGCCAAATGGCTTTGGGATAAAATTAAACCGCAAATTTCGGTCTTGAATCGGATATTGGTTTATGAAACCGAATCAACCAGTTGTGAATATTCCGGTGAGTGATTAAGTCAAATTTTGCTTCCACTAACAATCTTTTATTAGTATTTTCATCATTAAATAAATTATTAGTTTCTGGAATCAATAATGTATAGAACTACTCTGATTGTCTTACTTTTTGTATTTAGCATATCTTTAAATACTTTCTCAAAAAATATTAATATAAACAGTCCTCGGGTGTGGGAGCAGGAAGTAAATTATAAACTTGATGTTACTCTGCAAGACGATAATAGAACGATTGAGGGCAGTATAGAAATAGAATATATTAATAATTCCCCTGACTCTCTTCGTGTGATTTATCTAAAAGCGTTTCCCAATGCGATTCAAAAAGATTCCTATGCTGATAAAAAAAGAAGAATGACGAATAATTATTCATTCGCCAAGTTAAAACCGGAAGAAGAAGGCTCGCTTGAGTTATTTGAAATTTCAGAAAGAATAAATTATCGTTCAATTTCCGTAGATAATTCGATAATAAAAATTGATCTTGAACAGGCGTTAGCCGCTTCGGACACTTTGAACCTCGCTTTCAATTTTAAAACCATTCTGCCAAGTCCTGATAATATGCGGATGGGGTATGAAAGAGCTGTTGTCAAAGCAGTCTATTGGTATCCGCAGGTGTGTGTCTATGACCGAAAGCTTGGCTGGGTAAATTCACAATATCTCGGGTGGGGCGAGAGTTATGGAGATTTTGGATCATTTGAAGTTTCAATCACTGCCCCGGAAGATCAAATCGTTGCAGCGAGCGGGATTTGTGTGAACGAAAAGGAAGTCCTGCCGGACTCGCTTCGCGAGCTTTATGATATTAAAAATTTTATGAAGCCTAAGGGTGAATGGCCAATATTTAATTTTGATGAAAATAAAACAAAAACCTGGAAGTATGTTGCGAATAAAGTTAATGACTTCGCTTTTACAACTTCCAATAATTGGTGTATAGATTCCGATTCAATCAATGGCGTTGAAGTTATCGCTTATCCGTTAAGAAATAAAGCTCACGGTTGGGAAAGCGCGGTCAGGCTTGGTAAAGAAGCGATTGAAACATTTTCCGAATACTTTTATCCTTATCAATGGCCGGTAATAAGAATTTGTGATGCATTTGGGGGAATGGAATATCCGATGATTACAAATTGTACAATGCAAGGACCCTCGCCATCTTATAGTATGCTTCTGTATCATGAAATAGGACATCAATGGTTTATGGGGCAGGTAGGGTCAAATCAGGTTGACCGTCCGTTTCTTGATGAGGGTTTTACAACCCACATGGAACATGTGATAATGGAAAAATACTACGGACGCAAAGGCAATTACAACCGATTCAAAACCTGGTATCAGCGTAAATTTTCTCCTGATTTTGAAAATCGTAATGTACGCGGTTTTAGTCCTATGATGCAGCTGATCAAATCTGATTACGATAAACCTTTAAGTTTTTCATATGATCAGGGCGAGGAGTACTGGACCCATCGGGTTTCGGCCTATTATAAATCAGCAGCGATGCATTATTCGCTGCGTTCTATTTTTGGAGATTCATTATATTTTTCGGCGATGCATCACTATTGTGACAAATGGTTTTTCCACCATCCTTATGAAGAAGATTTTACAATGGCGATGGAAGAAGCCACAGGGTTGGAATTAGATAATTACTTACAGCAATGGTATTACTCACGAAAAAAACTTGATTATGTTTTCGCTGGGAAATCGAAATCAACAAACGGGCATGATTATGTTCATACAATTAAATTAGAAAATAAAGGCGAGCTTGTCTCGCCGATAGATATTGCAATTATCTGGCAACAGGGTGACACAACTTTTTATACTGCCGCACCGGAAGGAATGGATTACGCCAAGCCCGGGAATATTCTTTTACCGGTTTGGAACCAGTTTCGTCGATTAGATAAAAAATATGAATTCAAGGTTAAAGCCAAGCGGGATATTCAAAAAGTTGTTATCGACCCTTATAATTTACTAATTGATGTTAACCGGCTCAATAACAGTTCAGGATTTTTACCGCCGATAGAATTCCGGCTTGACAATATGAAATATGATCGCATGCCGGTAAATGAATATGCGCTCAGGTGGCGTCCTGATCTGTGGTATAGTGAAACAGGGGGATTACAGCTCGGAGTTCATTCACATGGTTCGTATCTTGAAATTGACAAACGCTTCTCGCTTGATTTTCGATTGAGTACAAAAAACGCCCGCCCGGAAATAGATTTAAAATACTCATCACCTTTTAAACCATTTGGAAGGAATTCTTTTTCAGGGTGGCATTTTTTAAGAGCTGATCGCAGGACATATTTTTCAAATTTCATGGAGAAAAAATTTAAAAAACTTTATTCCCGGGATGATTATCAGTTGCTGCGTTTTGAATTTAATTATCTTGATCTATCCGGTACCCAGTATCAGCGCTTTGACCCTTTACCTGATGACATTGTAAAATACCTTCCTGATAATATGTGGGATGCGAATTATACCATGTATTTTAAATTTTACATGGAGAAATTTACAACCTTCCGGTATGGGAGTTATTTCATAAAAATGAACCAGATGTTTGGACGTTTCACTGAATTTAACCGTTCGCATGGTTTTAAGTTGATACAGCATCGGGGAGGAATAACGTTTACGAATAACAATAAACAGTTTTTTAAACTAAGTTTTCAATATCTTGATATCACCGGCGAACCGCCCTCACAATTTTTACCTCACTTAAGCCGTCTATCAGGAGTTGATCAATTTGTAAATTCAAAACTGTTTCGTGCCCCGGGAACATTTCCGGTAAAATGGAACGAAGATTTTTATGCTGCCAATGAACGGGTTCGAGGTTATCAGGACCGAACAATTTATATTACAGAATCAATGGGTGGTTCACTTGAGATTACTCCGCCGGATCTGCTGCCTTACCAATGGTTTAAAAATGTTCCGGTAATCGGCCGGTTTCTTTCTAAGATTGATCAAACTCTGTTTGTAGATGCGGCGGCAATCTCTATGGGTGGCAAAGAGCAATACTATCCGCAACTATATTCTACTAATGAGACACTGTCCTATGGTGAAGACAGAGAATTGTATCTTTCGGCGGGGATATCAATCATGGCTCCTCCAGTATGGTCAGACCATAAACTTCGGATTGATTTTCCATTGTACTTGAATAAACCGATTGAAGGTGATGAGAAATTTGAATTTAGATTTTCGGTAGCCTGGGAACTTCCAAATATTATGTAGGACGGTCTGAGTTTACAAATTTGTTCCGGAAAGATTCTACAGCCTGTTTGACATCATCGACTGTTTCTGTTTTTTCAAAAGCGATGCGGAGTTCTTTAGCTCCGTAAAAATCGGTTGCGTATGCCCAGAGATGTTTCCGCATATATAAAAACGGTTTATTTTCTCCAAAGGTATCGTGATAGAGCTGGGCATGTTCGATCATGATATCAAGAATTTGATTAACCGTCACTTCATCACGTTTTATATTTCTATTAAACAACCAGGGGTTGCCAAAAATGGCACGGCCGAACATCACTCCATCAATACCGGTTTCTTCGACCAGTTGATCAGCCTGTTCCAATGATTTGATGTCACCATTACCGATTATCAAAGTGTCGGTATCTTTGGCAAGTTCGACAGCGTGATGAATCTGATCCCAATGAGCATCATATTTTGACATCTCTTTAGCGGTTCGCAAGTGAACGGTAATGATTTCCGGTTTTGCTTCCAGTAGTTTTTCTATCCACTCGCGGATCATAATTTTATTATAACCGATTCTGGTTTTTACGGTAACAGGGAGGCCGTTAGAATTTTCTTTGGTGATTTGAATTAATTCTTTAGCCAGTTCAGGCTCTTTAATTAGCGAAGCCCCGGCACCCTGTTTACAAACATTTTTTTCAGGGCAGCCCATATTTATATCAATTCCGTCAAATCCCATTTCAGCAATCATCTTGATAGCTTTGGCGTAGGTCTTGGGATTCTTGCCAAATACCTGAGCAACAATCGGTCGTTCAAGTTCATCATATTTCAAAATTTTTATCAGATGATCTTTTCCGGGAGAACAAAGCCCATCACAAGAGATAAACTCGGTGTAGAGGATATCCGGTTTACCATGAATAGAAATTAGTTTCCGAAAGGCAGCATCGGTGACATCAGCCATCGGTGCCAGAGTATAAATCGGCTTTTTCAGTTTGGAATAAAATCCGTTCGGTTTTTTCATAGTCCTATATATAGGTAAAGAATCATAAATTCAATAGTTACTTATAGAAGTCTAAATATTTGTATCCGCTTCCGGTAATAAAAACAACAATTCGATCATCATTTTTTATGAAGTTTTCTTTTTTAAGTTTCATAAGGGCTGCCAAGGCTGCTCCACCTTCCGGGGCAGTGAAGATACCTTCTTTTTCAGCTAACAATTTAGAATATTTTAAAATATCATTTTCAGAAACTGAAACAGCAGTACCGCTCGATTTACGAAGGGCATCGAGAATCAGAAAATCTCCAATTGCACCCGGTACTCTTAACCCGGCGGCTGCGGTTTGCGGGTTTTCCCAAAGTTCGGCGAAATCTTTGCCTTCGTTGAAGGCTTTGACAATCGGGGCACATCCTTCAGATTGGACCGAAATCATTTTGGGTCGTTTTGAGGAAATCCATCCGATTTTTTCCATTTCATCAAAGGCTTTCCACATCCCGATTAAACCGGTACCGCCTCCGGTCGGATAAATAATTATTTCTGGCAGATCAAACTCGAATTGTTCAGCAATCTCATAGCCCATTGTTTTTTTGCCTTCAATGCGATATGGCTCTTTAAGAGTCGCCACCGAGAACCATCCATCCTTGACTAACAAAGCGGCTTTCTCTCCGCTGCCTTTAATGCTCCCCTCAACTAATTCTACCCGGGCTCCGTGAGTTTTGCAATCAATCATAAATGGGGCGGGCGTGGTTTTGGGCATGAATATAGCCGTTTCAATTCCACAGCAGGAAGCATACGCCGCCAAGGCGCTTCCGGCATTTCCGGCAGTCGGAGTTACGATTTTTTTTATGCCCAATTCTTTGGCTTTTGAGACTGCCATGCCCAATCCGCGGGCTTTAAACGATCCGGTTGGATTTGTTGACTCGTCTTTAAAGAAAAGATTGTTTAACCCTGACTCAGTTCCAATTTGTTTGGATCGGAGCAGTTTGGTGCCGCCTTCTCCTAGAGAAACGATATTGTCAGAGTTTAGTACGGGTAAAACTTCAATGAAACGCCACATCGAATTTTCTCTGCTAAGAAGAGATTCTTTGGTTAAAGTAGCCGCAGCCTTTTTATAGTCATAATTAACCAGCAAAGGGGAACCGCATTGGCAGAGATTTATTATTTCATTAACTGAATATTCAGCCTGACATTTGGGACAATAAAGGTTTTGTACACAAGAATTTGTTAAGGACATATTTACTCCAATCTGTAAAGTCAGAAGATAACAAAATTATATCTTAGCGTCAGTGATTTTTTATAATAGATAAAAATAGCTATAAAACTATTGACAGAGTCAACTATTTGGCTATATTGCCAAGTAGTATGATTAAGGAAATGCTATGAAAATGAGTAAACGAATTAATTACGAAGAACGAGCCAGAATTATCAAAGCTCTGGCTCATCCGTCCCGACTGTTAATAATTGATGAGCTGGCAAAAAATGAACATTGCGTGGCTGAATTAACCGAGAAGATCAAAGCTGATATTTCAACCGTTTCGAAACATCTCACAGTATTAAAAGATTGTGGAATCATTGAGGCTGATAAACGCGGTTTATGGGTTTATTACCGGTTGCGAGTACCCTGTATAACTAATTTTTTTGGATGTGTGGAAGAAGTGCTGAAACAGTCGCCAAAACAGGTTACTCAGAAATAAGATAGGTTTAATTTTTTAATATGACTATATCCAAAGAGACCAAGCAACTTCTTTCAATCTCAATACTATTTGTAATTTTTTATTACCTGCCGCTTGAGAGTTCCCGTTTTTCCAATGCCATAATTGAAGCCTTGTATTTAGCCAAATGGTATGCCCGCGAACATGTTTTGCTTTGTCTGGTGCCGGCATTTTTTATAGCTGGCGGAATTGCCGCATTTCTAAATCAGGCTTCGGTCATGAAGTATCTTGGTCCCGGCGCCAATAAGTTTCTTTCCTATTCGGTTGCATCTGTCTCGGGATCTATTCTGGCTGTATGTTCCTGTACGGTACTGCCTTTGTTTGCCGGAATATATCGGATGGGCGCAGGATTAGGACCTGCCACAGCATTTTTATATGCCGGTCCGGCAATAAATGTTTTGGCGATTGTTTTAACGGCTCAGGTTTTGGGAGTGGAACTTGGTATTGCCCGGGCTGTGGGGGCTATCATTTTTTCAATTGTTATCGGTTTGATGATGCATCTGTTTTTTAAGAACGATTCAGAAGATGCCCAGGCCGTGAAAGCATCTTTGCCGGAAATTACTGTTACCCGACCGCTCTGGCAGAATTCTCTGTTTTTTGCTTCAATGATTGCAATATTGGTTTTTGCTAACTGGGGTAGTCCCGGTAACGAAGTATCAATCTGGAGTACAATTTATAAATTGAAATGGCTTCTGACTTCTATATCCGGTTTACTGCTTGGGTTAATTTTAGTTTTTTGGTTTGGATTAAATTGGATAAAAATAACATTAGTTTCAATATTTGTCGCCATTCTGGCTATCATATTTTCTGAATATCCCACTATTTCATTTACAGCCGGATTTATAGGGCTGGCGGTAATTACCGGCACTTCTCAAGGTGAAAACAAGGAATGGTATAAACAATCGTTCGGATTTGCGATGCAAATTTTACCATTATTGTTTATTGGTATTTTAATCGCCGGGGCGCTTCTGGGCAGACCTGATCAGGAGGGTTTGATTCCTTCTGGCTGGATCAGTAATTCAGTTGGAGGAAATTCATTTGGAGCCAATCTTTTTGCTTCGGTAGCCGGGGCATTTATGTATTTTGCAACACTGACAGAAATACCTATATTACAAGGGTTGATCGGAGCCGGAATGGGCAAAGGACCGGCACTTTCGCTGCTGCTTGCAGGACCGGCATTGTCGCTGCCGAATATGTTTGTGATTCGGAGTGTCATGGGAACAAAAAAAACAATAGTATTCGTTCTGCTGGTAATTGTTATGGCTACCATTTGCGGAATGATTTATGGAAGATTTTTCTAAGGAGAATAAATGAAACAGTTAAAAGTATTAGGACCGGGTTGTGCCAAATGTCAGGAGCTGTACGATCTGGTTGATGAAGCCGCTAAAGGGACCGGGGTGGAATATGAACTTGAAAAAATATCCGATATCAATCAGATTATGAGTTTTGGAGTTATGTTTACTCCGGCTCTGGTTGTTGATGGGGAAGTAAAATTCAGCGGTAAAGTTCCTTCGGTAGAAGAAATCAGTAAATTTATAATTTGAAAGAGATAGTATGAATTCCAAAAAAATCTTAACAACTGCTCTTTTATTATTTGTCGTTTTCAGTGTTATCTATCTGTTCATTAATGAGAGCAATCCAAAATCTGATGATGTTACTGAACAGGCAATTCCTGTAGCATCAAGTAAGTCGCCTAATTTGATGGCGTACTATTTTCACAGCAATCGCCGGTGTGTCTCCTGTAAAAAAATTGAAGCCTTTTCAAATGAAGCAATCACGCTTGGTTTTGCCGAACAGCTGCAAGACAGTTCGATGGTTTGGCAGATTGTAAATTATGAATCGGAAGGCAACGAACATTTTGTTAAAGAGTTTGAGTTATATACCCAATCTTTGATAATAATTGATCTTGATTCCGGCGAAAAAGTTCGCTGGAAAAATCTTGAAAAAGTCTGGGAATATCTGGATGACAAAGATAAATTCATCGAATACGTTAAAACAGAAATCGGATTGTATCTTGGTGAGGTTTGATGGATAGTCTTACCACCGCTATTATGACTTCGGTTTGGCTGGGGATAATGATGTCTATCAGCCCCTGTCCGTTAGCAACCAATATTGCCGCCGTTGCATTTATCGGGCAAAGGATAGATAAAACCTGGCAGACTTTGTTAGCCGGGCTGTTTTATACATTGGGGAGAATTTTAAGCTATACGATTATCGGGATTGTTATTAGTGTCAGTTTTATTTCGGTTTCTGAATTGTCGATGTTTCTTCAAAACTATATGAATAAAATAATCGGTCCGATTTTGATTGTAACCGGGATGTTTCTATTAGAATTGATTCAGATAAAAAGTAAATCGGGAAGATTTCAACAAATGATGCAGAACCGAGCTGAAAAATCCCCTCTGGCAGCATCCGGGTTTTTAGGATTTATGTTCGCTTTGTCATTTTGTCCGGTATCGGCGGCTCTGTTTTTTGGCTCTTTGATACCGCTTGCGATTAAATTTTCTTCACCGGTTATTTTACCGGCTATGTTTGGGGTAGGCAGCGGTGTTCCGGTTATTTTATTTTCGTTGCTTTTAGTATTCAGTACCGCCTCGGTAAGTAAAATTTTTGATAAGCTTGGTTTAATAGAAAAATGGATGCGGAAAATTACCGGAATATTATTGCTTCTAATTGGAATTTATTTAAGCTTAAAGTTTATTTTTAAAATCATCCCATAATAACGGCTTGACAGCATCCGACCAATTCTATTATTTTTTAATCTGATTCATTAATATAGGATATAAAAATGAAATCAATTTTGAAGATTATACTTATTGGATGTGTCTTTATTTTATCCATGACAGAATTTTCTCAATCCAATGAAGGTGAGGTAACTTTGCAAACATATGAAGATTATTTTGTTAAACTTCTGGGCACCCGTGATGGCTGGCCTGACAATATGACTGCCGATGAAGAACGCATAATGACCGAGCATTTTCTTTATTTAAAAGATTTAATTGCTCAAAAGAAAGTTGCCGTTGCCGGACCGGTTTTTGGAAATGTATTTGGTCTGCTTATTCTTCGGGTAGAAAACAAAGAGGAAGCCTTAGAAATAATGTCAAAAGAACCATCGGTAGTTCAGGGTGTTCATACTTATGAAATTTCACCGATGAAACTCTCGTTGATGATGGATAATACAAATAGTGAACGATATGTGGCTGAACCAAACTCAAAGACAATTTATAAAGAAATTGAGATCAACGCATCAGCCGAAGCTATCTTCAATAGATGGACTACTACTGACGGAATAAAAGAATTCTTCTGTCAAAATTCTTATATTGAATTACAACCTGGGGGAGCCTTTGAAATTTATTTTTCTATGGACGAACCGTATGGCAGGCGAGGGTCGGAAGATTGTAAAATCTTAAGCTATATACCCAACCGGATGTTTTCGTTTGAATGGAACGCTCCGCCAGATTTTGGGAAACTACGTGATAAACGAACTCAGGTTGTGATAGTATTTGAAGAAACAGAATCCGGTATTACTAAAGTCAGTTTAACTCAACTTGGTTGGGGTAATGGGGAAGAATGGGAAAAACTGTATGCTTATTTTGATACTGCCTGGGAATATGTGTTAGGGAAATTAAAAGAAAGTTTTGAAAATTAAGCAATCAATAGCTATTGATTATCTTGATGTTTCAATTTACGGCTGCCGGTATACATTTCAAATTTAAGCAAGCGGCACTCAATCGGACCGTTAAATAGTTTAATTTTTTGTGAGGTTCGGAGTCCAATTTTTTTGGCGGCTTTGATATTTCCGGTAAAAACATAAGCATTATAACCGTCATAATTCTTTTTGAAGCTATCACCAACCTCGCCATAAAGTTTTTCAATATCCTCAACAGAAATTCTTTCACCATAGGGAGGATTTATAATTAAAATTCCCGGGGGAGGTGGTGGGTCTTGATGACGAATATCTTTAACCTCAAAATTTATATCAGCATCGACACCGGCTCTTTTTGCGTTTGCTTTTGCTTCTCTAATCGAGCCCTGGTTATTGTCGGACCCTACAATCTTAAATGGAATGTTTGATATTACATCACTTTTGGCGGCATCTAATAGTTGATGATATAGCGGTTGGCTATAGCCATTCCAATTCATAAAGGTAAATTTTTTCCGGATAATTCCCGGCGCAATATTTCTTGCAATCATTGCCGCTTCAATGAGGAATGTTCCCGACCCACACATGGCATCAATCAGATTAGTTTTTTTATCCCAGGTGGTAAGTTCAATAATTCCGGCAGCAAGCATTTCATTTAAGGGTGCTCTTCCGCCTTCTTTGCGATAGCCTCTTCTAAAAAGAGCTTCACCCGATGAATCAAGCGACAGGGTCACTTTATTTTCGTGCATATGGAGATTGATTCTAATATCCGGATTTTTGATATCAACCGAGGGTCTTGAGCCGCTTAAATCACGAAATCGGTCGACTATAGCATCTTTTGTGAGCTGGGCAACATAAAGTGAATTGTCAAAAGTGGAGTGACTTACTACGGTATCAACAGCAATCGTCCTTGAGACTTCGAAATAGTCTTCCCATTTGACTTTCTTTACAGCGGAGTATAATTTTTTCTCGGTATGAGCCTGAAAAGAGACAATCGGCAGCAATATCCTGCTTGCGAGTCGACAATGGATATTGGCTTTATAGAGCAGTTTGACATCTCCATAAAATTCAACTGATCGGTTCATCATATTTACCCGATCAGCTCCAATTGAAATAAGTTCTTTTTTGAGAATTTCTTCCAAGCCAAAAAGGGTTTTGGCAATCATTCTGAAATCGGAGCTTTTTTTCTGCTCAATATTACTCATAATGAGAAAGTAGCCCGAATTTACAATAAGTCAACCATTTACAGGGCAACATTAATTCTTTCTCACATTTTGAAGAAACTGCGTCTTTAAGATGTAAAAGTATTTGCGTCTATTAAAAAAAACTCTATCTTAAGGGGTTTGCCGAGATAAAACCTTTTAAAAAGGCCTGTGGAAATAATGAAAATTAAACATAATATGGAAACAATAACGATTAAACAAAAACTGCCTTTATTGCCTCTCAGAGATGTTGTTGTTTTCCCTCATATGATATACCCGCTTTTAGTTGGAAGAGAATTCACTATTAATGCTCTTCAGGAAGCAATGGTAAAAGATAAGCAGATAATGCTCATTGCTCAGATAAAGGCCGGGGTAGATAATCCAAAACCATCTGATTTGTATCGGGTTGGAGTAGTTGCCCGGATTCTTCAGGTAATGAAAATGCCAAATGGTACGCTCAAGGTCTTAGTTGAAGGCATCACCCGCGCCCGGATAAAATCGTTTTCAAAAAACCCCAAATATATTCCGGTGAATATCTCTGTAATTAAAGCAGAGGAAAAAGCAAGTGATCGTGAAACCGAAGCCCTCTCCCGAAAAGTGGTTGAGGAGTTTACAGAATATGTTCGCTTAAATCGAAGAATTCCAGATGAAGTACTGGTTTCGATAGCATCCATTGAGAATTATTCTCAACGAGCCGATTCTATGGCGGCTCACCTGCTTCAGAAAATTGAAGTAAAGCAGGAGCTTCTTGATGCTGTGACGGTAAAAGATCAATTCAAAATTCTATCAAGAATTTTAACTGAAGAGATTGAAATTCTAAAAATTGAGCATAAAATTGATGGCACGGTTCGTGAATCATTATCTCAGAGCCAAAAAGAATATTATCTTCAACAACAGCTGAAAGCGATCAAAGATGAACTTGGTCAATTTGATGAACCGGGGGCAGAAGTTGATGATCTTTATTCAAAGCTGGACAACGGTGAATTTCCGGAAGCTGTAAGAGTTAAAGCTGAAGAAGAGATCAAAAAACTATCAAAAATGCACCCTTATTCAGCCGAATCAGGTGTTGTCAGAAGCTATCTGGAATGGCTCTTAAATCTTCCCTGGAACGAAAATACAGTTGATCGAGTCAATTTTAAGCAGGTAAAAGAGATTTTGGACAGCGACCATTATGGTTTAGAAAAAGCTAAACAGAGGATATTGGAACATCTTGCGGTTATTAAGCTTGCCGGCAAAGTTCGAGGACCTATTCTATGTCTGACCGGTCCTCCGGGAGTTGGTAAAACTTCTGTCGGAAAATCGATTGCAAGAGCTTTGGATAGAAAATTTGCACGGATGTCATTAGGCGGAGTTCATGATGAAGCCGAGATTAGAGGTCATCGCAGAACCTATATCGGAGCTTTACCGGGGAGAATCATTCAGTCGCTTAAAAAAGCTGACTCCTCGAATCCAGTATTTTTGTTGGATGAAGTTGATAAACTTGGCAAGGATTTTCGTGGTGATCCGGCTTCGGCATTGCTGGAAGTTCTTGATCCGGAACAGAATAGTACTTTTACAGACAACTATCTTGAAGTTGAATATAATCTTTCGAATATATTATTTGTTACGACAGCTAATACAACCTCAACAATTCCAGCCCCGCTTCGTGATAGAATGGAAATAATACACCTGCCCGGATATCTTGATTTTGAAAAATTGAACATCGCGCGGAATTTCTTATTACCAAAACTTATTCCAGAAATCGGACTTAAAAAAATAAAAGTTGAATTTACTGACGATGCAATTTTTGAAGTGATTAATCATTATACCCGAGAGGCTGGAGTTCGTGAGTTGGAACGCCAACTCGGTTCTATTCTTAGAAAATCCGCCTTAGAGATTGCCATAGGTAAGAAGATAAAAAAACTGGTAATCAATGATCGAAAAGTTCACAAACTGCTCGGGGCGCCTAAATTTATAGGGACTAATATTAAAACAACACCAACAATCGGGTATTCAGTTGGCTTAGCCTGGACTGAACTTGGCGGTGATGTGCTTCCGGTTGAAGTTGTCCCAATGAAAGGTAAAGGTAAACTGACTCTTACCGGTTCATTAGGTGAAGTTATGCGCGAGTCAGCCTCGGCTGCTCTTTCATATATTCGTAATCATGCCTGGAATTTTGGATTAAAAGATGATTTCTTTGAATCTGTTGATCTTCATATTCATATTCCGGAAGGTGCCGTTCCGAAAGAAGGTCCTTCTGCAGGGGTGACCCTAATAACGGCTCTGGTATCGACCCTGACAGATATTCCCGTTAAAACAGATATTGCGATGACTGGTGAAATAACTTTAAGTGGCGATGTTTTACCGGTTGGCGGTTTGAATGAGAAACTTCTGGCTGCTAAGCGCATGGAAATATTTGAAATAATTGCTCCTGATAAAAATCGAAAAGATATTAAAGAGCTTTCAAAGGATCTTTTGGAAGGCTTAACGATTCATTATGTGAAAACAGTTAAAGATGTTCTGAAACATGCGCTGGTTGAATCTCCATTTAAAAATAAATCATCCAAGTCCAGAGGTATCAGCAGATATTCAGTTCAGTCTTTAAATTGAGAATGAAAAATAAAACCGAAGGGTTGAGTCATAGCTAAATTAATTACCAGTGAGTTTATCGGCTCCTTTTTTAAACTTGAACAACTGCCTAAAGACCGAAAACCACAAATTGCTCTGGCCGGTCGATCTAATGTTGGCAAGTCATCTTTGTTGAATAAATTGGTTGGTAAAAAAAATCATGCCAAAGTTTCTTCTACTCCCGGCAAAACGCGATCACTTAACTACTTTCAAATAAATGAATCATTTTATCTGGTGGATTTACCCGGATATGGATATGCGAGGATTCCAAAATCTATTAAAGATAGCTGGGGGAAACTGATTGAGGATTATTTGATGGAATGCAAAGATCTGATCGGCCTGGTATTTCTTTTGGATTGCCGTCGGAATCCGAATAATGAAGATTTGGAGCTGCTTGATTGGCTGTCCCAAAGAGGTCTTCCGGTTATGATCGTAATTACAAAGACAGATAAATTAACACGAGATAAAACAAACCGTAAATTGAAACAACTCGAAAAAGAATATGATGTTAGCGGAATACCTTTCTCAACTGTTTCAGGAGTAGGTAAACACCAATTATTAAATGCGGTTTTTTCACTTGCAGAGGAACACAATAAACGCATAAAGGCGTAAATAATATGTCAAAAAACAAAATAATTCTTGGCTGTCAATGGGGCGACGAAGGCAAAGGGAAAATCGTTGACCTGCTTGCAGCCGAAGCAGATGTTATCGCTCGTTTTCAAGGCGGTGCTAACGCCGGACATACAATCATTGTGGGAGATACCAAGTATGTCCTCCATCTGATTCCGTCCGGTATAATCCATCCTGGTAAAATTTGTTATATAGGAAATGGGGTTGTTCTTGATCCTTTTGGATTAAAAGAAGAATTAGATTTTCTTACCAAAAAGGGGATTGATTACAAGGGTCGATTATTTATTTCAGCAGCAGCGAATTTAGTTTTACCTTACCATAAGCTAATTGATAATGTTGAAGAAAAGAATCGCGGAACCGCAAGTATCGGAACGACCAAGCGGGGCATTGGTCCGGCTTATGTTGACAAAGTCGCCCGTAACGGTATCAGAGTCGCCGATCTGTTTAATCCTGAGCGGCTGAAAAAAAGGCTTGAGTACCAGCTAATTCTTAAAGAAAAATATCTGGTAGGTTCAGAAGATAAACGTGCGGATCTGAATTGGATTTTTGATGAATTACAAAAGTTAACGCCTATGTTTGAATCATTTGTAACCGATGTCTCTTTGGCTCTGGCTAAAGCCTCAAAAGAAGGCAAGTCGATATTATTTGAAGGAGCCCAGGGTACGATGCTGGATGTTGATTTGGGTACTTATCCCTTTGCGACCTCTTCAAATACCACAACCGGCGGAGCTTTGACCGGTCTGGGAGTTGGTCCTAAGATGATAGATGAAGTGGTTGGGGTGGTAAAAGCCTATACAACCCGGGTGGGTGCCGGACCGTTTCCAACTGAGTTAATTGACGATATGGGCGAAAAACTTCGCCGTAAAGGTGATGAGTTCGGAGCCACAACCGGACGACCTCGTCGCTGTGGCTGGCTTGATCTGGTTTCATTGCGCCATGCTATTAGAATTAATGGGGTTGAATCAATCGCAGTTACCAAACTTGATGTGCTTGATGGATTAGAAGAAGTAAAAGTTTGTACAGCATATGAATTGAACGGCGAAGAAATCAGCGAGGTTCCTCTTGATTTATCAGAATTAGTCCATGTTAAACCGGTATACAAAACAGTACCCGGCTGGAGCGATCCATCGACCGGTATTACTGAATTTGATAAACTTCCGGAAAATGCCCGGAAATATCTGAAATTTATCGCTGACGATTTGAAAGTTAGAATCTGTTTGATTTCGACCGGAGCAAAAAGAAAAGAAACTGTATTTGTAAATGTATAATTAAGGAGTTGAAATGAAAAAATTTCTCGTACTATTCGGTTTGATGGCTCTGTTTGCAAATTTCGCCTGTGCTGGCGATGATGCTGTTGATACGACTGATAAAAAAGAGAAAGTTACTAAGGAAGAAAAAATGGAACAAAAAGTTGTAGAACTTGAATCCGGATTAAAATATATAGATCTGGAAATTGGTGAAGGAACCGAAGCCAAAACCGGTATGAGCGTTGATGTACATTACACCGGATGGCTTGATGTTGAAGGTAAAAAAGGTACAAAATTTGATAGTTCAGTAGATCGGGGTCAGCCATTTTCTTTCCCGCTTGGTGGCGGAAGAGTAATCAAGGGCTGGGATGAAGGTGTTGCCGGTATGAAAATTGGCGGTAAAAGACAGTTAATTATCCCGCCACATCTTGGTTATGGCTCTCGTGGCGCAGGAAATGTGATACCTGCTAACGCTACACTAATTTTTGATATTGAACTTCTTGGCACAAAATAAGCCCGAATTATTATAGTATAAAAAGGCGTCCATTGGACGTCTTTTTTGTTATCGTGTTGTTAGGCTTCATATTATATGGATTGTGTTTTATTGAATTAACGGCAATAAAAAAAAGGCGCGGTATGGGCGCCTTTATTATATAAGAGGTAGAGGTAAACAAACTAAATCTTTTAACTTATCAATCGTACATCAAAGTTATCAAAAATAATTGGGTAGTTGTCATTTTTCTGTCATGGAATGTAACTTTATTGTAATTATTAATAGAAAAGTTCTGAAAAGTGGTTTAATTTAACAAATAAGAGGTAATTTTGTTTTTTGTCGTTGACAAACAGTTATAAGATGCTATTTTTGCCGTTCGGTTAACCCCGAAAAAAAAATGGGGGTGTAGCTCAGTGGTAGAGCATCTGCCTTTTAAGCAGGGAGTCGATGGTTCGATCCCATCCACCCTCATTTTTTTAAAAAATTTCAAGATAGTTATAAAAAATCCCGGTTTGTCGTAACCGGGATTTTTTTAAGTTGGGAACACTTATTAATCTAATCAGGAGCTAATTCATAGTCTTATTTAATTATACGGTCTACTCTGATGAAAGTTTCAAAGTGTTTTTCTGTGAAAATTAAGCAATACCTTAAAGCTTGATTGTTTTAGAAATATCTATTTATTGAAAAAAGACTGTTATTATATGAATTTGGAGAGGTACATGGATTATAAAATTAGAACAAAAATCGCAAAAATACTATTAGAAGATAAAATTCCGCTTAACTCAGAAATTATCGTTTTGGGTTTGGTGCGAACTGTCAGAGCTCAAAAGGATGTTGCTTTTATTCAGATTAATGACGGTTCCTGCATGGGGAATTTGCAAGCGGTTGTTTCGGAACCGGATAAATTTCCAATTATTAAAAATATCCTTACCGGCGCCTCTGTCAGAGTAAAAGGCAAACTTGTAGAATCCGGGGGAAAAGGTCAGAAATACGATTTAGAAATTTCCGAGCTTGATTTAATCGGTGAAGCCGACCAATCATATCCGCTGCAAAGTAAACGGCATACGAACGAGTTTCTTAGAGAGATAGCCCATCTCCGTCCGCGGACCAATACTTATGGAGCAGTAAATAGGATTCGCTCAAAACTTTCTTATGCAATTCATAAATATTATCAGGACCTTGGTTTTTTCTATATTCAAACGCCGTTGATTTCGACATCGGATTGTGAAGGTGCCGGAGATATGTTCAGGGTTTCGACTCTTGATTTTAAAAATATTCCGATTGAAGATAATGAGATAGTCTGGGACAAAGATTTTTTTGGAGCCGAAGCTTATCTGACCGTTTCGGGTCAATTGGAAGGTGAACTTCTGGCAACAGCTCTGGGTGATATTTATACTTTTGGTCCGACATTCAGAGCCGAGAATTCCAACACCAGCCGTCATGCCTCCGAGTTCTGGATGATCGAACCGGAAATGGCCTGGGCGGAACTTGAAGACAACATGGATTTAGCGGAAGATTTTTTGAAATATTTATTTAAGTTTGCGCTTACTGAGTGTGCTGATGATATGGAATTTTTTGGCAAGTGGGTTGATAAAGAAGTTCGTCAGACCCTTGAGCTGGTTATCAATTCTGAATTTGAAAGACTGCCGTATACTGAGGCGGTAAAAATATTAGAGTCTGCCAAAGAGAATTTTGAGTATCCGGTAAAATGGGGCATCGATCTACAGTCGGAACATGAACGATATCTTACTGAAAAGAAATTTAAAAAACCGGTTATTGTTTATGATTATCCCGAAGCGATCAAATCGTTTTATATGAAAGTAAATGATGACGGTAAAACCGTACGGGCAATGGATGTATTAGTGCCTCGAATCGGTGAGATTATCGGCGGGTCTGAACGTGAAAACAGATTTGATGTTTTAAAAGATCGTATGATTAAAAAAGGCATAACTGATTTAGAAAATTATTTCTGGTATTTGGATATTCGAAAGTATGGAAGTTGTCCGCATAGCGGTTTTGGTTTAGGCTTTGATCGGGCGCTTATGTATATAACCGGGATGCAGAATATTCGTGACGTTCAAACATTTCCGCGTGTTCCAAGATGGGCAAAATTTTAAAATTTATTTTTAGATAAAAAAATGTCCCGAACCAAGGGGGGAGGGTCTAAGGTACGGGACAGAAGACGGCTTGAAGTCAAACATGATGTCGGGCTTGATGTCTTGCATGAAGTTAATCTCAGCCGTCATTATTTTTAATGATCAATTTTAATTCTCAATCACTTTGTTAAGTTATATAATTTTAAAAATAATCCAATACATTTTTTTATTTTTTTTAATTTATTAATATTTTTTTCGAAATGATTTTCATTTTCAATTAAATTATTATCTTTTTTTTGAATCATTTGTTTTATATTTTTATCTTATGAAAGAGAACGAATTAGTAAGGCAAGCTAAAGCCGGAGATTTTGAAGCTTTTACAGAGTTGATAAATACTCATAAAAAAAAGATATATGCTTTGGCTATAAAGCTTTCCGGCAATAGTCAGGATGCTGAGGATATTGTGCAAGATACATTTATAAAAGCAATCGATAAAATTGACCAGTTTCGACAGGATGCATCCTTTGGAACCTGGTTATATTCTATTGCATTAAATGAAAGTCGTGCCCATCTATCCAAACAAAAACAGACTGAACTTAAACCCTTAGAAGCCTACCTGCCAAATAGTGGCAGTGCCGATCTTCATGATTCAGGCAGCTTCCGATTGTTTGATTGGCAGGATCCTCACAAGCTTTTGGAAAATGAAGAGTTGAAACAGATCATAGATAAAGTTATAAGTGATTTACCTTATAAATACAGAGAAGCATTTGTTCTGCGATATCATGATGAATTGTCGATCAAAGAGATTTCAAATATTATCAATGAATCGGTTGCATCTACCAAATCCAGAGTCTTGCGAGCGAGGTTAGCTTTGCGGGATGAGTTGTCAAGAATATTCGAGGAACGTTATGAGTAAAAATTGTAAAGATTATATCGGCGAGCTGAATGATTTTCTCGATGGAGATCTGGATGAGGATCTTTGCGAGGAGATTAAAAGGCATATTGGTGAATGTAAGAACTGTCGGATTATGGTTGATTCACTTAAGATGACGGTCAAATTATGTCGTGAAGGTAAACCTGAAGATCTGCCAACTGCTTTAAATGAAAAGCTCAATAATCTATTAAAAGCCAAGTGGGACAAAAAATTCGGAAATAAGTAGATTAGTATTTGGGGCAGACGAGCACACGAGGTGTGGTTGGCGTCTGCCGCCCACATGTCTAATACAATCCGCAGACTGGGGGATTGCCGCTATTAAAAAGATAATCAACGATATAGGTCAAATCTGAAATTGTTATCTCACCATCGCCATTGATTTCTCCGGCTTGGATAGGGTTAGGGGCGGGTTCAAAGTTAAACATATAGCCTACAAAGTAAGTAATATCCGATATACCTATATCTCCTGAGACGTTGACATCACCACAATAACATTCAATAGAAACGTTTCCAATATTAACACCACAATCATTGTTATCAGGCAATAATGGAGATAAAGAACCTACGCCAAAGGTCGCAAAGGAAGTATCACAGAAATAAGGTTCTTCTGATATATTTCCGTCTATACCGGTTTGGTCTGGGAAGTTTCTATAATTCTCAACTATATTATTAAAAACATCATTACAATAATAATCACTTTGAAGATCACCATCTATACCATAGTCATTATTTACAATAATATTATTAGATACATCAACAAAACAGTCTCTAATAAATATTCCGATATCATTATTGAAATAAATATTGTCTCTAATACTTATATTTAATGCCCAAAGATGAGTTGTTCCATATGTATTATTTAGGAAAATATTACTCTTAACATAAAAAAATTCTGTGCCTGTAATATAGGCTCCATCATAATTATTTTGTATTCTACAGTTAGTAATTTCACCCATTCCTGGGTAAGTCACCTCAATTGCTCGATGGTTATCTGAAAAAATACAATCTCTAATGTTAAAATCATTAAACCCATAATTTTTAATTGCTGTATTTCCATTTATAATTTGTATTCCTTTTATTAACACTTCATCATAGATATCTGATAATGGTTGTTCATGATTTTTAGCGTATAAAGAAGTATCAATTATATTCAGAAAATGTCCATTTTGAAGATCAATGGTCGTATTGTCAGCACCATTTAAAGAGATTATAGCAAAACAAGGATAGGGTGGAGTAACGAATGTAATATCATAAAATCCACTTGTGGAATATGTACCATCTTCAAGAACAATAGTATCACAAGGATTTATATTGTTTAAAGCATCTTTGATAGTGGAATAATCTGTTGGGACTAATACTGAAGAAGCATAGCTATTTGGCAGACAAAGAAAAAATAATAAAACCGTTAAAATTCTTAGTAGCATATTTCCCCATTGGGTTTTTCTATTATATATAATATATATT
>CBDVDR010000004.1:0-225448 GCA_965372795.1 uncultured bacterium
AGTTTAGAAGATTTTGATTCAAAATATTTACCCCACTCATTGTGGGAATCGCTTCCGAAAAAACCACTCTATGCAATTATTTTACCATTTATAAGTTTCATTTCAATAGCCGCTATCGTACTTGTACTAATTAATATTTTACATTTCAGTGTATTGATAGCTATTTTTGTTATAAATCTATTTATTCGAGCTTATATAAAAAGAAAAAATGATTTATTCATATATTCATTTCAGTATCTTGGTATTTTAATTAATACAGCTCAAAAAATATCTTCTCTCAAATTTCCTGAGTTAAAGGATATTCAGAAAACACTAATTAAGAATTTAAAAGGGACCAAAAATATTGCCCGAAAGATTTCTGCTTTACAATATAAAGATGAATTAGGCTTGATAGAATATATTAATATTTTCTTTTTATGGGACATAACAGGTTTTTATTCAGCCATCAATAATATTGAAAAGCATATAGATGAATTAAGAAATATTTATGAGACGGTTGGTTATTTGGATGCATTGATATCGATAGCATCTTTTCGTTTTGGCAGCCCAGAATTATGCCCTCCCTCATTTAACGAAAGTACAAATAAATATATCGTTGATGGAATATATCACCCCTTGCTTAATAAGCCGGTTCCTAATTCTTTTGAATTTACCAATAAAAATATTCTTGTAACCGGTTCAAATATGGCCGGGAAAACTACTTTTTTGAAAACGATGGGGGTTAATGCGATTCTTGCCCAGACTATCAATGTATGCTTTGCCGAAAAATATGAGGCGCCATTTATTAAGGTCATTTCTTCGATAGAAAGGGAAGACAATTTAATTCTTGGAAAAAGCTATTACCTGGCTGAAGTGGAATCAATTCTAAGAATAATAAAGGCATCTAAATCAAATTATAATCACTTGTTTATTATCGATGAAATTTTCAGAGGAACCAATTCTGTCGAACGCTCGGCTGCTTCTATTGAAGTACTCAACTATTTGGCAACTGGAAAAGATTTTATTCTGGTTGCTACCCATGATTTACAATTAAGTGAAACGCTTAATAATAAATACAAGAATTATCATTTCCGAGAAAAAGTGCATAAGCAAGGACTTTCATTTGATTATAAATTATGTTCGGGTGTTTCAACTACAAGAAATGCAATTGCACTCTTAGAATATGTTGGTTATCCCCAAAGTATTATTGAGAATGCAACTAATCGGATTAAAAATAACTTTAATAAGAATTAAATTTTGCTCTGGTGCATAGTTTGTAAACAGGGCAATTTATAAAAATAAGTTACAAATGTTGATCTCTTTGTTTTTATTCAAAATATCATAATTTCATTAAATAGCCTCTTGAGTGCTTTATTTAGACTACCTTCATCTTTGCAATTAACTGACAAACAATAACCACAAAAAACCGTATAAATAACAGCAACAGAATGGACACTTGTTGTCTTTTATAGTTCAAAAAACATGATACAAGGGAAATAATTAAATTTAAGGTTTGGGTATGAATTTTAGAAAATTAAATTTTATAATAATCCTGACCGGACTTATTTTGATATTTGGCTCTCTTAATTCTCAGGCAGCTGTTGCTCTAACCGTACAAGAGATAACTTCAGGATTATCTAATCCAATTTTTGTAACTTTTGCTCCCGGCGACAGTCTCAGACTGTTTATTGTTGAACAGGGTGGGGAAATAAAAATACTTAAAGACGGTAATTTACTTGGGACCTCATTTTTGAATATTCAAAGTAAGGTTCTTTCAGGTGGAGAACGCGGTCTTTTAGGGCTTGCTTTTCATCCTCAATATCAATTGAACGGTTTTTTCTTTGTAAATTACACAGACAATTCTGGTAATACGGTTGTCAGTAAGTTTTCTGTTTCTGCTAATCCTGATATTGCTGATTTTAGCAGCGAAGTAATAATACTTACTCAAGCTCAACCATTTTCAAATCATAATGGAGGGATGATTGCGTTTGGTCCAAATGACGGATATCTTTATATCGGTTTTGGTGATGGAGGCGATTCAAACGATCCCAACAATAACGGACAAAACATGAGTACGCTATTGGGGAAAATGGTTAGAATTGATATTGAGGGCGCTTCACCATATTCTATTCCTGAGGATAATCCATTCAGTCTTGCAACCGATACGGCTCGGGAAATTTGGGTTTCCGGTTTAAGGAATCCCTGGCGGTTTAGTTTTGATAGAACAAATGGAAATCTGTTTATTGCCGACGTTGGCCAGAATGAGTCAGAAGAAATTGATGTTGTTACAAATTCAAGTAATGGTGGTCAAAATTTTGGATGGCGGCTAAAGGAAGCCAGCAATTGTTTTATTCCTTCAACTAATTGTGATCCTACAGCGAAGCTAACTGATCCTATTTATGAATATGTCCATGGTGGGAGTCCTCACCGTTGTTCTGTTACGGGTGGTTATGTTTATCGCGGCTGTGCAATTCCGGAATTGACGGGAGCTTATATATTCGGAGATTTTTGCAGTGGTGATATTTGGTCTTTTCAATTCGATGGTGAAGCAATTTTTGATTTCCTTGATCTGAGTAATGATTTGAATATAAGTATTTTCCAATTGTCATCCTTTGGGGAAGATTACTATGGCGAGATTTATTTAACGCTTTTAAATGACGGAAAAGTTTTTAAAATAATTCCAGTCGGCGAACCGGCTTGCTCAGCCCCTACCTGTTGTGGTCTACGGGGAGATGTGGATCAAACCGGCGAAAGGGACATAGTTGATTTAACTTATTTTATCGATTTCATGTTTGCGGGTGGACAGGAACCTGTTTGCATGAAAGAAGCCGACAACAATAATAACGGCGAAATCGATATTACAGATTTGACTTACTATATTGCTTACATGTTTGCCAATGGTCCGGAACCGATAGCGTGTTAAATTATAAAAGAGTAACTCAAATTTTCAAGTTAGTCATAATAATTGTCTATAGTTCTTTCCATCTAAAAGTATAGTGACCGGCTCCAGAATTATTATTCTGGTCGTAATAATATGATTCAATTATAATTTTATAAACTTTTTCATCGGAATGAATAAAATATACATGGTTGTTAGATGAAATCAAATGCTGGACAGGAATATATTTATACCAGGCAACTAATGCTGAAGCTGCTTGATCCTTGAAAAAAGGTATTCCATCTGAAACTAAACCAACTGCATTAATATCTGTCGGGTCGATTAAATCATAGAAAATTTTATATGTTGCAGTATAACCGATTCCGTTTGGTCCACTATTTTGGAAAATAATATAGTCATTTATTCTAATGTCCCATTCAAGAGAATTTTTTGGATCATCAGGAGAAATTATTTGACCGCTTGAAAAATCAAAATAGACCGTATCAGAATTAATCTGAAAACTAACCTGCTGGGGAACGCCTGCAAGGTTTCTTGAATTATAAATCGGTTGATAGTAATAGGTCAAGAACATCTTCCCCATACTCCAGGAAGTCATTCCAATTAAAGAATCGATTTGAAATTTAATATAGTTGTCACCTTCAGCATCAACCAGACAGAAAACATTTTGTGATATGTCCAGAGCATGTGTTTGTACATTATAGTAAAACCATGCTCTGATTTCGTAATCGGTAATATCTTCCATCCATGACTCCCCCAATGTATCGGCAATAGTAATATTATCAAAAGCTACTACATCTAAATCTGATCCTAACACTGATCCGCCAGTACTTGAGACACCTCCATTAAGGATAATTTCTTCACGTTTGAATCCGATGTCCCATAAATTAGGATCGGTTGTTATTTCTTTGGTCAAAAATGAGAAACGAACATATTCATCAAAACTTGTAGCATCAATTTTTGTCACCCAGGACTCACGCAAAGGATCCCAAATAGTTATGCTGCTACATTCCAGATTCAAATTGTAGCCACGGAACAGGTAATCAATTAGATTAATAAGATCAGTTATATCAATTGAGTTATCATAATTCAGATCTGCTTCTTCAAGACAAACCGGCGCAGGTCCATTTTGAAACATATAGTTGACAAGAAAAGTCAAATCTGAGATATCAATCATACTAGAATGATTAACATCACCATTTACAGCACAACAACTTTGCGCTGAAACAGACGGTATCGTAAATATAAAAGAGAATAAAAGACAACAAATTAGAACTAAAGGCATAGAGTCACTCAAGAAATGTTTTTGATAGAACATAAGATTCCTAGTTAAGTTGATACTAAATTAAAATACAAATATCTTTGAAATTGTCAATAAATATAATAGAGCCAATTGTATAGATTTAGAATGTTATAAACAATCTAAGAATTTTAAAGAAGTAAGCCACCAACAATTTAATATAAAAATCTACAAAATTTCCATTAAACATTTAAGGGCATAATGGTGGTGCGGGACCAGCCTGGAAAAAATATGCAATTATATATGTAAGATCACTTATATCCAATTTTCCATCCAAAGTAACATCAGTTTCTTCAAAACAGACAGGCTCAACACCTTGTCTAAAGAAATAATCTATCAGAAAAGTCAGATCAGAAATATCTACTATATCATTTTGATCGTTGTCAATATTAGCCGTTGAACCTACACAACAACTTACTGAACCTTTTACTACAACTAAAAGGTTTGCCACCGTATCTGAACAATTACATTCAGAACAAACTGAAATAGTATAACTATAATCTCCGTGTATTTCCTGACTTAATGATATGTTGCTCCCTCGTCCTGAATAAATCTGTACTCCGTTTTCATATAGTACATAAGCAGCAGGAAATTCAGTCTTATCCCATGCTATAGTATATTTTTCATCTATTTCCACAGATTCAACCAGACAGTACAAAGTATCCGGTGGTTGCGGTTGTGCGCCAACCAATATTTTAATTTCCATACTTGCTTCGCTTATTCCACAATGATTATCTGCCATAATTGTAAATCCAACATTATTCTCAGTTTCAATTAAAATCCAAATAGTAGTATCAGATGTTGATGTTAATTCTATATTATCACGATAAACATAATATTTCGTTGCATTTGGGACTGCACTCCAAATAAGCAGAGTGGAATCCTTATGGCAGGGTGTTGGCCAGGGTGAAAACAAAGTATCGGGAGCAAGTAGAGAATTTGATACTACAATAGATAAAGAATTACTTTGGGCACTCCATTGATTGCAGTCATTTCCGGCTAAGATGTGATAACTATATCCACCTGGGGGATTAGTTATTTGCATCGATGTTTCAAAACCTTCATATATAAGGATATCATTTTCAAACAACCAATATTCTGATGCACCTGCAACAGGAGTCCAGCTAATTGTGTACATTGTATTTTCACAAGGGGTTATTGTTGAAGCTGTGGGCACTAACGGTGTAGCTGGAGTTTCGGAAATAGAAAGTGACTGAGGAACACTGTTTTCACTCCAGCCACAAGAGTTACCAGCGATAGCTTGATAAGTGAAACCTCCAGAAGAATGAGATAGAATAACAAATGTATTGGCTCCTTCATAAATTTGAATTCCGTTTTCCAAAAGGCGATAGGAATCCGCTATAAGTGAACTATTCCAGGTCATAGTATAATTTTGATTAGGACAAGGGTTTGATGAGCTACTGATTAAATTATCAGGTGCATCAGGAAAATTAATTACATTGACAGTTGTGATCCCGCTCATTGGACTCCAGCCACAACTATTGCCATATTGAATTTTGTAATTAAATGTTCCAGAAAATGAGGCATAAGTAAATCCCATATAAGTACTACTACCCTCGTATCTTTGAACATCATTCTCATATAACCTATAAATTGTAGCACCCGGGATGGGATCCCAACTGATTATAAAATTCTCTCCCCGGCAGAGATTGTTATCAGTTGAACTCGGTGGGAATGGAACGGTTGAATTTGTTAAAATATTTACTGTTTCTGCTTCACTTTGGGCACTCCAGCCACAAATAGTATTATAAGATAATGTGTAATTATAGCCGGCTCCTGAAGAATGATTAAAAACATATTGTGTCCCGGTTCCATTATAGATAAGATTTGAATTTTCATATAATCTATAAGCAGTGGCGTTATTAATGTTATTCCAGCTAACGGTATAATTTTCATTTGCACATGGAGCATTATTTGAAGCAGTAGGGCTGGGTGGACCGACAGATAAATTATTACCGTATACTCTGAGAACAATTCCAGAAATCATCATATGATAAAAGGAATCAAGTCCTACTGCAAACCACCCCTTTTGAAGAGCATTCTCCAGATCTACAATTCCTTGAGCTCCAAGTGAGACGGTATTAGTGCCAATAACTTGTGCTAATTGAAGACTGGTATCATAAATAAAACCAGTTCTAATTGAGTCATTAAGGTGGGTTAATATAGTGTCCATATATGTTATTGCTGGGTCAACATTTAATCTAACTATTTCTGCATAATAAGTAGGATTATCTATTATAGTTTTAATTGTAATTGCTTCAAATATCACAGAGTCTATGCAGACGTTTGATGGAAAATTGCTTAGTTCAAATTTTGCATATCCTCGGTAGTTCATAGTTGATGGATAGGGGTTATCGTCGAGACCTGATTGCAAAATAGTTACAGTGCTTCTGTACACTTTATCATTATCATCAATTATTGTATAAACACTTCCCATCGAATTAATGTTGTTTTCAGGATATATAGAAAAAACCAATGAATTGGCTGTTTCAAGTTCAATTGATTTCTCATTTGCAGATCCATTAATTGAAATTAACATTGATAAAATTAAGCTGGATAATAGGATATTACTAATTAGGCGGTTTCTTGCAGTCATGTATTACTCCTTCGCAAGGATTGACTTATATATAAATAATTGCGTTTTTTATTAAAAATAGCATATACAATACCTTATCGTCTTTATTCAAGATAATATTTATGCTCTTTTTGTCAAGTATTTGATGGTAAATATATCCATAATGTTATATTTCAACATCTTACAGTTACATATATCTTGTTTTTTTTATCAAAAAAATATTATTTACAATTTAAATTTGAGGATCTGATTAATTTAATATTTGGTAACTGGTCAACAGAGGGCATTGGATTACTCTTTAAATTACTTCCAAAAGAAATACTCTTGATTACCATTTTAAAAGAAACAATGGCTGTAAATTGATATTGAAAGAAAGATCAGTAAGGTTTATTTAGTAATAATAATCGGTCACCTCAATTAATTAAGGTGACCGATTATTATAAGTTGACGTTCAGGTTTTCTATTTCACTAAAAGTATTTTTTTTGGAATTAACATAATCATCAACAGTAAGCCGGTAGAAATATACACCCGTTGAAATATTGCTGCCGTCAAAAATTACATTATGTGTTCCGGCATCAAAGTAAAGGGGACATGCTTTATAAGCACATCCCCTATTCTCCCCTACCAAAATAGTTGAGCAGTTTATTTTAGTAATATCATCTTTTTGGTGTCAACAAATCCCCCAGCATTTAACTTATACAGATAAATTCCTGATGATACATTTGAAGCATCCCATTCCACAGAGACAATACCAGCAGTAGAATTTCCGACAAAATCCCTCACAAATTGACCTTTGATGTTATAAATCGTAATATTCCAATCACTCTGTTTCGGCAGATCAAAACTAATGGTAGTGATTGGGTTAAATGGATTAGGATAGTTCTGATGCAACCCAAATGTCTGTGGCAGACCAACGTCTGAATCATCATTATCATTAATCGATGTTTTTTGAACATTGCCGCATGTATTTACTTCACAGTCAAGAGTTACATCTCCATCCCGATTGTATACATATAGTTCATTTCCATCAGCATCTTTCATGAAAAAATCTGCGTTAAGATCAACAGTAGTCTCGAAACTTTCAGGACCACCTCCAATAGATGCGCATTCATAATTAATGTACCCGATATAATCATAATTTTCATCTCCAGAAATACCTGAAAAAGTACCGTCAGTAGTGAATTTCACCTTATCGTTACCAATAAGAGTTGCATTTACACCGGTAATGCTTGTAGAAAAAGATTCATAGTGAGTTGGGTCGACATTAACAGTAAAAGAAAATCCCTCTACATCAAATGTACTTCTTATTTTAATTAATTGTGCCACACAACTCTTATTAGCTTCAATTTTATCAACTATGAAAACTTCTCCAATAGCAACTTTTGCACCTTCAAATTCACCTAAATCAAGATATTCATTCTCATTGCTCCCACCAACACAACCCTCATTGTCGGGAAGTTGTGTGTTTCCATAAGATCCTGTATTTATAAATGTTGGTTGAATTCTTGTATCCAAGGTCGGATTGAAATCAGCCTCAGGCTCCCAATAATATTCAATTGTATGTCGGCCTACATAGCCGTCAGATTGACTCCACTCACCTTCTGAGACTTGCTTAAAAGAACTGTTAGGTTCCTCGTTTTCGTCATGATAAAATGATATAGCTTCGGTACCATTCCAGTAATCATCTTTGTAGTTTAAGTGTGGTGTGTGATCAATATTAAATTTTATTTGTTCTTCAAGCCCGCCTTGAATAAAATCACCTTTAGTTTGTATTGTATACGTGATAGTTTGATTTCCATCTAGCCATGTTTTGAACAAATGTGTTCCTTCATCTATAATAGCTTGAATGGAAGCAGTAGAACTGAAATCAATAATTCCAGGATTATCGTAAGTTTCAACGATATCTAATTCATCTAAATTATCTATACAATCGTTTTCAACTTTCAGATTTGTAGTGTTAAGATCAGTGCCGCTCTTAAAATTTAGTGAATATGGATTATTAAATGGTTTATTAATTAAAGGACATTTAACCTTAAATTCAACTTCATACATTTTACCATTTATTTCTGGCAAAGTATTAGGTATATCATCGATAATATTATCGAAAATTACTACAATTTCACCGGCTGTTGTAGTCGCATCGGCATCGAAATGTTCATATTGTTCAGTATTAGTTGCTGAAACAAATTCCAATAGAGTATTATTATATTCAAGGGTATGCTTGCCATCATAATACAGGCTATTAATGTTACCATAAACAGGTACTGTGATATTATCGCCAACATATCCATTCTGGACTACATCCTTTATATCAAATTCTGCAATATAATTGGCTATCGTAACCATACCATTACGTTCATAAAGATCATTAGCATAAACGTAGTCTGGTGTTATGTTATAATTTCCACTGATAATGAAAGAATTTGTATGTCCAGGAATGATTTCTAATTTAGCAAAACTTGATGGATTTTGACAGATGGGTGTTATGATTATATGAGCTATAGTAAGTGATGAATTGGAAGCACTAATTGAACCATCAGATAAGATAAATCCATATCGTCCTTCTTCGCCATCATCAATTACAATCGGATCACCATTCCAGCCTAAATTTGGGTCAACATTTGCACTTACAATTCTATAGGAATTAGCATCAAAAGTGAATGTTAACTGAATATCTTCAATAGTTATAGTTTCATTATTTTCATCATTATATTCTATTGTGAATTCGATATCCACTTCCTCACCTATTGGAGAATCTTCTTTTGTAAATTCAATAAAAGCAGAGGTTCTTGAAAGTTTAAAAATTATTTTTTCACTCTCTAAATAAGTCATTTCTAATGGGTCAATTGGATCTATTGGTCCTCCACCTGGGCCAGCTAATACATGTGATGAAACAAATAAAGCAAACAATGCTAAAACGATTAATAATGGTTTGATTTTTTTTACAAGTCTCATTTTTTGCTCCTCATTGAAGTTAATGTTCTAAATGATTGATGCTGTTTATAGGTAAATCTCATCTGCAAAAAAAACACTTAAAAAAATTGATAAGAATACTTTGATGTTTTCACTTAAAACTCCTCCGTTTTGAGTTCATAAAACTATATAATTTAACCAGCTTCCTAACCTGCAGTAATGAATTCGAACAAGATATCGTATTACTTTATAGCTCAGTTTGTTTAATGGATCAATTCTAACAAACAATTGTATAATAATCACATTCATTTCGTCTTGACTTATGACGATTATGGATTACTTTAATGTAAGGGTAACTTTAATGGAGACAAATTGATAGAGCACTTAGTCAATCAAATTCATTTAGGTGATAAAAAAGCAGAAAATCAAATTTTCCAATTTTTACTTGTTAGATTTAAGATACTTGCCAAACAAAGGATTAATGAAGACGTATCGGAAGACATTGCCCAGGAAGCATGTCTTACGATTGTAGAAAAGTTACGGTCAAATGATATTCCTGAAAATTTCATGGCTTGGGCTTATGATATTTTAAGAAAAAAAATCGGAAATTATTATCAGTATCGTGATGTAAGAAGAATTATGACAACTTCAGAAAATGCTACTGTTAATAGTCAAGATAACACTCAATTTGATCAAATAAATGACTTAAGAAATAGGTTATTGAGTTGTATGAGGAAATTAATAAAACATAATCAAAATCAGGCTCGCATTCTCAATTTGATTTACCAGGGATACAACACCGATGAAATTAGTGAAAAACTATCAATTTCACCTGACAATATGTATATGATTCTAAGTCGAGGTCGTAAAATGCTCCGTAATTGTTTGGGACAGGAAAGGAGTTGATTATCTCTTCTAAATGTACAAATTCTAAAATCGGTATATATTTGTCGGCATACGAATATGATGCTTTGCCAGAAAACAAACTCGAACAGTTTGAAATGCATCTATTGGAGTGTGACTACTGTATGAATGAAATCAAAGATTTTTCCAAATTCTCTCATTTATTAAGTAAAGATAAACAAACTCATCAGGCTATCAGAAATCTTATTCCAAACATCACTCATCCTGAACCTTTTTTCCATAAGATCAAGAATCATTTATTTCCACACTCACCGCTATTACTTAAACCGGCATTCCTTATTTTTGTAATTCTATTGTTAATTTTACCGGCATATCATGGTTTGTTTATTCAAAAGCATCATCAAGTTTTACCTGTAAAAACATTTACTCTCGTTCCCACTCGAGCAAATATAATCACTAAAATAACAGTTGATCATGAACAAGACATTGTTGTTTCATTTGTGTTAAGAGATGCTTCTGAGGATGAGAACTATATTGTAAAACTTGAAAGTGAAGCTGGAACTATCATATGGCAAGATAATAATTTTTCAGCTTTTGACAAATTTGGAGTTGGCAGTATTATTTTTCCTTCTGAATTAATTAAAAATGGAAGTTATAAGCTTTCAATGAAAACAAAAGATGCTTCCGGTAAAGAGATCAAACAAATCTACTTTTTTGATATTAACAAATAACAATCTGAAAAAAAACTACAACAACGATTGAATAACAGTATGGAATTCTCATCAGAAAATAAACTACGATTTAGGATTCTCAAATTGTTTTTAGTAATTTCTTTTTTTGTAATTTCTATTAATTTTTATAGTAAAAACAATTCAAATGCGATTATTGAAGCAAGAAGCCTTTATTTCGAAGAAACCACTTTAGACAATTTAAATTGGGAACAATCAATAGCCAAAACAGACTCGCTCTTTGAATTAAAAAAATACGACTTAGCAATTTCTATCGGGAATGAACTTCTAGAAAATGTTCAAACACGATTAGGGCAAGAAGATACTATTGTTGCTGAAATTTTATACAAGTTGGGGATTTATAATGAAGAAGCTATTAATTATCCTATAGCAGAAAGTCTAAGTCGAAGAGCTTTATTAATTCAAGAAAAACATTTTGGTAAAGATAGTCCTCAAGTAGGTAATACTTTGATTTTATTAGGAACCGCATGTGGGAATCAAGGAAAATACGTAGAAAGTGAACAGCTTTATAAACGAGCTTTAAAAATTTTGGAAAGTGCCCATGGTCCAGATCATAAAGAAGTTGCGCATTGTTTGAATAAGCTTGCAATAGTATGTAGATCTCAGGATAAAAATGAAGAAGCTAAAAATTATTTTAACCGATCTCTAAAAATCTATGAATCTATTTTCGGCAATAACCACAACTCAGTAGCCACTATTTTAAATAATCTGTCAAATCTTCATGCTAATGAAGGAAGACACAAATTGGCTGAAACATATTATTTCCGATGTAAGGAAATCTATGAAAATTTATATGGTGACTCACATCCAAACACAGCTACAATATATAACAATCTTGCATGTTTATATCACGAAGTAGGTAAATATTCAGAAGCAGAAAAACTCTTTAAGCGGGCTCTAGATATAAGAGAAAAATTTTATGGTCCCGTATATCGCAGTGTTGCCACCACTCTTGGAAATCTTGCCACAGTATATCAGGATCAGGGAAGATATCTTAAAGCTGAACCTCTGTATTTGCGATCATTATCAATCAATGAAGAAATACTCGGAAAAGCTCATTTGTCAGTTGGAACATCACTTGACATATTGGGCAATTTTTATCGGATCCAGGGAAAGTATTCTAAAGCAGAAGATCATATTATTAGAGCTTTAGAAATCATTAAGAAAAGATTAGGTCAAAATCATTCCCAAATTGCAATTAGTATAAATAATTTAGCCGCCATATCACATGACCTTGGAAAGTTCGAAAAAGCCGAAACTCTTTACAACAAAGCTCTTTCAATGAGAATTAAAATCTATGGCACGGAGCATCTGTATGTTGCAGAATCAAATAAGAACCTTGCCAGACTATACTATGACTGGGGTAAATATGAATTATCAGAACCTCTTTATAAACAAGCTCTGGTCATAAAAGAAAACTTATTAGGGTCTACTCATCCTATCGTTGGTGAGATTCAACAAGAGATAGCCAAACTATATGCAAGTGAGTATGATTCTATCCAAAGTGCTGAGTATTATGAAAAGTCATGGCATTCCAGACAGGAGTTTATTGAACATGTATTCTCATCTTCATCCGAAAACCAGAAATTGAGGTGGATTAAGAAATACCCTCTTATTGATAATTCCCTATTATCTCTAGCATTACAACAAAAAAATCAAACGCTGAACAAGACAGCTTTAAAAATGATCCTTTATGGTAAATCGGCTGTCATAGATGCCATTCTTGCTGAAAAAGAAGCTGCGTACTGCAACTATGATGAAGATATCATGAAAATGCTAGAAGATCGTTCAAGCGTTTGTAACCAAATTGCAAATCTTATCCTTTTTGACCAATCGAAAAATATTACCAACTCGACCAGCGATAGTCTTAAAAAACTATATGCTGTACAGGATTCTATTGAACAAGAATTAAGCGTACAGTGTTCTGAATTTAAAAATGAGATTACTTCGACTCAGTTTAATCTTAATCAAATTGCATCAAATCTACCTTCAGAATCAGTGTTATGGGAATTTATAAAATATGAACCATTTGATTTTTATAGCCCTGGGACTGAAAAGGAAAGAACCGGAAAATCCAGATATGCTGTTTTTTCTTTAAATCACAATGGTGAAGTATCAGCATTAGATCTGGGTGAATCTGATCATATTGACAGTCTAATAATGGCGACAAGAAAAATGATATACGATTCTGAAACTAGAATCTATTCACATCTCGCTCCTGAACTTGAATTACAACTTAAAGATGTAACCAGTAAGTTGTATAAACTTATTTTTGAGCCATTGGCAAAAGACCTTCAAGAGCAAACTAGTATACAAATATCTCTAGACGGTCAACTTCATCTTTTACCACTTGATATTCTTCCGATACCAGACGGATCCTATGTGATCGAAAAATATAGGCTTTCCTATTTATCATCGGGTAAAGATTTGTTAAAATCTAATACAGCGAGTAGTTTTTCAAATGATGTAGTTATAATAACAAATCCTGATTATAACAGAAGTATTCAAGACGTTTCAAATCAAAACCAAAAAACTTTTGTAAAAAATATCAATTCAATTAGCCAACCAGTGAATAACAAAAAAGTGAATTACTCAGCACGTAAATTTATACCGTTATTATATTGCCAAAATGAAAAGGAATTGATCGTAAATACATTTATACAATTAGAGAATATTAATATCTATGAATATTCTGATGAATATGCAACTGAATCGGTAATCAAACAACTAGAAATTTTTCCTCGAATTTTACACATTGCAACTCATGGTTATTATAACAATAATAAAGATTTCAATCGTAAATTGTCTATCGACCACCCCTTTCATCACTCAGGGATCGTACTCGCTGGTGCTAATAATCTTTTCAAGACTGATGAAATTATCGCTAATGATTTCGAAAATGGAATATTAACAGCTTATGAAGTTTCAAGCTTAAATTTACAAGGAACAGAACTAGTCACTTTATCTGCATGCGAGACTGGATTGGGTGAGACTTTAAATGGCGAAGGTGTTTTTGGGCTTCGTCGGGCGTTTAAACATGCGGGAGCACAATCAATTCTTATGAGTCTTTGGAGAGTACAGGACAAAGAGACTTCTGTTCTTATGGATGGATTTTATCGACGTTGGCTTATGGGAAACATATCTAAGCAAGATGCACTTCACAACACATCACTAAACATTTTAGATAATTGCCGAAAAAAATGGGGTCATGGTCATCCTTTATTCTGGGGTGGTTTCATTTTAGCTGGCAATAACAATTGATATGATTCTTAAAACCTAAACTTGTGCGTTTTCCGAATTTGTTTAAAATAAAAATATCAATTCGATTAGATTTTGCTAGATTATAGAGATCTTCATCATGAAATTTCGTGGGCGGCAGACGTCCTCGTCTGCCCCTTTCTATCTATCCCATCAACCATTAATGATCCTTATCAATTTTAGGCAACCCATTTCCTGTTGTCAACTAATCTAAAGTACTTGAAATTGAACCGTGGGAATTCATACTCACTGTGACGAAGTTTATCAAATTCATATTTCTAATAAAATATCTCCTCGCTGTCCGAAGGAATAAAGCATACGAATTATGCAGGGCTACTTGGAAGACATATCGAACTTTGATAAACCTATAACTTCGAATCATATTTTTTGTTTGTACCATATGACCTTGCCCATTAATGGTTTGGGTGAGAGCATAACTACTGCTTTTTTTGCCAATTCCTTTGAGGAAGCAGTATTTTCTAAATTCAAGTATTGGTATATTGTTTTTTCTGGATTATTAATTGTATAATTTCTGATTGATCTTACTAAAACATCAACTTTTCTACCTTTGTAGTATTTCATTATTTGGTTCGAGGGGTGTCTTCCAAATTTTGGATTAATATAATCCCAATTCCAAATAGAGCGGTAAGGAAGATGTTTTTTATTAAATGGATAAAAGAACCATATATCAAAGTCCTTTATACCATTGGATTTGTCATGAAAATGCATAGCAGCACCTTGACAAAGAGCTACAGCTATTGGTTTCTTAATATTGTATAATTTTTCCCATTTTTTACCATTGCCCTGAATAAAATATTCATTTAGACATTTAAAACTTCCATTATACAACTCTATAAGATCATTTTTTGTGATTGGTTTTAAAGATCGTTTAATTTCCGTGTTTCCTCCCAACGGTTAGTTCAAGTAGGGTAGGATCCCAGTGAGTGACCTTGCCATCTAATTATATTCTTTATTTTGTATCAATTGTTAAATCCTGCAAATAATAAGCGGGCTACTTGGGATACATATCGAACTTTTATTAAAAATATGTGTAGAGAACTCTGATTAATCTTAATTTGAAAAGCATGTGTAAACAACAGCAAAACTGGTACGAGTAGAATACTCTCTATTTTTAATTAAGCATGTGGAAGTCCTCCTTAAAAGGATATAATGTGAGTTTATCAATTCTAGCTTAATCGGTATGGTTCTCCCAAGTTAATACTATCAATGTTTTCTTTTGCAAGTTTTATTAAAGTAAGAGTACTTTCAGAAACAAGTCTAATTAGTTTTTCTAAAACAATTTGAAATGTTGGGGTGGATCCTCCAACTTTACTAAAAAGAGTTGCTATTTTTTCTCTGTCTCCTTTATGCTCATACTTACCAATATTGTTAAACATGGTCTCAAGTAATGTATGAGAGTTTTTGTCTTTTATTGATTTTTTATCAATTATTATATTAGGCGGTGCAGATTCTACAAAGGACCTAATTTCAGATAAAAGCTCTTTGTCGTTCAACCATCCAGGAGGAGTAGGTGTAAAAAACTGAAAATCATTACCATGAACACTCATTGTTGATCCTCGTTGCCTTGGTCTATTTGAGTGTACTATGAATCTATTTCGGAATATTCTAAAGTTGTAAAAAAGCCATAAGAGAGCTTCAGAGTAAATTTTCCAGAGTTCTGCTAGAGTATTTAAATTATTTTTTTCTAGTTCGACAACTAAATCAGAAAAAGGATGTGAAGTTTTTATATTTCCTCCTCCTACTATAATAGCTTGAAGACTCCATTGGTCTAAGAGAATTCCACCAAACATATATAGAGATTCCATGTCTGTCTTCATAAGATTAGTTAACTTATGCGATTCTTGAAATATTTTTTTAGCTTCTGAAGAGAATGGCTTTTGGGACCGACAGTTTTCAATTAAATAGGAACTTTCAATCTTTCCTAATTCAGACAATTCATTTCGCTGATTAAAAAGTCTCTCAGCTATTAATTTGCAGTTTTGAAGTCGTTCCAGAGAATAGGAACTATGATGAAAGAATGCATACGGACCAGCAGGAGGTTTTTTTCCTTCAAGTATAACTTTACTAAGTTCTCTAAGGTTTTCCTCTGCCTGATTAAATAACTTGCCAAGTTCTTCTTGAGAGATCATTTTCCATTTTCATTATTTATTACTATTTAATGTTATAGCATTATTATTTTCATATTCTTCAATATAATTTGTATTGTATAAAATAATAACTAAAAGAACAGTTATTGATGTTTGTACAATTTCTACAAGAGGCTACTTGAGATACAAATCAAATTTTAGTTACTATGCACAAACTACAAACTTGAAACCACAACACATTACTAATCATAGGCTTAGGAAAAGATTACATAGAATAATAGAGACAAAGCGTTGTAACTATTGTGTTATTCTATGCTTAACTTTTTTATCGCTTGTTAGTTATAATTCAATTGACTGCAAAGCTTTATGTGATTAATATGTCTAATACTAAAGAAGCAACTAATCGTCTTATAGGGAAATCAAATGATAAGTATCAATGATTTGTTTAACAAAAATGCTAAATTAACAAACTCAGTTATATTATTTATAGGATTAGTTTTAATTGCTTGTGGTGTACTATTGCGTGAAAAAATACCTAATGAATCAATTATTTTAATAAGCATAGGAGCATCAATTGTTGCAAGTGCAATAGTTGTTTATGTATCTGCCAAATATCTAGTTAAAAGACAAAACGTTTTAGAGCTTATTGAAAAGTGGGGATTAATTGGTATCTTTAATACTCGATCAGAAATGAATCGAAGAGCTGATAAAACCTTTGTGAAACTTGAAAATAAACTGGACATTGTTGGTTTTGGTTTTAGAGCATTTAGATCTGTCAAAGGCAGTGAAATTGAAGAAAAAGTAAAGAGAGGTTTACAAGTTAGAATTTTAACTATGAACCCAGAATCTTCGATTGTTAAACAAAGAGAAAATGATGAGCATGAAGTACCTGGTCAAATTAAAAATACAATTAAAGACTTAATTGATTGGGTAGAGAGTTTAAAAAATAATAGCCCAAATAATTTAGTTCAAATAAAATTTTATGATAATCTGCCATTACAATCTTACTATAGACAAGATAATCATATATACACAGGACCATATTTATTTGGAAAGCCAAGTCAACAAACAATCTCTTTTGAATATAAAAATAATTCATTGGGATTTAATTATTGGGCTTCATATTTTGAAAGTGTATGGAACAATTCAGATTTTGCTAAAGAGAATTATATTGAATGCTCAAATATGTTTTGTGAAAACTGAGAATTACATGGAACTTGTTATTTATGAGCAATAATCACAATATAGAATTTAAAGCTTTTTATGATGACAGAGAAAAGGCAATTGATAAGTGTAAAAAAATTGGTGCAACTTTAATCAGGACTCATCAACAGAAAGATACTTATTATGATGTAAAAAAAGGTAAAATGAAACTGCGAGAAGACCAAGAATTTGGAAATCAAATAATTTATTATGATCGATTAGCAAATTCTATTGCAAGATCTTCCCATTATAATAAAGTTGACATAACCCCACTAACTAATGATCTATCTGACTTTTTTAAAGAAGCATTTGGGATTAAAGCTATAATTGAAAAGCATCGCATAACTTATGAAACAGAATATGCTCTTATTAACATTGATAATTTTCCACTAATAGGAAACTTTATAGAAGTTGAAGTTTTGATGGAAAAAGCCAATTCCACTGAAAAAGGACTTCAAGTTTCTTCCGAACTCCAAAATTACTTAGAAATCGAACCTAATAGCTTAGTCTCATTTTCGTATGCTGATCTTTTATTAATGTATGAGAAAGCTGCTTCGTGGAGAAAAAAAATTAATGAGAGCAGTAATGCTGGTAAGTTGTTTTTGGTCGATGGTTGTAGTTGTTCGGGCAAAACATCCTTGACGCAACAATTATCTCTAGAACAAAATAATAGCATCAAATTTATCCGAAGATATTGCACTAGACCAAAGAGAATAAATGATAATTCAGAATCTGAATATGTATTCGTTGATGCAAATCACTTTTACCAGATGGCATCTAATGGGGAATTCATAGAGTTTAGAGATTTTGATTTTGGTATGAGTTATGGGTTAAGCTGGAAAGATGTAATGAGTCCAATTGTTAATGGGCATAATGCCTTTGGAATTATAAATTTTGGAAGCATTTTACACATAAAAAAAATATTTCCTGAGGCGATAACAATTCTTATTAATGCACCTTTAGAGACAATTAAAAAAAGATTAAATCAGCGGGGATATAATGCTACTGAACAGATCGAGGAAAGATTGGAAAATGCAAAATTAGTTGATTCATATATAGATTACTATGATTATGTCATTAACAACGACGACGGGATGTTCAATGAAGCTCTAGAACAGATACATAATATTATCTCTTCAGAATAATAATTACAATAATTTATAGAAAGAAGTTAAATGAAAGAAATATTTAATTCGGATGTTCAATTTCGATATATTGGAATTAAAGAGAATGAATATGAAATACCTGGCATTTGTTTTTGTTATGCTAATAAGAAAAGCGCAAAAGAATTTTTTACAATGATTTACGATTACATGACTTTAAAAAGTGGAGAAAAACAATTTAATATTGAGCTCCGATTACAAGATGATAATTGCTATACTCTCGAAATGATAATAGAAACACCTGAAAAAATTCTTAAAACCATAATTTCTGATATTATTCCATCCGATATCGAAAAAATACCCAAAAATCTTCGTAGTGTCTCTTATTATGTTATCCTTGCAGGATATGATAAAGCTGGAGAATTTACTTTACTTCCAACTGATAAGTATCATTTATTTAAAAAAGAACTTCTTATTGATGGAAAAAAAGTTGAAGGTGCATCCAATTGTTCTATAGATTGGGATAAAGTATTTTAATACAATGTGTTGATTAAAAGTACTAATTAATAGGTGTTTTAATTTTGTTAAATGCTACTAATAATTTTGTTAAAAGAAACTTAAATAATAAAAAAGTTAATTGTAACTATGGGTTAATTATAGTTCAGCATTTGTTACCTGACACTGAATGTTTTCTTGATATTCTAAAAAAAGCTGGATTCAATATTATAAAAGTTTATGGAATTGAATATTCTACGAAAAATATTGTTCTAGAGCAAATTAAGAATAAAGACATAAGTGTTATATCGCCGAGACATAGAAATCTAAAAAAAATCATTAGACAAGATTTAATTAATGATTTAGAAATTGGTACATCAAATTTAAAAGGTATATTTATACATGAAGTAGGTGGCTATTTTGCAGACATTTTCTCAAAACCTTTTAACATAAAAAATAGTTTTTACAATAAAATAGAAGGTGTCATTGAAGAGACAAAACAGGGACATTGGAGATATAACAGCTTAAAATCTCTAAAATTGCCAGTATTAAGTATAGCCGATTCTGTTCTGAAAGATGTTGAAGGTAAATATGTTGGTGAAAGCGTTGCAAAAGTAGTGTTTTCAGATTTAAGAGATTTAGGTCTAAAACCAAAGTCATTAAAAATAGGTGTTACTGGATTCGGAATTATCGGTGGAAGTGTGGCTAAGTCCCTTCTTAATCAATCATGTGATGTTGCAATATTTGATAAATCATCTATTAAAATAATTAATGCAACGCTTGATGGTTTTAAAATAAAAAATAAAAATAAGCTAATTAAAGAATCTGATTTGATCATTGGTTCAAGTGGAAGTAGAGTTATATCATATAATGAACTTAAAGATCTAAAGGATAATGTAATATTGGCAAGTGCTAGTTCAAGGTCAATTGAGTACCCTATTAATAAAATAAAGAGAACTGGCAGTATGACAGTTTTATCTGATTATGTTAAAGAATATAAAATGCCTTGGAACAAGTGCATTCGGATCATTAATGAGGGTTTTCCTATTAACTTTCGATTTAGCAGCCTTCCGATACATATCTCAGACCTAATGTTCTGTCAAATTTCTTATTGTATTTATAAGCTGATGAATGGAAAATTTAAATCTGGGCTGTATAGACTTTCAGAACAAGAAGAACAAATTATTGCAAATTTATGGTTAGATTCACATGCAAAAAGCTCTTAGACAAAATAATTTGTTTAACTTTTATATGAAATACACTAAGATAATTTTGAGTGATATATAAATCAATACTACGTAATGATTACTCAACTCGCTTTAAAAAACTTTGAAATAATCTGGCAACTGTTTGAAAATAAAGAGAAAGGTATGCTTGATGCTGGGGGAGCTATGTTTCTGGTTGATCCTTTTGAGCAGTTTTTTTCAAATGAGTTTGCATTCAATTTGACTGAGGAATCAGCTCATACTCATTTTCATTCACAAATGGAAAAATGGGGACAGATTGAGCAAAATGAACATGAAATAGAAATTGAACAAGAATGTGAATTGCCCGATGGGAAAATCTTTAAGAAGACAAGGTTTAAAGATCCAGAAGTTAGATGGGCGAGAAATTTTATTATTTATTCTTTTTATAATCTTGCATGTCTAGCTACTAATAATAAAACTATTGAAGAATTAATTTACATAGCTGTGAAAGATAGAGAAATACTAGACACAGATGGTAAAGATATTAAGGCATTTATTAAATTAATCGAATTAAGTAAATCTTTTCAATCAGCTGAATGGGCAAAAGATATAATTGATAAAGCAACTGCAAATAATAATGAAGATTTTTTTAATAAATTAAGCAAAGCTGTTAAAAAAACTACTGCTAAAGATAAATTTGATACTGCTATAAGATGGATAGGTGTAATCATGCTTTGGTATCTTGGCGGTAAACACATGAAGCCACGTCGAAATTTCATGAATCTTCTTCAACAAATGGATATAATTCCAAAATCCACAATTTTCTCAGAAGAGTCTTTTCGTAGTATGTTATATAACTTAGGTCTTACTAAAGATTTAAGTGCAAGTAAATAAGCCTCATTTCTACTTTTAGCTAAAAATATTCAAATCAATTAAACTGAAGCCTCATAATTTAATGTGAGGTAACATTGCGTAAAGATCTGATTCAAAAAGCTAGAGAACTGTACGGAGATCATTACAGTCATTCTCTGTCTGATTCTGAATGTATTGAAATAATCAGAGATCTAACCTCATTCGGTAAAGCCTTAATAGAAATCGATAAAATGAATAATCAGGGAGTTACAAATAATGAACTCAAAAATAAAAGTAGTAATTAGAAGAGTTAAGGATACTGAGCCTTTATTGGCATTTGCTGATATTACTCTAAGAGTGAAATTCGGTGAAATAACTATAAAACGGTTTAAGATACTTGAAAATGATTCTAAAAAGCCCTGGGTAGCTTTTCCTCAAGCTCAGTACCAGACTTTCCTATCAACAAAATATATCAATCTGCTTCACATGAATAAAAGGGTTGAGGATTACATTAAGAACCAAATTATGAAAGAATATAAGAATGCGATTAAATATAGCAAAAAATAACCCTGTAATATTTGGCAACTCTATTGCAGGATTGCAGACGGTAGAAATCTTCCCACCGAAGGTGGGCTACCGGTGCCAATCACTGCCGGTACCAAGTAACGCTCGCAGAGCGTTGCTTGGGGGCAGTGGTCAAAGTTGTCGGCGAAGCCGTAAATGCAGTATGCATTTCTTGCTTCTTGCGGGCGGATTTATCCTCCTCTTCTGAGCCGAAGGCGAAGCTCTTAGTTAACTTGAAGATTACAAATAAGTGTGAAAGTGACTGTTAATTAACAGATTAAACATGAACAAAGACGAAAAAACAGATAATATACAACAAGTTTATAATAAATTTGGTAGTGCTCAAGGCAAATACCTTAAAGAAGAAGATTTAAGCTTTCGTGAAAAAGTATTTAACTCAATTCTAAATAGATCCAGAAATTATAATCAACAATTCAATTTAACGGGTGGTAAAAGATTTAAAAAAAGATCTGAACAACTACATAAACAAGCATATAGGTTTCGATATTGTGGTTATGAGTATTTAAAATTACAATGCAATAGCTGTTCACAAGCTTATATCTCCAGAAATAGATGTGAATCTAGAATTTGTACTCATTGCTCAAAGAAAATTGGTGCAAAAGCCAGAAAGAGTATAAATAATCTATTAGGTAATATAAAAATCACTCATCAAAAAAGAATCATGCATCTTGTAGTTACGCAAAAACATGAACGAAATTATGAGCCTAATGAATTTGATGTTAGAAGGTTAGGTAACAATGTAAAAAAGTTAATGCATAAGTTATACCCTAAAAAAGTACATGAATGCGGGGCTTTTGGTGTTATTGAAATGGGTGAAAAAGGTAACGGCTTACATATGCATTTAATTGTATATGGTTACTTCTATCCTCAAAAATATATATCAAAAGTATGGAAAGAAATTACAGGCGATAGTGATATTGTTAATATAAGAGAAGTAGATGGAATTAAGAAATGTGTAAACTATTTATTAAAATATGTTACTAAACCTCCAGATTATAACAATCCTAATCAACTGGCATTGTACTTAGATGCATTAACTGGTACAAGACGTATCAGAACTTATGGATTGTTTTATAATTTTCCAATTATGAAAAAGAATCTATTTCCTTGTGTTAAATGTGGAGGTCTGTTGATGTACGGCGGTACTGATGGGGGTTTAGGAATTCCACTAGATGCAATGTTTATTGAAGATGCTGTAAAAACCGCATGCTAAGAAATTTAATAGTACAGAAACATCCTAACCTATCCAAAGGTAAGAAAGTGAGGCTTTAAAATGTATTATGATTTAAAATCAATGTTAAAAAACGGAGAGATGGCAAAAATAGTGGGAGTTAATCCTAAAACTTTGAGGAAATGGGCTAAGAAAAAATGTATTACATCTTATCAAAACCCGATTAATAGATACTATTACTATGATAAACAATTAGTATTAAAAGAGTTAAAACTAATTCAGGTTTCGATGAATCAATCTATTGACGAAAATTAATTGGAGTGTTAAATTAATTCTATGCAAAAATCTATTATCTATACCAGAGTATCATCAAAAGAACAGGAAAAATCAGGCTACTCTATTCCTGCTCAAATTCGCATTCTAAGAGAGTATGCACAAAAGAATAATATTCATATAGTAAAAGAGTTTAAAGATTCTGAAACAGCAGGTAAAGCAGGTAGAACGGCATTTACTGAAATGGTTCAACTCTTAGAATGTGATAAATCAATCAATGTGATACTTGTTGAAAAAACTGATCGATTATACCGTAACTTTAAAGATCATGTAACAATTGATGAATTGAATATTGAAATTCATTTTGTAAAAGATAATCGGATAATAGGTAAAGATTCAAAACCTTCTGATAAGTTCGTGCATGATATTGAAACAGCTCAGGCTAGATTCTACTTAAATAATTTATCTCAAGAAGTTAAAAAAGGGATGCATCAAAAAGCTCTATCAGGAAAATATCCAGGTGGACCTGTTCCCTTTGGATACTTGAGGAATAAATACACAAAATCAATTGAGATAGATCCTGAAAGAATTGAAGTAATAAGATATTTATATGAATTATATTCTGATGGTAATAATTCTATTGATAAATTGCATGCAGAAGCTAAAAGATTAAATCTATCATATCCAAAAACAGGCAGAATAATAACAAGATCTGAAATAGATAGAATGCTAAAGAAACAATTCTATACGGGTAAATTTGTTTGGGAAGGTGTTCTATATCAAGGTGATCATCCTGCAATAATAGATTCTATGTTATTTAATCAAGTGCAAGATGTGTTTAAGCAAAGATCTAATGGCAGATTCTCGAAAAGGAATTTCACCTTTAGCAGACTAATGGAGTGTGGTCATTGTAATCATACAATTACGGCTGAGATTAAAAAGAATAAATATATTTATTATCATTGCACCGGATACGGAAATTTACATAAGAAAGAATATGTATCTGAATCTAAAATAGATTCTATGTTTGCAGAAGTTGTAAGCAATGCATCTTTACCACATGAATTTTATATGTTCATGAAGGATTGCCTAGAATATGAATATAGTAACAAGAAGATAAAGACTGCTAGTGAAAGAGATAAATTAGAATTATCAAAAGATAAAATTGAGAATGATATGAAGAAGGCTTTCCAATCAAAAATTGAAGGTTTGATACATGAAGAATTCTTTAAATCAGTATTCAATGGTTATCAAAAACAATTAGAATCAATAAATTACAGACTTAACAATCTAGATGAATCAATTATTAATGATTTTGAGTTTTCAATGAAAGCTATCGAACTTAGTTATAACGCTGAATCACATTACCTTAAAGCAATTCCTGCATTAAAACGTGATGTACTAAAATCCATGCTATCGAACTGCTATTTGAAAGATGCAACCCTTTATCCCATATACAATAAAGCCTTTGACATATTCGCCAAAGGTATTGCATCTGATAATATGCGGAGAGGCAGGGATTCGAACCCTGGATAGAGCAATATACCCTATAACGGATTAGCAATCCGCCGCTTTCAGCCGCTCAGCCACCTCTCCGATCTGAATTTGTGAATGAATTATAGGTTGTTAGTGATAGAATATCAAGACCTTTTTACCGGTCAAAGCAGACTATTTATCCTTCTGATAAGCAGAGACAAGTACTCTATTACCATCACTGGACAGCTCGCAATTCCGGCGGTCATCAACAATCTCGAGATAAACGATGCCAAAGTAGGCTTTTACCCCGGTATACATGATTTCCTCTGCAACTATACGGGCATCAAGAAGTTCTTTCATTGCCGCTTCTATCTGAGTTTTTTCATTTTCCAGATTCTCAAGGGTAGTAGGCAGTTCCCGCTTAAACTCTTCAAATTTGGCTAAAACTGCTTCTTGTTCTTCAGATAGCTGTTTGTCCAATTGGAGTCTATATAGTCCGTTTAGGGCTTCTTTGATTCGTAATTCATCTTCATTAAGTCTGTTTATTTCTTTGTGAGTATCGAAATATTTTTTCATCAATTTAGAGTCATGAGCCACTCTAATCATAGTTGCCGTGCCAGCATCAGAACCAAATCGGGCAGCTTTAATAAATTTTTTGGCTCTAATGTCTCCCCCGACAACTTTTCCATTTTTACTTTTAACGATAATTTCATTTCCGGCGGTCAGCTGACAGTTTACAATCTCATCACCTACATAGATACTACTATTTGAATTAATTCTCATTCCTTCAGCAAACTTAAAAGAAATATCACCTTCGGCGTTGATTTCACCTTCACCTTGACCAATAATACCGCCTTTGATCATGATATTGCCCTTGGAATAGATCATGCAATCTTCGACATTTCCGGCAACTTCAACGTCACCGTCAGTTTTTATAGTAAACCCTGCTTTGATACCGCCATTAATTCTCACAGATCCACGCGAATCGATATTGCCAACATTAAAATCAACATCTCCGCTAATTATAGTAATGTCATTAACAGAAACTTTGCCATGAGTGAAAACAATAGCTCCCGCACAAGTAGCTGTTAATTCCAATCCATCTTTAGAGATTGAAGTATTAGCACCACACTTGAAAGGCACGTCCCTTCCATCCGGACCTTGCATCTCTTTTCCTCGAACAGTAATCCCAACATCTCCCTGTGTCGGAGGAATTTTAGTAACTAACAGTTCGCCATCGCCAACGTTTTGAATAAAATTTATATTTTTATAATCGATGTTACCTTTTTCATCTTCAAGCGGTTTATGATCAGATGTTGTATCAAAGGAATAGATAAATTGAGCCGATTTCCCCCGCGTCGGTTTTCGGCCACTTGCAATTTTTACAGGTTGATTAAAAATTTGATCATTGATAATTTTTTCAATCGCAGTTTCATCAATCCCAAAAACTACCTCAGCATTTGCAATTTCCTGTAATACATCATTTACAGAGGAAGGCAATTCGCCAACACTGGGATGTCGTACAACTACGGTTGCCGTCATAGAATCTTTAGCAATCGTAATTTTTATTTTATTTGAGCTCGTAGATGTCTGCCCATTGGTTTTAATATTAGCTTCAACCATATTAATTTCCAGAGATTAAATGCTCTCTTGTTGTTTAGATGAGATTATACGCCAATATGCTCGTTCAACTACCAACGATATCTCATGACTTTTAAATGGCTTTGTCACATATTCATCGGCGCCCAATAACATTGCATCCTTAACTGTAAAAGTATCTCCATAGGCGGTCATAATAATCACACTTGTTTGTGAATTCCCTTTTTTTATCATTTTCAATAAATCAAATCCATTCATACCGGGCATTTTCATGTCTGTAATTACTATTTCAAAATTGTCTGTTTCCATACAGTGAAGGGCTTCGATTCCATCAGAGGCTTGCTGTACACGATATCCATCACGAATTAAAATCTTTTCCAAAAGTGTTCTCATCGTTGGATCATCATCTACTATTAGAATTGAAACTCTATCTTTCATTTTTTTCTCCGAAAATTTATTTTATTAAAGTTGTAATCAATTCACTTAAAAATGTGTCAATTTCCACGGGTTTATACATTACCTTACAGGCACCCAATATCCCTGCTTCTTTGACAAGTTTATCAGTAGCATTTCCGGTAATTATAATTACCGGAAGATGTGGAGATAATATTTTTATTTCAGTTAATAAATCCAATCCTGAGATTTCAGGCATAATCAAATCGACAGTTACCAGATCATATTTTTTATCTTTAATTTTTTGAAGAGCATCCTGGCCATTTTCAACAATGTCAACCTGAATTCCCTCAACCACATTACAAAAATCTTTGAAAGTTTCTCTAACCCATTTTTCATCATCAACAATAAGAACTTTCATCGGAGCGTCATGCTTTTTTAAAATTTCATTATATTTTTCAATATTCAGCATAGGTGCTTTCCGTAAAAACTATCTTAAATTGTTTATCAACAAGACCTTCACTCCCTGAAAAAAACAGGAGTAATCTATTCTTACATCTATAATAAGTTTATCGGCAATTTTGTGTTATTTTTAACCAGTTGATTTGCTTCAATCGGACTATAGTCGGTCTATATATTTAGCCGGAGAGATTTGGAATTATTAAATATTAACAACTTTTGATAAATCATAGCGGATTTTGCTACATTGGTCTAAAATCGAATGTAATCGAATTTCGATTTGATCTTTCCCGGATGGACTACTATTTAAAGTAATCTCCCCTTTGCCTAAATTATTAGCAGCATTCAATATTTCATTGATTTCCTGGACTACTTTAACGGTACCGTTTACTAATCTAATGAATTCAGGCTCTAGTCGTGCTAATTCTTCAGATGACCCTTTTGCTTTTGCAAGATATATAGCCAGATTCAAAGCCAAGTCTTTAACTTCATCATTCAAATAATCGACTTGATCGATCATTTTCAGGGATTTATCTCTATTTTTTAGCATACACTATCTTTTTCTTACATTAGTTAATTTTCTTATTTTATCACAAAGGTGATCTGAGGCTGCTTTTTCAAGTTTTCTATAAAACTTCGATTTCTCAGGTGCACTCAGATGCAGATCAGCATCATAACGATTATCATCAATATATGCTTGAATTACTCTGGGACCTTTGATTTCAATATTAATCGGTTCTGCTTTAAGAAGTTTTCCACGACCGATATCAATAAATCGCCATTCGCCTTCTAAAATTCCAACCGTTTGATATTTGTGAGCAAATAGCGGAATACTAAAGTTCTTTTTGGTTTCAATTCGTTCACTGATAATATTAACAAACAGCAGGTATGTCCCTCCTGCTTCAGCTCCCCAATTAAGCAAACTGTCAAAATTATAAATGTCTTCGGGGAAATTTGGAATCAGCTCATTCGATGGATCATAATTAGCAATTTGTAATTCCTGATATCTGGTTAAATCAGTTATTAATAATTTATCAAGATTTGTTTCTCCCCAGATGAGATCGGCAGAATTTACCTTTAATACAATATTTTTACTTATCCCGGCAAAAACAGCGGTACTAAATAATATAAAAATTAATAACCATCGAATAACTTTAAACATTTTATTTTAACTCACTTTAGTTTGATAAATAAATTTCTTCAATACACTGGAGACAGTATCTGTAAAATTCGAATAGGTATCAGATATCATTTCCAACTCAGGTTTTGACAGACGATCCTCAAGATCACTTTTACTAACAAATTTTAAACCTGCAAATATAAAGTCTTCCTGACAATCAGTTCTTGTAACAACCCCTAAAATTTTATCAAGTTTTTCATATCCCTGAAGAGTAAAATTCATTGATACGATATCACCTTCATTGAGTGGTTCATTAATTTCAACAAGTAATCCGCCGGGAGAGATATTCAAAATTGTACCGCTTATGACAGTATTATCACCTTCTGGCCAGAAGTTTGAAAAAATATCTTTGATTTTATTAAGCGACATTGGCGATGATATTTCCAGTCGGATAAACCTCCGTCTACTTTCCTGATTCAATTTAAACGGTTTGCGAACACTAATTTTGCTTTCTTCCAAGTCTATATCAGATATAAACTTCGTTTTTTCTGCAGTTTTCATCAAAGACTCCTAATCTTTTACTCCATTAATTTTGCCTGTAAATTATCATTTACTTCTTTTTGAAGTATTTTTGAATATTCCAGTACAGCTGGAGGCAGGCAATTTATTGCCTTTTTATCAAAATGATTCATTTTTTCTTCGTTTATAATAAATTTAACACCAATTCTAAATTTGTTAGCTTTCCATTCATAACAATAACGCACTTGAACAATAATCAGGTGAGGCAGAGATAAATCCTTTAAAGGCAGATTTATAAACAAGAGTGTATTTTCCATAAATAAGTTTGAAGCCTCAAGTAACGCACCCCCGCAAGAGATATTAACAATTTTTGAATCACGCCATTTTAGACGGGAAGTAAAAGATGGCGAAGTAATATTTGACGCAATTACTGCAAATTTGGCAGAATCGGAATATATAAATCGTTTGAATTTTCTTCTTGTCAGAGGGACAACATTATCACCTAAGATAATTGTACATTTTCCAGAAGTAGTTCTTTTTAATACAGCAGAGACTGAAATTTTTTCACCTTTATAATCAAACTGAGTAATAATGTTTTGATTATTAATCAGTTCATCAATTTTACCATGATTTTTCCCTCGATCAATCGACAGACGATTATCATTGACCATCACTACTCTGCTTTGTAAACTATTCCCGGGAAATTGTTCAGAGAAAATAGTAATGTTTCTTCCAACAAGAGATGACAGATCTAATTGTTCAGAACTTATAACTCCGGTTGATTGTACAACTTGCAGGTTTGGATTACTCATTACAATAATCCCTTCTGGCGCATTTTAATCTGTAATTGAAAAACGTAGTTAGACAGAATATTTTGTTCCTGTAAATCAAATTTCCGTACTGAAGGAGGCAGACATTTCAAGATATGTTTGGGGAAGTAATCATTAATTGTATCTTTGACAATAAACTCAAGTCCACAGTAGTAAAAATCTTTTTTGTTTACGACCCGTCTGCAGACTCCGGCGATAATCTTTGGTAAAGCTAAATGATTGAAAAGATCAATATTTAACAGGGCAATGTCACCATTATCTATAAATGTTTTTGTTTTAATCAAAGCTCCCCCACCACTCAAATTAACGGTAAAAGATGTTTTCCATTCTAAATATGGTGAGGTAGATTTACCATTCTTTAAAAATTCAGGGATTTTCGAAATCAATATTTCCTGGGCTATATCAACTCGAACATATTTTCGACGCTGGACTCTTTGAATTTCACTAATATCCTGAAGCAAATAACCATCTAAGCCCCTTATTTTGACTTTGTGGATGTTGCAATAAAACTGATAAACAGCATCTTCTTTTGTAATAAGTACTCTAACCAGAGAATTTTCCCGTAACAGGGTTTTCCCACTTACAAAAACAGGTAAACTGATGACAATCCCTTCATCAGTGAAATCTTCAATTCGTGAAGAATAACAACCCGAATTATTTCCATCACCAATAACAAGCTCAAGTTTTTCACGGAGCAGTAATGGTTGAGATATCTGTTTAACCCTTAATTCCACAATCTATAAATCCATTTAAATGTTAATATTTTTTGATGCTTCCAGGTTTAATTTCCCTTGTTCAATCGCCAGTTCTAATATTTTTCTAGCAAGAGCGGTTCTCGCAGGATCTTGACGGTTTTGATAAACAAATTCCTGTCCATGCTTTATAGTGCTGTTAAAATATTGCCTTGCATTATCAAAATCACCAATCCGGCGCGATAATTCAGCGATTAAATATGAAGCTTGAATTAATTGATTACCCGCGGAAATAGTTCGACCATCTTCCAACGCTTGAATATAGTAGTGAATTGCTTTTTCCAAAGCTTCTGATTCATTTACTACAATCAGCGACCAATCTTTTTTGACATCAAAAAGGAAATCTTTAAAAGATGCGTGGTTACCAAATGATCCGCCACTACCTTGACTTCCCCCAAATACTACATTTTTGTACTCAATGATAATTTCATTAATTTTTTCAAATTCATTTTTTGCAGATTCAAGTTGAGTTTGTAAATTTTCGACTGCTTTCCCAAATTTGTCTTTAAATGGAATCATCTGTGATTGTATATCCGTTGAGATATTTTCGTTATCAAAATGAGAATTGATATGATTTATTAAACCAGATGATTCTTTACCTGTATCAGAATGACAATTTTGTAAAGCCGTGAATTTTGTACACATCTCCATCATCAAGCCATTAATAAACAGATCGTTGGGATTAACAGCATCCTGCATAGACCTGAAAACCCATCCAATTCTTAAATAGAATCTCCCCAGATCCAGCATTGAAGGCCGATCGGGCAGAAGTTCATCTAAAATGGAAAGGTGGAGTTTTATAATAGCTGATTCATTTGGATGTCGAACGATATCAACAGCTTGTCCCATTTTCTTAAGAACAGATTCAGAGACTGCAAGTTTATCCAGATGTTTTTCTTTTACAGTTTTTAGGCGATACGTACGAAAATGATTATCATTTTTCCACTCTTTAAAGTTATTGGAAAATTCGCGGGTATAGTAGCAATTGTTGCATGTAACCGTGAAAAATGCCAGTGGATTAATCGCCTGGTATCGCGGATATCGCCACTTGGTTTCTAACGGACAAAAGTCAGTATCCCGGCCTTCTTCCACGTAAGCGCCAACTTTAAGGGTCTCAAATTCGTTTAAAGTTTTACAAATCGGACACTCTATTTTTGTTAAAAAGAACGGACTTTCTTTCGACATTGTATTCTCCAAAATGTTTATTTATTTGCTAAAGTCAAAAGGGACAGTTCTGCCATAGATATCGGCAAGACTCCCATAATTCTATCATTGTCTGCTCCAGCTTTGAGCATCTCTTTTGCAATTCTGATAATATCAGATCGATCCCGTCGAGCTGTATTATTTTCAATCTTTATCGGTATCTCTTCATCCTGAACGAGATCAGCTTTATCTTCTGTGGAATTTGAATCTGTTAAAAAATTGATAAATTCAATTTTTTCATTCACAGGCCTTTCATTCCTAATATTTTTAGCTGGTGCTCTTTTAACGATAAGAGCGGCTGATGTTGAAGCTCCTATTGTTTCAGTATCTTTCTTTTGAAAGATTGTATAAATTATGACTGCAAGAATTGAAACAATGACATATCCAGCAGCGTTCATCGCAATATCAATAATCATTTCTTGTGAAAGTTCCATTTTCACACTCCATTATCTAAGCCTTAATATCAATATGTTCAGTGCTATCAGGCATGTCTTTGTCAGTCTTATCTGGTTCTTCAGACTGTTGAATTTTTTTTTCCTGTTTCTTTTCATCATGCCTTTGATTGCTCTGATCATCCTTTAATTCGGTTAAATAAACCGAATCCTGTTTATTTTTTTTCTTTTTAGCAAGTTCCTCTTCCATTTTCTCTTTAAGAGCTTTGGAGAAGTTTTGCTGATTTTTCTCTTTTTCAGACCGCTCAATTCTTCTGACAATTTCTCCTGGTTGAGCGTTCGCACTATTATCGACACGATCAATCGGAGTATTCATAGAACCTCCCAAGTCTGGTAATCGAAATTATGCCGTCATAGAAAATTTTTCTTTAACCATGCCACGTAATTTCATTACCGCGCGAGTATGAATCTGAGATACTCTTGATTCAGAAATCGACATCACTTCACCGATCTCTTTCAGCGTCAATATTTCATAGTAATAAAGCGCTATCACAAGTTTTTCCTGCTTAGTCAATTTATCAATTGCTACTACAAGAAAAGATCGCAGTTCATCTTTTTCAATTTCTGCCAGAATGCTATGAGATGACTTATCCATAATTGTTTCAATTCTTGGCACCTGACGGTTATCATCTTCACGGAAAATTACTTCATCAAGCGAAAGGATATTTGTACCTGACACATCATCCAATGCCAGATGAAGATCTTGCAGTGTTATGTTCATATATTTAGCCAATTCCATCTTTTCCGGTGGGCGACCAAGATCATTTTTCAAAATGGTTACAGCTTTCTCGATTTCACGAGATTTAGCTCTTGTTGATCTGGGGACCCAGTCTAAAGCTCTTAATTCGTCAAGAATTGCACCACGAATTCTTGGAACAGCATAGGTTTCAAATTTCACTCCTCGATCCGGATCGAAATGTCCGAAGGCTTCAATCAAACCGATCACACCGGTACTGATTAAATCTGACAGTTCGACCGACTTCGGAAAGCCCATTGCCATCCGGGTTGCAACATTTCTAACAAGTGGCACATATTTGTCAAGTAGCATTCTGCGCTGTTCTGGAGCTTTGAATTTATGATATCTTCTCCAGTCAGTTTCAGTCACTTCCCAACGGTTAGGTCTCAGACTCTTTGGAATCAGAGGTGCTTTCTTCTCAACTTTTTTAGTCTTCGGCTTTCTGCCTTGCTTTTTTGGTTCAATTAATAATGCATTAGCCATAGGTATTTTATTCCTTTATATCGGCCATATTAAGGTTATTATTTATTTTTAATTTGTTATCCTGTTCAGTTTCAAACTGAATATTCTGAAATCCTTCAGTTAAAGATTTTATTGTTTTGTTAAGTGGTTGAATTACAACAGATTCGTCAGTTATCGCTGATACCGGTTGCTGAGTTGCAACACTTTTGCGATATGAATCTGATTCTGTGATATATCCTGCAAAAAACGGTATTCTATTTATAAACCGCTCCGAAAGAGCGCTGAATTTTCGACGAATATATTCTGCTTCTTCTGCATCCTGAACTCTATTTATTAACAAAGCCAGGTTTATTGAACTATCAGTATTCGACAAATATTTGGTTAGACCGTAACAATCAGAGATTGAGGTTAATTCGGGGACCATTACTATCATTGTTGAATCTGATCCGATAGCTGTTACAGCTGAAAATTTGCAAATTCCAGAGCCATGATCTATAATTACTTTATCATATCTCTTTGATTCATTGCGAAGGACAGTTATAAATTCTGCCGCTTGTTTAATATCAGCCGTATCAATTTCTATTTCACCAACAGAAGCTAACAGATCAAGGTTACCATTGACTTTTGTAACAGCTTCTTTTAGTGAGAGAGACCGATTGAGAAAATGAGATATGCCATAAGAGGGGCATACATTGGCAAGAATATGTAAATTTCCAAAATACAGATCGCCGTCAACCAGCAATACTTTTTTACCCGAAAATGCAATCCGTTCGGCAAGATTATAAGCCAGAACAGTTTTACCAACGCCGCCTTTACCGGAAAGTATTGAAGTAATTCTCAAGCTATAATCAGTGCCTTTAGAATTTATCAAATTTTTGAGATTAAGCCTTTTCAAGAGCAACCTCAGCTTTCATTATTTTTCTGGAGATCAGATCCGGATCGGGAGCATTGATAGATCCGATACCACCGGGAGCATCTGAAACATAAATGACTTTTAAATCACTGCTATTTGCTGCTGCCATGATTGAACCCAAGCGGTCAGTTAAATCCTGCATTGTGATTATTAAATGGGTTGGATTAAATTTTTTCACCTGTTTCATCATCTGAGCGATATCGCTTGAACGGGTTAAAGATGAAAAAACTGCAAAACAGAAATCAGCATTAAGAGCTTCTATTTTCTGTGTCAGTTTATTCAGGTTAATCTCATCAGATGGCATTGCCGGTGAATCGATTAAGATAATACTGTTATCTGATATAGTTTTATCTATATCGGAGTTAAGATCAGCGACTTCAACATCAAGCAGGTCTGCATAACCATGGATTTCATCATGGGCACCCATTTTCATATCATCAAGTGATGCCAGATGAACTTTTTTCTTTTCATTAATAATTAATTGAACGGCAAGTTTTCCCATGGCGGAAGATTTTCCACTTCCAGCCGGACCTACGAAAACAATTTTACTTCCTTCGGTAAATTCTATTGAAGGAAGCATCAAATTTGAAAGCATCTCAACGAGTTTAACTCTAACAACATCAGGAGCTTTATTTTGCTCAACCGCATTGATAATGAGATGCTCGATAATTTCATCAATGATATTCTGTGGAATATCAGAATCTTTAAGTTTGTTAATTACATCTGAATAGATTAGAGAGGTATCAGATTCGGACTTTGCACCAAAGTTATCTTTATCTAACAGATTTGAAATCTGTCCCTCAAGATTTGAAAGTCTATTGATTATTACATCATCATTTTTAATTACCGGAGCAGGTTCTATAACAGCAGCTGCAGGAGGGGCATCAGGGAATATTCTATTAGATTGACCAACTGTCGGTTTTTCAAGGCAGGCAGTGATTTCTATTTTATATCCATTCCTGTCCTGAGTAAGTTCACTCGTTTTAAGAACGATGGCATCTCCACCCATTTCGCTGCGAACTGCTTTTAAAGCTGCTGCTGAAGTTTCTGCCCTAAACGATTTAATTATCATCTTGTAACCTCACCATTCCCATTGATACAAGTTCGACATCAGGTAAAATTTCATTGAATGAGACAATCGTCAGTTGCGGGAAAGACGCTTCGACTAATCTTCTCAAAGCCAATCTGATGTTTGGTGAGCAGATGCATACCGGCGTATGTCCGGTTGACTGCAAAGTTTCGATCTGCTTCCCTATTTTTTCCAATAGCAACCCAGACATGGTAGGATCAAGTACCAGCATTAAACCCTGTTTGGTATTTTGCACTGATTCACCAAGTTGCTGTTCTATCTGGGGATCAATTGTGAAGACATTGACTTTGCCTTCTTTATCTTTGTTCATCTCAGTTATCTGACGCTTTAAAGCCATGCGAACATATTCAGCCAGAACATCATTATCTTTTGTAGCGCCAATGTAATCACTGATGGTTTCAACTATAGTAGCCAGATCGCGAACCGGAATTCTTTCATTCAGTAACGACTGTAAAATTTTCTGAAGGGTTCCCAATGGAACTATTTCCGGAATGACTGAATCAACCAATGCAGGAGAATCTTCTTTGAGAGTTTCCACCAAATGCTGGACATCCTGACGGGTGAGTATTTCAGCAGATGCTGATCTGATTACTTCTGTTAAATGGGTTGCTAAAACAGCTGATGGTTCAACACAGGTATAGTTATTGGCTTCAGCCATTTCTTTCAGATTAGGAATAATCCAGGTAGCGTTTAATCCGTAGGCGGGGTCTTTAGTATCAAAACCATCAAGTTTTTCTTCAACAAAGCCCGGGTTAATTGCCAGTTTATGATCCGGCATAAGTTCAAATCCGGAAACCTTAATGCCTTTAACTTTAATTTGGTATTCATTCGGCTTGAGTTGGACATTATCTCTTATTCTGATGGCAGGAATTACTATGCCTAATTCAGAAGCCAGTTGTTTGCGAATAACTGTAACTCGATCAAGTAAATCTCCACCCTGATTAGCATCGACTAAAGGAATTAACCCATATCCGATTTCTAATCCGAGTGAATCAACCTTAAGAAGATCTTCAGTACGCTCTTCAACAGGCGGTTCAGAATCCTCATCCTTTTGAATCTGTTTTTCTTGAACATCTTTTTTTGCAAGAGCTTCTTTGGCGACAAATCCTATTCCACCAGCTAAGGCACTCATAAACATGAAAATTGAAGTTGGCATTCCCGGTAGAAGACCAAAAACAAACAGTACCCCGGCACCAACAAAAATTGCCCGTGGCTCACGGGTCAGCTGACTTGCTAAATCGGAACCCATACTTCCGGTTGATGCTGCTCTGGTAACAATGATACCTGATGCGGTAGAAACCAATAAGGCAGGAATCTGTGTTACCAAACCATCACCGATAGACAGCAAAGAATAAGTCCGCATTGAATCAGCCAGAGTCATATCATTTAAGGCGACTCCGATAACAAAACCACCAATGATATTGATCAGAGTAATGAGGATACCAGCGATAGCATCACCACGAACAAACTTTGATGCACCGTCCATTGCGCCATAGAAATCAGCTTCCTGGGCAATCTCAACGCGGCGTTCACGGGCTTGTTCATCGGTTATAATACCGGCATTTAAATCAGCATCGATTGCCATCTGTTTACCAGGCATCGCATCAAGAGTAAATCGAGCGGACACTTCAGATATACGACCGGCACCTTTGGTGATAACGACGAATTGAATTATAACCAGAATGATAAATACAATAAAACCGACTACATAATTTCCCTGAACAACGAAGTTACCAAACGAGTTGATAACATCACCTGCAAAAGCATGTCCAAGAATCAAACGAGTCGATGCAACGTTTAATGATAAACGTAACAAAGTAACAATTAAAAGCATCCCCGGAAATACTGACAGATCCAGCGGACGACGGATATACATAGTTGTTAACAAGACAACGAGTGAGAAAGTAATATTGAAAGCTAACGCAAAATCCAACAGCATTGTCGGAATAGGGATAATTAAGACACCAATAATAGCAACAACGCCCAAAGCCAGAACTATATCAGAGCGTTCAGTTATTACATCAATCATATTTTTTTGTTCTGATTGTTGTGCCATCTTAGCTTACTCCCTTTCCATTCAAACGGAAGACATAAGCTAAAATCTCGGCAACGGCGCGATAGAGATGCATCGGCACCATCTGCCCGATTTCACAAACTTTGAATAAGGCTCTTGCCAGAGGTTTATCTTCGATAACAGGAATATTATTTTCATAAGCAATTTTCTTAATTTTCTGTGCGATCAATCGTTCACCCTTTGCCACTACCCAGGGAGCTGCCATTTCATCAGTATTATATTTCAAGGCTACTGCGATATGAGTCGGGTTAGTGATTACCACGTCAGCATCAGGAACTGATGCCATCATTCTGTTACGCGACATCTCACGCTGAAGCTGTCGGACTCGTGATTTTATTTGGGGAGAACCTTCGGTATCTTTAAACTCGTCTCTTATTTCCTGACGAGACATTTTGATAGATTTTTCAAAATCATATTTTTGATAGGCATAATCAATAGCAGCAATAATCAATATTATTGAACCAACCTTTAATGCCAGGAAAACAGCCTGGGTTGCCATTGTACTTGCTATTTGTGCAACCGTCATATCCGGCAGCAGGAAAAATGAATCGAATTCACTTTCAATAACTTTAAAAGCGACAAAACCGATAACAAATAATTTGACCGTATCGCGAACAAGTGTGACCAGTGACTTAACTGCAAAGAGACGTTTTAAGCCATTCAAAGGATTCAATTTGTCTAATTTCGGTTCTAATCCTTTAGGTGTAATTTTAAATCCAACTTGAGCGACATTGACTCCAAAGGCGATAACAATCATTCCTGCAAACACAGGAAACATGATTGAGAAGAAACGAAGCATGCTGTCGCCGAATACTTTTGCAAAAGTAGGATCAGAGGCAGCAATTACAGGAGCATTAGCTAAATTATAAGCGAATAAATCTTTAATTTGACCGACAACATTAGGACCGACTGCATACAAAGTGAGAAATCCAAGACATATAATAGCAGCCGAATTTAATTCCATCGACTTGACAACTTTTCCTTCTTCGCGAGCTTTATGCCGCCTCCTGGGGGTCGCCTTCTCTGATTTTTCTTGGAAACTATCGTCAGCCATTGGCTACGCCTTTCCCATCGACAGGAAGAGAATGTTCAGTTCTTTATCAAGGAAGCCCATACTCTTTTCTAGAACGTAGGCAAAAATCGGCATCGACATTGCCATAATCAAAAGCCCCATAGCAATTTTGATCGGGAAACCAACAAAGAACACATTCATAGTCGGCATTGTCTTAGCAATCGTACCAAGAGCAATATCTGTCAGGAATAATGAGATCATTATCGGAGCAGATATTTTCAATGCGATTACAAAAACATAAGCTGAATATTTTATCATTAACTCACCAACACTGCCTTGTATTGCAACGCCTGCCGGTGGAATGACTTCATAACTATTTACAAAAGCTGTAATAATCAGGTGATGACCGTTAAGTCCGAGGAAAATCAGAATTGCCATAACATTCCAGAAATTTCCGATTACCGAAACCTGGGCACCAATATTACGATCAAATTCAGTTGCCATTGATAAGCCAATCTGGTAACCAACTATCGAACCGGCTGTCTGAACGCCATAAAAAATCAGCATAAAGAACATGCTGATTATTGCGCCGACTAAAATTTCTTTAATTGCAAATCCGGCAAACTGCCAGGTTGATTCAATTGGCGGAATAGTAACATTGCTGAGAGTAGAAACTACGATACCTGATAATAAAATGAGTAATCCGACTCTGATTGTTCGTGGGATACTTTTATGTCCAAAAATCGGAGCAAAAGCAAATAATCCTGATCCACGAAAAATAACCAGAACAAAAATTTGAAGCTTATCAGCTGTAAAATTTACAAAATCGAACAATGTTTTTTTTCCTTCCTCATGTTAGCACTAAACTGTATCTCAAATTTTGTGCCAAACTCTCAGGTTGAGCGAAGGCTCCTATGTCGTTGAATTAAAAGGGGTTACATTTTGCCGATTTGACTGTTTTGAAAGCTTTTAAATAATTGCGGAAAAATTTACCAGACCTGTTGGAAAAAAGTTCAAAGGTATAAAAAAGGGACAAGTCGCCTTAGCCGACCAGTCCCGGTATCATCTCGTACATATGAGTGGTAAAATCTGTCAGGCGATTGATAATCCACGGCAAAAAGATGAGTAATGCCAGACCAATTGCCAGAATTTTTGGGATAAAAGTCAGGGTCATTTCCTGAATTTGGGTCACAGCTTGAAAAAGTGAAATAACCACACCAACTATTAAACCACACAGTAATAGCGGACCGGCAACCATAAGGGTTACCATCAGAGCTTCACGACCTATAGATACAACCATTTGCGGATTCATTTCTACCTCACTACATATGGAATGATTCGACGAGTGATTTGATTAGCATATACCAACCATCAACAAGTACGAATAACAAAATTTTAAATGGCAACGATACGATAATTGGCGGTAACATCATCATACCCATAGACATAAGTACTGACGCCACAACCATATCAATCACTAAAAACGGAATAAACAAAATAAACGCAATTTGAAAGGCAGTCCTCAATTCAGAGATAACAAATCCCGGCACCAATATATGTAATGGCACATCTTCAGCTGAATTTGGCGGTTCAATCTTTGCGATGCTTACAAATAGAGCCAGATCCTTCTCCCTTGTTTGAGAGAGCATGAATTTTTTAAAAGGTGCCACCGTTTTTTCAAACGCTTCCTCTTTGGATATCTGTTCATCCAAATAAGGTTTTATGCCTTCATCGTAAGATTTATTAATTACCGGTGACATTACAAAAAATGTTAATATCAAAGCCAATGCGATTAACAATTGTCCCGGCGGCATCTGGTTGATTCCCATTGCCTGCCTTAGAAATGACAATACAACAGTGAATCGTATAAAAGAGGTTACCATGATAATAATGGAAGGTGCCAAAGCCAGCACAGTCATCAATATGATAATCTGCAATGTCGCTGATAATTCAGCCGGTTCCGTAGCTTCACCGACCTCTAATGATATTTTTGGAAATGTCTGTGCCACAACATTAGAGATGTTAAATAATAATACGCTAAGTGCAGCAAAAGATATTTTAAGTAAATTACGCATAAAATCCTATTTTTTCCAATTTTGCGCAACGATCCATGTCACGCTTTCCGGCTCAATTGAGATTAACTCTCAGCTATTGCCGGTTTTCCTTTTTGATTAAACTCTCTAACTTTTGATGAAGCCATTGAGAGCATTTCTTTAAACCCCTTCACAGGAGTTTTTTCCTCAGCTGTTTCTTCTGATAAAATTAGATCAGAAGTTTCCTCATCAGTTAATTCTGTCAAAACTGAAATTTGTTGTTCAGTAACTCCTACCAATACCGAACGATTTGCAATTCTAACAAGGGAAATAGATTTTTTGGGTGCAAGATAAGTAGTCTCTAAAACTTCAAGAGTTTTATTGATCTTATTTCCACTTAATTTCTTCCCCATCACTTTCTTTAAAAAGAATATGCTTCCATAAATACAGAACAGTACGACAACCAATGCTGAAAACATTTTCAGCAGTGATGGCATCACAGCTCCGCCAAATTGCGAATTTGTTGATGCTTCAATCTGATCAGTTGTTGTAACTGAGGTTACATCAGCTGAGGCATTGCCCGTATTTATAAGAACCAATCCGGCAATAGCGATTAAAAGTACGGCTGCTATTGTCAGAACCATCCTTTTCTTTGAATTATTGCTGTTCATTGATTGCTTTTAACCTTTCTTCCGGAGTTAGTAATTGAGTAACTCTGACTCCGAAATTTTCATCAATAACAACAACCTCGCCACGAGCAACAGCTTTGTTATTGACAAGAACATCAACCGGCTCACCGGCGAGTTTATGCAATTCAACAACAGAACCAGGTCCCAGGGAAAGAATCTCTGAAATAGACATTTTTGTTCTTCCCAATTCAATAGCTACCGGAAGATTGACATCCATAAGCATATCGATATTTCTGGGTTCGGTATTGCCCGATGGTTCCGACAAATGCTGAAATTTAGCGTCGGAAACTTCCTGTTCATCACCAAAGTCGATATCTTCCGGTTTGGTACCGGATTCTTCTTCCGGCAAATCTTCCAGCATCGCAAGCATTGCAGCTTCAGCATCATCCTCCGGAACATCCTTTTCATTAACAACCTTATTTTCGTTTTCATCCGAAACCACAGGTTTGTCAGCTGATTCATCACCGACTTCGTTCTGTTGAAGTTCCGCATTTTCAACGTTTTCATCCTTAGATAACTCCATGTTTTCTTCAGCATTAACGTCGTTTGTGTTCGGAACTTTTTCATCAGTCATAATTAATTTTCCTCCATGATGCCTTCATGGACATCTATCACTTGAAAAGCTCGTTTTTTTCCAGTTAAACCCGGTCTGCCCGAGTATTTATTTCTGCCATTGATAAATATATCAATGGGTGTATTAATTTTTTTATCAGACGGAATTATATCACCTATTTTCAATCCTAAAAAATCTTTCATTCTGATATTTGTTTTCAGAAGTTCAGCCGTTATACTGGCATCGACAGCTTGCAGATTTTCACTATTGAGATTACGATCCACATCAAGATTTTTCTTTTTAGTCGCATCAATCCAGTTCTGACCGGAAAGTTTGTTTATAATTGGCTCAATCGAGACGTATGGATAACAGATTGTCAACAGTCCGGTTGACTGAAATAACTTGATCTGGAATGAGACAACCACAACCGTTTCTCCCGGCGGTACAATCTGAATAAACTGCGGATTACTTTCAAAGCTCTTCTGTTCAATATTAATTTGAACAATATTTTCCCAGGCTTTTTCCAGATCTCGATATAGACGGGCCGATAAACGACCAATAATGGATCGTTCAATTGGTGTTAATTCACGTTCTGATTCCAGAATTTTCCCGGAACCGCCAAACATACGATCAATGAATGAGAAAGTCAGCGTGGGGTTGAAATCCACTAAGCTCACAGCTTCGAGCGGATCGGCGCTAAATGTATACGTACAGGATGGTGTCACCAAAGACATAACAAACTCTGAATAAGTTATCTGATCAACAGAGACCAAATCAACGTCAACAATAGTCCTTAGAATAGTTGACAATGATGAGCCATAGTGACCGGCAAAGTTATCGTGCATATTTTCAAGAGTTCTAATCTGGTCTTTTGATACACGGTTAGGATGTTTGAAATCATACGCTATAACTGAGCGTAATTTTTCATCATTTAAATTATCTTCAACGCCTTCAGAATCTCCTGAAGAAACCGTTGTCAACAACGCATCAATCTCGTCCTGTGAAAGAATTTTTGCCACGATTCAACTTCCTTATTGCATTACAAAATCGGTATAATAAACAGCAGCCAGCTCATCTGTCTGCATTATTTTTGATAGTTTTCTTTTAATCTGGAATCTGATGATCTCTTTCTGCTTTGGATCAGTTAGGTGTGTAACTGTTTTTGCAGAGAGTAAAGTAATCAACGCATCCCGTATAATCGGTGTCCGAGCTTCAAATCTTTCCATCTCTTCCTGAGAGTCAAGTTCAAAACCAAATGAAACCGATAGCCAGCGTGATCCGCCTGTACCGGCAGGATTCACTACAATATCAGAGAGAGAGAAGACATAATTTTCTTCTACCCCATTTTTATTGCTTGATTTCTTTTTCTTCTTTTTCTTCTTTTTTGGTTTAGATTTACTGGATGCCTTTGCAACTTCCTGTCCACCATCATCTGAATTGATTTCTTCAGTCTGACTGTCTTCACCACCATTATCAGACATCATTGGTTTTACAACAAATATTGCCAGAGCCAGTCCAATTACTATAGCACCAACTCCAATACCACCAAATATTATCAATTTTTTACTGCCACCAGATTTAGGTTGCTTTGATTCCTTTCCAGAATCTTTTGCGTCGCCATCTTGTTCGACAATTGTTTTGTCATCATCGTTTGGCATTTTTATCTCCCATCAGCAGTCTGACAGGTATCCGGATTTTCAATCCGAATACCTGATCGACGCTTAAATTCTGCTACTCGTTCAATAATCTCATCGACATTTTCTTTTACCATTATTTTCTTACCGGTCGTAAGAGAGATAATAGTCTCAGGTATCGGTTCGATAAATTCGATTAAATCGGCGTTAATTACCAATTCTGATTCATTTAGACGAGTAACTTTTATCATTTACTAATTACCTTTTAATATTCACTAATTCATCAAGCATACTATCAGATGTCGTGATGATTCGGGCATTTGCCTGGAATCCACGCTGGGCAGTAATCATGCTTGTAAATTCCTGAGCGATATCAACTGATGACGATTCGAGCGCACCAGAGGTTATCTCAGCTGAAATTGTTGTTCCGGCAATTCCTTCAATTGGGTCACCAGAGTTAGCAGTTGGTTGATATACGGACCGTCCGGCTTTACGTAAACCAGCCTGGTTCGTAAAATCTGCCATTATAATTTGTGCCAGCACACGGTTGACACCATTTGTGAAAATACCGGATATATTACCAGAACCATCAATTGTAATTTTATCCAAAATACCAACACCATATCCATCCTGTCCAATAATCGTTGCGGTATGATTGCCTGATGCAAAACCAGTCAAGCCATCATAGTTACCGGCTGATCCGGCATCAAAAGCAATACTCATACTATTGGCGCCATTTTGAGGATTGATAGTCAATTCTTGAGTACCACCGTTATATTCAAATGTATTCAGAGATCCATCCGAATTAAATTGAACATACCCAGTACCACCACCAGTGATAACTTCATTACCATTTGCAGCAGCCTGCCATTCCCAGCGATTCGGAAGGATTGATTTTGTGAATTCAATTGAGATAGTATGTTTACCACCCTGTGAATCAAAGACATTGATTGAGGTAGAGTGAGTGGTAGTTTCTGTCTCGATTATTAATTCATTCCCCGGGGCAGTCGCACTTAATCCGCCAACAGCATCAATTGTTACGCCGCCACCGCCTAATCCATCCAGTCCAATTACAAAACCGTTGTTGGAATCAAAAATCATGTCTAAGCTTGTTACTGATGGTCCCGAAGCAGCACCAGTACCTTTAGTTGGTGAAAATGTATCAGTTGCCACAAATGTTGAAGCTGCTCCGCCGCCGGAGGTAAAGTTAGAACCCGGAGCGACTCCAAAAACAGCATTGACAATATTATTTACAACTGAATTTGATGATGTAAAATTGAAAGTTGTCGGTGCGCCAGCATAATCTCTTTCGATCACAATATTACCTGCATCTAATTTGGCAGATATGCCACTTTTTTGATTTATTTCGTTAATAAGATCTTCGACGTCAGAATCGATAGTCATACCCTGAATTAATTCCGGGGATGCTCCATCAACTGAAATTGAAAAATCATCAAAGCCTGCCCCTACAACGCCTAATGACGCAAGGGATGTGCTTGGGGTTAAACCGCCAACGGTTCCAACATACGAGGCTTTGATAGCCTGATTACCAACAATACTAATTGAGTGGGTTCCACCAACACCATCAGTAACATACTGACCACTTACTCCATCTACTCCGGAAGTACCCTTCTGAGTGATTGACGGAGATGATGTTGTTGCAGATGTATCAATATTATTTGAGAGATTAATAAACTCTGTCGGTTTAGCAGGATCCTGTTGACCAAAAGGCAAATTGATAGCTGTAACCGTTGCATTGTTAGGGATATTACCTGAGACATCAGCCATCTTACCCATAACAAATAAACCGGTTGCAGGATCAACCAGATTCGAGTTTCCATCAATCCCGAATGCTCCGGCGCGGGTATAAAATTTATTGCCACCCGAATCACCAAGGATAAAAAATCCAGAGCCCTGGATTGCAAGGTCAGTAATCTGCCCGGTAGTTTCCAAGCCACCCTGTAAAAAGATATTATCAATTGAGGCAACCTGCATACCTAATCCAAGCTGGATCGGGTTGGTACCACCGTTTATTGCAGATGGACGACCAGCACCTTTGAAGGTTTGAACCAGTGCTTCCTGAAAGTTAACTCTACTGGATTTATAACCAATCGTGTTAATATTGGCAATATTATTACCAATAACGTTCATCTTGACCTGATGGTTTTTCAGACCGGACACACCGGCAAATAATGAAGCCATCATAACTTGTTTCCTCCAAGTTTTGGACAAAACCTCTCCATCAAAATGGAGTCCAGTTTTGTTTTTAAGTTTATCGTTTTCTTTTGTTTTTTCATTTCTTAAATAATCACTGCCGAATCAATCGAAGTGATTATTCCTTCACGTAATTTATCATTATCAAAGACTGTTACTACTGTGCGATTATTAACAGCGACGACAAACGCAGCATCATCGGAAAGCACTAAAGTTTCCTTAGATCCCTTTACTTCGGCTTTATCAATCGCATCAGCAAGTTTATTTATTTTTTCATCAGTTAATTCGATCCCACGAGAGAACATGCGATCATGGGCATGTTTTGAAAAAGTGACGTCGCGGTTGTTGGCCATTTCTCGGGAGAACATTTCCTTGAAAGAAATCTGTCCTTTACCAGATTTAATTGCAGTTGGGTTTGAACGTTCGGCAATCTCAATCAGATTTATCGGACGCTGGTAATTATTTAATTTTATTCCCTGAACTGAACTCATTACAGATCCCCATCAGAATTATCGTTTGAAGAGTCGTCATCATTTTCAGTGCTATCGGTAAAAGCACCCGGCTTACCTACAGCAGACACATCACCTAAGGCAATTTCAGTACCATTAACTCGTAAATAAGCGCCACCATCACGATAGGAGATTGACTCAACTGAACCAGTGAGAGATAAATTCGGTGTAAAGGTTGCCCCATCGGCTGTTTTAGCTTCAGCAACTACTGAGTAATACCCTTCCGGAACAGAGTTCCCAAAATTATCACGACCATCCCAATTTAAACTATTCTTTCCTGATGGAACATCGTAAGTTCTCAGCACGGCGATAGTATCACCCTGTTCATTTTTGAAGCTGAAATTAATTTCACTTGCATATTCTTTAGTGTTAAAGTTAAGAACCGCTTGTTTACCATCTTCAACAAACAAGCCTCTATAACTTGCGACCACATCTTTACCGATTAAGCCGGCAGCCATTGTATTATTAATTGACTGCATTTGTAAAAAATCCCATTCATTTGATGAGCTAATACCATCAGCAATATTATTCATTTGTTCCAAAGTTGAGAACTGTGCTAATTGAGCTATAAAATCTGCATCTTCCATCGGTTTCATAGGATCCTGATATTTTAATTTCGTAATCATAAGATTCAGGAAATCATCTTTTCCAAGAGACTGCATACTTCCGGTTTGTTTCGGCTTACCGTTACTATCTGTTGCTGCTGGTGATATCATCATAATAAACTCCTATGCCAGAACATTTACACCGTTCGAACCGACATAGTTCGATTGTGATGGCATATAATTTGAGATGGTTTGCTTATCTTCTGCTGATTCATTCAATTCGGAATCAACATTGTTTACAGAACGGGTTTTCTGCCATTGAGGATGTCGATTGGCAAAATTGTTCTGAGCGTTATTTCCATTTATATTAACTTCGATATATTCTACTTTAATATCTGCTTGTGAGAGCTGATCGACTAACTGACTTAAAGAACCCTCAACTGTTGATTTTGCATAGGCGCTGTTAACAATAACTTCAGCACGAAGTGATTGATTTACAAAAGACAGTTTCAATCTGGCAGGACCAAGATTATCAGGGTTAATCATCAGATTAACTGAATTGCCATTTGGTTTTAAGGCTGTTCTAATATCATCCGGCAGAATAAATTTCGCCTGGCGAACATTTCCTTTGTCATTAGCTTGAGACTCAAGATTAAACAGTTTGTCGGCGCTTCCAATTTTTGCTCCAGAGAAATCTGTATCAGCATCAATCAACTTATTAGTTGTTAAATTATTTTTGAAATTATTGATAGTTGAATTCTTAATCTGCTCGAAATTGTTTTTTCCAAAATTATTAAAATCAGATTTGTTCTCAAAATTACTTTTTACTTCTAAAGCTGATTGTTTATCAATCTGCTCTTGATTTCCTTCGGCAGAAATTTTTCGCGTGGCATGAATCTGGCTGCGTTCAAGTTTTGCTCTTAAAATATTAGCCTGTCCGCTATTTTCAACAACCAGTTCAATTTCAACATGTTTTATATTTGAAGGATTAGATTTCACGTCAGCTTTAACAGAAACCGGATCAGCTTCTTTAACAATCAATTCTTTTAAATTTAATTTATCAAATAGATTTTCAAGCTTTGATTGTTGATTAATGTTAAGATCAACTCGACTGTCATTATTTACTTTACCGTTTAATATTTCTTGTGCTTGAGAGGCCGGGATAGAGATTTTGATTTCTCCCTCGGCTTTAGAAGAAACAGTCAGACTTAAATTTTCTCCGTCAACTGAAGCATCGACAATATTATATTTGCCAACCGGTAAATCTATTTTCTCTATTGAAAGAATCTCATTAAATTTTGTTGTAACAACATTATTGGCAAAAAGCAGTTCAGGAATTTTCTCAACACTAACCGGTGCCTTTTCAATCAGCTTATTTATTAACTGCTCAGATTCTGCTGTTAGTTTTGAAACGGGGTTCAGATTATCATTATAAGTAACCCGATAAATTGATTTATCTTCTACCAAAGCAGTCAAATCAAGTGGATTAGTGATTGATTCGTTGATTTTTTCCAATGAGAGAGCCGGATTGTTAACTTGTTCCAGAATTTGAGGAGTTTCCAGAGGAGTTTCCAGAGGAGTTTCCAGAGGAGTTTCCAGAGGAGTTTCCAGAGGAGTTACTTGAGGAGTTACTAATAGAAGCTTACCGTTAGAATTTTCATTTATTTGATTTAGTAAGGCACGATAATCTTCAGGGAGAGCTTGATTGTTGACTTGTTGATTTAAAAGAGTTTCAACAGCAGTTTCACCTTCTTTTGTACCCAACAGAGAATTCATTAAATTCCCAAACAGGAACGGATCGGTGTTTTCAGAATTGATACCATTTAAAATGGTATCGCTTCCTTCAACCGGACCGACAAGAAGATCAAATATGTTTACACTGCTGTTATTCATTTAGTTTCCTGCAATCGTTATCAATTTCTTGGAAAGATTAGCAGCTCTTTTTGATGGAAGGAGGGACAAAACGGCAGAAGCATTTTTAGTTTTCATTCTCGGAAGAATTGAGACCACAGTAGCATCATCCAAATTCGACATCAATTTTGCTACTGCCCGCGAATCCATACCATCATATAACTTGGCTAATTGGGCAACTCTTGACGATTCAGCCTGTTCTATTATTAATACTTTTTTAGTAACTTCTTTATTGAGAATATCAAGTTCGCGTTGACGGGTATCGAGATCTTTTTCTTTTTGGGAAAGTTTTGTTTTTTCCTGATCTATCCAATTGACAGCCTCAAGAGAATCTTCTTCTGACATCAGATATTCTTCTTCATATATCTCAGGATTCAAATCTATATCAAGTTCTGCCAGTTGTTCCATTATTGCTTCAATGACCGACGGATCATCAGACATTAAAGAATCTTCAAAAGTCATCACATCACTATCAACTTCACTATAAACATCATCTTCGGATTCAGTATAATTTTCGTCTTTTGTTGTATTTTGATCATTGTTTTCCTGATTAGAAGCAACTTCTTCACTAAGTTGATCTTCTGAAACCGGCTCTGAGCTATCAGATCCCATAAGCATCAGGGTTCCGATCACAACAGCTATAACTACAACAACACCAATACCACCAAACATCAACATCTTCATCATTCCGCCAGATGATTTAGTATCATTATTTTCTTTTGTTTCTTCAGTCTTTTTGACTTCGTCAGCCACAATAGGCTCCTTATAAAACTTATTATTCCGAGAAACCTATTATCACATACCGTGCCAAACGCACATGGCTCACCTTATCCCCCTGCAAGACATTTACTTACTTAATGAAGCATAGATTTGAGAAATCTTCAATTTCGGTTATTTGGTGAAGATTTTTCCACTTGGGTGGGAAATAATTAACAAATTGAGCGGATAATAATGTGATGAAACGAAAGCTTGTTCTACATTAATAGGAAATTACTGAAAATAAGACTTTATACTAATTCGCCGGTAACATAATCATCAAATGCCTGCGTGACTTTGATTTTGATCACTTTCTTGCTCGGTACGACCGAATCGGGAATTTTGACTTTCACATAGTTATCAGAAACCCCAAAATGATTCCGGTCCTTCTTTGCTTTAAATTCGCTGATAACTTCAAGGGTCTTCCCTATTTGCCGTTGAAGCAAATTCTTATTGATTTGGTTGGATAATCTTGTCAATCGAGCATTGCGGTCCTTAACAATCAATGGATTGATTTTATCATCCCTTAAACTGGCAACTGTTCCGGAACGGTCTGAATAACTGAAAACATGCATATAATCGAGCACACCCGACTCTGCCAGCCGATAAGTTTTCATAAAATCTTCTTCGGTTTCACCCGGGAATCCAACAATAACATCTGCGCCGATATTAGTATCCGGATTTATTTCACGAACATCCCTCACCCGTTGAAGATAAATTTTCTGATCATAAGGTCGTTTCATCTCTTTTAAAACTCTTGAAGATGCTGATTGAAGCGGCATATGAAAATGACGGCAAATTCGACCATTCGAGTTCGTATACATCTCTAACAGATCGCTTCTGACAGTTTGCGGTTCAATCGAAGAGAGCCTTAAACGAAATAAATCAGTCTTGTCAATTATCAATTGACACAATGTCGCCAGATTTTTTATCTGAGGATCGGTTTTTCTATTTTTATAATGACCCAGATGTACCCCGGTCAGAACAACTTCGTTAAAACCATTTTCAACAATCTTATTTATTTCATCAATAATTTTATTGGGATCACGATTGACCAGCGATCCACGCACTTCGGTAATTTTACAGAATGAACATTGTTGGTTGCAGCCATCTGAAATTTTTATCCAGGCTCGATTATGCTCAAAGAAATTGGATAAATCGGTTGAACAGCCTTTGTCCGGTTCGCGGTCGAAAAGATCGGGAAGCTGTGATGTCAGGATATTGACAATATCTTCTTTCTCACTGTTATGAATAATTACATCAACACCCTCCATCCCAGAGAGTAATTCGGGATCATTATCAACATAACAGCCAGCAACAACAATCCGTCCATTTGGATTTTGACGGGCAGCCCGCCGTATCCACTTACGAGCGTCAGAATCAGCACGATGAGTGACGGTGCAGGTATTTATAACGTATAGATCAGCTTTTTCATTTTTCTGAATTCTTTCAAATCCATAAGGCATTAAAGCAGTTGCGATTTTTTCAGTTTCATATTGGTTAAGCCGGCACCCAATGGTATGCACGGCAATTTTTTTCATTCCTTTTTTTTCCATAGCTGAATAATATAACGAAATTCAATTGTAATAGAGCAAAAATAATAGGATAAATTCAATGTTGGGTGAATAAAAAAAGGCGGACTATTTGATAGTCCGCCTTGAAATATATAAAAATAACCGATTTATTCTTTAGTCTCAGTATCGTCTGAGGCTTCAGAACTTTCTTCTGTGGCAGGTTTTTCTTCTGCTTCAGGAGTCGCTTCAGCTGGTTTTTCTTCAGCTTCAGGAGTAGCTTCAGCTGGTTTTTCTTCAGCTTTCGGCTTTTCGGCTTTTTCTTTAACTTCAACTTTGGCAGTTTTGGTCAATTCTTTAGGCATCGCATCAGCAATCGAAGAACTTTCGGTTGTTACCGGATGCTTTGATAAGAATTCTTCCAGCTCGGAATCTTCACGGCTCTTAAAATAAGCTGTTACAGATAGCACGATTTTATGCTGGTTTTTGTCAAACTCAATAACTTGAAGAGGAATTTCTTCACCTTGATTGAATATACCGGTAGGATTACTTAGTTCTTCATGTCCGAGTTGAGTCGTCGGAACAAATCCTTCTACCTGACCATCAAGCTCAACTATAACACCACGATCCATAATTTTGATTATGGTTCCGAGACATTCGGTGTTCAGAGAGTATTTGGCAGCCATTTCAGCCCAGGGATCTTCAGTTAATTGTTTGAGACCTAATGAAATACGCCGGGTATCATGATCGATTTTCAATACCTTGACATCGATTTTATCACCTTTTTTGACGATTTCAGAAGGATGCTGTACTCGTTTAGTCCATGACATATCAGAGATATGAACTAATCCATCAATACCTTCTTCAAGCTCAACAAAGGCTCCAAAAGCGGTCAAATTACGAACTTTACCATTGACCAGTTGATTGACAGGATATTTATCATCAATCGTTGCCCACGGATCCGGTTCCATCTGTTTGATACCAAGAGAAATTTTCTCATGATCTTTATCTACTGAAAGAACGATAGCTTCGATTCCATCATCAACATTCATAATTTTTGATGGATGTTTGATATGCTGGGTCCAGGACATTTCAGAAATATGAATCAATCCTTCAATACCTTTTTCCAGTTCTACAAACGCACCATAATCGGTAATCGAAACAACTCTACCGTTTACTTTTTTACCTAAAGGATATTTAGTTTCAATGTTTTCCCATGGATAAGGGGTCATCTGTTTCAGACCGAGAGAAATACGGGAAGTATTTTCATCAAAATCTAATATTTTAACATCAATTTTATCACTCAGTGAAACGATTTCGGAGGGGTGACGAATCCTTCCCCAAGACATATCGGTGATATGAAGTAAACCGTCTACGCCGCCAAGATCGATGAAGACACCAAAGTCGGTAATGTTTTTAACAATACCGGGGCGAACCTGACCAACAGCAATTTCGCTGAGAAGGTTCGAACGCATTGATTCCCGTTCATCTTCCAATACCATACGGCGGGAGACGACGATGTTACGTCTGGTTTTGTTCAATTTGATAATTTTAAGTTCCATTTCCTGATTGATCAGAGCATCAAAATCAGGAACCTGACGCAATGCTACCTGAGAACCAGGCAGGAAGGCATCCACTCCGTTAATGTCGACAACCAAACCACCTTTAATACGGCGATTGATACGACCAACGATTTTTGCACCAGCATCATGGACGTCGCGAATCTTATCCCAGACTCGCATAAAGTCAGCTTTTTGTTTCGAGAGAATCAATTGACCATTAGCATCTTCGATTTGCTCCAGAAACACTTCAAGTGAATCACCGACTTTGATATTCAGGGGCATAGTAAACTCGCTCATCGGAATAATACCTTCCGATTTAAAGCCTACATCAATGATAACATCGTCACGGCTGACACCTAATACGGTACCGTTAACGATTTCCCCTTCACGGATGTCTTTTATGGTAGCGTCATACATTTCTACCATTGCCTGATATTCTTCCGGTTCATAAACGACACCGGATACATCAGTAATTTGAACGGCCGCCACTTCCTGAATCTCTTCTGCCACTGGCATAGTAGACCGGACTTTCGCCTTGTTGATCATACGCTGATGACGTGAAGTCATCTTGCGTTCAACTTTAACATCTTCTTTCTGAGTTTTTACTAACGATGCTTTGGCAGCTTCATCAGCTTTAGACAGTTTTGTTTTGACGGATTTGGTTTTCTTTGAAGACGTTGCTTTACGTCTTGAAACCTTGGCGGGTTGTTGGTTAGTTTTTTTGGCTTCTGCCATTTTCTTAAACGAGAACCTCCTTAAAAAGTAACCCGATAGTTTTGAATTTTTCCCAAAAGGGAAACTATCAGATTGTTCCTGAAATATAACTATTTCAGGAAAGAGCCTCTATATATACAAAAAATAGAAATTAATTCAAGAGATTTTTTAAAAATAGAGACTTCTTTAAAATCGGCAAAAATGATTGGGGCTTAACTAATTACCGAGTCTCGAATTTCGCCGATCCGACTCATTACCGCTTCTGACATTTTTTGGTAGCCTTCTTTATTGGCAGGAAAAGAGTCTACCCATTCAGCAGAGAAAGGTTCTCCAAAGGCCACTATAAACTTTTCATTCCTCCAGAAACAATCACTAAGTCGGTTGCTGCCATGAATATACGCCGGAACAATCTGACGTTTGGCATGATTTGCAATCAGCCCTATACCCGGTTTTGGATCAAGAAATTTATCGGTTTTGGATCGGGTTCCTTCAGGAAAGATAACCAGTCCATTCCCATTTTTAACGATATTTATACAAAGTTTCATAGCACTTCTGTCGAAAACCCCTCTTTTAATCGGCCGAGCATTGACATTCCACATATAAAATCTTGATATTATGTTCTTAAAAAGGGAATCTTTAGCCATAAAAAAGACAAAACGACCGGTGCAAGAGCCCATTACCGGCGGGTCAAAAATCGAAATATGGTTGCAGGCAAAAATAACTCCACCGCTTTTGGGGATTTTGTTTTTACCATAAATTTTCAAACCAAAAAATAGTTTTGAAATTAGTAAAATCAGATATTTACTGGTATAAAATATTAAATGCATCTTATTATAATATTGATTTCATTAACGAAATAATATGGTCAACCTGTCCTTCAATCGTCATGTTTGATGTATCAACAATAATCGCATCAGGGGCTTTTAAAAGGGGTGAATGTTCCCGTCCTGAATCATAATTATCACGCCGGATTATATCCTGTTTTTGTTCTTCAAGAGTTGTACTGATATCCATTCTCATAAGATCAAGAAGCCTTCTTTGAGCCCTAACTTCAACCGATGCATCAAGATATATTTTCAGATCAGCATGAGGAAATACTACGGTTGTCGTGTCTCTGCCTTCTGCTACAATAGATCCATGCTTGCCAAGCTCTTTTTGTTGCTCAACCAATGCTGCCCGAACACCCTTAATGGCAGAAACTTCTGATACATGGCGAGTCACTTCGGGTAATCTGATTTCATTTGTTACTTCTTCACCATTGATAAAAACTTTATTAATATCTTCGTGAGTTTCAAAGACAATCGGCAATTTTTTGGCTAAAACTTCAAGTCTTGAATTATCCGATGGTTCGATATTGTTTTGAAGGGCAAAATATGTTATGGCTCGATACATAGCTCCGGTATCAAGATAACTATAGCCAAGTTTTGCGGCTAAATTTCTTGCAGTTGTTGTTTTCCCGGATCCAGCCGGACCGTCAAGGGCAATTATTTTTCCCTTAAGTTTGGATAAATTTAATTTCATATCTGTCATGGTAAAATTCTAAGTCCTTAATTGAAAAAAGGCAATGAAAATGTTTATCAAGGCGATCAAAAGTTGTATTGGTATTATATAATATTGAGTGAAATAATCCATAAAAAAAAGGGCGCCAAAGGCGCCCTAAAGCAGACATTTATTATAAATGTTAAAAGAAATCAAGTGAAAATGAACCTAATCGATCATCAAGATCAATATCAATCTTATTTTCCGAACCTTCGTAGGTTTCATTTATGAAGCCGGTGTCGGTTTGAATCATTCCGATTCTTTCCAGATAAGACTTATATGCCTCGCCGGAAATCCTAATGCCAATGCTAACCGGCACTCTTAATCGCAACCTTGAATCCTCGCCTTCAATACTCACATTAACCATTGATTGCAAATCACCAAGTTTTAAATAAATTTTTGTATCATCCGATTTAAGTGTTAAGTGGTTTAACGGTGTAGACGATAAATTCAGATGGATATCAGAATTATTGCTGTAACATTCAAGGTCTAATGGCACATCTTTATTGAAACGCATATACCAATCCTGTGAATCGTCCTGATCAATACTTACCGTACACCCAAGATATGAATGCGTTCTGCCTGTTAATGAAACCATTGCCAGACCGTTATCGGCATCAAAATCAATTTTAGGTTTTCGGGTAAATTGGTCAAACCTGCCATAGATTAAATCTTTACCAGAATCACGAATAGTAAGATTGGTTTGATCGAAATTTAATACAGCATGCAACTTTTCAATATCCGGATCATTTTCCTGTGTAAAATGAGTTTCAGAGAAAAAGCTTTCATTAGCTCCTCCCGTACTTGAATAAAATGCGATAAAAAATCCACCAAAGAAAAGTGCGACAGAAGACAAATATGCAATAGCTTGTAATCGTGTCTTCGTAAATATTTTCTCAATTCCAATTGCAATTAATACAATCGGAGACAAAATAATTAACTCACCCCAAAAGTTATCATTTAGATAACCGGCATTTCTCAATAAAATCAAGATGCCTATCTGGATAAAAATTAATCCCCACCGTAATTTTGCCGGACTCATAATGAACTACTTCCGTTATGAGGGACTTCACCGTTAGATTTTAAGTCAGCAGTATTCTCAGTTGTTGATTCTTTTGGTTTTCTACGGAAAATTAAAACTAACCCGACTAAAATTAATGCAATAGGCCAGAACTCATCCCAGTCAAACCAGTACCAATTTTCACGAACGAGTAAAATGACCCCAATACCAATAAGAATCAATCCGGGAAGATACTTATTCCAGGAAGAGAACTGATAATCAACTTCGGTAACAACAATATCTTTTGGTCTTAGAGGAATTATAACCCAACCGATGATATAAGCAAGTAAACCAATTCCAGGCGCTAAAACTAATAATACTGCTATGATTCTGACAAGGACAGGATCAATTTCGAAGTATTCACCAAGACCTCCGCAGACACCCCCAAAAACCTTATTCTGTTGAGATCGGTATAATCGTTTATTCATTTCAGACCTCCTCGCATTTGCTTTCATCTATCTTATATCTACGCAAAGCTTTAATAAAAGATTCAGAAAAGACACATTAACTTAACAGCCTCATAACAGACAAGTATAGTCTATTTTCTAAGTTTGTTCAATTTCTCTAAATAATTCTCTGCCTTAGCCTTAAGGATTGGATTTTGATCATTTTCAAATCTAAAAATAAATTGCATTGATTTTTCAAATTCAACTCGATCATCAGTATTCGAAGCGATTTGATAGTTCAATTTGATCAATTCGCTATGTATCGACTGTATGATAGAATCAGGAAGTACCGTTTCACTTTCTGTAATAGCATCCATTATGACTTCTCTTTTATCTGCTTTCTCTTGAGAATACATAGTTTCAACGATTTCCATTAGTGAATCTCGCTTAATACGAAGCTCAGTCAGATCCATTTTGGTATCGGGTGCTAATTTTGATTCATAATATTCTACCGCCCCCGAAGATGCTTTTGTAGTCATTTTAAGTTTTGGCGAAGCTGATTTCTTAGGCAGCTCTTGTTTTTGGACAGTCTCAATTTGCTCATCAGGATTTTCTGGCTCAGCATCAATAACAACCCGTTTAGATTTCACAACGCCGGGATTTTTCATTACTTTTGACGCTGTTATTGCTTTGTCAAATTTTTCAGGTCTCTTTTGCCTATCGCTATCTTTATCAATTGCTGATAATGATTCTTTAACTATTGGAACATTTTCTTTTTGTCGTAATTGATCTTTTTCAATTAAAGTTTCATCACTAATTACCAGATCAGTTTCCGGTTTAATTATAGCTTTAGAAATTCCTGATACAGAATCTTCAGGCAAAGAATATTCCAACATTTCATCTGCCGGTTGGCTGATTTCATCCTCATTTAGAGCGATAAAGGTTAAAAATGCAATCGAGGCGGCAGCCGCAGTAAATTTCCAGATATTACCGAATGATGGTTTCTTTTTTATTTCAACAACTTTTTTTTCGTCTTCAATGCCTATTGATTGTTCAATTTTTTGAGCAGCCTTTTCCCAATATTCATCTGATTTTAATTCAGATCTTTCCTGAACCAAATCGTCGAGCTTACCAAAGTTCTTAAGCAGTTTTTGACATTCTTCACAACTTTGCAGGTGCTCCTTTACAACTTCCTCTTCATAGGGAGGCAAAGATTGGTCATAGTAAGCAGAGATTCTGTCTTTAAAGTACGAATGTTCCATCAACTACTCCAAATTGAGCATATCTTTTAGCTCTTCCATTAAATATTTCCTTGCCCGATATAATCTCGAATCAACTGTCCCGGGTGGAATTTTTAAATAACTGGCAATATCAGCATAATCCATATCTTCAAAGTGTCTTAGCACAAATACCGAACGATATTTCATTGGCATAGCTTTTAATGCCTTATAGAATTTCTCCTGACTTTCCTTATTAAGAAGCTTATCCAGTGGTCCCAGTGAAATATCTTTTTGGTTAAAACCGCCTAATTCAAGCTTGTCGAGTGACTCTTTTTTTTCTTCCCGATGAATATAATTATAAGCCAGATTCCGGGCTATGGTTGACAACCAGGGATAAAAGGAATAAGCCGGATTGAAGGTATTTATTGCCTTATAGGCTTTTAAAAAGCTTTCCTGCACAATATCTTCCGTCGCATCAAAAGATCCCAACATTCCATAAATAAATCGGAAAAGACGCTTTTGGTGCATTCTGACAATCTCACCATAGGCTTTCTTATTACCATTTTGAACCGCCTCAATTAACCGCCGTTCTTGAGTTTTTTCTCTAATGTTATTTACCAGCATCAAACCGGTTTCTTCCAATTTATTTTAAATATTTCCAGCAGTTAAATTCAGAGCCAGTATTTCAAACGCCATTTCAGGTTTCATAAGACTCAGGCGAAGCTCTGAATCGAGACGGGCAATACCAATTATTATTTTTTCCAGTTGGTTATTCTGATATTTTTGTGCCTGCCGTTTAAAATTCGGAATTAAAAATGCTCTATTGCCAACCGGTGCTTTGCCATTTTTCACCAGATATAAAGATATAAAATGCTGTTGCAGAAGTGATGTTAAAACTGTCGGACCGGTGCCATCAGCAATCAAACTCCCGATCATTTTCAATACTTTTTTAGCATTCCCCGATACAATCTGATCTGATAATGAGAACATGTTAAAAACTTCATATCCTGAAGAAACCTTTTTAATGTCATCAAAAGTAAGATTTGTTCCGGAACCTTTGTAATTGATAAGTTTGGTCAATTCCCCTTCGAGGGCGCCTCGGTTGCCGGCCAGTAAACCAGCGAGCATTGTCAATGCTTCCTGATCGATTGATATGTTTTCTTTTTCAAGTTTTACTCTTACCAGAGACATAACTTCACCATCAGACATTTTTTTAAATTCGATTGGGTCTGCAGATTTTATAATGTTCTTATAAAAAGCTGAACTTTTTTTGGGTACTTTGGAAGCAGGAGAACTGAAAATGATAATCCGGTTTGGATCGGGCGGAGTAAGCATTTTAAAAATTCGTTCCAACTGTTTCGGTTTATAACTTTGGATATTGGAAACAGCGAATAATTGCCTCTCACCCAACATCGGATAATTTGAAAGCTCGGCAATCAAATTAGCTTCCGGAGTTCTTTTCCCATCTATTTTTTTATAATTGGTCAGGCTTTGTTTGTCAGGTAGAAATAATTTTACAATAAATTTTTGGGCTTCAATCAGACGGTACTCTTCCGGTCCGAAAAAGTAATAAGCCGGCTTGAATTTGCCTTTTTGTATATTATTAAATAATTCTCTTGGACTCGCCATACCTGAGTATACGAATCAGACGTAGAACACGTCAATCAAAAAGCTGTTCGTTGGCAGGATTGTCTTTGGATGGAATCCACTCGACAGAAAATTTATATTTTTCTCTAAAATCTCTGGTTTTTTCAAATAAGGGGGAAAATTTATAATCAAGCATCTCTTTTTCATTCACCTGATTGACAATACTAAGATTTGTGCCATAAATCTGATAAGTATGATTACTGAAATATTTCTGATTTGAATCGATAAATTCCAATAATGCTAACAGCGAGGCAAAATCACTATGGTTATTATCTACAGCCTGAAAAGGAGCCTTAAACCGTATTCCAATTTCCGGAATCGAAAATGAAACGACCGCAGTTTTATTAGCCTGATTATTCTCAGGCAAATCAAATGATCCAAAATAACATTCCATATCAATTCTTTATGCAAAGGCTATGCCATTAGCAGCCCGAAACGTAAGTTCCTGTATAACAGCGCCTTATAATTGCGGAGATTAAATACATCCTATTTAATTGCAAAATTATTCATGTATCGGAAAATAAAAGACAAAAAAAAGCAGGAGAAATCTCCTGCCTTCAAATAAATAATTTTCACATTATTTTGCAGAGCAACCATCCATGGAACTACATCCACCGCACCAGCTCTTCTTTTTTCCTTCAACTTCAAAGGTTTCAATATCAAGTTGATTAGCATTGGCAAAATAGATGCCATGTACTTTAACTTTTTTGTTATGATACTTTTCGCCAGAAATTAAATCGGCTGAATACTTATTTTCGAGGAAAATCACATACTTTCCATCAGCAGTTTTTAGGGCGTGATCATGTCCGTAAACTTTACATTCCGATCTGGCACCTTCGGTCTTGCTTAAATCACAACCCATACATACAAGGGTTCCTTCAAAATTTGCATGTTTTGAATGGTCAGCTTTGTCTACACCAGCAATTACAGAAATCCCTGCAATCAGAAACATAATCGCCAGAACTGAAATAGTTTTTCTAATCATTATTCCTCCTTTGATAGGTTAATTTCAGGACTAATTAACTCTTGTTTGTTGTAACAATAAATTTTTCCGAATAGTTCCAAATGTAGTTTATTGAACTTTTTAAGTCAGTTTTAAGACTGGAATTGAAGCTAAATCATCATTTTATCGCTGATCTGCATTGCAAACCGGTCGGTCATTCCTGCAATATAGTCAGCGACTACAATTTCTAACTTTTCGTTATTGAGCATTTTCTGAAATCTGTCAGGTAATTTTTTGGGATCCTGAATGAAATATTTAAAAAGAGAGCTGACAATTGCCTGCCCCCATTCGGTCATCTGATTGATATGTTCATGACGATAAAGATTACTTTTTAGGAATTTCTTTAGTCCATTTACATGGAAATTCATCTCATCAGAATATGAGATAAGTTTAATTTTTGAATCTCGAACATCAACCATATTTCTAATTTGATTTTTTTCAATTCTTTTTAAAGACTCTTGAATAACATCAGTAGTAATTTTGTCGATTAACAATCTAACCAATCGCGGTCGACCGAATTGATCAAAGGAATAATTCATAAAATCATCATTCAACATTTTTGAAAAATCCGTAAACTGATTCAACATTTCAAAGGTAATTAACCCCGATGATAGCCCGTCATCAATATCATGAGAGTTATAAGCAATTTCATCGGCGATATCGACTAGTGAGGCTTCAAGAGTTGGAGAGCTCTTATCAAAATCAGGATGTTCGATTTTGGCATTGGTCTCATGTTTTACAATCCCCTCTCTGACTTCGTAGGTAAGATTTAATCCGGGATGTTCTTTGTAGTTATGTTCCAAAAAATCAACCACTCGCAATGATTGACGGTTGTGGTTAAATCCTCCATGATCTTTGAGAAGATTATTTAAAACATCCTCCCCGGAATGTCCGAAAGGTGTGTGTCCCAGATCATGAACCAGTGCTATAGCCTCGGCAAGGTCTTCATTCAGACATAAAATTCTTGCCATGGTGCGGCTAATCTGGGCAACTTCGATTGTATGAGTCAGTCGAGTACGGTAATGATCGGTTTCTTCAAAAGGGATAAAGACCTGAGTTTTATATTCAAGTCTTCGAAAGGCAGTCGAATGAACAATTCTATCCCGGTCTCTTTGAAAATCAGTTCTAAGGAAATGTAAATCCTGAGCATAGACTCTTCCCCGTGTTTCAGACGACCGAGCCGCGTATGGCGCCAGCATTTGATTTTCCCGATTTTCTATTTCGAGTCGTGATAAATTATACTTGTTCATTTCTTTCCCTAAATTCTTACTTCAGTATATGAAATAATTATATGATAAGAAAAGCCTAAAATAGGGTGATATGATAAAGAATAAGAGATTTTATGTTTTTGGTAATTGAATTTAAATCCACCACCGTATTTTAATGGTGAGTTAGACATACTCAAAAATATTGACAATTTTCTGGAAACATCAATAATTTCAGCAAAACTATAAGTGGGGGTTCGATATTTTTCTATCGTGACTCTACCCAATAAGGTATGAATTTTGGAAGGAGAATATTCGCTGAAGATTGTATACCTGGGTTGTACCGGTGGAGCTGATAGATTAAAATTCGGTTTTGTTAGATTATCAGCCACGAAAGCAGCATATATTTTTTTTATTTTAAATGATGTCGATAAACCAATTGTGATATCTGACACTTTTGGATAATGGTTACCAAAATTTATATCGAAAGATGATGCCGTTAGCCCAAAGGAATATATTTTGTATTTTAAAGATGATGAAATCTTCAATAACGACTCTGTATAAAAATCTGTTTTACCAAATTGTGAAAACCCAACAGCTAAGGAATAGTTTGGATTTGAATAAACAGCTGCAGCATAAACCTGATCAAAATACTTGAGTTCAAACTTTCGATTATATCCGGTTTCAATAGACAGAACCGTACCGCTATCGGTGCAAGTAGGTATCGTCAATGATGACGATGCATTGATCTCTGAGATGGAAACAGAACCGCCCAACCCTTCTGAGTAAGTTGTTACAAAATCAAAAGCCAGGCAGTTTGAAGTCATAAATAATATGATGATGAATATTTTTAATTTCATCTGGCAATCACAATCGGTTTTTTGATACTTTTTTGCCCCTGAATTTCAAACAGAAAAATATATATTCCTAACGGCAAGCGATCTCCGGTTTGGGATTTTCCATCCCAAATGATTTCCTCAGGAATAAATTGAACGTCCTGAAAAAATGTAATAACCGGATTCCCCTGTTTGTTAAAAATCTTCGCACTATAATTGTCAGCATTAACAACATTGATAGAGATAACAGTAAAATCTTCAAAACCATCGCCATCCGGAGAAATATGGGTCGGGTTAATTTCAATAATATTTTCAGAATATTCATGTAAGTAAGTGATAGTATTTTCTACGCCGGGAGTGCCACCTGCTAATGTTGAACGACCCCAGATATTATAATTGTATGACCAGGTATAGTTGCTGTCAAAAACTTCTGAATATTCCATTTTATCAATTACAATTCCATTCATTTCTAAAAGCATGACAACATCAGAAGAATTATTGTAATTGGGGAAATTGTTAATTTGATGTACCTGTAAATTGGATAAATTATAAAAGTGATTAAAGTCAATCGAATCACTGGTAAGGATTAAATATTCCCCACTTTCGAGTATTAAGTCATCATCAGTTATGTCTACAGTCGTAACTGCATCGGCGATAAACCAGTTTTTCAAATTAATATTCACCATAGAATTGTTGTATATCTCAACCCATTCAGCCATTAATTCGTTTAGAGGATTTGCTAAAAGTTCTGAAATGATAATTTCCGGAAAATCATCTCCAACGGTGACAATATTTTCAAAATTGTTTCGAATACGATCATCATCTGATAATATTGCTTTTAAATATATATACTTCCCATCAACATCAATGATACCATCAACAAATTCTGTGTCAGAAGGATTAATATCCGGGAGTGCTATAAATGCAAGAGTATCAGTTATATTATTAGCAGAATCAGTTTGATATAAATTTAGCTTTGCATACTTGACTATCTCTCGGCCACGATTTGTAATTTGTATCGAGATTTCTGGAATTTCTGATCGGGTTGTAATTTCAGCACCTATGATTGCAAGGTCATAAGAAAGTTCTGTTTGTGAATTTATAAATCCCGGGGTTGATCCGGCTTTATCAATTGATTGTAATATTGAATCGGACGATGGATCTAGTCTTTCCCATGAACAGCCATCTTGTCCGCTCTCAATCCATTCAAAAGTTGAGATTAATATACCATTATTTTTGTGAAGCAGAATTAAACCATTGTTGTTAGTTAATGAAAAATCAATTTGGATTGCTTTGTTGAAATTCGTTTCCGGGTAGACATTCTCCCAGATTTCAGAATCAAATCCCCATCTTTCATAGAACCCTGGTTTTCCATCTGATGTATACAAGTTTCTTGCAATGATAAAATAATCGTTACTGCCTAGCACTATTGAAGAATCGAAAATATAATCGGTTCCATTCAAATTTATTCTGTAGTTTAAAAGATCAATCGAAGTCTCGTTATTGTTATAAAGTTCAACCCATTCTAACGATCTTTCCGAAGATGGTTCGTTGGACATGACTTCGTTAATTATAACCTCCCCATAAGTTGATTCAATCAGAATAAAAGCTAAAATTAAAAAGATCACCTGGCGTATCAAAATCCCCACCTCATATTTGATGATATTGTTGTTTTGTGCTTGTCGGTTGAAATCCTGCTATAAGAGTGACTTGCTTTGATAGACAGATAAAAATTTGGATAAAGTTCAAGATTGTTTTTGAAATATAGATTCCAATGTTCGATTATTTTATTATGCAGATTAAATTTACTTAGATAAGAATAAAGCTCATAAGTATTATTTTTGTTATACACATATTTTAATTTCAATAAATATAAAAGATAATTTTCTTTGTCTGTTTGATTTTGCAGTCCAACATAGGTTCTTATCCAATATTTATTTGATGTAAATTTCAATTCCGTTTTGAGACGATGTTTAATATTATCGTTTGATAAGTTGCCAACCAGATTACGTTTATTAAATTTGTTTAGATATTCGATACGAAGTTTAAATTTATCACCAAGCGGTTTGATAACAGCTGACAAAATCTCAAGATTAAGAGTATCACTGTTAAAGCCACCTACGATTATTGAATTGCTGAATACAAATTTATTGCTAAAACTATATTTCGATTTTAACATCATTCCTTTTTGATCTGATCGTTTGGTCGAAAGAGAAAAATCTATAGATTCTAAATATAGTGTATGTCGAAGATTAGCTGAATGACTACCGGATGAAATATCAAAAAATTCAGCGCCATAACTCCAGAAAGAATAATTTATTCTATGGTTCTTTCCTGAGATTGACCCTTCATTCATTAAAGCGAAGGATTTATATTCACCTCTTTGTATAGCAAACTCAAACTGATTGGTGAAATTGTATGTTACAAATTTATAGTTAATTGCGGTTTTATAATCTTCAATGGCTAATATTGAATCCCTGTTTTTGATTTGATTAAAACCGCCGGTAACAGATATTGAGCTTTTGCTTATATGTTTCTCGAATGAAAGTCCCGCTGTAGACAATCTGAAGTTTTGATCACGTTTGTTGGATGAAAATAAAACAATATTATTATTATTTCGGGAAGCCTTAATAAAAACTCCGTTGCTCCCGCCATAGTCAGGATAATAAAAAGATTCTTCTTCGAATTTACCAGAGTAATCAAGCAGCTTCCCTCGGTATCCCAAAACCGAACCAAGCCCTATTTTACGATTGTACGAACCTGCTATAAATTCTTTAATAAATGTTTTTTTAGAAAAATATTGAATCGAACGATAAACAAACCTTTCCTTGCCGCTATATTCACGATTAAGCCGTGTATTCAATTTCCATCCGGAAAAAAATGAATAATCTAATTTTATTCGATAGCGGGAATCTTCGCCTTTACTGATTTTTTGATAATAATTATATTCAATTTTACCTGAAGTTTCTTTTCTAATTTTAAAATCAGATTTCAAATAACTAAGTTGTTCAAGGTTTGGATCGGGAAGTTGCGATGAGAGGCTGTCTGTTTTGAATAAAAAATTGGGAAATTCTGAAAGAAGGTGGATATTTTGCTGATTGATCCCTTCTAAAAATATTTCCTGCAATTTATTAAATTGATAAGAGTCAATCTCTCCCTGAATTAATGCCTCGAGAAGTTCATCTTCCGAAGGAAAGATGGTAGTAGATAATTGCTGAGCGCCTATCCCTGCTGATAGCCCCCATAAAACGATCAGAATGAATAATTTCAAAATTTTATCTCAAATTATATTTTTTCAACTTTCGATAAAGAGTTCTTTCACCAATGCCAAGCTGTTTTGCTGTCTCTTTTCTATTTCCGCCTGTTTCTTCAAGTATCTTTTCAATTAATTTATATTCCATATCTTCCATCGACTTGCTGTCATCAACAAGATCGGAGCCACCCTGAATATCATCGATTGATGCATCTGCTGGAAGGTGTGACAACAAGAGATCGCGAAGCATCTTAATTTCATTGCCTAATGAAATTATAGCCCGATAGATAAGTTCCTGTCCGGCTTCATCGGCGGTTTTACCGGTGGCAACCGGAAGATGCGTTGCAGCAGTGTTCTGTTCATCAAGAAAAGATTTAACATCAGCTACCTCGACCAAACCTCCATCCGGTTTTAAAGCTATCATACGGTCGGTAAAGTTTTTGAGCTGCCTGATATTTCCGGGCCAGTTATATTTCATCAGTAAATCTAAAGTCGAATCAGTATAATCCAGTTTCGGATTATTTTTCCAGAAAAACCTTAAAAGAGGTTGTATATCGCCTATGCGGTCCATCAGAGGAGGAAGAACAATTTTGACCACTCCAATTCTAAAGTAGAGATCTTCTCGAAATAAATTTTCTGAGATCGCTTCCCCTAAATCTCTATTTGTAGCCGATACTAATCTGACATCTACTTTTTGAGCTTCGGATGAACCAACCGGATAATAGGTGCCATCCTCTAAAACTCTGAGAAGTTTTACCTGCATTGCCGGCAGGGTCTCACCAATTTCATCAAGAAGCACCGTACCACCATCAGCTTTATGAAAAAGTCCTTCACGTTTTGTGATCGATCCGGTAAAGGCACCCTTTTCATGTCCGAATAATTCTGACTCCAATATCCCTTCTGAAATTGCACCGCAGTTTACCGCCACAAACGGTTGGCTGCTTCGCTTAGAATGATTATGAATTGCCCTGGCAACAAGTTCTTTCCCGGTGCCGGATGCTCCAACAATTAAAACGGCAACATTTGCAGGAGCAATTCTCTCAATTGTCTCAGCAATAGCTTTCATCCTTGAGGATCGGCTTACAATATGATATTCTTCCAACAATCCTTTGGCATGCAAAATATTTTCTATTTTTTTGAGGATACCCTTCTCACCAAGCTCTATTGAAATCGATCCTTCGATATATTCTTCCTCTGGTTCATTCACCATATCGGTTTCAATAATTTTCCAAATCTCTGTCAGACCATTGAATCGTCTGATTCTGGTTGATACCGGTTTTTTTAATTCGGGATGAGATTCATCAACCAAAATAAGGTCAACATGAGATTCTTTTACAATCTGATAGAGATGCGAAATCTGGGTAACAACCTGTCCGATATTGCTCCATTTTATATTGGAATTTATCTTTTGGTTTTCACTTATTAATATAACAACCCTATTTACCATGAGATAATTCTTTATCTTTTTCTTCGTTTTCTTCTTGGGAAATTTTTATTAACAAATTTTTTCTTAACTGCTTTTTTCTCTATCACCGGCATAAGATTTATTTCGCTCTTCAATTTATCTACTGACACAATAATAACTTTGATTTTATCACCGAGACGATAAATTTTTTCTGTACGTCGACCAACAAAACGATATAATTTTTCATCAAAATGATAATAATCATCATCAAGTAAAGAAATCCTGACCATCCCCTCGGCACCAAGTTTATCAAGTTTTACAAAAAAACCATATCCTAACACTCCCGAAATCACACCGGGAAATTCATCTCCAACATGTTGTGCCATAAACCCAACCTGCTTGACTTTGATTGCCTGTCGTTCAGCTTGCTCGGCTTTTCTTTCAGTCTCTGAACAGTGGGTTCCGATATGATCAATTATACCTTTAATATCTTTACCTATCGCATGAGGATATTTTCCGTTTTTCAAGCTCCTGAGCAACCGATGCACTAACAGATCAGGGTATCTTCGAATCGGTGAAGTAAAATGGGCATAATTATTAAACGCCAAACCAAAGTGCCCAATATTTTTCCTTTGATAAACAGCCTTCTGCATCGAACGAAGCATCAATTCGTTGATTAAATCAACTTCAGGAACACCTTTGATCTTTTCCAGAAAACGTGAAAATTGGATCGGCTTCATTTCAGGAGAAACCGGAAAACGATAGCCCAACCGTTTCATCATAATTGAGAAGGCTTCCAATTTTTCCATATCCGGTCGTCCATGGACCCGATAAAGCAAAGGCTGCCCAAGTCGTGAGACCTCTTTTGCCACAGCCCTATTGGCAACCAGCATAAATTCTTCAACCAAACGGTGCGATTCAAGCCGTATCCGATGACCCAATTCAATAACTTCACCCTGCTTATTCATAACAATTTTTGATTCGGGCAAATCAAAATCAAGTGACCCTTCCGAAAAACGTCTTTTTGTCAATAACTGTGACAATTTTCTGGCTGCTATCAGATTCTCTTCCACCCGTTTAATTTTTGGTGGAGATTCTTTTCCATCAAAAAAATCCTGCACATCTTCATAGGAAAGTTTTGCTTTTGAATTTATGATCGAATCAAATATCTCCCACCGAAGCATATTCCCTTTTTTATCAAAAAATATATTTATCGAATGAGCCAAACGTCGGCGGTTTACTTTTAATGAACAGATATCATTCGATAAAATTTCAGGAAGCATCGGGATTACCATCCCGGGCAGATAAACTGAATTCCCTCTTTTTAAGGCTTCCTTATCGAGAATAGATTTCTCCTGGACATAATATGAAACATCCGCAATATGAACACCAAGTCGAAACCCGCCAGTAATTTCCTCAACTGAAATAGCATCATCATGATCTTTGGCATCCGAGGGGTCAATTGTGTAAATCATCTCTTTGGTTAAATCTACCCGGTCAGCAAGCTGTTCTTTATCAGGAAATTTGGCAACTTTCTCTGCAAAATTTATAACATCTTCAGGAAATTCATTTAGAAGATTATAACTTTTTAAAATTGTCAGCATATCCACTCCTTTTTGGTGTGGATAGCCCAACCTTTCGGTAATTTTACCTTCGGGATTTAGATGAGGATCATCCCAACAGGTCAATACTACTACAACCTTTTCTCCATCCTTGGCATTATTAGATTCTTTGGGAGGGATATAAAGATCGCGGTGTATTTTCTGATTATCAGGACTGACATAATTAAAGGCTTTGCCTATATGAAAAATCCCAACCAGATTACGATCGGCACGATCTATCACTTTAATCACAGTTCCGGTCTTTCTACCGCTTGTAAAACCACCCAAACGAACCATGACTTTATCGCCATCCATTGCCGTAAACATCCCGGTTGTAGGGATCATAATATCCTGTTCTTCTTCGTTCTGAGTTGGAACAAAACCGATACCGTTGCGGTTAACAGAAATTTCCCCAACAATGATATCCATCTCAGAGACCAATCCGATTCTTCCCCGATTTAGTTTAACCAGCTCTCCGGAAAAAATGAGTTCTTTGACAACCTTGCGAAATTCTGGATATTCCCGTTTTGAGACGGAAAAAGCCTTAGCTAATTCTTTCATCTTCAGTGGATGACTTATTTCAGAACGAATGAAATCAAGGATTTTTTTTTGCGTAAAAGGCATGCTTAATAATATTATTTTAAATTATCATTGTCAAGCATATCTGGCATAATTGCGCCAGATTGGCAGTTTTGTTTGATTTTAGGCAAATAAAAAGCCCGCTCAAGCGGGCTTTTCCAAAAAAATGCGATTAGGAGGTATCAATGTATATTTATCAGCCGCCAATTTTACGGCGAAATTTGAGCTTTTTCATTCCGTGTTCAATTCCTTTAACACCCTTGTTTCCGTGAAGTTCCTTAATTTTTTGAATTTGTTTTTCTGACAAAATCGAGTTAAATCCATTATGATGTTTATACTTCATTTTAGCCATATTAGCCTTTAAACCGGCTTGTTCATCTATGGCAGAAAAAATATCAGACTCTGAACTATCATCTTCATGCTTTAACATTTGTAATTTAGCATTGGCTTTTTGCAGTTCAGCTTTGGCATCAATCATCTCAAGTTTAAATTTGTACTGCATTTCTTTAATCTGTTTTTGCTGTTTTTCAGAAAGAGCAAGATCTCCCTCTAAAGTATGAAGCATTTTCAGACCAAATCCATCACCACCTCTTTGACCACGATGTCCCCCGCGATTGCCATGTTTATCACAGCTTCCATAACCGCCACGATCGCCGCAACCACGTCCTCGATCACCGAAAAACTCGCCATGCATTCCAGAGCCGTCAGCTTTGAAAATGAATTCCTTTATTTCTACATTTCCATCGCTATCAGAATCGCCTGATTTTTCAATCCATTCATGCTGCGCCAGAACCATTCCAGAGAACACTAACAAGATTGTCATAGTTAATACGAGTGCTTTTTTCATGATAAATTTCCTTCTATTCTTAATTTGAATTATTTTGAGAGTTAAATTGTCTTTGTCTTTTCATCCCCATGCCTCTTTTTTTTCCGCGCTTCAAATCAAACAATTCTTCAACTGCTCTCATCTCAAACCGTTGTTCAAACACAATGAGTTTACCGACCTGGATCGGATCCAAAAATCCAGATACTTCGTTGAGAAAATTATTTTTAATTTCAAACTGTTTATTATCGAGTATTCTTATTCTTTCTGTAAAATCAGTAACTTTTGTCTCGTTAGAATTGCTCTTCTTTAATTCATGCGCCAGAGAGTCTGTCAGGTATATTTTTTCTTGAATTGTTTTTTGTCGGGAGCTGCGAACTTCTTCCATTTCAGGTATGAATTTCTCTTTTTGTTCATCAGTTAATTTCAAAAATTCAAATAATTTTTTCTTGCGCATTTGATCAAATTTGCGATGTCGCATTTTCATCTTATCAAAATCCCGACCCGGTCCCGGACCTCTGAAAAACTGAAAATTTGAATCTGCGTCGCTATCATTTTGGGCAAACATCCTATCACAAAACTGGTCAATTTCATCGGCTTGTACAGAAAAGGGCAGTAGAATTCCCAGAGATAGAATTGTTATTATCAATATGTTTTTATATTTTCTCATAATAGAATATCCTCAATATCAAAATTATCTTCAAGATAATTAATTTCTTCCTCTGAAAGGTAGTTCAAAATCGCTTCATCAGTTTTTGCACTAATATCACCCTCAAACTCATAATAAAACTGTTCAATCAGGTCATTTTCATCAGTCAGAAGCTCATTTAATTTTAAAATAGAACTATCAGTCACAGCAAATTGATTGTTTCCTGCAGATTGATTAAATTCACCGGTTTTATAGGCTATAAAAGTAACGGAAAAAACCAATATTATTGCTGCTGCCACCGAAAATAATTTATAAATCGGAATTGTCATACCTTTTTTTGAATTGATCGACTGCTCGATATTCTCAAATATTTCCTCTGTATCTATTGATGGGATGACAAAATCCGAATCATTGCCTAAAAGATTTTTAGAATACTCTAATTCTTCATAAAATCCCCGGCAATTTTCACAATTTTTCAAATGATCCAAAATTTCTGAGGGCAGTGCGCCGCTTCCGAAGTTTTCCAACAAAAGCTCTTTATTCACATGGCATTTCATGATCGCCAACCTTTCTCGAGAGCCTGTTTTCTCAATTTTATCACAGCTTCACGGTAATTAGTTTTTACTGTTCCCAAAGCTTTATTTGTATAAGAAGAAATTTCTTCGAATGAAAGTTCTTTATAAAACCGTAATTCAAAAATCAATCTTTGTTGTGGTGGAAGGGTTTGCATAAAATCCAGCACCGACTCTTTGAGCTGCTTTTTCTCTAAATCCTTATCTGGTTGGATAGCTGTAATTGAATTATTTAGTATATCAGAAGATTCAAAATCATAATCATTGACCATACGGGATAAGGTTTTTATAAAATTCAAACTCTTATTTGAAGCGATACGCATGAGCCAGCTGTTGAAACTGCCCTCTCCTCTAAATCTTTTGATATTCTCCCAGGCAGAAATAAAAGTTTCCTGAGCTAAATCTTTGGCAGAATCTTTACTGCCGGTCATTTTATATGTCAGGGCGATAATACTATTCATTTTAAGCCTCACTATCTCAGAAAACGCTTCCCGGCTGCCTTCCTTTGCCCGCAGAGCAAGATTGTCGATGTTAGTTTCGAACATTTTCTCCATTCTGTTTCCACTTATATGACAACCAGAAGATAAAATAGATTAATAATTTCAGGAAATAAAAAAAGCCGGAGAATTCCGGCTTTGTAACTTCTTTTTGAGAATGAACTTAATCTCGCTTGCTTTTTTCCAATACCTGAACATAATCGTTAAAATTTTCAAGTACTTTGCCGGTTCCACGAGCAACACAAGTCAGCGGGTCTTCAGCGATATTGACCGGTAGATTTGTTTCCTGACGTAATCTTTTATCCAAACCGCGAAGCAGTGCTCCACCACCGGTTAAAATAATACCCCGTTCTAAAATATCGGAAGCCAGTTCCGGCGGAGTTCTTTCAAGTGCCTGGCGAACGGCTTCAATAATAATATCGATTGTCTCTGAGAGTGCCTCACGAACCTGCACTGATGAAAGCTTCAGATTTTTTGGTACACCGGCAACAAGATCCCGTCCGCGAATATCCATCGAGATTTCTTTTTCCAATGGAAAAGCTGACCCAATATTTATTTTAATTTCCTCAGCTGTCAATTCACCGATCAGAAGATTATAATTTTTCTTGAGATACATTATGATTGCGTCACTTAACTCATCACCGGCGACACGAATAGAAGTATCATTTACGATTCCATTAAGAGCAATCACAGCAATTTCTGAAGTCCCGCCCCCGATATCAATAATCATTGAACCGGAAGGTTGATCAACTGGAAGTCCAACCCCGATTGCCGCTGCCATTGGCTCAGGTAACAAATATACTTCACGGGCTCCGGCATTTTCAGCCGAGTCGCGAACAGCGCGTTTTTCTACTTCGGTAATTCCCGATGGTACCGAGATTACAACTCTTGGTTTCATCAGTAGTTTATTTTTAACTACCCGGCGGATAAAATCTGCAATTAATTTTTCAGCTATATCAAAGTCGGCAATTACTCCATCTTTTAGAGGCCGAATAGCTTCAATAGTACCCGGGGTACGGCCAGTCATCTCTTTTGCTGCTGAACCGATAGCGAGTGTTTTACCGGTAGATTTTTCAATTGCAACTACAGACGGCTCATTTAGAACAATCCCCTGATTCCTTACATAGACCAGAGTATTAGCAGTGCCAAGGTCAATACCAATGTCATTGGAAAGTAAATTAAAGAATGCCAAGTTAATTCCTTTTAACGTTTACCATTTATCTTAGAGTGGATCCTATATCTTATATATCGAATCACACTAGTAATAGTTTACTTTTTTAGTATAAAAAGGGCAATAAAAAAAGTGGCTAAAGCCACTTTTTTTACTGAATATTGTATTTCGTCTTGTAATATTAGGATTGTGCGTCAACTACGGCGATTGCCGCCATATCAACAATCTCATTCACACCCAAAGTCGCATGTAATACATGAACCGGTTTTGACAGTCCCATCAGAATCGGACCAATAGCTTCAAGACCACCCATTCGCTGAGCAAGTTTGTAAGCAATATTGCCTGAGTTCAGATCAGGGAAGATAAAGACATTCGGTTCACCGCTTAAATCGGCAAATGGGTAACGTTTTTTCATATATTCCGGCATTAACGCAGTATCCAATTGCATTTCACCTTCTACTTCAATTTCCGGCTTTTTCTCTTTAATAATGCGAGTTGCCTCAGCAACTTTATTTGACTCAGGCGACCGAGCCGAACCGAAATTCGAGAAGGATAACATAGCAATCCGAGGTTCAATATGAAATCTCTTGGCTACTTTTGCCGAGCAAATTGCTATTTCAGCCAGTTCTTCTGCTGTTGGATTAATATTAACCGTCGTATCAGCAAACATGAATACTTTATCTTTCTGAATCATGGCAAACATACCGGAAACACGAGACATTCCCTCCGAAAGATCAATTATTTCGAGTGCCGGACGAATTGTGTCAGGGTATGCAGAAGTCACACCGGATAGAACAGCATCACAATCACCGCTTTCAAGCATCAAAATGCCAAAATATGTTCTATCTCTAAGAGACCAAATCGCATTTTCAAGTGTCATTCCTCGACGACAGCGTTTTTTATAATATTTCTTGGCATATTCCTGACGTTTGGGAGAAGTAACCGGATCAACAATCTCAATACCATTCAAATCAATCTCATGCTTGATTGCCACTTCACGAATATTCTTTTCATTACCAAGTACAACCGGAATAGCAATTTTTTCTTTGAGTACTAATTGGGCGGCTCTTAAAATTCGTGATGAGTTTCCTTCCGGAAAAACAACTTTTTTCGGATCACTCTTTGCAATATTAGTAATGACCCGCATAAACGATCTGCCTTCACCAATGCGATTTACTAATTCTTCCCGGTACTCATCCATATCTAATTCCCGCTGAGCAACGCCAGTATCCATTGCGGCTTGCGCAACTGCCGAAGCTTCCCAGGTAAGAATTCGTGAATCAAATGGTTTGGGAATAAGATATTCCCGTCCAAAACTAAAATGATCTACGCCATACGCACGAGCAACTGCTTCCGGCACTTCTTCTTTGGCAAGATTTGCAAGGGCTTTAACCGCGGCATGTTTCATCTCTTCATTGATTGCCGTAGCATGAACATCAAGAGCCCCGCGGAAAATGAACGGAAATCCCAGTACATTATTAACCTGGTTTGGATAATCTGAACGACCGGTAGCCATAATAACATCTTTGCGAGCATCAACTGCATCTGGATAAGTAATTTCCGGATCCGGATTCGCCATTGCTAAAATAATAGGATCCTTAGCCATCGACTTCACCATTTTCTTTGACACAAGATCTTTCATAGAAACTCCGACAAAGACATCGGCATCTTTCATCGCATCTTCAAGTGTTTGACAACTCGTTTTACGAACAAATTCCTGTTTATATTTATTAAAGGTATCTCCGCGCCCTTCATACATGACACCCTTGGAATCTATCATCAGTAAATTCTCATGTTTGACCCCAAGACTACAGTAAAGTTTTGCACACGCAATACCGGCAGCACCCGCACCAGAAAAAACAACTCTCAATTTGCTAATATCTTTTTCAACCAGTTCCAGTGCGTTTAACAAAGCGGCAGCGGAAATAATCGCCGTACCATGTTGATCGTCATGGAAAACCGGAATTTTCATAGTCTTTTTCAATGTCTCTTCAATATAGAAACATTCCGGTCCCTTGATATCTTCCAGATTAATCCCGCCAAATGTTGGTTCGAGCAACTGGCAGCATTTAATAATTTCGTCCGGGTCTTCGGTGTCTAATTCGATATCAAAAACATCAATGTCAGCAAACCTTTTAAATAGAACCCCTTTACCTTCCATCACTGGTTTACCGGCGGCAGCACCAATATTACCCAGTCCGAGTACGGCTGTTCCATTGGTTACAACTGCTACAAGATTTCCTTTGGCAGTATATTTATAAACATCTGCCGGATTTTTATGAATCTCCATACATGGCACTGCTACACCCGGAGTATACGCGAGTGATAAATCAAGCTGGGTCTTGCACGGTTTAGTTGGATTAACCTCAACTTTTCCCGGTTTACCTTTGAAATGGTAATCAAGAGCCTCTTGTCTGGTAATCATTGAAAAAACTCCCGAAGCTTTTGCTTCTTATTTAATCAAATTTTATTGTCGACCTGAGCTGGAAAATATGTTTATCCAGCCTCGCTGGTTATTTTTTTCACAAGCTCCATATATAAATACTTTGTCATAATAGTCAAGTCTATAAAGTAAATATTATGAAAAGTTTTCCTATAAAACAACAAAAAGACTCCTAATTGACTTGTGTAATTTAAACGAATCTAATCATAAATATCATGACTCAAATTTTATGGATAATCAATTCAGAATTATATAATTATTGATCTTTCATCTTCAAAATGATTTATTAATTCATATTCAATTTGATTCAATTTAAATGAACAGGAATAATCATGGTTATCGAATATACTGATTCAACTGAAGAAATCTCAGCCGGCATGTTGAATGGTTTCTTTGTCGGATGGCCTAATCCTCCATCTAATGAAACTTTCTTAAAAATACTCAAAAATAGCAGCCATATTGAAATAGCTGTGGATAAAAACACCGGCAATGTTGTTGGATTTATTAATGCAATTTCTGATGGCGTGTTATCAGCATATATTCCATTATTGGAAGTTTTACCGAAATATCAAAATAACGGAATAGCTACAAAAATTATCGAAAGGTTATTTAATCGGTTAACAGATTTTTATATGATTGATTTAACCTGCGATGTAGATATGAATCCATTCTACGAAAAATTTGGACTTAAAAAAATGAATGGGATGTTTATTAGAAACTTCGATTTTCAAAGTGGTAGAAAAGAGTAATTATTTAAAAGTTGTAAAATCCATATCAATAAATTGGACATTATTTTCAATCTTTTCTCTTCGACCGTCCATTAGTCGACGACACCAGTCATTTGGTTCAAGGTCACCTTCTGAGTATAATATAATATATAATTCTATCTCACGAAGTTTCAAAAAAAGCGGGATATGTTCTAACCAGCTTTTATCTAAAATATTCTCTCTGTTATATCCTTCCATAAAATATTTCATATATCTTTTGACAAATTCAATATTGTCGTAACCGATATTTTTGTCTGCAAGGGAATAAAACAACGGGATTGTTATATCATAAATAAACCACTCGTAATGGGAGTCGTCAGTATCAAATACAACCATTTCATCTGAATTATTGATAAAGAAATTTCCGTGATGGAGATCACTGTGGATTAGTCCGTAAGAGTCTTCATTTATCGGAAGGCTGGCAAGCTGTTTTTGAATGTTCTGACACTGTTGCAAAACTTTGACTTGATCTCCCGGCAAATATTCATCAACATATTTTGAAATTTCATCCGACCAATGATGTCGTGACCATTCGGCTTTGGTTGGCTTATAGGATTTAGTCGCATTATGCATCCTCCCGGTGACTTCACCCCATTTTATTAACAGCTCATCAGTGCAATTTCCCATTGATATATGCTTGCCGTCTATTTTTTCAAAAGCATAGACGAAGAAAGAACTGCCTTCAATCTTAATTTCTTCTACGAGTTTTTTTTCTGTTGAATAAATAGGAGAAGCAATCGAAACATTGTTTTTGTGAAGATGTTCCACCCAGTCAAGTTCGCCATAAATAGCTTCGGCACTGCGATGAAGATCATGGGTTATTTTCATAATAAAATTGTCAGATCCATTCTGACAATCGAATACAACACTTTCAAAAGACCCAAGTCGTTTCAAGGCTGTTTCTTTGACGCCAAAATAAGCTGCGGCTTGTTTTTGAATTATCTGTTCATTGGATTTATAAATTTTAGAGCTGAGTGGGTCCAATGCTTATTTCCTTAGTTGCTTGATACCACAATTATTCCCACATGATTTGATTTCATCTGTTAACGCATCTATTTTAATTACAGCTGTCAATATCATCGCCTTGGGACCATACTTTATAGAATCGACTGTACAAAAATCCGTTTTTCCGCCAGCCTCTTTCCCAAGCAAAATAGCAATTCCACTCCGCACCGCAAGAAAACTTTTTAACATAAGATACTCGGTAATCTCATCATCTACCTGATTTTCCTGAAGGAAGGTATCGGGCGCCAGACTCAACAGTTCGTCGGCTGTAAATTTTTTTAGCCAATCCAGGATCAACCCCTTCTCGCCAACATCCCCGCCACAGGATTTCTTAATCAGCTGATAGTTGATAATCCGATTATCATGATCGAGTTTTATTTTCAATAGTTCAGTTATATCGTTACAGGGCATATAATCCTTTCCTAATAATAATAAACAGGTTACACCTGTTAGTGCCAGGTTACTCTGTAAATACGCTGTCCATCGGTAGCAGTTGGTCCTCTTCCACGAAACTTAATTAAAATTTTCAACAGTCCCCACCCGAAAATAAATCCGCCGACATGTGCCATCCAGGCGACTCCCCCGCCGGTCGATGAATCGACAAGGGCCATAAAAAATTGGTATATAAACCAGAAACCCAATACTATTTTTGCCGGCAAGGCTATAAATTGAATGAAGAAGAAAATTATCAGCACCGTTACTTTTGCTTTGGGATATAATACCATATAGGCACCCATAACCCCTGCTATGGCACCCGATGCGCCTACCAGAGGAATCTGGGTAGAAGCACCAAACAAACTGTAAACAGCTATCGCAGATAGACCTGAAAGAATATAAAAAAGTAAAAACCTTACTTTACCAAAATAATCTTCAACATTATTTCCATAAATCCATAAAAAGAGCATATTACCGATAAGATGCATCCACCCGCCATGCATAAACATCGAAGTAAACATTGTCAAATAAGGAGAAGCAGCCAGTCCCGGGGTCAATTCAACTGAATTCCATAATTCATAAGGGATAAACCCATATTGATAGGTTATCAGATGGAATCCCTGTTGTCCAAACATAACCGAGATGAGAAATACAAGACTGTTAATCACAATCAAGGTAATTGTGAACACCGGTTTGTTAACTGTTGGAACATCATCTCTTATCGGGATGAACAAATTTGACTCCTGTTATTTTCTCTTAAAACTTTTCTTTCCTTTTTTAACGGTAAAAGTCATATATTGTTCGCCGATATTTCCAGCTTTATCGGTAATGATAATCCCCAGATGATGTTTGCCATATGATAATGACTCAAGCAGTTCCACCTTGCATAAATCGCTTTCAGGGTCATATTCAACGATCTGCCATTTACTATCAAGTTTTACTGTTATATCAAGATCATCGTCGATGCCTGATAACAAATCAACCAACGAAAATATAATCGGGCGGCTCACATTCTGATAGGTTCTACCGCTCAAATAATTAGCTTTCGAAATTACCGGGGGATCGTAATCGGTAATGGCTGCAAAATATCCTCCACCGGTTGACTTTGCTGTCAAAACTTGATTATCAAATTCGGTATCAAGCCAAATCCATTTATCCTTTTTAATATCCAGCCAGCAAATTCCAGTATATGCGTTCCACTTGCCTGTACCACGAAGTTTACAAACAATTTCAAAATTTTCTTTACAAATAAACGCGTCCGGTAAAATTTGAAGAACTTTCGAAGCCATGTATCTGGTAGTATTCCCTGATAGCATTTTTTCTTTTATCTCAATAAATCTTGGTTTGTGAAAATATTCTTTCCCAAATTTAAGACTGAACATATTATTAATAACTATTTCTTCAACATCATCATAACCAATCGCAAAAATTCGTACTGAATCAATAGCTGAAATTAGGAATGATGTATCTTTTGAAAGGCTTACCCCTATCTGATCGATCATTTTATATTCAGGTTTAGGCGGAATAAACGCGTAATGAGTTATCATGGTATGAAACTGGGGGTATTCCGTACCCAACAGTTTCCCTTGATAGTATAATTCAATTCGGGAGGTACACCCGGTGCGGACTTTCCCTTTAATCTGTACGATTATGCCATCATCAACTACCTTATGTTCAAATTTAACATACGGTTTGCCTTTGAGATGAATTCCATTAAAAATATTATCTTTGATTACCCCATTTTTCCCGGAATAAGCAACCAGCCTGATAACACTTTTATCTATAGCATAGCCTTCAACTTGACAGACAACTCTGCCGGTTTCATCAACAGTTATTACACCTTTGGATAATCGACCCCAGACATTGCCCCGGTTTAAAAAAGGAACAATAGAATCGATTGCAAAAGCTTCATAATTTTCTATCGGTGTAAAAAAGAATGAATGATATTTCAATTCAACTGTAGTGGTCGAATCCAGAGTATAAATATACTCCTGTGGTCCCCAGAGAAAATCAAATTCCAACGATGAACTATTGTTGGAAGCATCAGTAGCTTTAATTTTCACCCTGTGTTTGCCTAAGGACAATAGATTATTTCCAATGATCCCTTTAAAACCATTGACCCCATTACTGCCTTTATAAAAATTTCCTTTTTTTAAGTATAAAGCTCGAACATGATCCTCTTTTTCCACAGCTTGTTTGTACTCATAAACCGATTCCACTGATCTCGTATTTTTAAAATCAAGGGAATCAAATTTGACTTCATAATAAAGTTCATCATCAACATAAACTTGAAATTTATAAACGGTTTGTTTCATTCCATCCGGGCGCATCATATCAAAACAGTCAGTCATTAACCCGAAAGGTCTGTTAAAATACAATAAAGTATCAATAATATATCGCTTGCTTTGGGATGATTTGGAAACATCAAAGATAATTTCTCTTTCACCGTTATCGAACAGTGAATAATCATCGGTCTGTTTGAAGAAAATTCTTTCAAAAATTGGAGGAGTATTATCTTTTACTTTAAAACCATGTGTTAGCGGATTGAGGGGGACATTTTCCGGACTTCGTTTTTCAAAATGTAAATGAGGAGCACCTATGCCGGTTGAACCTGAATATGCAATTATTTCGCCCCGATTAAAACGGATCGAATCTTTTGGCAGATATACATCCTGATAATATCGTTTATCCGCAATTTGAGCATCAGTAACAAATGAGGCTATTTTATCATGAAATTTTGATAAATGATAAAAAACATAGATAAAGCCATCATCTCCCATAAGATATAAAGCTTTGCCAGAACCATAATAAGACATTTTAACCCGATATAGATACCCATTAACCGGCGCATGAACCCCAACCCCGATTTTACCCCCGGTTCTTAAATCAACTCCGGTATGAAAGTGTCCTTGACGAAACTCTCCAAAACCATCAGAAAAATCAATATTTGTATTAACCGGCCATTTTTGACTTTCTGCAGCAACAAGTGTAACTCCAACTGCAATACTAATTAAGCAAAATAATGCACATCTAATAAATCGAATCATATAAAACACCTTATTTATAAGCTTTAACGAACTAATTAATTTTTCGACTCAAAAACAATAATATGTGTATAATTTTTGCTTATACATATTGCAATATCGGGTATTTGGATTATATTCCAAAGCTATATTAGTTTTTAATAAGATTATTTAATTATTAGTAATAAAAGGAGTTATGTAAATGTTCAATGCCTTACGAAAGATGATTTTGCCGATTATCGTAATTGTGTTATTCTTTTTTGTCGGTATGATTATTCTCCAATGGGGTTTAGGGATGTCAAATCGACAATCATTTGTCGATCAAAACCTGGCTGCCATTATTAACGGAGAAGAAATTAGCTGGCAACAATATAATCGTATTTTTGATAATTTGGTTCAAATCGAATATCAGAAAAACCCCGAGGCTGAGCTTTCAGACTCCCGCCGAGTTGCTTTGCAAAACGATGCCTGGAATCAACTTTTGCATGACCGTCTTATTATGCAGGAAGTTGCCAAAAGGAATATGACTGTTACTGATGAAGAAATTTACGCTTACCTTCGTATGACCCCTCCTCCTGAACTTCAGCAAATGACAGATTTTCAGACCAATGGACAATTCGATTATCAAAAATATGTAAATACAATGGCAAACCCTCAAGCAGCTTCATTTTGGGCAAACGTCGAAAAAGCTGTTTTTAATGACATAATGAAATTAAAATTACAGGAAATGATTATTCAGAATGCTCATATTACTGAAGAAGAAGTCAAATCCAGATTTATGTATACCGAGGAAAAAGTCAAAGTAGGTATGATCAACATTGATTATGCACGATTCTCAAGTCCTCCGCCAAAAAGCACTGATGAAGAATTAAAAGCTTATTTTGATGAAAATAAAGATAAGTACACAGTGGATGAAAAAGCATCGCTATTAATTGCGATGTTGGAAAAAGAACCATCAGAGCTGGATCAACAAAGAATTTCAAATAAAATCAATTCCATATATGATTCCCTTGTTGACGGATCAGATTTTGCTGAAATGGCGACCAGATACTCAGAGGACGTTACCGGTGAAAAAGGTGGAGATCTGGGTTGGTTTAATCAGGGACAGATGGTACCGGAATTTGATGAAATAGTATTCAGCTTGAAAAAAGGTGAGCTGTCTAAACCGGTTAAAACTCAGTTTGGCTGGCATATCATTATAAAACATGATGAGAAAACTGAAGATAAAACCCAAAAGGCTCATGCTTCTCATATTCTTTTAAAAGTACAATTATCTCAAGAATCATCGGATGTATTATATGATGAGATTTTTGAATTTAGAGAACTTGCTGTAAATTCAGGATTTGAACAAGCTATTCAAGAACTAGACTTCCCGGTGAAACAAACCGAGTTATTCCAAGCCAGAAGAGAAGTTCCATTTCTTGGTAGACATCAGGGTGCAAGCCAGTTTGCCTTTGAAAAAGAAGTAGGTGAATTCTCTGGTATTTTGGAAAGTAACTCAGCTTATTTTATTATTAAAGTTACCGAACGCATACCGAGTGGATTGGCTTCTTTTGATGAATCAAAACAAAAAGTAATTTTTGATATTTTAAATTACAAAGTTTCTAATATTTGTCGTGATACAGCAGCCGCAATTTATAGTGACATCTTAAACGGCAGTTCTATTAAAGATGCAGCCAAAAATCATGGCGAAGAATACACCGTTTCTGATCCTTTTGATCGCGGCAGCTTTGTTAAAGAACTTAGGAGAGACCCAAATGCTATGGGAGCCGCATTCTCTATGGATGAAGTCGGTCAACACTCTGTTCCGGTTGATTATGATCAAGGTACTGTAATTTTTGAACTGCTTGAAAGAACCGCACCGGAATTGGAAGAATATACAGCCAAACATGATTCTATTTATAATGCTCTTCTTGTTTCAAAACAGAGAGAACTCTACGGCAGATGGTTTGAATTACTTTTGAAAAATTCCGAAGTTGAAAACAACATTCCTTCCGTTCTTTCAAAAGCCGATGATTATTTATAATAATTAAGTAGACTTCTTAAAGGCTCCCTGATTTTATGGGAGCCTTTTTTATTACCATGATTAATCTTGCCAATGCGGCGGCAGCCCAGACAAATTCCAAAACTATAAATGGAATAATCCCATCTAACACAGCATAGTAGCCTGCCAACAAGGCACCAATAATATTCATTGTAAGATACATCGGACTAAGCTCTGTTAGTTTCCCAATTATATTTAATGCAAAGGCCGTCAGGAGGATTAAAACTCCAAAAGACCCAATCCATAACGGATTCATAAATTATCCCTTTCAATAAAAAAAGCCTTCCAAATTGATATCGGAAGGCTTCTCATAATAATTATCATGCGATTATAAATTTGTATAATTCGGACCTTCACCGCCTTGGGGAGTAACCCAGCGAATAACCTGATAAGGATCAGCGATATCACATGTTTTGCAATGGACACAATTTGAAGGTGTTAATTGGAGTTTCAACTTCCCTTCACGATCAGGATCATCAACCATTTGATAGACCTCTGCCGGACAAAAATGCTGGCAAGGATTACCGTATTCTTTGGTGCATTGATTATTACATATATCATAATCAGCTATTACCAGATGTGAAGGCTGTTCTTCTTCATGCATTGTCCCTGATTTATAAACATCGGTCAGTTTGTCGAAGTAATATTCGTTATCAAACTTTACTGAATCCTTCTTAGGCGGTGAACCAAACTTCTCTTTGTATTCATCAGTTTTCATCATGTAGGTATGGTCGGGGTTGTTTACTCTCCGGTTAAATAAACCAGAACCACCGGTAAGAATTTGCATCATGCCATGAAACATTCCAGAGAATAAGCCGCCTTTAAAGCCGGCGTGGAAATTTCTGGTTTTATAGAGTTCTTTTTTTGCCCAGCTATTATCGAATTTAGTTTGGTATGATTTTAAAGATTCAGAAGAAAAATCATCTTTCTTCAAAGCCTCAAAGATACTCTCAGCCGCCATTATTCCAGATTTTATAGCGAGATGAATACCTTTTAGTCGGGCCGGGTTCAACATCCCTGCTGAATCTCCACAAAGTAATAACCCGTCATGATACAATTTGGGAACAGAAAAATAACCATTATCAGGGATAGTCTTAGCCCCATAATGAAGCATCTTGCCCCCTTCAAGAATTTTTTTAACAATTGGATGCTTCTTATATAACTGAAATTTCATATGCGGGTCGTTTTGTGGGTCGGGCGAATTTAATCCGGCTGCAAATCCAATGGAAACCATATTATTTGCCATACCATACAGCCAACTTCCACCATACTCATTATTCGGGAGCGGCCAACCAAAAGTATGAATTACCTGTCCGGGTTTGATTCTACCTTCCGGCACTTCCCAAACTTCTTTGACACCGGTGAGATATGCCTGAGGTAAGCTATCTTTTACAAGTTCAGGAATTTTTTCAAATGCCTGCCGAGTCAGCGATCCATGCACACCCTCACAAAGAATTGTAACTTTTGCTTTTATGATTGAACCCGGTTCAAAATTAGAACGTTGTTTTCCCTCTTTATCTAAGCCCATATCAACAGTTTGAACACCGGTAACTTTACCATCTTCAATAATGAGATCATACCCGGCTAAACCGGCAAAAATATCGACTCCGACTGATTCCACCTGCTCACCTAGCCAGGCCGTTAGTTTATTTAGAGAAACCACGTAACAACCATGGTTATTTAATGAAGGTGGAGTAAACGGTAATTTTGTTGCGCCATTTTCTGATAGATAATAAAGTGCTTCGTTGGTAACTTCTGCCTCAAGAGGAGCAGATTTTTCTTTATAATCAGGGATAAGTTCAGCTAATCCTTTCGGATCCATCACTGCCCCGGAAAGTGAATGCGCCCCCACATACGAACCTTTATCTATAAATAATATTTCGGGCATTTCCTGCGAATCATCGCTATTAATCATCTCAGCTAATTTATAAGCCAGAGATAATCCCGCAGGTCCGGCTCCAACAATTAGTATCTCAGTTTCAAGGATTTCTCTTTGGAATTCCATATAACACCTTCTAAATAAATGTTATATCGAATATAACTAATCATAGGTGTGAAAAAAAGCACAAAGATTTGTTAATTTAGAAATTAACTAATTATTTACGAGTGGAAGATCCATGCCTGGAAGAATTTCTTCCCTGATGACCTCTGTTGGAAGAGCTTTTGCCATAAGAGGATCGCGTATTGAAGCTTCTCGATTCTATAACTTCACTCTCGCCATTCTTGTTGATTTGAAGCATATCAGCAATTTTTTGTTTGTCACAGCCAACGGTTACAAGTCTCTTAGAACAAATAATGGGCTTTTTAATCAACGTATGATCCTGCACCATTAACTCATATACTTCAGTTCTTGATGGTAATTCCTTGTCCAATCCATTCTTTTTATATGAATCAGATGAGGTATTCAAAAAGTGATTCAGGTCCAAAAATCCAATAATACGATTAAGATCTGATACGCTCAATGGATTTTTTTCGATATCTCTACTCTCAAGTAAAATACCGGAATCCTGAATGAATTTTTTAACTTCAGCACAGGGACCCTGTTCACCGTAAGAATAAAATTGTGCTCTGCGGGGTGCCATAATTCCTCCAATAAAATATATTATTATAAAATTTTCGTAATAAAGTCAGTTTATACTGATATAATTAAAGTTTTAAAAAGTAAAGGCCTTGACAAATTTTAAAAAATAATCTTTGAATTGGCGAAAACCTTAATAGACTGGCAACAAATAGTTTTTTTTCAATTTGTCAATAAAAAACTAAAAAATCGACCATTTACTTTCTTAGAAATAATCTCGATTTTGGGTGCAAGCCTTAACCTACACTTATGTAAAAAACTAATTAAAATAAAAGTCATGTTATGATTACTTTTTCGAGAAAATCTATTAAGAAACTTTATACCTACATAAATATAACGTAAGTTTCTCGAAAAATGTTCATTATTTTTTGTATCTTATATCCCTAACGATCTAATCATCTAATTTAGATTCGAAGAGCTACCCCAATTCCATCTCTTATCGGCATAATAGTTGTGTAAAATCGACTATCATTATAAAGATTTTGAGTGAATTCAATTATTGCTGTAGTCTCTTTATCGGGCTTTTTATCACATACTTTACCAGACCAAATTAAGTTATCAGTAATAAATACTCCGCCTTTGCGGAGCTTTGATGCGGCAATGTCAATTGTTTTGGGATAATCTATTTTATCAATATCATTTAAAATAATATCAAATTGACCGTCAATCTTCTTAGCTACTCGAATTGCATCCCCGACTTTGAAATCGAACTGACTTTGTAAACCAGCTTTTTTGAAAAAATCAAAAGCCATTTTCTTATTATTCTTGTCAGTATCTGTCATGGTAATATGCCCTTTGCCTTTTGTTGCTAAGGAAAACCAAAAAGCAGAATATCCAAAACCTGACCCTAATTCGAGAATTTTACGAGCTTTGATAGTTGTTGTCATCTGATATAAATAACGACCAACAAGCGGACCAATAATTGGGAAATCATTTTCCAGTGCGAAATGTTCCATCTCTTTTAGAACAGCCGGCCGTTCAGGGATAATTTTTTCAAGATAAGTATGGACTTTTTTAAACATAATTATATACCTAATTCATAATCAAAAAAACTTGATCGTCAATAACTTCAACTTCGTATCTTTTCAATTTAAACTTATCATCTGTTAAGCAGTTCCCATTATTCAAGTCATATTTCCAGCCATGCCACGGGCAGGTAATTGTTTGGTCAACAATTGATCCTTTTGCCATGGAAGCTTTCATATGTTTACACTCTGATTCAAACCCAATAAATTTCCCATCCAGATTTGCAACTGCGATTCTCTTTGCGAGAATACGCTTTTCAATAATTTTACCAGGAGGGAACTCACTGATTTTTCCCATTTTAATTTTCTGATTTTTTATCATACCCATAAAAATATAATTGTCAGTGAATTATCTATTGAATATCAAATAGAATGTACAATATCAAACACGTGTTTAATTAAAGATAGCAATATTTATTGAAAAAGCAATGACTAACTCAGGAAGTTACTAAATCTTTTTCTTTTTCAGACAACTTGTCAACTATTGTCTTTGTAATTGCTTTTGACTTACGTTTTCTTTCATACATTGACCATGCACCTGAGAAAAAGACCAAAAATGTTCCGAACCAGAATAAGTTAATAAGCGGTTTTTCGGAAAGCTCGATAACAAGTGAGGCTTCTTCAATATCTGCCTGCGATAAAAAATCACCTGTGACTTCAAGCATAACTGATCCGTCTTCCGGGTTCACACCGGCAATCAAAATACTTGCTTTATTATAATCAAAAGTTACAGCAACCGGGTCAACACCCATTTTTGTGACCTCTAAGTATGGTTCAATTACTTCTGATTTACCATCATATTCAACGGTTAACAATGCTGTCGCTTTAGAGAGAGATTCCGTATCACCATGACTATCAAGTTCGAAATCTTTAAAAGTCAGTTTGTATTTATCAATTATAGCAGATGCACCTTTTTGAAGAGAGATAATTGATCTATCAGAATCCTGACCAGGTTTAAAAGCGACCGGTGCCAGATAAAGATCATAGGCTGCCCTTTTTTCCACATGAGGTTTCTTCATGACTCCGTCACTATTTTTTGGAAATTCATGAGGTAATATGGCAACAAAATCCATACCTTTTCCCTCTACCTCTACATGGCAATTAAATCCTTTTGGATTATCAACCGATTCGACAAACTTCAACTGATATCCCATAGCATTTACAATTTCGTTTTGAGGAAGAGTAATCGTTTTCTTCGTTTCGAATCCGGCTGATGCTGCCGCACCGATAAGAGCAATGGCAAGTCCAACATGAGAAAAATAGCCGGGTTGAATTCTTCTTTTCTTGCTATTAACAAAAATCACATATCCATTAGCTGTTATTGCTGAAACAGCAAATGAAAAGAATAATAAATAAATAAATTCAGAGGTTATGCCGGTGATCAACAAAATTAAAGTTGTCAGTACAGCAGCAATTCCTCCAAGTTTTAGAATAATTGGCTTTGAGATTCCTTCATTCCATTTGAATGCCGGAAATATAGAAATCAAAAATAACAGGACGATTGCTATTGGAGTCATTGTTGCAAAATAGTAAGATAAACCAACATTTGAAGGGTTATCAGTCATTCTCGATAACAAGGGTGCTGAGGTTCCCAAAAGAATAAGTACGCCACCAACGAAAAGGATTAAAACTCCGATTGTAACTAAATATGATCGGGAGTTAATTTTAGAAAATGACGGCTCGGGCGAAATATCTTGCCATCGATAAAGAAGTAGAAATAAGCCCATTCCAATAAAGAATATTAATCCACCCGTAAGATATTGATTTATCCCCAGATCGACAAATGAATGAACTGAAAAATCAGCTAGCACTCCCGAACGGGTCAAAAAAGTACCATAGAGAACTGACCAGAAAGTTAAACTGACTATAAACAGAGAGAATCGCAACAATCCCCTTCGCTGTCTTTTAATAAATAACGAATGTATCTGAGTCGTTAAAAATACCCAGGGAATGAAAGAGGAATTCTCAACCGGATCCCATGCCCAGAAGCCACCCCAACCCAAAGTCTTATATGCCCAGTAACCTCCCATTACCAAAGAGGTACCCAGCGCAACCCAGGCAAACATAGTCCATTTCCGAGCATATTCCGCCCATAAATTGTATTTCCGTTCAACCAGAGCTGTCATCGCAAAGCAGAATGGAAATACCACTGCTGCAAAACCTACAAACATTATCGGAGGATGAATCGTCATCCAAAAATTTTGTAATAATGGATTTAAACCCTGCCCCTCTGATTGAGCCACTGGCAAAAGTTCAAAAGGTGATTTTTTTAAGAGTATCAATATAATCGAAATGATAAATAAATTCAAAAAGACCATATTTCCCTTTTCGAATTTTCCTGATGTATACATCATTACCAATCCAAAAATCGATGCAAAAAATATCCAGAGTAAAAAGGTTCCTTCCTGGCCACCCCATAAAGTTGCAATCAAATACCCCAAAGGCAGATCGGTGGAAGAATAAGAAAATACATAGGCAACAGAAAAGTTATGGGATAAAATTAGATACATTAAATCAAAAATAGCCAGACACAAAAACATTGTTGTCATAACATAGAACCCGCGGGCAAGGTTATGAAGGTCCTCTTTGCCTCTCCAGAATAATATATATAGAGCCATTGATGCTATTGCACAACTTAAGGCTGCAAATATAAACAGATCACCAAAATTTGGCATACATTGCTCCTTTTAGTCCATTTTGTACATAAAAAATTTACTTTTCTATTACCTTTTCACGACGCTTGCGTCGTTCAGTAGTTATTACTTCTACATTTTCATCAGATAAATCAAGAAGTTTGCTGATCACTTCATCAACCAAAAACTGTGGTGTTGAAGCTCCGGCAGAAATACCAACCGATTCAATAGATGAGTTTTCATCAAACAGGCTCACATCAATATCCTCAGCTGAGCCTATAAGTATCCCTTTACCACATATGGCGTTAGCTATTTTAGCCAGTCTCTTTGAGTTAGCTGAACTTTGAGACCCAACGACTAAAACTATATCAACTTGAGGGGCTAAATCCATAATTGCCGATTGTCGCTGACTGGTTGCATTACAAATTGTATTAAAAATTTCAATATGTGGCCACTTTTCTTGAGCCATTTTTATTATATCTTCAAATGACTCCTGATGAGCAGTAGTTTGAACGGTCAACCCTAATTTGGTATCCTTAAAATCTGGTAATGCAAGAAGTTCTTCAGGATTGGCAGCCACTGTAATATTATCCGGTGCATGACCGACAATGCCTTGAGTTTCATCATGGCTTGGATCACCATAATGGATCACATGGTAACCATTTTTGATTACTTTTAGAATAATCTCATAAATTCTCTCAACCAAAGGACAAGTCGCATCTATAACTTTTAAACCTTTTTCTTTCGCCGATTCAATTACAGCCGGAGCAACGCCATGGGCTGATATAATTAATGTACCATCCTTGATACTATCCAAATTCGTAGCCTGACCGACTCCCATATCTATAAATTTATTCACGACTGCTTCATTATGCACAATTTCGTTCATAATGGTAACTTGACCTTTTTCACTGGAAGCAGTTTCTTCTGCTATGTTGATCGCTCTTTTAACGCCCATACAGAAACCCTGATGGCGCGCCATAATTATTTTTTTTAGCATGCTTTTTCCAAAAGTATTTTAGATTGATTAAATGCTTTATAAGAACTTCTGACCATCGGACCGGCTTCAACATGTCCAAAACCGATATCCTTTCCAATTTTGGCAAGTTCTGTAAATTCATCCGGATGGTAATATTTTTCTACCGGAAGATGAGATTCCGAAGGTCGTAAATACTGACCGATAGTTAAAATATCACACCCGGTGGAATAAATCTGATGCATCAGTTCTATTAGTTCATCGATATTTTCACCCAAGCCGACCATAAATCCTGTTTTTATTATTGGACGTGGGGAATAGTTTGAAGCAAATCTTAAGACTCCCAGAGAGCGGTCAAGTTTCGCTTTACCCCGAACTCTTTTATGAAGTCTTTGCACTGTCTCTACATTATGAGCAAATACGTCTACCCCGCTGTCGAGAACAATTTTAATAAGATTTTCATCACCGCTAAAATCTGGAACGAGGAATTCTACTTTAACTTCTTTATCCTGCCTTCGGAGGAGATCAATAGTCCGGGCAAAAATTGACGCTCCTCCATCAGGCAAGTCATCTCTTGTGACAGAGGTGATAACAACTTGTTTTAATTCAAGCTTAGCTACCACATCGACAATTCGCTGCGGTTCCTCATTATCCAACCCCAGCGGCTTGGCTTTTATAACATCACAAAAATTACACATCCGGGTGCAATGTTTACCCAGAATCATAAAAGTAGCTGTCCCTTCATCCCAACATTCACGAATATTAGGACAGGCCGCTTCCTGGCAAACGGAATGTAAACCATGCTCGGCAAGAATATTTTTGACCCGCTTATAATTCGGACCAAGGTAAGCTGTGGTTTTCATCCAACGCGGAAGTGAAACCTTCGGAACCATGGCTCTTTCTTTTTGAGAAGGAGCTTTTGGGTTTTCAGCAAAAGCTGATTTTTGGCCAACCGATTGTGTAAATAAGACTTTATGCATCTATTTAGTATATTATTAAATAACGTTTAATCCAGTAAAAACTTTTGTAAAAAATACTCCAACAATTTTGTATTATTTTCAAGCTCCGAGTGGAAAGAACTTGCCAAAACATTATCTTCTTTGACTAATACGGAAGAATTTTTAAAATCTGCAAGTTTTGTAACCTTTTCACCTACTCTTACAACTTTGGGAGCTCGAATAAACGAGACTATCAGCTTATTTCCATTTTCAAAGAGCTTTGTTTTAAGTTCGGTTTCAAAAGAAAATATCTGTCTTCCATAACCGTTCCTGATAACATCAATATCAATGGCACCAAGAGATTTTATATTCGCTTGATTATCGACCACATTTTTTGCCAGCATAATCATACCGGCACAGGTGCCCCATACTGGCTTTGAACAGACAAATTCAGTAAGTGGTTCCCTTAAATTGAATCTATCTAAAAGAATATTCATGGTGGTTGATTCACCACCCGGAATGATTAAAGAATCAATTGTTTTTAGCTGTTCGGGCAGTTTAATCTCTTTGCCACGAGCTCCAATCAGACTAATCTGGTTCAAATGCCTTTCGTAGTCACCTTGGAGGGCAAGGACCCCGATATTTATATTTTTGTATATGTTCATAATCTTTAAACAATCATAGTTGTAATTTCAAGGAAAATAAAGCGAAAAAATACGGTTCAAGTGATGAAATTAAATCCAACAAAAAAAAGCAGGCGAAAGCCTGCTTTTTAAGATATTCATTTTATGAAAATAGATTTATCTGGTATGAAGAAGTTCTTCCTGATCTATTGATGAGACCTGGATCCCTTTCATTGCCTGCCCCAATCCTCGTGAAGCCTCAACAATAATCCGGGCATCTTTCCAATGAGTAGTCGCACTAACAATAGCTTTAGCCCGTTTTTCAGGATTATCAGCTTTAAAAATACCCGACCCTACAAACACAGACTCGGCACCAAGTTCCATACACAAAGCGGCATCGGCCGGAGTGGCTACCCCGCCGGCGGCAAAATTCGGGACCGGAAGTTTACCGGTTTTTGCAACCATGCGAACCAAATCAATAGAAACCCGGTGTTCTTTTGCAATGCCATACAATTCTTCATCAGACATAATCGTTAATTGTTTCATCATCGACCCAATTTCACGCAGGTGTTTAACAGCCTCAGAAACATCTCCGGTACCGGCTTCCCCTTTAGTGCGAATCATCGCCGCCCCTTCAGAGATTCTTCTAAGGGCTTCACCCAGATTTCGACACCCGCACACAAAAGGCACTTTGAAGGGCCATTTGTTAACATGATACATATTATCAGCCGGAGTCAAAACTTCGGATTCATCTATAAAGTCGATTTCGAGTTGTTCGAGAACACGAGCTTCACTGATATGACCAATACGACATTTTGCCATCACCGGAATAGTAACACATTTTTTAATGCCTTCAATAATATCAGGATCAGCCATGCGAGCTACTCCGCCTTCAGCACGAATATCGGAAGGAACTCTTTCAAGTGCCATAACAGCCACCGCACCGGCATCTTCAGCAATTTTAGATTGCTCAGGAGTAGTAACATCCATAATGACCCCGCCTTTGAGCATTTCAGCTAAACCAACTTTTACTTTATGTTGTTTATCATTAAAATCGAACATAATTGACTCCTTTTTAAAGATCGATAATGCCATATAAAAAGAGATTCCTTACTCTAATCATACGAAATTTCAGAGGAGATAATATAATAAAAGAAGGGGCTTGAACACAAGCCCCTTAATTCATATTAGAGAAAATCTTTAGTAATAATTACTTAGAAGATTTCTTTTTAGCGGTAGATTTAGTAACAGTTTTTTTTAGTGGGAGTTTATATTTCCCAAAATGCTCTTTTCCGAGCGCTTTTTTGAATGATTTCTCCTGAGTTTCCCAGAATCCTTTAAGAGTACAGCATTTAAATTTATCACAACGACAGCCACCCTCTTCGGTGCATAAATTAAGATGAATAGGGCCATCAATAGCTTCGATAACATCCAAAAATGTAACTTCTTTAGGAGTTTTTGTTAAACGATAACCGCCAGTTACGCCTTGATAAGAAACAAGAATGCCGGCACGGGTTAAATCTTTTAAGATTTTAGCCAAAAATTCGCGTGGAACAGACTCTGCTTCAGCTACGGAATTGATTGAGCCTAGTTTACCTTTTGGTAAATTAGACATATGCCTTACAGCACGAAGTGCATAATCAGATTTACGAGATAGTCTCATTTAAATATCCTTCCAAAAATAATAATGTTTATTGTCGATTTATAAGTCAATTCTTCCACTTTCAAGTTTTAGATTATACGTAAAAAGACTCATGTTGTCCACAAAAATTATTAAGATTCTTTCTTTTTTTATCTATTTTAACTCTATTTGTCATGGAATTGTCATTTTCTGACCGGGAAGTTTCATTTACCCGCTCTTATTGAATACTATTCATTGAAAACTAAAACAATTTTATAATTTTTTTGTTCCAACAAACTATTAGGGGGAACATTCTCTTATTTCTATATGTTAGTTTTTTGAATAAGAAATTATCCGTTGATTTAAACAGGAGAAGAATAAAATGACTGAACAAACTAAAGTTGGAAATACTACAGATATAGTTGAACTTACCCCTTCTGCTATAGAAGAGGTTAAACGCCTGATAACACTTGAAAAAGAAGATAATTTGTATCTTCGCCTGGGTGTTGCCGCCGGCGGATGTTCCGGGATGTCATATACGATGGCTTTTGATTCTAATAAAAACCAATTTGATCGTGAATTCGATTATGACGGTGTAAAAGTTATTGTTGAGCTTCGAGAACTTCGCCATTTATCCGGCACTGTTTTAGATTATAAAGGCGGCATGCTGGGTGGCGGATTTGAATTTCAAAATCCGAATGCCAAACGTTCTTGCGGATGCGGCTCGTCTTTTAGCAGCTAGATATGACTTATAATATAATTGACCCGATTGATTTCTTTGAAGATGGTGTCTTTTCTGAAGATGGGTTTTTAAAAAAGGCTTCAGAGTACGACTGGGCAAAATTTACCGGAAAAAAAATTCTTGTTAGAGGTTGTTCTACCGTTGTTCCTCCCTGGGTTTATATGTATATTACCTCAAAACTGGTTTCAAAGGCAAAAACAATCAGGTATGGAAATGAGCATGACAATATTGTTGTTCACCGATCCTGAAACTGCTTAACCAGAGAATCATAGTTTTACTGATTATTTAAGAGAGGAAATTATATATGCCGAAAGTTCTGTTTTTACCGGAAGAAAAAGAAGTTGAAGTAGCCGAAGGCACTCCAATTTTGGATGCCGCTTTAGAAAATAATATCCATATCAACCATAATTGTGGTGGAAATTGTGCCTGCTCTACCTGTCATATTATTGTCGAATCCGGTTTTAAGAGCCTTAATGAAGTTACCGAAGATGAAGAAGACATGCTTGATGAAGCCGAAGAATTGACCGACACTTCCAGATTAGCCTGTCAGGCTTTAGTAACAAAAGATCTTATCGTAAGAATTCCAGAAACAGTCTCTGTTTTTGATGATGATGATGAATTCTAAAGAGTATCAATAAACTACCTAAAGCCGGCTTTCAGCCGGTTTTTTTATGTCTCATTCTCCTTAACCGATTGTTAATAATGCCGATAAATCAAGGATAAGGGATGATTTATGGAGTTTTGGGAATGAAACAAATAAACACAAATGGATATACATTGATTGAGATGATTCTTGTAATCATTATTTTATCAATAATTTCTTCAGTTGCCATAAAATCATTAAATAAATCAACAGAAACCGCTCGAGTAGAAGAGACTAAAAAAGAACTTATACAACTGGCTAATTCAATCAGAGGCAACCCTTCTGAGTTGTCAGGTGGTAAAAGAATTGATTTTGGTTATATTGGCGATATCGGAGCCCTGCCCAATAATTTAGATAACTTGGTTCAGGACCCCGGTCTGGGAAACTGGTCAGGACCTTATCTTCATGATAATTTTTATAATTCATCAGGAGCGATAGATTCTGAATTTAAAATTGATGGCTGGGGAAAATTGTATTCCTACAGTGGGGGAAACTTTATTTCATCCTCCGGAAATGGGAGCGATATTACAGTTAACCTTGCAAATTCAGTTACAGACCTTCTTTATAATTCAGTCAGTTTTGTAATCACTGATATTAAATCATCACCTCCGGGCTTAATATATAAAGATTCGGTTAGTTTTAATTTAACCATCCCTTCCGGTGCCGGAGGATGGACAACCATGCTCCGCTTCCCAACCGATGATGGGATGGTACAATTTGATTCAATCCCAATCGGGATTCAAAATCTACAAATTGTATATTATCCAACGGCTGACACACTAATAAGAAAAATTCATGTTAATCCGGGCAGTTCGGTTTATATGGAAATTAGTTTAAACGAAGAGCTTTGGTAATGTTAAAAAAAATAAACAAAAACCAAGGCTTTAGCTTAATCGAACTACTTATGGTTATAATTGTTGCTGGAATTTTAATGTCTATGGCGATGCAGTCAATGACTGCTTTGATGTCTGATGCCCGAAAAATTAAGACAGAGCAAGAACTCGAGATGCTTGCCGATGCTATAATCGGTAAACCTGAGATAATGACCAATGGCATCCGATCTGATTTTGGATATGTCGGCGATATTGGCTCCTTCCCGGTTAATCTTGATGGATTATATCAGAACCCCGGTTATGCAACCTGGGATGGTCCTTATATTGAAAACAAATTTCAAGAGGATCTAACCGGATTTAAAACCGATGAATGGGGCACTGCTTATTCATATTCTGGTGGAACAACTATCAGTTCAACTGGAAGCGGCTCAACGATTACAAAAATAATAACCAATGCGACCACAGATTATTTATATAATACGCTCAATGGGTCGATCAAAGATGCCAATGACTCTCTACCGGGATCAATTTATAAAGATTCTGTTGATATTAAAATTACAATTCCTAATGGAGCAGGCGGTTTACTCAATAAAACTTATCATCTTGATGCTCTGGGAAATTTCACTTTAGATTCACTCCCGGTTGGAAAACATCCTTTGAAAATTATTTACACCCCCAATGTAGATACTTTAAAAAGGTATGTTACTATTTTGCCTCGGCATAAAAACTATCATATGTACAGGTTTTCCTCCGCTTACTTTGGCAGCTCGCCAACTACCACTGACACCATGGTTCTTCGCCCTGATGGAGACGGATCACTTAATAATCTAACAACGTACAATTGTGCGAGTAATTTTGAATGTGTCGACGAAATTACACCGGATGAAGATAATAGTTATGTGATAAGAGCATCAGCTAACATTGCATCTGAAACCTATAGCTGTGAAAATCCATCCGGTACACCCGGAACCATAGATAAAATAACAGTTTTTTGTCGAGCAAGACGGACATCTAATCTGGGAAACATCAAACCATCAATATTTACGGGTGGTCTTGAAGATAACGGGACAACCTTTAATCTGTCAGATAATTATACTGATTATAGTTATAGCTGGATAACAAATCCAAGTTCAGGAACAGCCTGGACGTGGACAGATATAACAAACATGGAAATCGGATTAGCCCTTAAAGGTAAAAACGGAAGCAACCCATCCTACTGTACTCAGCTTTGGGTTGAAGTGGAATATACTTATTAGGTTACATGATGATTAAAAACAATTCAACATATAATCAAAATGGATTTACTTTAATAGAAGTAGTCCTGGTGATAATAATTTCCGGTATTCTGCTAACAGTCGCTTTAAAGTCAGTCGGTCAATTCGCAGAAACATCAAAAGTTGAAAACACAAAAACCGAACTCGAACAGATAGCCATCGCCGTACACGGTAATCCGGAACTTGAAAGCAGAGGTATCCGAACTGATTTTGGATACATCGGAGATGTCGGATCAATGCCTCCTGATCTTGATGCTCTGGTTTCAAACCCGGGAAGTTATTCAACCTGGAATGGTCCTTATATCAATTCCCGTTTTATTCAATTGACTAATGATTATAAACAGGATGCCTGGGGTACAGATTATTCGTTTAGCGGAGTTGAACTAATTTCAACCGGTTCCGGATCGGAGATTGTAAAAAAACTTTCTAATTCAACTTCGGATTTTATTTATAACAATGTCTCGGGTGTATTGCTCGATTTAAACGGCACCAGTCCGGGTCCGGTATATAAAGATTCTGTATCGGTTCAACTAACTATTCCAGACGGTTCAGGAAGTTACATTACCAAAGCAACCATTCCTGATAATGGAGGATATTTTTCATTTGATTCCATCCCGATTGGAACTCATGACATAAATTTAATTTATACCCCTGATAATGACACTCTAAAAAGATTCACAACGGTTTTGCCGGGTGCAAATTCATATGGGGAATATCTATTAGCGAATGATGTCTGGTATGATACAACAGCAGGTGGAATCATTCTTATACCTTCTTCCGATACTGTCTTTCAAAATCCACAATGTAATAATTTTTCTTTCTGGATTATAAACAATACAATTGCTCCAATTACGATAAATTCACTTAAATTGGAATGGACTTCTCCCCCGACTGCTTATTTTAAAGAAGTCTTGTGGAATTCTATTAAAGTAATCAATGAGCCTAATCCAAAAATCGCATCCGGCGATATTTTTCCCTTTATCGCTCCTCAAACATTGAATGCCGGTCAAAGAGCAAAGATTACAGCCAAAGCTTTTCGGAGTGCAGTAACTGGTGGATCCGCTGTCAATATGGAAAATATCTCAATAATTGTAACCCTCTCTGATGGTTCCACTTTTATAGTTCCTTTGGGGGCTTGTATATGAAAAAGTTAAACTATAATTCTCAACAGGGTTTTACACTGATTGAATTGGTACTGGTAATAGTCATGATTGGTATTCTATCATCCGTTGCTGTAAGAAAGATGAGTTCAACAGTTGAGGATGCCCGTTTCGAGCACACCAAAGCTGAGCTTGATCAACTAGCGTATTCTATCGTAGGTAATCCTCAGGCTTATTCTGATGGTGCGAGGGTTGACTATGGATATGTTGGAGACATTGGCGCCTTGCCGCTTAACCTTGATGCTCTGGCTTCTAATCCGGGTGGCTACTCATCCTGGGCAGGACCCTATATAGATAATTCTAATGGAAATGAATTTAAAAAAGATGCCTGGCAAGTTGATTATGTTTACTCAGGAACCAATATTCGTTCGGTAGGGTCGGGCAGTAATATCGATAAAGTTATTATTTCTAATTCTACTTTTCTATTGAATAACAGTGTCACGGGCTACGTAGTAGATGCCAACCAGCAACCGCCGGGTATATCATTTGCCGATTCAGTCGTTGTACAATTAACTCATCCCGATGGATCAGGTTCTACAACAACACAATCAATGACACTCTCATCATCGGGGAATTTTAGTTTTAATAATATTCCTATTGGAAATCATCTGCTTGAGGTTATTCACCTTCCTGCAACCGATACCCTATCTTATCAGATTTCGGTGAATCCGAATTCAATTGTCAAACTTGATATAGTTTTTCCTGCAGATATATTTTAAAAAAGGGTTAGATGACTAACCCTTTTAGATTTAACTCTCTTTAATAACCAGATTGATGCCCCGTTTTTTTAGTTCGGGAATAAACAGTGCCGAATTAACGGCTAATTCCTGTGGGATACAGCCTCGTTCGGTGATTTTATTTCCTGCTGCCATAGAGGCAATAATCGTAGCCGGGAAGGCAGTTGTACGCATCATCGCGGTTAGAGCTTCTTTGTTTTTCTGGCGGTCAATAATTTCATAAGTAACGGTCTTATCTTTGCCGTCCTTTTTACCTTGCAGAGTAACGCGGACCAAAGTCATATCGAGATCATCAAGAGTTAGATTTTTAATTAAAACCGCTTTGAGAAGCGAGCGAGGTTCAACCATTTGATTATCAACCTCAATTTTCTGGCGGGAAGCTAATCCAATATCGAGCATCGGTTTGAATAACTGACAATGTCCGGGGTATCTGATTGTTTTATAATCGAGAAAATCGATTTTACCGCTAAAAGTATTTGGCAGGGTTGATGTGCCACCGGATGTGTAAAATGCTTCCAGTTTGCCAATACCGTCAAATTCCAATTCCTCAATTTCAGTCATTGGATTAACCATGGTTTGTTTGCCATCTTTTAAAATTACACATGGTTCCCAATATTCATTAATCAAACCTTCAGCTGAAAAAACCATCATATAATTCAGGGGTGGGCGAGGTGATTGGGGAAGTCCACCGACTCTTATTTTCAACGATGCAACTTCATCAAATTTTTTGTACCCATCCATTGCTAAAATAGAAACCATACCCGGTGCCAAACCGCAATCAGGTACAATAAGAACCCCTGCTTCTTTTGCAGCATCATTCATCTCAAGCTGTATATTGACAACTTCATTATTCCCGCCTAAATCAACCATATGACAATGTTGTTCTATGGCAATCTTAGTTAATTCGGAATTATATTTATAGGTAACACAGGAAACAACCGCATCATATTCATTCATGACAATTTTTACTGCCTCAAGGTCACCGGCATCAAGCATCCCAGCCTTGCCCTTCCCTGATCCGAATTTTTCTGCAACAGATTTGGCAAGGATTTCATTTATATCAAAGACACCAACCTGAGTAACGTCATCATTTGATGCTAAATCAGCTACTGCTGCTTGACCCATCAAGCCCGCACCTATTACCGCAATTTTCATATTTTCTCCAAATCTAATTTACATTTAATTTTGAGAATATCGTCTGGAATAGTGGATTAAACAAGCAAAATTCTTGATTGAACTAAATTAGTTGATTGGATTTCCTGATCAACCATTCTAATGATAAAGAGGCAATAATTATGATAAGCAGCCAGAGTTTATTCCAAATAATAATCTCTCCCCGTTTCACAATTTTTTGGGCAGAAACATCAATCATATCCAAAGCATCATCAATTTCCTTAAAATTGAAATAATCTCCTCCGGATAAGCGGGCAATAGCCGTTAACGTTGCTGGATCGGATCTTTGATCAAATTGCTCTAAAGAAAATGACTCTATCAAAATTTTACCTTCGGTTTCTTTTAGATATTCGCCATTTTTTTCAAAATAACCGTTAAACTTATATTCACCGGGTGCAAGATTATCAAATTCAGCTTTATACCGACCTTCTCCAATAGAAATCAAATCAATTTCCCGTTCGAGATCTCCGTTTACAGGAACCAATTTCACCGCCCCCAAGACTCCGGGAATTTCTCGAAACCCGAGATCGTAAGCAAAACCGTTAAATCTGACTGTCTCACCCCTATTATAAATTTGTTTTTCAGGAGTTATTCGTATCGGATCGAAATCATCTTTAACCGTCAGCCATGAAGAAGTACCTTCCAGAAAAGTTCTAAAATTGCTGCCATCCCCGCCAAATCCAAGATCAACAAACCCCCAGGTCCAAATCGGAAGGGCGGCACTGACAAAAACTTTTCCCGGTCCGATTCGTCGATACCCGAATATCGGTGAACGATTATCAGAGCTGTTATCTGAATAAGCTAAGATTACTGCTTGTGGATTGGTTTCATCACAATCAACGAACGATTGAAACGGCGGCAAATCTGCCCAGTTATTTCTGATTGCAACCTGGTCATCACCCAAGCGGACCGAAGGATGAAACAATTGGCCTTCTGCGGGGATTGCCTGGAACTCTCGATACCGATATTGACCTCTTTTAGTTGGGTAAAAAGGTAAGATATCGGTCAGCCAATCGGGTGTATTTTGTTGAGAGAATTTTTCTCCCATCATCAACCAGAGTGCCCCGCCTTTATCAGCAAGATAAGATTTTAGAACAGTTCTAAGTTTACTTAGTTCTGGTGAGGGCATGTCTTGAAGAATTACAAGGTCGTACCTATTTAATTCAGTCTGTTTGGTTGGAATTCGAGATGTCAGATTTCCAGCTGATGGAGCAGTCACTATTAATTCAGCGTCATATTTGTTAGTCTGATCAAAAAATCTTTTTAGAAACCCGGTTTCATAATCTGGGGCTGAGGTGATTAGTAAAACTTTCATTTTACTTTTTAAAACTTTAAGCGATATAGATTGGCTGTTATTCCCCGGATTTTCCTCTTTTTCATCAAACAAAATTTTGACATTCAAAATTTTCTGACCGGGAGATTTCGGAATATAATTCAGAGTTATTTCACCCAGCCCGCTCTCCTGATCAATTTTAAAATTGTAATTGTCTACTACTTTACCGGAATCGACCAGTTCAACTTTTAATGTTTTTCCGTCCGCATCCTGCCAGTTGATATGAACTTTAATTTCAGATTTTTCACCGGTAAAAATAACCGGATTAAATTCTACTTCGGAAATTCCAATATCATAATAACCAACATCATCGGCTACATTTACCGCAATTACAGGTGTTTGAACCGTTCTTGCAATATCCTTAGGGTCTTTTCCGGAATTTGAGTTTCCATCAGAAAACAATAGCCAGTAATCATCGGGGTTGGTCAATTGTTCGGTTTGCAAAGATGACAACAGGTCGCCGATTGCTGTTTGGGAAGGAATTACCTCGTTTGATTTTTCCGAGACATTTCCACCGAAGTATTTGACCCTAAAATCAACTTCACTTTGAATAGACTCGTAGCGAGGAAGTGACAGCAAAGAATCCAGCCTTGCCTTGCGGCTTTTTCCCTGCTCAATTTTATTCATGCTCGAAGAATAGTCTAACAGAACTGTTACTTTTTTGGATCGTTCTATATTTTTGGTGTAACTTATAACCGGTTCAAGCAGGGCTGTAAATAAAGCCAAAACCGCTAATATTCTTAATCCCCCAAGAATTATTTTTAAGTATAGAGGCAGGGGCGGATTAGTTTTGCGATACAGATAAATCGATAACCCAATAAATGCAATCAGGAAAATCCAGACAATTGCCTGCGAGCCTGTAAGAAAATGGATTTGGAATTCATCAAAGTTAAACATTAACTGTTATACTAATAAATCTATATGAAGTTGACAAGAAGATAGCGTGAATCTAATCACGAAACCCGGGTAGTTGTAAATTCTACCATATCGGCAAGAGACTTATAATAAATCGAATTTTCTACTCGGGAGATAGATTCCAAGCCTTTTTGACCAAGCTCGCTAGCTTTTTTATAGGCATAATCAATCCCGCCGGATTCTTTCACATAATCATATACCTTTTCAAAATATTCCTGATTATGTTCTTTATCATTAAGCATTTTAATAATCTCTTTGCGGGAAGCTTTGCCGGTTCTTCTTAAAGAGTAAATTAACGGAAGCGTGACTTTCCCGGTAAGAACATCATTCCCCGGTTCTTTACCGGTCTGTTCAACATTTCCGACAAAATCAAGCAGATCATCGGCAATTTGAAAAGCTGTGCCGACATTTTCACCAAAACGGGCAAATCGGTTTCTTTCGGCATTTCCAAGGTTTGCCAAAATCGGTCCGGTTTCACAGGATACAGTGAATAGCGAGGCTGTTTTATCTGAAATAATTGTCAGATATTCTTCTTCTGAAAGATCATAATTGCTGGTTTCTTCAATCTGGCGCAGTTCCCCGACCGAAACTCTTTCGGTAGCATGCGAAATCGACTTGATAAGTTCTATAGAATTCGGCTCGACCATGATGCGAAAAGCTTTGGCAAAAAGATAATCGCCCATCAACACCGAAATCAGGTTTGTCCACTGTGCGTTGATTGTTTCCTGACCACGTCGCATATCCGATTCATCAACCACATCATCATGTAAAAGGGTCGCAGTATGGATCAATTCTATGGCTAATGAGGCTTCAATAGAATGTTCATCAAACTGACCCAATGCTCTTGAGGTTAAAAACAGAAATACGGGACGCATTCGTTTGCCGCGGGATTTCATCAGATGGCGGGCAATTGATGTAATTAGCGGAGAGTCACCTTTTAAATAATCGGCTAAAAGGGAATGGAATTCGGTAAGATCATCTTTGATCGGCTCGGTGTATTCAGCCATTTTTTCTTTATCAAGCATAATAAAGCAATTCTCTCTCCAATAATTTATTTCAGAGCAACAAAATAGGGGTCTCGCCATTGCTTGTCAATTGGATTTTCAACAGAGTTATTGTTGTAAATTTTAAGGCATGTATAATTCTATATAATTCACAAATAGATGTAAAATAGCTGGAGCGGCAATGTTTTTAGTGCGCCACATGACAAAGCCCAAGATTAAACTAATCGGGATTAAATTTATAGAATTTAAAATCGCATCGTCAAGACCATGCCCTTGCCAGAAATACCTGATTGGTATATGCATTACAGCCATTAATATCGAAGTAATAATCCAGCCCTGCCAGTTCCCGAGCCAGGCCATGAAACGGGTTTGAAGATAACCCCGAGTCATAAACTCTTCGGCAAAACCAACCACAGCAAAATGCCAGAAACCCCAAAAATGATTCGGTTGAAAACCGGTTTCAGGATATTTTATGTCAGGATTTGTTATGATTTCAATTAAACATAATCCAAGACCGAGTGAAATTGCTCCGTATAGATTTTGTTTTGAAATACCGATCGTTGCCCAGGATTCATTTCTCAGCCTGAGGGCGATTATAATCGGAAGCATAATTATTCCAGACAGCAAAACCTGACTAATCACACCTTCGAAACTGAAAGAATCATTTGAACTCATTTCCTGTAACTGTTCAGGAGATTTATCATAGGCAATCGCTATTATGAGCAGTAACATCATAATATTGCTGATGACAATAGCAAATAAGGCGGTTATACCGGATTGCTTTGGTTGTTCAAATTTAAAATCGGTTTTATCGGGTAAAAAATATTTTTCGAATGAATAGAACAGGGTTAAGGCGAGTGCAAATTGAATCGCATAGCGGATGATCACAGCTGCTTCGATATTCATAGAATATCAATTTTCTCCAACTAATTTATTATATCTAAAATTGCCTGCTGATAAGAAGGATCATCAAGATAACCCCGGTCATTATGACCACCCTCAAGAATAAAAAACTTTTTCGGCTCGTTTGCTTTTTCATAGAGCTGCTCTGACATTGAAAACGGAATCATCTCATCAGTCTTAGAATGAGTGATCAACACAGGACAGTTGACTTTGTCAATTTTATCGATTGAATTCAATTTATAACGCATCAAAAGTCCGATCGGTATCATCGGAAACATGATTTTCCCCATATCAACGGCTGATGTAAACGATGATTCAACAATCAACCCCTTGCAATCAACATTCATAGCCAGATCTATCGCCGGGACTCCGCCTAAGGAACGTCCAAAAATTATAATATTTTTTTTATCAATTGATTTTTCATTTACCAGCCAGTCAAAACCTGCTCTTGCATCCTCATAAATATTTTGCTCCGATGGTTTTCCATCAGATTCCCCATAACCCCGATACCCTAACAACAAAATATTTATATTCCGCTTAACAAAAAACTCAGCCGTCAGTAACCGGTGAGAGATATTGCCGCCATTACCCTGACAGAACAAAACAGTTTTGGTTGAATCAGATTGATTCTGAGCCGGCAGATACCAACAAATTATTTTTTCTGTTTTACTAACTAAAATATTTATTTCTTCATAAGCCAAATTTAATTGGTCAGGAGTTACGGAAATATTTTTTGAAGGGACAAAAACCATTTTATGCTGATTCAGATAAACATATAAACTAAAGACCAAAAATGTTCCACCGAGGATCGTAACTGTCCAAATAAGAAATTTAATCATTACAATTTTTTGTGACTAAGTCACTCCCATTCAATAGTTGCCGGGGGTTTCGATGATATGTCGTAGGTCACGCGGTTCACCTGTTTTACCTCGCGGATAATCCGGTTTGAAATAAAAGCCAGTATCTCATGATCAATCCTTGACCAATCGGCAGTCATGCCGTCAACTGAAGTAACCGCCCGCAATGCGACAACATTTTCATAGGTGCGTTCATCACCCATCACTCCAACTGATTTAATCGGCAGTAACACCGCAAAAGCCTGCCAGATATCATCGTATATTTTATGATTATACAGTTCATCTATAAAAATAGCATCAACTTCCTGTAATATTTTAGTGCGTTCTCTGGTAATGTCGCCCAGAATTCTAACGGCAAGACCCGGTCCGGGGAACGGATGGCGACCGATAAAATTATCAGACAGTCCAAGCTTTTTACCAATCTCGCGCACTTCATCTTTAAAAAGCTCTCTTAGCGGTTCGACTAATTTCAATTTCATTTTGTCTTTTAAGCCGCCGACATTATGATGCGATTTAATTGTAACCGAGGGACCTTTAAAAGAAACCGATTCGATCACATCTGGATACAGAGTACCCTGTCCAAGAAAATCCACTCCTCCAATTTTTTCAGCTTCTTCTTCAAAAACATCAATAAAGGTTGTGCCGATAATCTTTCTTTTCTTTTCAGGATCAGAAACACCCTCAAGCCGATCAAGAAACAGATCAGAGGCATCAACAGGATGTAGATTGATATTTAAAGTTCCCAGCATCTCGCAAACGGTTTCAAATTCATTTTTTCTTAATAAACCGTTGTCGACAAAGACACCATGAAGGTTTTCTCCAATGGCTTTGGAAAGAAGCATCGCCGCCACAGTTGAATCGACCCCGCCGGAAATGCCTAAGACAATTTTTCCATTACCGACCTGTTTACGGACAGACTCGATAGTGCTGTCGATGAAGGCTTCCGATGTCCAGTCAGCTTTCATTTTACAAATATCAAAGAGAAAATTGCTGATCACATTTTTCCCTTCGACCGAATGATGAACCTCGGGGTGAAATTGCAAGCCGTAAATCTTTTTCTTTTCGTTTGAAATAGCTGCGATTTCAAGGGAGTCGGTTGAACCGATGGTACTGAAGTTTTCGGGAAGTTTTATGATTGAATCAGCATGTGACATCCAGACCTGACTCTTGGCCGGTACAGAATCCATAATTGCTGATGAGTTTGATGGTGTTAAAATCGCCCGACCATATTCTCTGGTTTGGGACTGTACCATCTCTCCGCCATAGTTCAGTACAATCAAAGACATCCCATAGCAAATACCTAAAATCGGTTTATCTGTTTCATAAAATGATGGATCCAAACGGGGGGTTCCTTCATTGAGTGTCGATGCCGGTCCGCCGGAGAGAATATATCCTTTGATATTTTTATCATTATAAATGGAAAGATCAGAATTATAAGGAACTATTTCACAGTAAACTTGAGTTTCACGAATTCTTCGCGCAATTAGTTGTGTATATTGAGAACCAAAATCAAGTATCAGAATCATCTCATGCTGAACGGACATTTCATTTTTCCTTTTTAGCTAATTTCCCTTTAATGATTGTATCTTTTTTCAAACTATCGATTGTTTCAGGATAATCTTCGACAAAATGCAAGCCTCTTGATTCTTTACGCATCAGAGCCGACTTTATAATCAATTTAGCCACCGTTGCCATATTTCTCAATTCGACAACTTTATAAGTTGCCGGAGTTGAAAGATAATAGGCTTCGATCCCTTGAGCAATAAGCTCGACTTTTTCCAAAGCTAAATTGAGTCTGTCAACAGATCTGACAATCCCTACAAAATCCGACATCACGCGGCACAATTGTCGGCGGTCATGGGCAAGTAAAACTTTTTCACGCGGATACTGTAATGAAGAATGAATAGAATTATCAACTGTGATCGTATCAGGAAGGGTAAACTTTTTAAAATAATCCATCGATTTTCTTGCCGCTTCTTCTGCCATAACGACCGCCTCAAGTAATGAATTTGAGGCTAATCTATTGGCGCCATGCATCCCGCTGAATGCAACTTCACCGGCAACAAACAAACCGGGTAGTTCTGTTTGCCCGCTTATATCTGAAACAATACCGCCACAGACATAATGCGCAGCCGGGACAACCGGAATCGGTCGTTTGGTAATATCAAAACCTCTTCGCAGACATTCCTTATAAATATTGGGGAATCTATTTTTAATAAACTCCGAATCAAGATGGCTGACATCCAACAACACAAATTCTTCGCCGCTCTCTTTTAATTCTTTGTCAACAGCACGTGCCACAATATCACGCGGTGCTAATTCTTTTAATTCATGCGTGCCATCCATAAAATATCTGCCGTCAATTGATTTCAACCGACCGCCCTCTCCCCTAACTGCCTCTGATATCAAAAACGGCCAACGTCCGGGAGTATAAAGCGAGGTTGGGTGGAATTGAATAAACTCCAAATTACCGATTGATAACCCAGCCCGATATGCCATAGCAACTCCATCACCGGTTGCAATTTTGGGATTAGTATTATGAAAATACACTTGCCCCATTCCACCACTGGCTAATAAAGTGACCGAGGCATAGAAGGCATCAAACTGACGATTCTCCTCAGCGAATACAAAAGCTCCAGCGCAAAATTCTTCACCCTTTAATTTGCCTTTAATAAGATCAAGAACTATATGGTCACGATAAATATCTATATTAGGATAACTTCGACAGGCTTTTAAAAGAGCGCGTTCGATTTCTTTTCCGGTTAGATCTTTTGAGTGCAGAACCCGTTCCTGAGAATGACCTCCTTCACGCCCTAAATCGAAACTTCCATCAACTTGAGAAAAACGAACGCCTAAGGCAATAAGTTCTTCGATCACTTTTGGTCCGGCTTCAACAATCTGCTTTACAATCGATTCATTACAAAGACCGGCACCCGCTTTTAAGGTATCTTCAATATGAGAGTTAAAAGAATCAACTCCTGATAAAACAGCAGCAATTCCGCCCTGTGCTCGATTAGTGCTTGAGACAGTTTCACCTTTTTTTGTGACAATAGCAATTCTGGCATTAGGGTTTGCAGTAATTATCTTTACAGCATAAAACAACCCTGCAATACCCGAACCAATCACAAGATAATCATATCGTTTTTCCATCAGATAACCGCTTTTTTTAAATTCAATTTAGACAGCAAATTCTTTATCAATTTTTCTTCTCCCGGATCAAGATCAATCACCTGATTAATATAATATATTTCTCTACCAAAATCAAAGTCACCCAATTTAACCCAATCTTTACCGGTTGTCACTATAACATCTGAATCAAACAGGTCGGCTTTTGCTTTAATTTTTTTCAGAGTCTCTAAATCATAATCCTGATGATCTGAAAATTCCCAGGCAAAGTCAATATCAGTACTCAAAGCAGAAACCTGCTTTTTAAACGCCTTAAAATTACCAATCCCGGCAAAGATTAAGAGAGATTTATCCTCAAGATACTTAACTGACAAATTCCTCTCTTTGCCGACAAGTTCCGTTGCAGTAAATCGGGCATGGTATAAATCGACAAATGGATTATACGACAAGATTTCTTCTTTAAGTTTGGAAATATCACGGCTAAAATCAGACCGGGTGATAATTATCTGATCGGCACGGCTTAAAGCTGACAAAGATTCACGCAACACACCATAAGGGAAAAATTTCAACAACTTCTTTTTTACGGCAGCATCAAACGTTACAATATCAAAATTCCGATATAGTTTTTTGTGCTGAAAAGCATCATCTACAATCAATAGATCAACTTTATGCTGAGAAACCAAATTTTTTGCTGCCTCTGATTTCAAATTTGAAATTGAAAAAATTGCTTCAGGAAGTCTGTTAGCAAGAAATATAACTTCATCACCTATGTTTTCTGTTTTCATTTTAAGAAGTTTATATCCCCTCTCAACATAATCCTTATCAGATTTCCTACCATAGCCTGATGATACAATCCCAACTTTGAGACCTTCCTTGAGCAAAGCTTCAGCAATAAAAGCTACAACCGGAGTTTTCCCGGTTCCTCCAACGGAAATATTGCCTACCGAAATAACCGGAACATCTACTTTTACAGTTACTGATGTAAATGCAGAGTGGATTTTTTGTCCCGCTCGATATAGCCATGAAAACAACCATAACAAAAAGGCTGGTATCATCCAGATAGAAAATGGTTTACGATGAATAATTCTTTTCCAGATTTGCTCAAACATTTTTTATTATCTTTAATATATATTCACCAGCATTTGAAGTTGGTGATCCTTTTTCATCAGTTTCGGTCTTGATGTTAAGCTTTAATTGCTTTAAATAAACTGATTCTACAACTGAAAACAAATCATCTTTTGAGTTAATTTGTCTTCCAAAATTATGCTCTAAAATATATTCAGAGGACTCTTTAACATTAGCAATGTAGGGTCCGTAAATTACCGGTGTACCAGCCCAAACCGGCTCAAGAATATTATGTCCGCCCTTATCAACCAGAGTACCGCCTACAAAGGCTAAATCGGAAGCCAAATATAAATCATTCAATATCCCGATTTGATTAACCATGACAATATCTTCAGATTGATTAACTGATCCATATATTTTAAGTTTAATTTCGCCCTGAGTTAATTCATGGGATAATTGTTCACACCGCTCTATATGACGGGGAGCTAAAATCAGTTTAAAATTCTTATATTTCCCCTGCATCTTTTGAAGTAAACAAACTAATAATATTTCTTCCCCCGGTCGGGTTGATCCGGCAACTAATATAAAATCATCATCTGATAATCCCGCTCGATTTCTAATTTCTCTAATTCTTCCCTCGGATCGGTTCAAAATAGGGGCATCAAATTTCATATCTCCTGCTATAAATACTTTTGAAGGATCAGCTCCGCACCTGATATATCTATCAGCATCAACTTTGGATTTTACGAACATTCTGGCATAGAATGGGAGAATCTTTTTCAAACTGCTCTTTAATAATTTATAGCGTCCAAAGGCTTTTTCCGACATCCGACCATTAATCAAAACTACAGGAATATTTTTTTTTAAGGCTATTCTGAGAAAATTGAACCAGATTTCTGTCTCAGCAATAACAATGACTTTTGGTTTAATTTTATTGAATGTTTTGTTAACCGCTTGAGATGAATCTAATGGGAAAAAAGATATTGTTACATCATCTCCAAAATCTTTTATAGCGGTATTAAAACCATTTTGAGTAAAGGTTGAGATATGCACTTTAATAGCAGGATTATTTTCCTTAAGAAATTTGACAATATGATTGATTACTTTGACCTCTCCCACCGAGGAAGCATGTATCCAAATATCAGCTTTTTTTGAATCAATTTCTCCAAGTCTCCCCTGCCAGAGTTGATCTCCGTTTTTGGCTTTTTTTGATACAAAGGGATAAATAACCAGATAAACTATTCCGGTTACTATTTTATATAGAAAAAGAATCATTTCAATTTCTCGCTGATTATCTTTGCAGTTCTTTCAGATGCTCCGGTTCCACCCAAAATTATTGGAATATTTTTCAGTTTCTCAACTGTTTGATCATAATATTCATTATCATTCCAAAATTTCTCAAGCTCTAAAAATATTCCTTCAGGAGAGGCATCATGTTGAATAAGTTCCGGAACAACTTTTTCGTCCATAACCAGATTTGCAAGGGCAATTTTATCAAGCTTGACAAGTCTTTTTGCAATCTGAAAAGTGATCTCTCCGGTACGATAGATCACTACCATGGGACGTCCGATAATTCCCGTTTCCAATGTTGCGGTACCAGAGGCGGTGACAACCATGGTGCTTTCAAATATTAACTGTCGGGCATTGTTGTATTCGATTGTGATGTCATCATCGGAATACTTATTTATCGCCTGTTCATAATCGTATACGCCTTTAATCGCCGCAACCTTTGCCTTTGTCCCATACTTGTTGTTAAATCTCTTGGCTGCCAGCAACATCGGTTCAAGCATCCTTTCGATTTCCTGTGGTCGCGATCCGGGAAGAAGCCCGATTGTTGCAGGTTCATCAATCTTTTTAGAGCTTAAAGAACTTATAAAATTAGACGGGATATCCTCCAGCAGATAATGACCTACAAACTCAGACTTAACATTATGATTATCAAAAAATTCTTTTTCAAAAGGAAGGATTACCAGACAGACATCAATCAACTCTCTTATATCATTAACACGATTTTTTCCCCAAGCCCAGACTTGCGGAGTAATGTAGTAAATGATAGGGATATTCAGTTCTTTTACTTTTTTTGCCAGACGTAGATTAAATCCCGGGTAGTCTACCAAAAGGATGACATCAGGCTTATTAGTTTTTATTTCTTCAAGACAGGTATGAAATAATTTCCGAAAGAACAGATAATTGCGGGCAACTTCCCAAAACCCCAAAACAGCCAGATCTTTTCCTGAAGCTAACTGCTTTTGACCGAGTTTTTTTAAACGTTCTCCGCCCAACCCGGTAATATTTAAATCAGGGTATTTATGTTTGAGGACCTCGACAACTCTGGCGGAGGCATTATCACCGGAGGGATCTCCTGCGGAAAGAAATATCGAAGGACTTTCCATTTACATGGTTTCTGTTTGAAGCATTTTTGCTGAAGAGACCTTACCAATTCGTTCAACTTCCAGAGCAATTCGCAGCGCTTCAGTAGCATCTTCAACTGAAACAGCCACCTCAGTATCATTAATTACAGAACTTAAAAAAGCCTTGAGTTCATTGCCAAGCATATCTTCACCGGTATCATTTTTCTTTAAATATGAAAGATTTTTACCTGATTTACCCAATGGGAGAGTCAACGATCCTTTGACCTTTTCTCCATTGGACAGCGTATAAATGTCTGCCTGTTTTTTTGCTAAATCAAGCGAGTAGTACCCTGATTTCTGGAAAATTCGTAATTTTCGCATAGCATTCAAAGAGATTCTTGATGCGGTCAGATTTGCCACAGCGCCATTTTCGAAAGTTAATCTGGCATTGGCAATATCCACTTGATCGGATATTACTGCAATTGCAGATGATTGAATATCTACGACCTTTGATTTAATCAGATGCAAAACCAAATCAATGTCATGGATCATTAAATCAAGAACCACCGCAACATCAGTTCCCCGAGGATCAAAAGCTGCTAAACGATGCGCCTCAACAAATGCCGGAGTGACACCGCTCTGTTTTACAGCAACAACAGCCGGATTAAATCGCTCAATCTGTCCGACGGTTACTTTAATTTTATGTTCTGAGGCAATTTTTTTCAGATGATTTGCTTCTTCAACAGTAGTTGTAATTGGCTTTTCTATCAGACAATGGACATTTTTTTCTATCAGTTTTGAAGCAACCTCAAAATGAAGGCTTGTCGGAACAACGATAGACACCGCTTCAACATTTTCAGCTAATTCATCAATGGTCTCAAAAGCTTTGATATTATATTCTTCTGAATATTGTTTGGCTTTTTCCGGGTCCACATCATAAAATCCAACTAAATCCGAAGCTTCAATCTGGCTATACCAGCGAAGATGATGTCTTCCAAGAGCTCCAACTCCTATAACAGCAGTTTTTATTTTTCTCAATCTATATCCTAACCAATTATTGCATTAATTTGATGAAAGATAATAGTCTGTAATCAGAAATAAAGCTGTTTTTGATAATAAGTTTCCTCAAATTATGGATAACTAAACCGATAACTATTATAATAACTATAACTTGTGGTGGAGGGACAATTCCAGCCCATTGTTCCTACTCCATTGTGAACCAACGACTAACGCGAGAATCAATGAGCACTCCTTTGATTACAACACCAACTCCAATCCCTGAAAAAAAATCTGAAATTAGTAACTCTCTTTTCATTAATTGGCAGGGAGGAAGCAATGAATTCAAACATAGTAATTTATTAGACAATATTGATATTGAGGATTATAAAACTATCTTTTTTGATCCAGTTGGTTACGCCATTGCTTATGGCTTATGGTCATCAGATGACAACCTGACAACAACAAAATATACCGATATTGATGAAAAAGTATTTATTACTTTTATTACAAAAATCAGTCATTTTTTGTCGAAGATTCAAAAATTTCTCGATGGAGGCGGATGTTTCGTTATCAGATCAAATATTCCTGATTCTCATATAAAAATAAGAAAAATAACATCCAAAGGTTCACAGGCTTACACTGAATCAGTGCTTTCAAGTTTTTTCTGGCTTGAAGATATAATCGGAAAATATACTCTAAAATTTTCCAATATAAAATCAATGAAGTTTCTCAAAAAAGATAATCCTTTCAATGAGACTCTTGGCAATACCGCAATAGATAATATTCAGGCGGTTACTTGCGGTGAAAAAGGTAAGCAGGAAATAATTGCTCTGACAGGATCAAATTATAAAATTCCGGCAATTTCGAAAATAATTCCCAAAACTAATTCTGGATGCGTGTATATTATTCCTATATTTTCACATAAAGATGAACAGGAACTCCTTCTCAAAACATTTAAAGAAATTAATAAATCGAAACAAAAAACGATTTCCAAACCAAAGTGGGTTGAATACTACAATAATCTGGTTGATGATTTAAATCCATTCCGAAAAACAATAGAACAAATCGAGCTTGAACTAACTGCGTTAAATAGACAAAAACAAGTTGCGGAAAAAAACCATAAGGAATTTGAAGGACTTATCAATTTACTTTACAACATTGATGATAATTATTTTTATGCTATAATTACCTCAATGAAGCTTCTCGGTTATAATTGCACCATTACCGACATAAATAACTATATTTTTATCGCCTCTGAAAATAATGAAAATGAAAACAAAGCCATTTTCGGAGCATGCGGGAATGAATCCGGCGTTATCACAATCAAACAATTTCAAGCATTTTATAAATCGTTTGTCGATTACAACGAGAAAAAACCAATCAAAGGATTCTTTATTGGCAATGCAGATTGCCTGCATGAACCTCTTAAAAGAGATAAGTGGTTTGATCAGGAAGTTATTGAACTTGCCCGACAAAAAGAAATTTGCCTGATACCTTCATATGAATTATTTACATCGGCAAGTTTCATTTTATACAAAACCGACAATGAAAACATTGATCAATTAAAGAATTCAATTCGTAGAGATTTGCTTAACAGTGAAACAATGTTCAAGGTTAATCGAAAAAAATATAATATCAGATTATAAAACCAAAATAATATTATTTTCTCTTTAGAACATTTCTGTTACATGAGAAAAAATCCTTTTCAGGCATTGCCAGATCAAAATTAGAATGGTATTCATCCTGACTTATAATTACATAAGTAATACGTGCCCGCAATCCGGTGGGACCATTTTCAACCTGTTCAGTAACAAAAACGAAAGTCTTTCCATCAGCAGAGATTGAATCAAGGACATATTGATTAACAAATCCTTCGACATTAAACTGACGATAAACAAATTTATTACGGTTTTTATCAAAACTAATAAAACCATGATCTTCATGTACTTCACCTTTGGGATTCTTGTCCTGCGGTTCAAATACGGCTTTTGTTGAAACTTCAAAATATTTATTCTGTAAAGTTAAGTTATTTTTGATGGTCAGTGTTGAAGTACCCGATAGTCACTCGCCTGTGCCTTGCCATTCTCCCTCAAAAAACTTGAATGATGCCCACACATCCTCTTTGGAATCTTCCTGTGCAAATGCAATTACAGGCAAAAGTATCAATAAAATTAATATTTTTTTCATCATTCCCTTACTTTTTTTTTGAAATTACATTCAATGTCAGATTATTTTTATAAGTATACACTACAATAATTGACAGTTCAAGCTATAATTAAATATCGCTGAATTATAAAGAGGATTAAAATTTGTTACTTCACTAAGCCCCTGGTAGAGGATTCGATAAAATCTAAAACTGTTTGAACTTCATCAACAATTTCAACTTCACTTTTAATTCTTTCAACTGCTTGAGAAGTATTCAAATTACTGAAGAATAAAATCTTGAAAGTATTCTGAAGAGCTTTAATTGATTCTAATTTAAATCCGCGTCTTTTCAAACCGATCAAGTTCAAACCGGCTATTTTTAGGGGATATCCACCGACAAGGGAATACGGCACTATGTCTTGTTGCGCTCTAAAACCACCGCCAACCATTGCATGGCAGCCAATCTTTACAAACTGATGAACCGGAAGTACCCCGCCTAATATGGCAAAGTCACCAACTTCGATATGTCCGGCAAGATTTACAGAATTTGCCATAATAACATTGTCTCCGATAATACAATCGTGAGCCACATGCGAATAAGCCATCAGTAAACAATTTTCACCAACAACCGTTTTGAACGAGTAATCGGTTCCACGATTAAATGTCACGTATTCACGAATAACGGTGTTATCACCAATTATCGCTTTGGTTTCTTCATCCCCGAATTTCAAATCCTGTGGAACAGTGCTGATTACGGCACCCTGAAAAACTTTGACATTTCTGCCAAGCTCGGCTCCATCGGCAAGTTGTACCATGGGACCGATCTGAGAACCTGCTCCGATCTTTACTTTATCTTCAATAATTGCATAAGGACCGATTGAAACATTATCACCGATCTCCGCTTTGGAAGAAACTATTGCTGTTTTATGAATATTTGTCATCTGTCTACCACCATTGCCATAAAGTCAGCCGAAGCTACTAATTTATCTTCGACATACGCTTTGCCTGTCATCTTGCATGTATTCCTTCTAAAAGCCTGCATCTCAAGTTCGAATCTTAGTTGATCTCCCGGTTCGACCGGGCTGCGAAATTTGGCTTTATCAATTGACATAAAGTAAACAACTTTTGATTGAGGGTCAGAAATTGCATTTAATAATAACACTCCACCTGCTTGAGCCATGGCTTCCAAAATTAGAACTCCCGGCATAATCGGATGCCCCGGAAAATGTCCCTGAAAAAATGGTTCGTTGATAGTAACATTTTTCATCGCCACAACTTTCTTTTCCGGCACTAAATCCAAAATTCTATCAATTAGCAAGAATGGGTAACGATGCGGCATAATTTTCAGGATGGAATTTATATCAAAAAGAGCAGCACTTTTTTTAGAACTGAATTTACCGGCAATTTTTTTCTTCTTGTAAAGCTCACGCATTTTTTTTGCCAGAGCAACATTCGCCTTGTGCCCACTTCGGGCAGCAAGTACGTGTCCTTTAAATGGTACGCCAATTAATAAGAGATCACCCAATAAATCCAATGTCTTATGTCGGACCGGTTCATTGTAAAACCTAAGCGGTATATCATTAATAATTCCCGTTTCGCCAACAAATGCTTTTCCTTTTATATTCAAGGCGTTTTTAATTCGATCAACTTCTATTTGTCCCAAATCTGAATCATAAATTACAATTGCATTATCCAGACCGCCGCCTTTGATCAGACCGGCACTTTTAAGCATCTCGACCTCAGTCAGAAAACAAAAAGTTCGGGCAGGGGCAAATTCATTTACGAATTCCTTTTCAAGGTCAACCAGGGTTGTATACTGGGTGCCTAAAGCAGGATTTTTATAATCTATCAAAAAAGTTATGCGAAGATCATCAGATGGCGTTACAACCAAATCAACATTACGATCCGATTCGCTGTATGCCATGGGTGAGTCGATCTCAAGATAATATTTATCTTCATCCTGAGTTTCAATGCCTGCTTCAAGAATAATATCAACATATGGTTTTGCTGACCCATCCCCAACCGGAGGTTCAGACTCGTCAAGTTCGACTATCATATTATCCAACTGCAAGCCGGCAAATGCCGCAAGAACATGTTCAACAGTATGGACTTTGGTCTCACCTTGCTGAAGGGTTGTCCCACGCGAAATATCAACCACATGATCAACATCAGCCTGAATCCATGGTTGGTCTTTCATGTCAGTGCGGACAAACCTGATCCCGGTATTCGGATCAGCCGGTTTAAATGTCATTTTGCAACTATTTCCGGTATGAAGTCCGACACCGGAGATAGATATTTCTTTTTTTATCGTGCGTTGTTTATCGTACATATTATCACCTTAATTTGCCTCGAAAATACGAAGAACAACGCACTGACTCAAGTAATTATTTTGTATGTTTTAGTAAAATAGATATCAGAGCCAAAAAAAACATCACAATTGGCTCAAATATCCTTTAATGATTTGACCTTGCGTAACTTACGAAACAAGGAAATGTACTCCTTGACCATGATTTCTTCTGCATCAGACAACCCTTCCATCATCGGAATACCAATTTTTAGTACTGCGCGAACCATATCAGCAGTTGTGCGATCATATTTTGTCGCCAGATTTTTCAATCGGCCTTTTAATTCATAGGTTATAAAAATACTTAAACAATGAGTGCCTTTTGATTTTTTAGCCTGTTTTAGTTCAGAATTCATTTTCTATTCCTTTTTTTATAAGTGAAATTTTGCGTGGTATTGTTCATGCCCGATCAAAAGTTGAGGAGATCTGATTTTGATTTCAAATTTATTCATTATCTGGTCGATCACCGGTTTCCAGATTTCCTTTTTATCCCGATTTACGATAATTTGATTTATTAGATGACAGTGTTCAGAATTACAAATTATACAATTTGTCTCAAATTCTGGTTTTAGCCCGTATTGTTCGCTTACAAATTGAGTCAGTTCCTTTTTTAATTTTTTAAAAGCTCTGGTTTTGATTGCTTCAAGCATGGAAATCGTCTTTCCGGATTTTTCAGAAATTTCACGGTATGTTCTGCCCATGTAATATAATCTTATAATTAGTTCCTTTTCATCCACAGTTAATGCTTTTAAGGCGTTTTGCACGGCATGTCTAACTTTTTGAGCTTCAGTCTGATTCTTAGTTATTAAATCCGAATCTTGATTTGGATAGTTTTTTGATAGTTTATCAATTGATATCAATTCCGGGGTGCAGCCAATTTCAACCAGCCAATTACTATAGACAGTTCTTTTTTTTCCCATTTTTCTCCTTTTTATCAAGAAAAACAGGAAAAAACAGAGATATGTCTACACCATCCGTATCACTTCAAAATTGAGAAAATTGATGAGGTTATATCACATGAATCACTTTTTTTTGAAATTAGAATTCAAATAATTTCAGAATTGACCGATTTATTTAAGATAAAGGATTTAATCAGGAATCTTTCATTTTAGCTTGAATCCCGATTTTTCCTATTTATGTTGTTTATAAAATTGTTATACAGGGATTAATTTTGACCGAATTGGAACGTACAGAAGTATTCAGACCTGATTTTGATCCATCAGGTTCTTTTAATCAATTTAAAGAATGGTCTAACAATCTTAATTTCAGAACTTCGAAACTTACCTATGTTTCACTATTCTTTCTGATTATTGCCTATCCAATGATGTCCATAGGATTTGTTGATGACCCGACTCAAATGCTCAAGTCATTGAATCCGGGCACACTTATGTTCCTGCTTATTTCGACAATTATAATGCAATGGACTATTTTTTTACTTCTATATGTTTCGGTTTTCCGGGAAAATACAGGACTTGCCGGAATAGGTTTGAAAAAAATCCGAGGTGTGGATTTTTTATATGCAATTGCATTTTTACTCTCGGCAAATCTTATCTTAACCGGACTGGCTTGGTTTTTAGCTAAAATCGGGCTTCCAATGCCAGGTGAAATAGGCTTGCTTATTCCAGAAGATCCATTTGGACGGGGAGTCTGGGTGGCAGTCTCATTTACAGCCGGTTTTTGTGAAGAGACAGCCTTTCGCGGTTACCTGATGACACGGTTGCGGATTATAGGAAAATTCCCTTCCTGGATAATTCCTACAATTATCTCAGCTGTTGTTTTCGGTGCCTGTCATGCTTATCAAGGCTGGCCCGGATTTATTGTAATTTCTACCTATGGTCTTATGTTCTCGCTATTATATCTCCGCACAAAAACATTATGGCCCCTGATAATTGCTCATTTTTTCCAGGATTTTGGAGCCTTGTTCTTCCCTCATTAAAATTAACTCTTTGGATGTATCAGTTTTTTATATATCTTAAATTCTATGAACAGAAGTAATGCATCTTGGGGAATTTTATTATTATTCAGTACAATTTTTATACTTCTGAATTTTACAGCAACGGCCTCTGATAAATTCACTATTTCCATCAGCCCAATTATGGAACAGAGTTATGGATCGACCGATTATGAACTTGATCTTCAATTCTTCGACTATGATTCTGACAGTATTATCGTTCTAAGAAGAATTATTTCTCTTCTTGAATTTCCATTAGATATAACTCAGGGCGGTTTTAATCTTAGTATAAACTCAGCCATCACTCAGGATAAATTCTGGTTTGCAGAATTACAATTTTTATCAGGCTTAACAAATCCAACAAAATTGATGAAAGACCATGACTGGGACAAAGCAGTGGGACGATTTGATACTAAATTCAGTTATACAGAATCAAAGCCAAAGAATTCTTCGATTACTATTATTCTCGAAGCTGGTAAAGAAATTTTTAGTATTGGAAAGATAAGAAACGGAATCCTGCTTGGTCTAAGATATCAAAAAATAAATCAGGATATTGACAACTTTGATGGTTGGCAAAAACGATTTGATCCAATCGCTTATAATTGGGTGGATTCAAGTGATTTTGAGAATGATACTCTAGCTCTTGCTCTTACCTATGAAGTTTCTTATTTGAGACCAGAATTTGGGATAATCAGCTTAGTCGATTTATCAAATTCTATTAGATTATCCCTAAAATCAGCTTATACCCCTGTTTTTGCTAAAGATGAAGATGACCATATCCTCCGCAAGAAACTATCTATCTCTAAAGGTAATGGTAACGGCTTTATCTCAAACTTTAAAATTGAATTTCTTCCTAAAACTTCACCCAAAAAGACTGTACCATTTATTAGTTTTTATAGTGAATATTCTTATCTCAATGTTAAAACTAATCAAACCCAAACATGGTATGGAGATGACCCTGCTTCCCCAGGAATTGATGATACTGGCACAGAAATAAGTGGCGTACCCCATGAAATCGAATCAACCCAGATAAAAATTGGGCTCCAGCTTGGCTTTAGATTTCAATAGCCTGTATAACAATCACTTACGAGCAGTTTAAGGTTTTCGTCTCTATTTGTTTTGCTGATTATTTCATTTATATTAGACCAGTGAAATTGGCTTAAATTATTACGTTATAATGAATAAGAAGTAACAATGGGAACCAAATCCCGTATAGAAAACAGTGCCCGGAGGGCTTAAAAGAATTAGTTGAACAATTGACAAAGGATGTTTAAATTGTCGCATAATGTTTATGATGGTCAAATTGATTTAGAAAGTAAATTGTTTTGTGAAGATCCCTGGGACAGTCGGGACAACTAAACATCATGGTGCTAAAATGAAACGTCTTTTTGTATATTTAATTTTACCATTGATTATGAGTCATAATGTTTTATTGGCTCAGTCAACCATCCCTCCTGATGAGGATGTTGATTCTGATCGTGAAGCTATAACCATTGTGCTCGATCCAAAACTATTGGAATTAGCTGAAAATTATGTTTATATGTTGGATCAACTTGAAGCAATCACTTCTGATTATTCAAAATACTTCTCAAAATATTCAACTCTGAAAAACGCTGAATATATTACCATTCTTGAGAAAATCACTAAATCAATTGGAAAAGGGATTTATTATAAAGATCTAAAACAATTAAAGATCGATATTCAAAAACTTAAAAAATCATTTAATCACAACGATCAAAAGAAATCTCGTAATGACAAAGATTATAAATCATATAGACTTGCTGAAGAATTAAGTGAAGACATTCTTACTTTTGAAGAGTTCTATTATGAAGATATGGAATCCGAATTTGAAGAATATGACAATCTTGAAAATCTTCAACTATATCTGCTCAGCAAAAAACTAAACCGCCAAAATAGATATGAATCAAACGATAAAGTAAATCTCATAAATGAAATACTCGACAAAGAACGCGAATTAGCCGCTCTTAAAACTAAACTTTATAAAACTGAAAAATATTTAAATGCTTCAGAAGATTCAATAAATAACAATGATCAGTCTCATCCAACTGAGATTCACATTGCTCCAACATTCAGATTTATGGACGAAACCGAACCATTTGTAGTTGTTGAAACAGTTCATATTGAAATGCCCGAAATTTTGATTTCACTCGAGGATTTCCCCGATCTTGCTGATTTACAAGACCTCGCTGATGTCCCTGATGTAAATATCATCTTCCATAGTGATGAAGAAGGTATAATCACTACCTCTATTGATGTCGGCACAGATTATTCTGCTATACGTATTAAAGAACGAAAAGCTATTTACAAAAGGGACAAGGGTAACTATGTCCACCTGAGAGCCCTTATTGACAGCAGTAAATCAATTTCTTCAAATACTCCAATCCATATCAACAATCCTACCGGTGATGTTTATATAGAAGGTTGGAATGAAGATTATGTTCTTGCAAATGCTGACATTACAGTTTCGGCAGCCTCCTCAAAAAAAGCTGAAAAATTTATTGATCATATCGATTTGGAAATTTACAACAAGTTTGGGAAATTATATGTTAACACCGAGATCCCGGAACTAACTGATCCCGGAACTAAAATTGTTAGCTATTCGATAATCATTCAAGTCCCCGAATCCAATCCTGTTATCTGTCGAAATACTTACGGAACGGTCAAAGTTCTTGGCACCGAAAATGATGTGACCCTAAAAACTGAGTATTCAGACATTACCGTATCAGACATAAGCGGAAATTTGTATTTAGTTAATAATGACGGTAGTTGTACGATTAGAAATATTGAAGGTGAGATAAATCTCAAAAATTCTAATGGAAGAGTTGCTCTTTTCACGTGCGAAGGATTTTATAAGATCGAGACTAAATTCCAAACTGTTGAATTGGATGGATGTGAAGGAGACGGAACCATCACAAGCTATAGTGGAAATGTAAATATTTCAAATCATTATGGGGATCTTAAAATTAAAAATACCAAGGGACCTTTAAAAGTAACTAATTACGAAGGTGAAATCGAGGTTGCAAGTACTTATGGTTCCGTTACCCTTGCAAATATTTCAGGCAAGGTTACAGTTGCTAATTCATTTGCCAATATTATTGGAGATAATATTGATGGTGACATTAATCTATCCAATTTATATTCTACAATCTCTTTAAGAAATTTTTATGGTCCTACAAGGATAACCAATAACCAAGGTTCAACAATTTTATTCCTTGACGATGACCTTAACGGCGATGCTTCTATCAACTCTACTTCAGGTAGCATTATTTTAAAATTAGGCTTTGAACCTGACATGATCTTATCGGCAACTACCATAAATGGAGAAATTATTACTCCATTACCATTCAAGATTAAAACAAAAGGTGAACTCAAGACATTGAATCATACTTTTGGAGCGGGTGATTATCGGCTGGACATCACAGGCGACAAATCATCTATTGTGATTTCAGAAGAATAAAAAAAGCCGGCTTTCGAAATAAAAACCGACCTCACATTAAATTATCAATCATATTTATTGTGTCACAACTACTTTAGAATCGACGATTTCGATCTCTTTGAGTTGTTTCTTAATTTTATTTTCTATATCGATTATATAAGTATCATCATGATAAATAATCGTCTCAAAGGTTGAAAGTTTTTTCAATTCAGACATAACCGTTGTGATAGTATCTACTCCGTTTGCAATAACTCTCATGGCATTCACAACAGTATTAGAAGAATCATTTACTTCGCCTCTTTCTACGGACAACTCCACCAATTGCGCCCGACCAAGTATTGTAGCAACAGCATTATTTACATAATGATTTAAAGTTGCTGTAATAGTTCTTAAAGCCTCTAACGCAGCTTTTTGAAGTTTTTCCTGAGCAATTTGTTCATTTAGACTTTTATTCTCAGCTAACAGAGTTTCAACATTTGCATACTGTTCATATAACATCCGATTGGCTTCAACCATCAACTCCTCGGAGGAACCTATTTCAATATCAAGGAAACTTGCTTCTTTTGCAGTTTTATCAAAAAGTTCCTTTTGGATTTTAGTAAGCTGATCAACTTCGAGACTTAGGTTTTGGCAAAGTATATTTTTACATTCTAATTCATGCGGTTTTACATGGTTATTTTTTGTTAAAGAAAATTTCGAGATTCGACAGGCAAGTGATATAATTTGCGGAAGTTTAAATTCCTCATCATTATTACCCGGAGAAAATTCGTTTTGATAAAGACCGATTGCTTCACAAATCTTTTCTGGCAGATTCCACTGCTCCATCAAGAAACGACCAACCCGAGCATGGTTTGTACCCCAGGTTCTGTCTTCTAACTCAAAAATATCATCACCCGATTCAGCCTGCTGCCATATTCGACTGAATTTATCTGGGAATGATTTTTCCATAATCAATAATCCGATATCATGAATCAACCCGGAGATAAATGCTTCTTCAGGGCTTTTATAATTTATTGCTTCAGCAATATCACGAGCTGCTATTGCGACTTCTAATGAGTGCCGCCAAAACCGCACTCTATCAATTGAAGTTTCCCAGTCACCCGTTATATGATAGATAGAAGTCGACAAAGTTAAAGCTGAGACCGCTCTCATCCCCAAGGTCATAACAGCCTGAGAAATAGTGGTAACTTCTCGACTAACGCTATAGAACGGAGAATTAACAACTCTTAAAACTTTAGTAACCAGAGCAGGGTCATGCTTTAAAACTTCAGCAAGTTCACCCATTGATGAATTTTCATCCCGAACTACTCTTATTACTTCAGAAAGAGTTTGTGGCAATGATGAAAGCTCTTTGTGCTCATCAAGTATTTTTTCGAAAAAGTCCTTATTCATATTCGATAAATCCCTTATTTAATGCTTTTATCGGTAAATACGATGAGATTTGAAGCTGTTTTTTTAAGAAAGTTGAATTAAGTGTTAAGCCTTTTTTTTCAGGCGGTCATAACGTTTCTTTAGATCGGATGTATGTGTTTTTGTACTCGGACAGATATTTTTAGCTTGAGTAACATATATAAGAGCATTCTGAATATCTTTGAGCTTATGTTCATAATATTTGGATAGTTCAATACAAGAGAGGAACCCTTCCCGATTGTTTTTCCCAGCAAGGACCGTCCAAATTTCGACTGCTTTTTGAAGATTGCCGGTTTTTTTGAAGGAAAGAGAATGGAAATAATTAATATCATCAGAAAGCCCAGAATAATCGACTTCATTCATCTTTTTATAAATATCAAGGCTCTTTATAATCTGTTTTTTTCGACCGTAAATTTTTGATAAAGAATGCAGATCATCAACCGAATCAAGAGTTGCCCCTTCATTTTGAAATATTTCAGCGATATGAACCATAAGATAATATAAGGATAATATATCCAGTCGATTATGAAGCAGAACATTTTTCAGAGGATTTGAATTTTGTTCAGACAACCACTCAAAATAGACTGAAGGGATCAAATATCCGGGAATATCATCTTTACGGTAGAAATGGAATAATTCTCTTTCCAGATTAGTCAAAGTACAATCCTGCAATCTTCTTTTAAATAATCGTCTTGAAGGATGAAGCAGATCAATATGTTTATCAAAGGGAACTTCTTTGGCTACCCGATTGATAATCATTCGAGTTCGCACCAATGGAATATCAAAAGCGGCACCATTGAAACTTACAATATTTTTATCATCACCAAATTCCTCGAACATCATCTCAAGCATCGCTGTTTCATCAGAGTAATCAGGGATCAAATACTGGCGTACTTCAAATCCATCATTGACAACTGATCCACAGCCAATTAAAAATGCTACCGCACCCGAACCGCCCAAACCGGTTGTTTCAGTATCAAAAAAAACTAATGACTCTACCGGAACTATATCTGAAGTCTCTTTTGTCAGAAAAGGTGCCATCGGAAATTCTTTAATAGAATGATTAAAACTATGTGACCCGTGGATATAATCAATCGGGTATTTCTCTTTTACGATGCAAACTGCCCCATAAGTATTAGTTGTAATTTTCCCGTCAAGAAAATCGGCTAATGATTGATAACGATTTGGAATATTTATTGTTGGTTTATTTTGTTTTTGATGAGAACCGACATGAGCTTGTAAAAGTTTTAGTTTGTCTTTTAGGTTTTTATCGGACATGGATGATATCGTCTAAGGCAGATTGCATTTTCATCAAAACAAATCGATCTGTCTCATTATTTAAAATTTCCTGGCGATACCCGCATCTGTCCTCCGGGTCGCTCTGAATTAAAGCTATTGCAGCATGAGCCCGTCTTAAGGGGTCGGCTACTTTACTTTGATCAAAAAGAAGCTCTTTGGATATATCAGTATTTATTAATTCCAAAAGATGACAAGCATTATTTCCTAAAAGGTTATTTGATGAGTTAATCGAGTCAGTAATTATTGACAATACTTCGGTTGTATCCATTGCGGCAAGAACAGTTACAGCTGATTTTCTGGCGCCATAAAACTCATCCCCCAGAGCATGAATCAATTGTTCTTTTCCATTTTGAATATTAATTTTCCCAGCCGCCACAACTGCCGCTTTGCGAACCTGTCCTATAGGATCAGATAAAGAATTTATAATAACAGCTTCCGCTTTTATATCCTTAATTTTCCCCAGTGCATCAATCGCTTTTTCACGTACCCACCAGCTATTGTGAACGGCAATCGACATAAGTGGAGAGACTGCAGAACTATCTTTGATATCACCTAATGCCCAGCAAACTCTGGCAACAACAAGATCATCGGGTCGGTTTAAAGCAACTATTAAATCAGGAACTGCATCGGAACCGATCTTTTTTAATATCTTAATAATCGTCAATCTTTCACGGGCTGATTTAGTATCAAACTTATTTATTAAAGCGGGTACCGCCTGCACCCCTAGTGCGGCGATTGAGTCAATCCCCGGTTCAACTAAATCTCTATATCTAACCTCACCTGATGAAGCATATACGAACAGTGAATCGATTTTCTTTTGAAGGGCTGTTTCAGCCGTAACTATTCCGGTAGCCATAAAGCTAATTAAGAAAATTATATTAAGTTTTAATATCACATATTTTAACATTACTGATTTTCCTTTGTGGTATCCGGCGGATTTAACTCAATATCCATTCCGCCACCCCATTTTGAGTCCGTTTTCCAGTAATAATTATCTTTTCCAAATCCGGTATATTGATCCTTTCCACCTAAATCAATAAACAGTCCGATTGAACCGAACTCTCTTCGCGGATTACCATATCCGTGAGTATTTTTTGGATTCTTAATAAAATATCGGTCATCTCCGGCATTATCTATCATAATCCCAATACCGTTAGCCGAGCCGGCTGCCTGAGACAGATCGGTGGCGGTATAAGTATCATTGCCCTGTCGATCTAAAAGAAAACCACATGAATAATCATGCCCGCAACCCTGAGAGACGCCTTTTGAAAAATAAACATCACTGCCAAAATTATCCAAAAGAAGCCCCAAACTCATATGGGTTCCGGCACCCTGGGAATATTGGAATGACTGATAGTAATCATTCCCTTTTTCATCGGCAAGTATCCCCAGTGACCACCAGTAACTCGAACCCTGTCCGAATATATCAGTAATGTAGCTGTCGTTTCCTTCAAAATCGAGCAAAGCACCAACCCCGCCTGAGAACATCGGACGCATCCCAATTGCAAACCCCTGTCCAAATGAATAGAAATGATCCTCATAGCGAAGAATATCTTTATATTTACCCCCGGTATAATAATTATCATTTCCCTTTAAATCAAAAATTGCTCCATACCCTTCAACAAAGGCGTACCCCTGAGCTGAATTGGAGGCGTAATAATTATCCCGGCCGTCTTCATCAATCAACAATCCCAATCCAAAACAACCGGCACCTTGAACAAAATTATCACCGTTATAGATATCATGCCCATCGGCATCATATAGAATACCGAATCCAAAATAACCGCTGCCAATACCAAAAGATTTTGAGTCGTAGCGGTCATCACCTTCAAAGTCGATCAAAATTCCGGTTGAAAAACAACCCGACCCTATAACAAAATCAGATTTTGCGCGATAAGCATCATTTCCACTCAGATCAATTATAATTGTACTATGAGGATTCTTGGGGTCATATGAGAGGTCATAAATATCATCACCCCCAAAATCGAGAATGAATTTATAGTCGCCTTTATAATAATCATTGCCGGTACCACCGATTGCCCACCCTGATTGTTTTCCAAGATACGAATTCAGATTAGAGTTATCCGGAACATAAACAGCATCTTTGAATATTTTATCAGCTGATATATTCTTAGATTTTATTTGCCCATGTAAATTTTTAACTTCCATCAAAATTTCTCTTAGACAATCTATTCCAGCTGAAATAATTGGGTCTTTGTCAATTTTTCTTCCAAAAGTGACAAATTTTTCAGCATAGGCAGTTTCAGCCTTTTCGACAGAATCAATTTTATCGGGCGAATAGAATTCTTCTTCTTCCCGGATTACAAGCAGTTCCAAAAATTCTTTTTTTAGAAATGACCTTTCATCTTTACTTAGCAGAGCTAACGATTTCTCAGTTGATCTCGGAAGAATTACATCCAGATAAACAGCCGCCCGGGCAAGAAGTTGATTTAAAGTGATGTCAGTAAAATAAAGGGTGTATTTGCGTTTCATTTCCTCAGCTGATGCCTGATACGCCCGGTTGCGCCTCTGTTGATCTACCAGACTTAAGTCCTGAAATAAAATCCCGCTAATAATTTCAGGTTGTCCTTTAACATAAGAGGCTTTTAATTGTTCAGTATAATCAACCATCCCTAAGGGTGAGTCCATCAAATCAGCGACTAATTTTAAACGGAAAGAATCGATCTCGGTATAATCCTGACGGAATGAGATATCTTCTACTTTCAACCCAAGATATTCAGATAAATGAATCAATCCGAATTTTTCCGGTTTAACGGTTTTTGAATCTTGGGCAAACAGAGTTGAAGTGAAAAGTAGAAATAATACAATTATGATATTAGATTTTAACATATAGAAAAATGAAATATAAATTAAAGGTAATCAACAATAATCAGCTATTAATAAATATTGATAATCAAAAAAAAACGCCCCAAAAAGGAGCGCTTTTTTTTATTAAACTCGGATAACTCAGTCAAGGACGTCATTATTACCAACAGTAACAGCGAGGTTACCAGCTTCGGTAATAGTCCATATATCCATAGTTGCATCATCATCAAGGTTAGCAGTCGCAGTCGCAGTAAATGTATTGGCGGCGGCAGCAATACTATATTCATAAATAGCTGTTGCACCAATTTCAACACCAATACTTGGGAAAGTTCCAGGGGCACTGGCACTACCAAATGTCTGGCCATCATCACCGTAAAAACCCTGTTCCTGACGGTATGTACGTTCCATGGTGTAAATCTGTTTCAGAATCTGTTTTGCTTCAGACTGTTTGGATTTTGTAGTAGCTTGCATAAATCTCGGAATAGCGAGAGCAGCCAAGATACCAATAATTACGACCACAATCATCAACTCGATGAGTGTGAAACCTTTCTGACGGTTGTGAAATTTTGAAAACATCTAAGGCCTCCTAAATAACGTTAATGGTTCTAATTCTCATTCATATCTGTCATATTTATCGGCAAGGTGCGTGCCCTAATCCACGTCTTTTTTTGAACAGTTTGTAAGTAGTTGCTATAAAAGCTTTAATCCTTTAAAAAATATTTAAAAAGAATTTCTGAATAAATTTGACTGTATATTTACAATTCGCTGTTAATAATTCTATTGCAGATTGCAATGAAATTTGCAGATTGCAATCATCTGATTAAAATTTTAAGCAAAAAAAAACCCGCTCAAAAGCGGGTTTTAAATAAGAATATTTCTTTAATCGACAACATCATTATTGCCAACAACATTTATCAAAGTACCAGCTTCATTAATGGTCCAGACATCATTAGTTGCGTCATCATCAATATTACCCGTAGCGGTTACGGTAAAGGTATTGGCAGTAGCTACAATAGCATAAGAATATTTTGCATTTGCCGGAATCTCAATCCAAATTTCTTTGAATGCTAATGGAGCAGCACTTGAGGCTGGTCCGGCAGGAATATAATAGGAGTTTACCATAGATTGCTGGCGGTAAGCCCGTTCATTGACATAAACCTGCTTTAATATCAATTTAGCCTCTGATTGCTTTGTTTTTGTGGTCGACTGCATAAATCTGGGAATTGCCATTGCTGCCAGAATACCAATTATCACAACCACAATCATCAACTCTATTAGCGTAAAGCCCTTATCTTTTCTATAAAAATATTTCATGATTTTCCTTTCTGAAATATTTGCTTATCCAATATCTATGGCAAACTTCGTACCAATTGACTGTTTTATTCTACTACTCTTTCTCATCGGTCTTATTTTTATGGGTATTATTCTTTAACAGCAAGCCAGATAGGTTGTATCGTTCAATTTTTCTATATAATGTCGAAGTATCAATTCCCAGAATCTTTGCGGCTTTGGTCTTTTTACCCGATGTTTGAGTCATCACAAAATGAATATAAGCTTTCTCAATTGATTCCAGAGTCGGGTTCTTTGCAGGAGCCTCACTCACAACCGACAATTCTTCCTTATTGGCTAATTTTTCTGGGAAATCAGATACTTTAAGGGTATTACCTTTGCAAAGAATAACCGCCCGTTCGATTGTATTTTCAAGTTCACGAACATTTCCAGGCCAGAGATTTTCATTCAGCATTTTCAGAGCATCTTTAGAAACATTTTTTACAACAGTATCAATTTTTTTACAATGCCTCTTAACAAAATGTTCGACAAGTAATTCGATATCATCTTTTCGATCTCGAAGAGTTGGTATATTTATTGGAATAACATTCAATCTATAAAAAAGATCCGCTCTGAATCTCCCGGCTTTGACATCATCCTCTAAATTAGCATTGGTAGCGGCTATCAACCTGACATCTACTTCAACCGGCTTTGTACCCCCTATCGGAGTAATCATTTTATCTTCTAAAACCCTCAGTAGTTTCACTTGAATTGTAATTGATGTATTTCCAATTTCATCGAGAAATAAGGTTCCACCATTGGCAACATTGAACAAACCTTCTTTATCTTTTATAGCTCCGGTAAATGAACCTTTTGTATGTCCGAATAATTCAGATTCAAGAAGATTTTCCGGAAGTGCCCCACAGTTAATAGTAACAAATGGTCCCCCGCTTCGAGGTGAATGATGATGAATTGCCCGGGCAATAACATCTTTACCCGTTCCTGATTCTCCCAGAATTAAAACAGTCGAGTCAGTTTCTGCAACTTGACTGGCAAAGTTTTTAAGCTTAACCACCGATTCGGACTTGCCTAAAAACTTTTCAAATGAATGATCCTGTTGTAATTGCTGTTTTAAAGTTTTATTTTCGCTCTCGAGTTTTTTATGATTGATTGATTTTTCTATGACAAGTTTGATCTCATCAATTTTAAAGGGCTTGGTTATATAATCCCTCGCCCCCTGCTTCATAGCTTCAATAGCCGTATCAACCGAGGCAAAGGCTGTCATTACAATCATTTCCTGATGTTCTTTGAAAGTTTTGACTTCTTTCAGGACCTCGATCCCGGTCATTCCGGGCATATTTAAATCGGCAATAACTAATTCATAATCTTTCTGTTTTAAAAATGATAAACCTTCACTGCCGGAGTTTGCCGTATCTACTTCGTAACCTTCTTTGGTTAACATGATTTCCATAAAATTGCACATTGAATCTTCATCATCTATAACTAATATTCGAGGAAGCATTTATACTCCATTGCAAAATGCATTACTTTTTTACATGACATTATTTATTTTTTCGGCAAAGGCTATTCTTGCTAAATAGATTATTGGGATATTGATCATTATTTGAACATCTGATTGACCAAACTGTTTAATAGATATATATTCTTTCTGAATCTATTGATTAACAGCCCTATTTATTGGAAGGCTTATGGAAAAATACTCCCATCGTGAACGAATAATGATGATCCTTAATGGAGAGAAACCTGATCGACATGCTGCTTCGATGTGGCGCCATTTTTTCCATATGGAACACAATGTTGATGGTTTAGTCGAGGCGATGCTGTATTTCCAGAAAAGATTTGACTGGGATTTCATGAAAATTAACCCGCGAGCCGATTTCCATATTGAAGATTGGGGTTTTAAACAGGAATGGTCTCATAATGAATTTAAAAAGCATAAAAAAACATATTTCCCGGTAAGTAAAGTCGAAGACTGGGAAAAAATCAAACCTTTGTCAATCAACGCCCCGATTTTGGCTGAACATCTTTTAGCGGTATCAAAAATACGTAAAGGCTCCGATAAAGAACTTCCCCTGCTTATGACAATTTTTACTCCGCTTGCAATTGCCGGAAGATTCGTAGAAGACAATCAGATGCTGGCCGATCATTTACACGATCATCCTGAAAAAGTAATTCCGGCTCTTGAAGCTATTACAAAAACATTTAAAGAGTATGTCACCGAACTTCGTAATGCCGGAGCAGATGGAATATTTTTCGCAACGACTCAATGGGGTTCTTCAAACCTGATTAGTTTTGATGATTATAAAAAATTCGGAATTCCTTATGACCTTGAAGTTATCAATGCTGCCGGTACTGATGCTATCAATATTTTCCATATCTGCGACTCCAATAACTTCCTCAATGAACTGGTTGATTATGATTACCAAAGTAAGATGTATAGCTGGGAAAGTGATCACCCTACAAATTTACCGATTGACAAATCATTAGGTATTTTAAATAATAAAATAGCTGTTGCGGGAGTAGATGATAAGGGCTGGCTGCTTCACAGCGACCCAGTTGAAATTGGTTATCAAATTGATAAATTGAAAGATAGTGCACCTGCGAATAAATTGATTATTGGTCCCGGATGTGCCATACCGCCGGAAATTCCAATGGAAAATCTTCAAGCAATCAGGGATAAGTTATGATCGATGATAAACGAAGACAACTAGTAGACAATATTCGAATTGCCCTTACCCAGAATTCCAATCAAGAGCAAATCTTAAAAACTGCGGTAGAGTTGATTGATGGTTTTTCAGAAGACTTTAATTGGACCGGTGTTTATATGGTTAAAAATAGAGTTTTGGAAGTTGGTCCATATATTGGACCTAAAACCGAGCATACAAAAATTCAATTTGACAGCGGTATCTGCGGATCAGCAGCAGCACAGAAAAAATCATTAATTGTTGATAATGTTTTAGATGACTCAAGATTTCTGGCTTGCTCTTTAACTACTCGTTCAGAAATTGTTGTGCCTCTGATGGATGGTGATAAAGTACTGGGAGAAATTGATATCGACTCAAATCGTTTATCTAATTTTAACAGTGAAGACCAGATAATGCTTGAGCAAATTGCAAATCTTATAGTAAAACGCCTTAAAGAAGTTAAATAATTATATTTTTGAAACTGAATAGTATTTTTAAATAAATATTAAATAGGAGTCAGAATATGTTTGTAGGAACGCTTTTAGTATTTATGGGAGTATTGTTACTTCTGGACAAACTCGGAATAATCCACGGAAATGCATGGGATTATTTTTGGCCTATCGCCTTAATCGCCCTCGGGGTTTCATTTATAACTGATAAAAAGAAACATCATAAATAGTAAAGCTATTCATGCCGTCAAAATTTTATTTTAATCCGCAGGGTAACGGAGCCGATGTTTTTCTGGGTCCTACAGAATCATTGTTAATGGAAATCGCCTGGAAGAAAAAGGAGATTTCTGTTAAAAAGGCAATGATATTTCTGGGGGATAACAATAAATTAGCCTACACAACAGTTATGACCGTTCTAAACAGACTATATGAGAAAAAACTATTAGAGCGCGAGAGATCCGGCCGTAATTTTATCTATCGACCGGCGATGGATAGAAATTCTTTTTTAAAAAATAAAATAGATATCGTGAAAAACAGCTTAAAAAATATTAAGTAGGAACTTGATTACTGAATTTCTTCTAACTCGATTAAAACAGAATTACAACTTTTAGGATGAATAAAAGCTATTTTTTTTCCTCCGGCTCCTATTCGGGGAGATTCGTCAATCAGTGTAAATCCTGAATTTTTCAACTCATGAAGCTTCTTTTCTATATCATCAACATATATACAAACATGATGAAGACCTTCGCCGTTCTTTTCCAAAAATTTCCTGATCGGACTATCATCAGAAGTTGGGGCAACAAGTTCGATCCTGCCGCTCTCGGAGTCATGCCGGTCAAAAATCGCTACTTTTACTTTTTGATCAGAGACTTCTTCTATTTCCGGATTATCACAGTCTGTTAATGCTGAGTATTGTAAAATAGCTTTTTCAATATCCTCAACTGCTATGCCAATGTGAGATATAAGATTTTTCTTGCTCAATCAATTCTCCAGACTATTATTCAGAGGCTTCATCGGCGGCTTTAACCAATTCGTCAAACTCTAATTGTTTTGCAAGACTCGAAGCGGTCGGTTTTACCCATTGGTCGTTATATTTATAAACTATAAATTGGTCGTGGTGCTTTGTGATTTTCCCGGTATATCCCTTAAAGACATAATTGATATATGCCAGAGCGGAATCCTCGCCGAATTTTGTTAAACTTTTAAGTTCAAGATGATAGATGGTGTCCATAACGGCATAAACAATCTGACGCATCTTAAGATAATCGTCAAAAGGTGTTTCATCGCGAAGGTATGGGAATTCAAAATCATATAATCCGGTTTTATCACCGTATCTCAAACGTGCCAGAGCTTTGCTAAGATCGTATTCAAGTTGTTTTTCATCGGTCAAAACAGGTTTTTTTGTTACCGGTTCATCTGAAGCTTTTTCATTGCTGGAACACTGTATTAATAGACTTGTCATTAATAATAATATTAACAATAAAAGTAATCTCGTAACTTTAGGCATTTTCATGATATTCACCCCATTGTTCTCTTAGGATATTTGATATTTCACCAACCGTAGCATAATTTTCAACAGCTTCTATTACAACTTCAACCAAATTATTATCGGAATTTGCAATCTCTTTTAATTTATTAAGACAGTTTGACACTTTTTCATTGTCTCTTTTATTTCGTAAATTATTAAGCCTTGCAACCTGCATTGTTTCAAGCTCCGGGTCAACTTTTAAAACATCAGGTATTTCCGAATGATTTGATATAAATTTATTTACTCCGATGACTATCTGATCGTTCGATTCAATTTTTTTCTGATAATCATAAGCAGCTTTGCCAATTTCATTTCGGTAATAGCCGCTTTTTATACATTCGACCGAGCCGCCCGACTCTTCGATTTTACTCATCAGTTGCAGGGCTTCTTTTTCCATTTCATCAGTCAAGTATTCAACATAGTAGGAACCTGCAAAAGGATCGACGGTGCTTGTCAACCCTGATTCATGGGCCAGTACCTGCTGGGTGCGTAAGGCAATTTCAGCCGACTTTTCAGTTGGTAAAGCTAGGGCTTCATCAAATGAATTAGTGTGCAATGATTGAGTTCCGCCTAAAATAGCAGCCATTGCCTGAACCGCAGTACGAACAATATTATTTTCCGGCTGCTGAGCTGTTAAAGTTGAACCGCCGGTTTGAGTATGGAACCGCAGCAGCATCGATTTGTTATTTTTAGCCTTGAACTGTTCTTTAATAATCTTTGCCCAAATTCTACGAGCCGACCGGAATTTGGCTACTTCTTCAAACAGATCATTATGAGAGGCAAAGAAAAAAGAAAGCCTTGGCGCAAAACTGTCAATATCAAGGCCGATATCCAAAGCTGCTTTAACATAGGCGATAGCGTTTGAAAGAGTAAAGGCTATCTCCTGAACTGCCGTTGAACCGGCTTCCCGAATATGATAACCTGAAATCGAAATCGTATTGAATTTCGGTAAATTTTTTGAAGCATACTGAAAGATGTCGGTAATAATTCTCATAGAGGATTCAGGTGGAAAAATATAAGTCCCGCGAGCAATAAACTCTTTGAGAATGTCGTTCTGAATTGTGCCCATCAACTTATCAGCCGAAACACCCTGCTTTTTTCCAACGGCAATGTAGAGTGCCAACAGAATAACAGCCGTTGAGTTTATTGTCATCGACGTGGAAACTTTATCAAGCGGGATACCATCAAGAAGCAGTTCCATATCCTCAAGAGAATCAATAGCAACTCCGGTGCGTCCTACTTCACCTTTCGCCAAAGGATGATCAGAGTCGTAGCCTATTTGAGTCGCCAGATCAAAGGCAACCGACAGTCCGGTTTGTCCTTTTTCAAGAAGATATTTAAACCGTTGGTTGGTTTCAGCCGCTGTTCCAAATCCGGCATACTGGCGCATGGTCCAAAGTCGACCGCGATACATATCGGGATACACTCCTCGCGTATAAGGATATTCGCCTGGTTTACCCAGAGCAGAATCATCAACTTTATGCGAATTTTTATCAACCAGTTTTGGAATCACAATTCCGGAAAGATTTTTTTTCTCTTGTTCAGACACTATTCAAACTCCAAAATTTTAGCATCTTTTTCAACCTGATCACCAGTCTCTACTAAAATCTTTTTAACAATTCCATCAGCTTTGGCTTTGATGACATTTTCCATTTTCATCGCTTCAATAATTACCAGCGGTTGTTCTTTGACTACTTCATCGCCCGGCTTAACTTTAAACTCTATGACCAAACCCGGCATTGGAGATTTAACAATTTTTTCAACTTTCTTATTACTCGACATGCCGGCGGTTTTACGAAGCTGGGCAAGATTGAAATCTTCAATTTCAGCCGGTATTTCCTGCCCTTTGATAAAGACTGATCGTGATTCATCAAACCCGTTCCCGCGTACATCAATTTCGTTGGCTTCACCATTGATCAACAGCAATGAACGTTTGTTCCCAAGTTTGTGAGATATAACATCAAGCTCTTTACCATTTATAACTGCAATAAATTTTCCGGATTGAGGTTTTAATTCAACTTCAAAATCATTGCCATTTATTTTAACCAAATATTTAGGCATTATTTGCTCCCGGAAAATTTACGAAGATTATCACTGCGGTGAAATTGCTGCCAGTTGCTTTTGACCGAAGCTTCCTGACTCTGATTGCTAAAAGAAATTTTCCGTTCGTTTTCGTATTTTTCTATAGCGACTGCAATAGCTGCAAACTCGCTTAATTTTTCATCTAATTGAAAATATTTATTGTCCGGATATTCATCTTCAAGAAATTTTGTCGAGATATCGCCCGATACAAATTTTTCATTATCCATCAATACCCGATGAAACCCAATCGTTGTATTGACACCAGACACCCGATATTCCTCAAGGGCTCTTTTGGTGCGATTGATAGCTTCGGTACGATCTTTTCCCCAGACAACTAACTTCGCAATCAGCGGATCATAATAAACCGATACTTCGTTAAAAATTACAACCCCTGAATCAACCCGCACCCCCGGACCAGCCGGAAGGCGATAATTTTTTAGTTTACCGGTTGAAGGAATAAATCCCTGTTCAGGATTTTCGGCACAGATTCGGCATTCAATGGCATGACCGTTGGTTTGAATATCATCCTGAGAAAGAGTCAGCTTCTTACCCTCGGCAATATAAATTTGTTCTTTAACCAAATCAACTCCGGTGACCATCTCGGTAACAGGATGTTCCACCTGCAGGCGGGTGTTAACTTCAAGGAAGAAAAACTCGCTATCTTCAGTCACCATAAATTCTACTGTTCCGGCTCCTATATAGCCGGTTTTTTGGGCAATGTTTACTGATGCCGTTCCCATCTGTTCACGAAGTTCCTCGGTCATAAATGGCGAAGGTGTTTCTTCGATAAGTTTTTGATGGCGTCGTTGAATCGAACATTCTCTTTCACCAAGATGAATACAATTGCCATGGCTGTCGCAGAGGATTTGAAATTCAATATGGCGCGGTTTTTGTAAATAGCGTTCAATAAAAACCCGACCGTCTCCAAAAGCAGATTGGGCTTCGCTTGAGGCGCGATCCAAAGCGTTTTCAAAATCATCCAGCTTCTCAACAACCCGCATCCCTTTACCGCCGCCACCGGCAGTAGCTTTAATCAAAATTGGAAACCCGACTTCCTGAGCACACCTTTTGGCTTCTTCTGAACTTAATCCTTCGATCTCCATTCCCGGCACCACCGGAAGTTTGGCATCAATTGCGGTTTGTCGCGCCTGAATTTTATCCCCAAGTTTTAAGATCGTTTCAGGTTTGGGTCCGATGAAAATAATATTTTCATCAGCGCATTTTTGAGCAAATCCTGAATTCTCGGCAAGGAAACCATATCCGGGATGGATAGCATCAGCACCCGAGTTTTTGGCTACCTCAATAATTTTATCCTGTACCAGATAACTTTCCGATGAAGGTGCATTACCGATATGATAGGCTTCATCCGCCATTCGAACATGATAAGCGGTTTTATCGGCTTCAGAAAAAACAGCCACCGATTTAATATCCATATCTTTGCAGGCCCGCATAATGCGCACAGCAATTTCGCCTCTATTGGCGACAAGTATTTTTTTAATATTGGTCGTATTCATAAATAATAATTTGTTACCCTAAAGCGGTATGTTGCCATGTTTTTTAGCCGGGTTACTGTCTTTTTTAGTTTCAAGCATCTCAAAGGCACGAATCAATCGCGCCCGGGTTGTTTTTGGTTCGATAACATCATCAACATACCCTCGTGCCGCTGCAATAAATGGATTGGCAAATTTTTCGCGGTAATCATCAGTCTTTTTCTGAAGTTCAGCTTCGGGGTCTTTGGCATTTGCAATATCTTTTTTGAAAATAATTTCAACCGCACCCTTTGGACCCATCACTGCAATTTCCGCCGTCGGCCAGGCATAGTTCATGTCACCCCGGACATGTTTACTGTTCATAACATCATAAGCGCCGCCGTAAGCCTTGCGGGTGATAACCGTAACTTTGGGAACGGTAGCTTCGCAATAGGCATATAGCAGCATCGCGCCATGTTTAATAATTCCGCCATGCTCCTGAGCAGTTCCGGGTAAAAATCCGGGTACATCCTCAAAAGTCAAAATCGGGATATTAAAAGCATCACAGAATCTGATAAACCGTCCGCCTTTAACAGATGAATCAATATCAAGCACACCTGCCTGCACAGCCGGTTGATTGGCAATGATACCAATTGACCGTCCGCCTAATCTTGCAAAACCAACCACAATATTCTGGGCAAAATCGGCATGTACTTCGAAAAACGAACCGGAATCAACTATTGGATTTATTACGTCTCGAATATCATAAGGATGATTTGGATTTTCAGGAACTACACTGTTGAGTGATTCATCTTCACGGTCAAACGGATCGTTGGTTTCAATAAATGGCGGATCCTCAAGATTATTTTGAGAAACATATTCCATAAGTCTTTTCACTCTTGTAATTGTATCAGCTTCATTTTCACAGGCAAAATGACAAACGCCTGATTTGGAAGCATGAACATCGGCGCCGCCAAGTGATTCGGCATCAACCGTTTCATGGGTCACAGTTTTTACTACATTGGGACCGGTCACAAACATATAGGATGTCCCCTTTGTCATAAACACAAAATCAGTAATAGCCGGAGAGTAAACCGCTCCGCCGGCGCAAGGTCCTAAAATAACTGAGATCTGAGGAATCACTCCCGATGCAATAGTATTACGAAGGAATATATCGGCATATCCGCCAAGCGATACAACCCCTTCCTGAATTCGCGCCCCGCCGGAATCATTCAAACCGATCACAGGTGCTCCGACCTTCATCGCCATATCCATTATTTTACAAATTTTCTCAGCGTGGGCTTCAGACAGCGACCCTCCGAAAACTGTAAAATCCTGAGAAAAAACAAACACCATTCGCCCGTTTATTTTACCGCATCCGGTTACAACCCCGTCACCGAGAATTTTTTGCTTATCAAGACCAAAATCGCTTGAACGATGAGTGACAAACATATCAAATTCTTCAAACGAATTCTCATCCAGTAAAAGCTCCAACCGTTCGCGAGCAGTAAGTTTCCCCTTCTTATGCTGGGCTTCAATACGTTTTTCTCCGCCGCCAAGTTTTGCCTGTTGGCGCATCTTTTCAAGCTGATTCAGTTTTTCTTCAAGTGACATAGGTTTTATATCCTAACAAATTGTCACACCGAGCGGAGTCGAAGTGTAACAAATCAATTGATCATCTTCAGGCTCCGCTCGAGATGACCTTTAGTGAAATCAGTCTGTTTTACTGCCTCAACAAGGCAAAGCCCGAACAACTGATATTTTTTCACCATCTTTTTTAACCAATCCCAAAGGGATATTACTATCATGAGCAAACGCTATCACAGCTTGCTTTTCTATTATCTCAGGAATTTTTTTTCTTTTGATATCCATTGAATCAAGTGGAAACAGATCAAGAGCGGCTATATATGAAACTTTAATATGAGCCGAGCTTGGAATCAGATCAGAAAAATAATAAGCAAATTTATTTTCAGATTCAATTTCAATGGAATAATGACCGGATGTATGTCCGCCGGTATGTACCGCTTTTATTCCCGGGAAAAGCTCGGTATTGGCATCAATCAATTCAATTTGATGAGCATCTTTAAGTATTAGTAATCTTTCAGGAGTATAAATCGCCGAGGTTCGTTCATTCGGATTGACAGCATCATCCCATTCGTTGCGTTCAACCATAATTTTTGCATTTTTAAACCTTGGCACCATTTTACCATCGACAAATTTGACCGCTCCGGCTGAATGATCGGTATGCAAATGAGTCAATAAGATATAATCAATATTGTCAGGGGTTAGACCAACCGATGCCAGACCTTCATCCATCATCGTCACACCGTCGGTGTTGTAAACTTTTTTATCTTTCTCAGTTAAGGTGTCCCCAAGGCCGATATCGAAAATAATATTTTTCCCGTGGGCTTTTAATACAAAAAGGTTTGTAACCAGCGGGATCATGTTATTGCTATCAGGTGTAATAAGTTTTTCCCACATCACCCGCGGAACCACTCCAAACATACTCCCTCCGTCGAGCTTAAATTTCTGCTCGACGAAAGAAGTTAATTCAAATTGACCTATTTTCATAATAAGCCTTATTAACGACCGATAATATTTCCAGCGATAACAAGACGCTGTACTTCTGAAGTGCCTTCGTAAATCTCAAGCACTCTTTGGTCACGATACATTTTTTCGATCATTGAGAACTCACCGATATAACCATACCCGCCCCAGATCTGCATACATTTGTCAACGCAGAAATTTGCTGTTTCGGAGGCATACAGTTTTGCCATAGCAGCTTCGATAGAATATCTCTCGCCGGCATCAGAAAGCAGGGCAGCTTTATAAGTAAGACCGCGAGCAGCTTCAACCCGGGTTGCCATATCGGCAATCATCCATTGGATAGCCTGAAGTTTCGCAATCGGGGCGCCAAAGGCAATACGTTCTTTAGCCCGTTTGACAGATTCATCCAATGCCCGCTGAGCAAGACCAAGCGCCTGAGCAGCAACACCAATACGAGCGGAATCCAAAGTCTGCATTGCATAACGGAAACCGCGACCGACATCACCAAGCAGGTTTTCTTTTGGAACTTTAACATCTTTTAAGAAAATACCGCCGGTCGTTGCCGCACGCATACCCATTTTGTTTTTAAGTGTACGTGCCTCCCATCCCGGTTGATCAGTTTCAACGATGAAAGCGGAAAGTTTCGGTTTGTCTTTGATTTTGCAGAATAAAATGGCTAAATCAGCAACATCGCCGTGCATAATAAAAATCTTCTCACCACTGATAAGAAAATGATCATCCATCTCAACAGCTTCGGTTGAACAATTCGAAGCATCAGAACCGGCATTCGGTTCAGTCAGTACAAAAGCCGGAATCCGTCGGCCAGTAGCACAATCGGCAACATATTTTTTCTGCTGTTCTTCATTGGCAAAATAAACCAGTGGATGAGTAGCTAACTGTCCAACAGCACAAAGCAGCCCAATAGCTGCATCGTAGTAACACAGTTCTTCAACCAGAGTACAATACTCAAGGAAACTTTTACCTTTGCCTTCAAATTTGGTTGGCATGCAGTACCCGATAAATCCGGCGGCACCAACTTTTTTGTAAAGATCATGAGGGAACTTCCTTGGTTCCGGCATTTGATCTAATTCTCTCGAAATTGGAACAATTTCTCTTTCTGCAAATATTTTTACTTCGTCCCTGACCGCCTGCTGGCGCGGATCAACATTTTTATTCATGATTCCTCCACAACATATTTTAAGTATTTATATTACATTATTTTTTCATCATTATCTTTTTGAGCAACCGCTTTCTCAAGAAAACTGATTGTCTCAGAGGTCTTTGCTCCGGGCGTGAAAATTTCATCAACACCTAATCTTTTAAGTTCAATGATATCTTCCTGAGGAATTATCCCGCCTCCGAAAAGAATCATATCACTCGCACCTCTTTTTTTCATCTCATCTAAAATTGCAGGAAAAAGTGTCATGTGTGCTCCCGATAAAATCGAGATGCCAACCGCGTCGACGTCTTCCTGAACAGCCGCATCAACAATCATTGATGGCGTTTGACGCAACCCGGTGTAAATAACTTCCATTCCGGCATCACGAAACGCAGCCGCGATAACTTTAATTCCCCGGTCATGACCATCAAGACCCGGCTTGGCTAATAACACTCTAATTTTTTTTGACATAGTAATACTTTATTAAAATTATATATTTTTTACGAAACACTCATAGCTGCCGGAGTTTCAACATATTCACCCCAGATTTCACGAAGCACATCACACATCTCACCCACCGATACATAAGCACGACTACATTCTAAAATTGCTTCAAATGTATTACCATCGGAGGATGCAACTTTTCTAAGATTTTCCAGAGTCTTCTGTACGGCTGAAGCATCACGTTCCGCTTTTATCTTTTTACAAAATGAGACTTGTTCTTTTTCAACTTTATAGTCGATTTTCAGAACCGGTATATCAATCTGTTCATTTTCAATAACAAAGTCATTTACGCCGACAACTTTTCTTTCGTTCTTCTCAATTTCCTGCTGATAATTATATGCCGAACGGGCAAGCTCGCGTTGGAAATAACCATCTTCGATTCCCTGAAGCACTCCGCCCCGTCGTTCTATTTCTGCAAAGTAGTTTTCTGCTTCCTCTTCAAGCTTATCTGTCAGCCATTCGACAAACCAGGAACCACCAAGAGGATCAATAGTATTTGAGACACCGGATTCATAGGCAATAATCTGCTGGGTACGAAGAGCAATTGTTACCGCTTTTTCACTCGGCAGAGCCAGAGTTTCATCCATGGAGTTGGTATGAAGCGACTGGGTACCGCCTAAGACGCCTGACATTGCCTGTAATGCTACCCGGGCAATATTAATTTCCGGTTGCTGGGCAGTCAGGGAACAACCTGCTGTCTGGGTGTGAAAACGAAGTTTCCAACTGCGTTCATCTTTGGCACCATATTTATTTTTCATGTGACGCGCCCAGATTCTCCGAGCCGCACGATATTTGGCAATCTCTTCAAAGAAATCAGAATGAGCATTAAAAAAGAATGAAAGCCTCGGTGCAAATTCATCAATATTCTGACCGTCTGCTAAAGCTGATTCAACATAACAGAATCCATCGGCAAGAGTAAAAGCCAACTCCTGTGCCGCAGTTGCTCCCGCTTCTCTGATATGATAACCAGAGATTGAAATTGTATTCCATTGCGGAACTTTACGAGTACAATAATCCATCATATCAGTTATTAATCTGATAGATGGTTTGGGTGGGAAGATAAATTCTTTCTGAGCGATAAATTCTTTTAAAATATCATTCTGAAGTGTTCCACGAATACGTTCAAACGGCACGCCCTGTTTTTCAGCAACACAAAGATACATTGCCAGAAGCATTGATGCTGGAGAATTTATTGTCATCGATGTTGACACATTTTCAAGATCAATACCACCAAATATAATTTCCATATCAGCCAAAGTATCAACCGCAACTCCGCATTTTCCAACTTCACCCAAAGAACGTTCATGATCGCTGTCATATCCCATTAAAGTTGGAAGATCAAAGGCAGTCGATAGTCCGGTACCGCCTTCTTTTAAGATCATTTTAAACCGTTCGTTGGTCTGTTTGGGAGTCCCCATCCCGGCAAATTGTCGCATTGTCCATAAACGACTGCGATACATAGTGTGGTGCACCCCGCGGGTATAAGGGAATTCACCCGGATTGGCAATATTATCTTCAAAATATGAATCATCGGTTATATTATTAATCATATCAGGAGTATACAACTCATCAATATCTTCACCTGAAACAGTAAAAAACCGAGGCATAGATTTTTTATCGCGGAATTTTGCCGCCTGTTTATCCCATTCATTAAGCCCTGATTTTAATTTATCAAGAAACTTCTTGCTGTACATATCATTCTCCATTTAAATAGTCTCGCAAGATAACCAATGATATTACGAAAATCAACAACCCAAACCTGTTTTTTTTTCAGATTTTATAAGATAAAGTTATGCAGGGCAATAAGATATTTTCTAATAATTGAGTTGTGGGAGGAATATGAAAAAGGATTAGTTCTTTTTAAATTTTTGGTATAGTTTTTCGCTCACAACAAAAGGACTGATTTGCCGCTTCACAATGTCATCGAGAAGCTCATCAAATGAAAAGCCACTATTGAGAGTTTCGATAAACTCGCGTTGAAAGCGATTTTTGAGGATGTTCAATATCTTCCGCTTAATTTGTAATTTGCGATGAGTAATAAAACTACCATTCTCAACTGAAAAATCAATATGCTCCAAAATGGCATCATACAAAACATCTATATTTTCATTTTTAATAGCAACTGTGGGAATAACCGGAGGTTCCCAGCCGGCAGTATCTCTTTTTTGGAGATGAAGCGAATAAGTCAGTTCATCAACAATATTATCAGAGCCGGGTCGATCAGATTTATTGACAACCATTACATCAGCAATTTCCATCAGACCGGCTTTCATTGTCTGTACCGAATCACCCGACTCCGGTACAACAGCAACAACCACAGTATCACAGGTATCAATAATATCAAGCTCAACCTGCCCCACTCCAACAGTTTCAATTATTACGATGTCAAAACCGAAGGCATCCAATACTACCGCAATATTATCTGTTGATGATGCTAATCCCCCAGAGGCGCCTCTGGTTGCCATTGAACGAAAATAAACTGATCCTTCTTTTGGTGTTTCCTGCATTCTGACCCGATCACCCAACAACGCCCCACCAGAGAATGGTGAGGTGGGGTCAATTGCTATGACCCCAACCCTTTTATCAGTTTTCAGAAATATATTTATCAGTCGATTAACAAGAGTTGATTTACCCGCTCCCGGAGGTCCGGTTATGCCTATACGAAGAGCATTGCCGGATTGCAGATAGAGATTGTTCAACAAATCACGATAACCATCTTTCCTGTTTTCCACGAAAGAGATTATTTTTGAAAGAGAACGAATATCTCCCTTGTAAAACTGATCAAGAACTGTCATACCTATCTATAATCTGAAGAAAGAGTACTGACTGTCGATTTAATATCTTTCAATCGTACCTGAATCTTCGTGATATTATTATAAGTGTTATATTCAACTACATAAACAATATCTACCAGTGAACCTTCAGATGAGATATGTTTTACCATATCGCCGAACCCATATCCGATAACATCAAAAGTAGCCGTACCTTTTCTGATTTTCATCCGTAAATGATTTTTTCCGACAGTATAAGGTCTGCCGATAACTTCACAATTACGGGTTAAAAATACGGGACGGGTATTCTGAGGTCCAAATGGCGCAAAATCATCAATAGACTGAACCAAATCATCATTGATCGCTGAAAGTTCAATTTCAAGATCAATATTCATCTTCGGAGCCACATCTTCAACAGTTAGTCCGGATGCGGAGACTTCAATAAATCTTTTGCGAAACTCTTCCACATTCTCCTGCTTGATTGAAAGTCCGGCAGCATATTTGTGACCACCATACTTGATCAAAAGATCCTCGCACTTTTTTAATGCTTCACAAAGATGAAATCCGGGGATCGACCTGGCTGAACCTTTTCCTACTCCGTTATTGATAGAAATCATAACAGTTGGAAGATGATATTTTTCAACCAGTCGCGATGCAACAATCCCGATTACACCTTGATGCCAGCCTTCACCGGCAAGCACGATGGCGCGATCATTATCAAGATCAGTAACTTCTTCCATTTGAGCCAAAGCATCTTTTAAAGTTTCCTGATCAATCTCTTTGCGACGTTTGTTTTCAGTATCAAGTTTTCGAGCAATTTCTGAGGCAATTTGCTCATCTTTGGTAGCCAAAAGTTTTATCGCTTCACCGGCATCGCCTAATCTTCCCAAGGCATTTATCCGGGGAGCGAGTATAAAAACCACTTGACCGGTACTGATATCTTTACCCATCAGTCCGGAAACAAAAGTTAATGATTTTAAACCGGGTTTAGTTGTTCTTGAAATCTGACGAAGTCCAAATTTCGTAATAACTCTGTTTTCACCAACCAATGGAACAATATCAGCAGCTGTACCCATAGCTACCAGATCCAGATGTTCATCAAGTTCCGATTCATCCTGATGCATAGAGCGATATAATGCCTGAGCAAATTTGTAGGCAACGCCCACGCCGGATAATTCCTCGCCATAATCACAGGTTGCTTGTTTGGGATTGATCACAGCTTTAGCTTTTGGAATTGTTTCACCCTGTTCATGGTGATCAGTAATAATTACATCAATTCCTACCGAAGTTGCATACTCAATCTCTTCAACGGCTGTGATTCCGGTATCGACTGTAATGATTAACGAACAGCCAATTTTCTTGGCGTCATCAATCGCTTGATTCGATAAGCCATACCCTTCAACCAGTCGATTTGGCAGAAAAAAGTCTACCTGGGCACCGAGTTTATTCAGAACAATGTACAAAAGCGATGTTGCTGTTATACCATCAACATCATAATCTCCATAAATAACAATTTTCTCATTATTTACAAAGGCTTGTCCGACACGTTCTACACCGGCCGCCATTCCTTTTAACTCAAGAGGATCTTTAAGATCCGCCAGACTTGGTTTCAGGAATTGGTCAATTTGTTCAGCAGTATCAATGTTTCGATTGATCAGAACTTTGACTATTTGCGGTTTTAAACCGGTATCGTTAGACAGTTGAACTACTAACTCGTGCTCAGGTACAGGAGCCAACACCCATTTTAATGGGGTCGACTTTTGACCCGCTATCATTTTCTCCTCCAATTCTGAAGGACTGTATAAGTAGGAAATAAGCCGAGTTCTGTAACTTCTTGCGAAGCCAACAGTCATTTATCTGGATATCCGGTTACCCGAATATTCATGCAGCCTACCCGAGAATCAAACAGAGCGAATCAACTCCTCTTCTCCTATTTGGCCTTGCTCCGAACGGGGTTTACCCTCATACGACATTACTGCCGAATGCCGTGGTCTCTTACACCACGATTTCACCCTTACCTCATTGCTGAGGCGGTATAGTTTCTGTGGCACTATCCATCGGATCACTCCGCCCCGGTGTTACCGGGCGTCCTGATTCTGTGGAGCTCGGACTTTCCTCACCTTAAATAAAAAATTTAAAGCGCGACTGTTCCTCCTACTTAAGCAGCCATTCTTTTATATATTAACACTACAAATTCTTTCATGTTCAACCGTCAAAAATTACGACGGTAATTTGGAGCTTCTTTAGTAATCGGTACCGAATGAGGATGAGATTCAACCGCGCCGGCTGAAGTAATTCTGGTAAATTTCGAATTCTTACTAAACTCCCCTAAATTAGTTGCCCCGCAAATTCCCATACCGGCACGAAGCCCGCCAACTAATTGATAAACTGAATCTGACAAAACACCTTTAAAAGGCACCCGTCCTTCGATTCCTTCAGGAACAAATTTTGAACTTTCTTCTTCATGATCCTGGAAATACCTGTCTTTGCTTCCCTGCTTCATGGCTCCAACCGAGCCCATTCCACGATATACTTTAAATGTCCGTCCTTCATACAAGACTGTTTCGCCGGGTGATTCTTCAACTCCGGCAAAAAGAGAGCCAATCATTATCGCCTGGGCTCCACAAGCTAATCCTTTGGCAATATCCCCGGAGTACCTGATCCCGCCGTCACCAATGACCGGAATATTTTGGCTTTTAGCAGCCTCCACCGCATTCATAATTGCCGTAACCTGAGGAACTCCTGCTCCGGTTACAACTCTTGTAGTACAGATTGAACCGGGACCTATTCCGACTTTGATTGAATCGGCTCCGGCATCTATCAGAGCTTTGGCTCCTTCGGTGGTTGCAATATTACCAGCCATCACCGGAGTATCCGGAAATTTTTTCTTTATTCTGGAGACAGCATTCAATACACCCTGACTATGTCCGTGTGAACTATCAACAACCAGTAAATCAACACCGGCAGTAATTAACCCTTGCGCTCTTGCTTCCAAATCAGATCCAACTCCAACGGCAGCACCAACTCTTAATCTTCCCCGGTCATCTTTACAGGCTTCAGGATATTGAATTTTTTTCATAATATCCTTAACCGTGATCATCCCCTTAAGATTGAAACCTTCATCAACAATAAGTAATTTTTCAATTCTGTGTTTATGTAATATCTCCTGAGCCGTTTCTAAATTAGTTCCTTCTTTTACAGTCACCAGATTTTCAGAAGTCATTACCTCAGAAATTTTCATGGTTGTATCTTTTATAAACCTTAAATCACGATTAGTAAGGATTCCTACTAATTTCCCCCCCTGAGTAACAGGTATTCCGGAAATAGAAAACTTTGACATTACTTCAAGGGCTTGACTTATAGTTCTGTCAGGCGGAAGAGTAATCGGGTCAACAATCATTCCTGATTCTGATCTTTTTACTTTATCAATCTCATTTGACTGAGCAGAGATACTCATATTCTTATGGATGACTCCAAGGCCGCCTTGTCGAGCCAAAGCAATTGCAAGTCTTGATTCAGTCACCGTATCCATTGCTGATGAGATTAATGGTATATTAAGTATTAACCCCTTCGCAATAGTAGTACTTACATCAACATCCTTGGGAAGCACCTTTGAATGTGCCGGAACTAAAAGGACATCATCAAATGTAAGGGCTATTTTTTCGAGTATCTCGACCATTGTAAAAATATTCCTTCGATTATTATATTAAAGCTTTCTAATTCGTTTCGTTATGATCCCAATACATGATTCTTCCGCAATGATCACAAGTCAGTACCAAATCAGCCTTTTTAATCTCTTGAACTTTTTTTGGTGTCAATGCTTTATAACAGGCACCGCATGCCCGTTTTTTTACAGAAACAACAACCGTTCCGCCTTTGCCTTTTCGTACTCGATCATAAATACTAAGAGTTCTTTTAGGAATTGAAGAAGAGATATCACCTCTATCATTCATCTTATCAGCCATACGATTGCCGATAGTATCGATTTTTTCCTGAAGAATCTGGAGTTGTTTAGAATTATTTTCTTCAACACTGTCCAGTTTTTCTTTCTGTGAAACAATATCTTTTTCAAATTCTGCCATCTGATCAATAACTTCCAACAGATTCGTCTCTATTGAAGAAATCCCTTCTTTAACACTATCAATTTGAGCAACTAAAGCATCGTATTCTTTATTTGTTTTGATAGACATCATCTGTTGTTGAAATTTTTGAAGATCAGCTTCTTTAGTCTGCATATCCAACTCAAGCTGAGCTTGTTTTACTTTCCCGTCTTCAAGATTCTGAGTGGTTTGATCCACATTATCTTTGGACTCATTTAATTCCTTTTTGAGGTTATCCATCATATCGGGCAGATATTCTTTAGATCTTTCCAACTCACCAATATCATAATCGATAACTTGAAGTTTCAACAACAGTTCGAGGTCGTTGTTCATTGGCACCTCCTTCTTTATAGCATCTACTTTCATTTCTCTCCAATCATTTGATAACAAAAAACGCATTCACCTGTTCACCAAGTAAATGCGTTGTATTCTCTTTTTCACCGCTTTCCATTTTTCTTTTTAAAGGCAAAGCAGTTATATAATAAATCTTTTTTAATCGTCTTAAATCCATGTTTCTCACAAATTATGGGCAATACTGGAATCGAACCAGTGACCTCTCGGATGTGAACCGAACGCTCTAACCAACTGAGCTAATTGCCCGAGTCTATTACTCTGGGCCCTGTAGGACTCGAACCTACGACCCGCTGATTATGAGTCAGCTGCTCTAACCAACTGAGCTAAGGGCCCTTTATAGTCGAGTCTCGCAATTTAATTCGAATCTATCAGTCAGTCAAGCGAATTATAATTGTCCTTCAACATCCTTTTTAAATAATATCGGCAATTATAACTATCTCAGTTAAATTACTTTCAGAAATCTACACTTTTTTACTCTTTGAGCCAAGCATCTTTCCCGAAATGTTAATTCTGGCTCAAATTCTTAATCGCTTGCCGGATCATTTCGGTTTCACAAGCGTATGAAAACCTAATCGCTTTATTATCATCAAGAAATATATCACCGGGAACAGATCCCAAAGAATATTCATCAATTAAGTGATTTACCAGATCCCAGGCAGAATCAGACCATTTTTCGGTTATCTGAGCATATAAATAAAAGGCTCCTCCCGGTGGAGTATCACATTTCAAATATGGAGATGCTTTTATGCCATCAAATAAAAGATTCCTACGTTCCAGATAAATATCTTTCATCTCATTGATACAATTTTGAGGACCATTTAAAGCCGCCACCCCGCCATATTGCGAAGGAGTAGAAACACCGTTGATAGTGTATAGAATCATTTTCTTAATGTTATCAGCAAATTCTGATGAACTGCAAACTACATATCCAAGCCGCCACCCGGTCATCGCATAACTTTTTGAGAATGTGAAACAGGTTATGATTTTGTTCCGGACTTTAGCTGGGAAATCCTTTGCAAGTGACGCTATACTAACATGTTCCGACTCATAAATGATATCTTCATAAGCTTCGTCAGAGATAATATATAAATCATTTTCCTCAGCTATTTTTAATAATTCAAGCAGCAACTCTTTGGTAATAACCCCTCCGGTCGGATTCTGGGGAGAATTGATTAAAATCGCCTTCGTGGATGGCGTTAGGCTATTTTTTAATTCATCCATATCCCAATTATAGCCTAATTCAGGGCGCAATTTTACTTTTTTAAGTTTCCCCCCAGCCAGTTTAATCATCCAGGCAGTGGCGGTCCAGTTGGGTTGAGGGATGATAACTTCATCACCCGGGTTGAGTATTGTTCGCATTGTGCAATAAATTCCATGCATACCGCCATTTGTAACCACGACCTTCCCAAGACCATCAAGATAATCAATACCATTTTTTTCTGTAACTTTTTTAATAATAGCTTCTTTTAACGGTTTAATACCTGTCGAAGGTGCATAATGGGTTTGATTGTCAGTAAGAGCTTTAAACATAGCTTCTTTAATATGTGATGGAGTATCAAATGATGGTTCGCCTGATTCTAACCTTAAGGGATTGTCAAGTTGCAGTAACCGATCTCGAACCGTAACAATGCCTGAAAAAACTACATCTGGTAGTTCTCTATTCAAAAATTCACCTCTAAAATTGATTCGTTAGTTTCATCTGCTTGTGTAATAATTTCACCCTCGGGGTTTACAACCATTGAACAACCGCCAAATTCAGTTATATTGTCATTCCCGACCCAATTTATAGCTAAAATATACACATTATTGTCTTTTGCGCGTTTTTGGAGAAGTTCTTTCCAGTCCCCAATTCTCACTCGTGGAAAAGCTGCCGGTACAAATATTTTTTCTGCTCCCATTTTTGCGAGCTGACTGAACAATTCAGGAAACCGAAGGTCATAGCAAATAACAGCCCCGGATTTTCCAAACGGAGTGTCAAATAGAACAAGATCCTCACCCGGAAGAAATGTCTCCAGCTCTCCCAAAGGTGGAAAAAGATTTATCTTATTGTATATTTGATATTTACCATTTTGATAATACAAATATGAATTATAAATACCATGTGGCGTCTGGTATGGAATTCCTATCATTATTGAACAATCAAACTCTTTTAGAGAATGAATAATATTCTCAAATGGTTCAACTTCTCTTTTCTTATACAAATAGCCCGAACTTCCCAGTTCAGCCAAACAGATCAAATCAGCCCCATCAGACGCTTTTCGAATTGAATCCAGATAATCTGTATTATTAATGTTTTGTTGTATCAGTTTTAAATTCATCTTGCCTTTGAAGGGCTATGTATTTGATGTAAAAACCTATTTCTGGTACAAATAACCATAAATTTGTTAAAAAGTCAATAACGACAATAATTTTTATGGACTTTTCTTGTCTATTTTACTATTATTACAAGTAATTCTAATAAAGTTTAATGAAAGTTAGTGACTTTAACTTTATAATTGATTTTTTAAATAAATTCCCTTTTATTTAAAAGTCACTGACATAATCTGTCACAAAGAAGATGGTAAATATGCTTGTTCTGTTAATTGATGATGAAGAGATGATTTTAAATCTCGGAAGTAAAATCCTTCATAGAGATGGTCACGAGACTCTTGTTGCAAAATCGGGATCTCTTGGAATTGATATTTTTAAAAAAGAAAAGGTCGATTTGGTAATAATTGATTATCTCATGGATGGTCTTAGTGGAATCGAAACTCTTAGAGAAATTCGTAAATTGAATTCATCAACCCCATGTGTAATTTCAAGCGGTATATCCAACATTTCAAATGATATACCTGAAGAACTGCTTGAACATACCTATTTTCTTGAAAAACCTTACAATGCAAGGGATTTTAAGGAATTAGTAGTATCAATTCAATATAAATAACCATCCCTAATTCTATAATTTAAAAATATTCCTTTAAAATACAGAAAATTATGCCTATTTTCCGTCAATTGTATAATATCAATCTTTAATGAATTTGAAATTTAAATATGCAAAATTTTCTTAAAATTATTTTTCTTGTATTACTCTTCTCTTTTCAGAGTGTACCTCAAATTTTGGCTGCTGATAAATTTATCCAAAAAGTAAAAATCGGCTTTTTTGAAGGTGGGAATTCCCCAACCCATGCCTTGTTGCGGTCTGAGTATAAACGGGTCCTTAAGCAAATCCTGCCTGAGGAATATAAAATACAATACACGCCTAATGGGTTTAAAACTGCTCTTTGGAATAGAGACACCTGCCGAACAATGGCAATGGAACTCTCAAACTCCAATGATGTGGACATTATTGTTTGTTTCGGACCATGGGTAGTCGAGGAACTTATTGAGGCTGGATGTAAGAAACCGATAATTGCGATTCATCGAATCCACCCTATAGAAGAAAAACTGATCAATCAAAATAATCAACCGATAGTTGAAAATCTGACCTTTCAATTTAAACCGAACAAAATCCAGGATGATATTTTAGCTTTTTATGATATTTATCAATTCAAGAAACTGGGAGTGCTACTTTTTCCAACCGGTGATGAACGTAACAATATCATAAAAGAAATTGAGATTATCGGTGAAAAAGTCGGGTTCGAAGTTTATTCCGCAGAAGGTAACAACAATGTCGGCACCTTCGCCTTTTTCAAATCATTTAACGAACTTAATAAAAAAGAGATTGATGCTCTTTATCTGTTCCCTCTATGGGGGCTTGATGTTGTTCAACTCGGTGAATTTCTAAAATTAGTCAACAGCCAGCAAATTCCATCATTTACTTACGAAGGGAATAATCCGGTTCAAAGGGGAGCCATGGCTTCCAACGGAACCCTTTCATTCATTACTGATGCAAAATTCAACGCCTACAAAACAGTTCAAATAATCCGTGGGAAATCTCCATCAGAGTTAGAGACTATCTTCCCGGAACGATCAGTGCTGGTTATCAATGAAAAAACAGCAACAACTTGTAATATCGAATTAGATCGAAAATTTTACTATAATTCAGATATTTTAACACCTCCTCCTTCTGAAGAAATCAATCCGATCTCTCTAATTGATGCCGTATCTTTAGCCTTGGCTCAAAACCCGGGATATCTGGCAAAATATGATGCTTTGGAAGCAGCCAATCATGCCGCCCGACAAGCTTCAACCGATTTTTATCCAAAGATTGATCTTGGATTGTCAGCCTTTCATATTGATGACAACAGTGTTAACAATTCTCATAACTGGTATGACAATAATGGCTATGATGCAACGATTACATACGATCAGCAGCTTTTTTCTCTTGAGAGTATCAAAAAAGCAAAAGCAATCGCTTTTGAAAAAGATTTGACCGAATTAGACCTTAATCAGGCGAAATTAGATCTCGAACTCGCAACAACCAAAGCATATCTTGATTATCTAAAAACTCAAGAAATATATGCTTTAACAAAACAGAACCGCGAACATATCAATCTTTATTATGAGATTGCCCGTTTAAACTCTGTTCTCAACAATGCTGATACCGCCGATATCTTCAGGTGGGATAATGAATGGTATAATGCATCTGCTGATGTAATAGATTCCCGATTTAATTTTTTGAAGGCTCAACTTGTATTTCGAACTCTGCTTAATCTCCCCCCTGAATATGAAATCACACTCGACACAAGTTTGTTTACTACCGAAAACATGCTTGGTGAATACCGGCAAATTTATAATTACACCGGCACCAAAACAGAACAAATTTTCCTTCAGGATTATCTATACAAAATTGCCTCTTCCCTCCATCCTGAAAAACAGAGCATGAATGTAAGGATCAACCTTGTCTCTACTTTGCTTGAAAAAAACAAAGCCCGTTACTATCCAAAAGCGGGCGTCCGCACCTCATTCACCTATGCAGACCGCCTTAATGATGATTTTCCCGGTATTGAAGAAAAACACAACAGCTGGTCAATTTTAGGTTATTTAAAACTCCCGCTGTTTAGCGGTTTTGATCGCTCCCGTGAAAAAGCAAAACTAAAGGCAAAGCTGAGTGAAACTGAATACCTTCGAGATGCAAAATCTCTTGAAATTATGAATGCTATCTTTAATAACTTTTATGATATGTTAAGCAACTCCGATCAAATGCCATCGGCACATCGTTCTCATAAAAAATCCCGGATTGTTTTACAAATTGCGGTTGAAAATTATGAAAGTGAAATAATTTCTTATATTGAACTTCTTGATGCTCAAAAAAATGCTTATAAATCAGATAATAGAATGATTAATTATCGTTATAATTATTTCAACTCACTTGCAAATCTTGTCAATGTAATCGGATTGAGTATGTCAGACCGGTTAATGGGATTCAACCAGTTGTTTATAGAGCAGCTTGAAAACTACAATTCTGAAAATTAAGAATTCAGTTAATATAGTTTTCCAATAAATGCCAATAAAGCTTATAGATAATAATTAATGTAACGATTGAAGCTGCAACCGTTCTCATATTTTTCATAAATTTATTGTCTTTAAACGGTATAATTTCTTTACCATTTCGGACTCTTATAAAAACACGAAAATAATTTATCAACGATGCAAAGATGAATATCAAACTGGCAGCCATACAAAATACAATACCAAAATCAAAATAACTTATATAACTTCCAAGCAGTAAAGTTATAGATGCAAAGGCATATTTACCGGTCAAATTTGACGGAATTATTAGATCGTTTTTTTTCACGAGAGTTGAACCGGCAATAATTATCAGCAGGTCTCTTCCGATAATTATTGAGGCTAACCAGACTGGAAAATCCCGGTAAAAAATTAATAGCCCGACAATTGCCAATGCCATAACTTTATCCGACAATGGATCGAGAATCAACCCCAGCCGACTAACTTTGTTTAGTTTGCGAGCCAGATAACCGTCTAAGCCATCAGTAATTCCTGCCAGACCGATAATCAACAGACAATAAACAGGATTCCATTTCCCCCCAGATGCAAGAAAGTACCAGATAAACGGCACCATAAATATCCGGGAGAGACTTAATAAATTGGGTATTTGAATCAAATCTTTTAACATATTTTATCCATAACAAAGATCAATATGCTGTTTTTTAAGATAAGAAGAAAGAAAAATGTCTAAAGGCAGTTATTGAAATGGAAGATGCTCGTAGATTATCGGTACTAATACTTTTTCAAGATCATCAAGAGCTTTAATACTTTCTTCCTGATCTTCAACTATAAAACGAATAAAAGCGACTTCGCGAGGTTCAAACATCAACGAGCTAAGCATCGAGTAAATTTTAAAGATATAATCATTTGAAGTTTCGCCATAGTTGGTAACATACCAGAAATCCATTACCTGTTTATTTTGATCCTGCTGAATCTGGATTCGTCCGATTGAAAAGCTGCGCTCGTTAATAAATATTACTTGTGGTTCTGAATCTTTCAGAACCCAGCCGGAACCGGGCAGACAATTTCTTGGAGAGTGTGGTCCGCCGAAACTTCCTTCAGTAATAAAAAAGTCAAATAGGACTTCAACTCGAACCCCGTCACTGTTTGTAAAGTTTGCTGAATAAATTTCTTTAGGTTTTAGCAAATCAAGCACAAAAGCCGGAACATCATTTATCTCCGCCTTCCAATCGCCTACTTCTTCGGGGAAATTACTAAAATCCACTGAAACGGTGGATTCTGTTTGATAAAATCTTAGTAACATCGCCAAAACGAAAGTAACAAGTAAAATTGATAATACTATGCTAAACGATTTTTTGCCCATTTCAACAAGGCTCCTAATATAAATATCAATATTAAAGCGACCAGAAAAACAATCGTTCCCGAGATTTCATGCAAAAAGCTTTCAGCCAAAGATTTATCGATGGCATAAGCTCCCAGGGCGGTTGTTATTATTCGGAAAATATTTGCGACCACCGCAATCGGAAATGTTGCCAGAAATAGAACAATTGCAATAGTTTTGCCGTCAAATTTCCAATTGGCATAAAGCGAGCTTAAAGCCAACAGGGTGACTAAAGACCTCAACCCGCTACAGGCTTCGGCAACTTCCAAACGATATTCAGGAAGAATAATTATATTTCCATGACGAATGGATGGCACCCCAATATTCTGAAGGAATGTATTTGTAACTTCCGATGCGAAAAGCTGCATCGGTGCCGTTGCTGAATAATAAATTATTGAAGGAATTGGGATCATAAATATCAGGAAAAAATACGAGAACCAAACTTTTTTAAAATTCATCCAACCCAGATAAAAAATACTTACCCCGGTAAATATGACGACCAGTGAAAATCTGGTTGTAAAATATTCCCCGGCAGCTATTCCAAAAACATATCCAATACATCCGAGAAGCAATACAATTAGACCTTGAGGAGATGTCTTAGCCGGGAAAACCAATTCATCTCTTTTTTGATAAAACAGAAAAATTGAAATTGGTATAATCAGAAATCCATGAGAATAATTATCATCCAAATACCAGTCATATATCAAATCAGAAAAGACCGGCAGGTTAAACAAAATAATAACAGTAACAAGGGCGTATATCAATTTATGAGTATTGAGGTGTTCTTTTAAAATATTAATGGTCACAAATTTCTCCATACGCTACTTATCGAATTTTAATTCAAATAATTAACTTAATCGCCCTAATAGAATTTAGTTCCCTGTTCAAAAGGAACAACATAAAAAACCGCTTTACCTTCCGGCTGAAATATTCTATATATAATTTACACAATGATATAGCTGAAAAGTGACGGGATTTCGATATAACATGGTTTCTTACCATTTAATTAGCCTTAAAAATTTCAATTACTCCTCCATTGAAGGACAACAAATATGAATATCTGCATTGTCGGGACCGGCTATGTCGGACTGGTCGCAGGAACATGCCTTGCCGATTTTGGCATGAATGTTACTTGTGTTGACAACGATTCAACAAAAATCGATATGCTCCTTGATGGTAAAGTCCCGATTTACGAAATCGGCTTATCAGATATGATTCAAAGAAATTTGAAACTGAACCGGCTCCACTTTACATCTGATCTCGAAAAAGCAGTCAAAAGAAGTCTGGTTATATTTCTTGCGGTCGGTACTCCGCAGGACGATCAGGGTCGCGCCGATTTAACCCAAATTAATGAAGTATCAAAATTGATTGCTTCTGCGATGGATGAATATAAAGCGATAGTTATCAAAAGCACAGTCCCGGTTGGAACCGCTGTAAAACTCGAAAAAATTATTAATGAAAATCTAAAACATCCGGTCCAATTTGATATTATCTCAAATCCGGAGTTTCTGCGCGAGGGGTCTGCCGTTAATGATTTTCTAAATCCGGATCGGGTTGTCATCGGAAGCAGTTCCGAACGGGCAAGAGCAATTGTCCGTGATATTTATCGACCGCTGTACCTTGCTGACACCCCGTTTATAGATTGTTCCAATGAGACTGCCGAACTTATTAAATATGCCGCTAACACAATGCTGGCTCTAAAAATTTCCTATGTAAATGAGATCGCTAATCTTTGCGAACATATAGATGCCGACATTACTCAGGTTGCTAATGCGGTCGGTTTAGATTCACGAATCGGACCCCATTTTCTGCACCCCGGTCCGGGATTTGGCGGGTCTTGTCTTCCTAAGGATGTGAGTGCTATCGTAGAAGTTGCCCGCAGTCATGGCTTTGATTTTAAATTGGCAAAAGCTATAATTGATGTAAATCACCGTCAGCAAAAGCTAATTGTCGACAAATGCCGGACTCAGTTAAATGATCTATCAGGCAAAACAATTTCAATATTGGGTTTAGCATTCAAACCTAATACTGATGATGTTCGAGATGCTCCCGCAATCAACATTGCTAATTGGCTGCTTGAGGAAAATGCCATATTAAAAGTTTATGATCCGGTTGCTATGGATGAATCTCATAAAGTATTAGAAAAGGTTGAATATTGTACTGACCCCTATTCCGCCTGTGAAGGAAGCGACATGGTTCTTGTTTTGACTGATTGGAATGAATTTCAAAATCTTGATTTTAAGAAAATTAAGGAAATCGTCAAATCGCCCAATATTTTTGATACCAGAAATATCTACGATCCAAAAACAATTAGAGATTTAGGGTTTAAGTATCTTGGAACCGGTCGGAAATAGCCGTTTTTAACGACATAAAGGCAGTGCCGACCCATTTTGAAATACATATTCGATTAATGTTGTAAGGTCTACAATATTTATTGAGATACCTTCCGCAAAATGAATATCCGCTTCTTCTTCACAAATCGCCGGGTCTCCGTGAATAAACAGATAACCTACCAGATCGGTAATATCGGCAATATCTATCGGTAGTTCTCCCCCGCTATGGTTAAAGTCTCCTTTATACCGACAACAGGTTTCCACCATTCCATAAACCGGTACCGGAGCAAAAGCATACCAATTGAAAAAATAGGGTACTGCTGTATTTGAATAGTATTTCAAGGTTAGTTTTTCATTTAATTGAGGAATTAGCCAGCGAGTTGATACTCTGTCGTTAAATATATCCCCAGACACATTTTCTGAAAGAATATTTTCACCCGCTTCACCATCAATAATCAGGCTAATAAAAACAATCGGTTCGTTTGAATAATCAGAAATAAATAATTCATTTACAGGTGAACCGGTATTATTGTCAATGGTAATGATCACCGTATCTTCAATGTAACTTATATCCCAGCTGATATTAACTGACTCTGGAAAAACAGATTGAGCTTTTCCTGATAAAGCCATCACACAAACAAAAATAGTAATATTTAGAAGTATTGTTTTCATTTCGCATTTCAAATTTAAAAAACTAATTTATCAATAGGGTGACACTTTAGTTAAATCTAAATATACGATTTTATTATATAAAATGCTAATTTTTAGTCATAAAATATCGGTCAATAGAGTTATTTATTTGAAGAGGGAAAATATACTTATTTTAATAGAACCATCTTTTTGGTTTCAGAAAAGTCACCGGATTCTATTCTATAGAAATAAATACCGGATGCTACCGCTTGATTATTATTATTAGTGCCATCCCAGTTGGCAGTATATAACCCGGCTGATTTAACCCCATCTACTAAAGTCGAGGTAACCTGTCCATTTGAGTTATAAATAGCAATACTAACGTGAGAACTGCTTGGAACCGAGTAATCAAAACTTGTAGTCGGGTTGAACGGATTGGGGTAATTTTGTGATAATTCAAACGTTTCCGGAAGATCGGCAAAACTGTCATCAACATCAGTCACAATATTGATTCTGGCTTCAGTCCAGGCAACATTTGAGATATCTGATAAGTTTGAGTCCGCATCCATAGTTTTAACTGCCACATAATGGACTATCCCCGGCTCTAAGCCGGAGATAGTTGCAGTAGAAGGAGTGACCTCAGTAAGATTGGGAATTGAATCAGTCCAAAAGACTACTATCGAATCCCAATTATCTTCAGTAATTTCCTCAGTTGACCATTTTATTTGATATGATTCAACCGCAAACATTGACGGAGAAGCTTGAGCGCCATTATCATCAAAGAACTCAATTCCTTCAGGCGGAGTCCAGCTTATGTCAATCTCACCATCACCTGAGCCCGGCTGTGCCTGTAAATCAATAATAGCAGCCGGTGGAGCAACATCAGCAGTAGTGGCACGAATCGCAACCGCAGACATCCCTGACCAGTTCGGAACTTCATCAGAAACTTTGACAGCGAAATAATAAGTAGTGCTTACATTAAGACCCTGAACAGTATATGACTGTTCGGTTCCGGCTGCCAATGGAGTCGGTTCATCGGCGATCTGAGTTGCCTGATCCCAGTTTGCAGCAGAAATCAATGCGGTTGAATATCTAATATCATAAGTTGTGGCGGTTCCAACATTGCCATCGTCACCAACGGCTGTCCATGATAGAGTAATTGAACTGTCAGTCGGGTCTAAAGTAATCAAGTCAGCAACAACTGAAGGTGCCACCTGTTCAACCGTAGTTGAATTAATAGCAATGTTTGAAAGAGCTGATACATTAGGAACTTCATCAGAAACTTTGATTGCAAAGAAATAATTAGTACTGGAGGCTAAATTTGTAACGGTGAAAGATTCTGCATTGCCCGCTGATTGAGGCGTTGGCTCACCGTTAACCTGCACAGCCGCTGCCCAGTTGGCATCAGAAATAGGTGAAGTTGAATATCTGATATCATAGCCGGATGCTGTACCGCTATTATTATCATCACCAACAGCTGTCCAGGTTAACTGTATCGAAGTGCTGGTTGGATTGTCAGCAGAAAAATCCGAAACAGCAAGAGGAGCAATATCCTCATCAGAAGTAGAGCCGGATGCTACATTCGATAAGTCAGACCAGTTTGGAACTTCATCAGCAACCTTCATTGCAAAATAATAAGTAGCATTGGAACTAAGACCGCTCACTACTAAAGTTTCCTGACTTCCGGCAGCCTGTGGAGCTGGTTCCCCGCTTAACTGAGATGCTACATCCCAATTAGCAGCAGAAATCGGTGAAGTTGAAATACGGATATCATAAGTTGAAGCGGTTCCAACATTACCATCATCACCAACAGCCGTCCAGCTTAATTCCAAGGAAGTACTGTTGGGGTTGATTACTGAAAAGTCTGAAACTGCCAGAGGTGCATCTGTTTCAGCTTCAGTTGTTATGTTGTAAACGTTTGAAAGAAGCGACCAGTTGCCGGCTTCATCAGTAGTTTTAATTGCAAAATAATAGGTTGTTGATGGTTGTAAATCTTCAAGTACAAAACTTTCCGCAGATCCGGCTGGTTGCGGAAGTGGCGGATTCAATACTTCAATACATTGATCCCAGTTTGAATCATTTATATTGAAAGTTGCGTATCTGATATCATACTGAACTGCCTGACCGGTATTACCGTCATCGCCCGGCGCAGTCCAGGTTAGGGTTGCAGAATTGGAAGGTGTTCCGGCAGCAAATGCTGCGGTACTTAAAAGGATCAATGTTATAATTGTTAATCCAAATAATCTGAATGTTCGAATGTTGTCGACAGACTTAAAAGTCCCTGTCATGGCTTACTCCTAAAATTAAATATTTCGTCTTTTATCAGGAGTAATTGCAAACCGTAAGCCGAAAACGCAGATAACGTATCTCGTTGTCTGTCTTCCGGTTATATTTTTACTTGAGTCCGTGAATTCGTCTTTGTTCTTTTTAGGGATACCTTTTTTGAGCAATGATTAAGAATTATACAGATTGTTATTTAATGAAAATTGTCCTTAGAAAATTGTTGCGATTTTATTTTGTGAATTCAAATTAACTGATAATTCAATTACAACCGGTTATTATTATCTTTTGAATATATCCAATAAGAGGATTTTTCAGTTTTAATCTGAGAAATTATTGCGTTATGCTAAATCGAACAATAGAACTTCGGCAGAATTTGTAGTATGAATTGTTATCAAGTGTTCATTTTCAATCACCGCCCCGTCACCCTGCTCCAAATCTATACCATTAACATTCGCCCCACCTTTGGCTATTTGAAGCCATCCGAATCTTTTAGGCTTGAAATTGTGTTTAATTTCTATGCCACTCTCAAGCTTCGTTGCATATAATTTAACATCCTGATTAATAAAAATAGCATTGTCGGCTTTATCAGAAGATGCTATCAAACCTAAATTATTTTGAATTTGATCCGGATTAATTTCTATTTGATCATACGCAGGCTCAAGACTTTGCTTGTTGGGGTAAATCCATATTTGTAAAAGATGTGTCTCTTCTGTTTCAGATGGATTAAACTCACTGTGCAATATCCCATTACCGGCAGTCATTTTTTGGATCTCACCCGGTTTGATGATGGACCCGTTACCAAGCGAATCTCTGTGCTGTAACTGCCCGCTTAGAACATAAGTAATAATTTCCATATCTCGGTGCGGATGAGTCCCGAAACCCCCACTGGGCGCAATGAAATCATCATTAATTACTCGGAGTGCTCTAAAGCAATTATATTTTTCATCTTTGAAATGATTAAATGAAAAAGTATGAAAACTATCCAACCATTTCAATTTTGTATGACCGCGCTCTTTGTTATTTCGTATCGTAATCATAATATTTCCTCAACTTTATAACAACTTTTCTCCATCAAAAGTTAATCCGACATAAAAAAACCGCCCTCATATTGGACGGTTTTTGATAATAATTCTGTTTAATGCTAAGTTATTTTATCATAACCAGCTTTTTTGAAATAATTTTCTTATCAGTTTCCATTCGATATAAATAAATCCCACTCGGTGCCGTTTGCCCCTTATTATCTTTTCCATCCCAGTGATAATTATGATAACCGGCAGGAACTGACATATTTACCAGATTACGAATTTTTTGCCCAAGAGCATTATAAATGGTCAGCCTTACATAAGATCTTTCCGGCAGGGCAAGCCTGATAACCGTACCGGCATTAAATGGATTGGGATAGTTCTGCCCTAACTGGAAATTCAATGGCAATAACTCATCTGAAAATTCAGCAACCTCTGTCTGAATATCTTCACAGGCATCACCGATTCCATTGCCATTTGAATCATCCTGAGTCGGATTAAATGTTTCTATACAATTATCAGGACTCTTCAAAACATATCCATCCGGTTTTTCACATCCGACTTCTAATAACAACGTATCACCATAACCATCGTTATCAGAATCAAAATACCAGTTAGATAATGGATTTATTTCTGAATTTGAATCATCACAATCAGTATTATCCAGAACATAATTCTGGTAGTCCTCACAGGCTGTTACAAACAGAGCCGGATTACCAAAATTGTCACCATCAATGTCGGCGTACCAAAGAATCGACGGATTTAGGTTTTGATCGCCATCGTCACAATCTTGATTGTTGGAGACATAGCCAATTACAGAATCACAACTAATGATTGAGTCTACCGGGTTCCCGAAATTATCATTATCAGCATCAGCATACCAGACAGCATCCGGATTTAACGCTGGATCAGAGTCATCACAATCGGTATTATCAGCAACAAAACCATCCGGTTTCAAACAAGTATCTTTAGGAGAATTGATATTTCCAAACCCATCTCGATCAACATCCTCATACCAGATTAGATCAGGATTAATATTTTCATCACTATCATCACAGTCAGAATTGTTTATTACATAACCATCAGGCTGTTCACAATCTGTCAGTACAACCTCAATATTTCCAAACCCGTCCTGATCATAATCTTCATACCATTTTGTATTTGGGTTGATTTTATCGTTGGTATCATCACAGTCGTCCGGATTAGCAACGTATCCTTCAATTGCTTCACATTGGGAAATTTTATAATTAACATTACCAAATCCATCACCATCGGTATCTTCATACCAGAGCGAAGTTGGATTTGAATCAATATCGGTATCATCACAATCGGTATTATCTAAAACATAGCCTGGTGGCTGTTCACATTGCTGTAATGTATTATCAATATTGCCATATCCGTCACCATCGGAGTCCAGATACCAGATAGTTTCAGGATTAAACACCGGATCTTCAGCCTGGCAATCACAGGCATCACCATAGCCATCATTGTCAGAATCTATTTGGTCGAAGTCACTGTCTTCCGGACAAATATCACAAAGATCGCCGATATTATCATTATCAACATCAGACTGGTCGGGGTTGGACAAATCTAAACAGTTGTCAACATCTCCGCAAACGCCATCTTCATCAATATCATTGTCCGGATCATTATTACAAAAATCACAGGCATCACCAACACCGTCATTGTCAATATCTTCCTGTAAAGGATTAAAAGTTGAATCACAATTATCTAAATCCCCGCAGATATCATCCTGATCAAAATCATTTTCAGGATCATAATCACAAATGTCACAGGCATCACCCATCCCGTCACCATCAGTATCTAACTGATCCAGATTATCAAAATATTTACAATTATCACACCTGTCTCCAACTCCATCCCCATCAGCATCCTCTTGATCCTGATTGCCAACCGTTGGACAATTATCAATACCGTCACAATACCCGTCAAAATCTATATCTTCACCGGGAATAGTTGGACATCGGTCACAAACATCACCAATTCCGTCTCCATCCCTGTCTGCCTGATCGTAGTTCTGAATAAAAGGACAGTTGTCATAGTTTTCACAGATTTGATCATCATCTGAATCATCTTTACACTTTAAGCCAGATCCATACGGAGTCGGATCACACAGATCACCAATTGAGTCACCATCGCTATCGAGCTGATCAGGGTTATAATTTAAAGGACAATTATCCCAAAAATCCGGATAACCATCATTATCAGAATCAACTTGGTTATCCTCAAACTCAACCAGAATTGATGCAAAGAGCAAATTACTTGATGATTTATTTAAATCCTCTATAGAAAATTCAATTTTTGAGGGAATGCCGTTAACCGAAACCGAATAATAATTTGAAAATTGTTCGGAGCTAGTTAGTTCATCTTTATTATAATCATAGAACAATTGCAACGGTCCGAAAAAACCGTCATCTTCAATTGTGAATTCCCCTCTTAGAATATTACCCTGTTCATAGATATAAACCTTTATCCCCTGAGCTACCGGTTGTCCGGAAATTTGGATTGTTCCATAAACATCAACATAAGAATCGGTAGCCTCTACTTCGGCAAAAACTGATGATGAGGCAAAAATTAATAAGATCAGGAGTGCAAAAACATAATTCTTTTGTGAAAATTTAAGATGCTTATTATTGATATACATGCTCTCTTTCTGATCAATATTGTATATATCTATGTCTCAGAATTTGAAATTTCCTTACAAACAAAATTATTATTATTTTAAAGCAAATAACAATGATTTTTTCAGGTTCAATCCCTTAAACAGATCCTAATTATCAAACGAATATTATCTGATTTTGTTTACGAAATTTCCTCAAAACTACATTTTGATGGATGATTATTTTGGTCTTATATTATAACATAATATATTATTTGTGCATAAAATGCGCATTTCATTTCATAATAACTTTATAAACTGATGTTTCCGTGGTCAATACCCTTACTGCTATTCCCATGACTATCAATAAGATAAGCTAATAATCACTGTTTTATTTACTTCCTGTTATTCTTGGATTGGCATTTGCTATGATATTAAACGTAAAATAACATCAGGTAAACATTAGATAATTATAGAACGGATTGACAACAGAATGAAAAAAATTATTCCTGGGTTAATAATAGCTGGTCTGATAATGACAGCTTTTTTTAATGTAAGCGCTGCAGTTCATACCTTTACCCCTACTCCTGCAGATATTTACGATTTAGATCATTACCGTGCCTATACCTGGGGTGTTGATTGGGGACCGGCTGATGGTGAAACAATTGAAGATGTTGTTTTAACATTTGACAATATCCGTAATTGGAGAGATGAACCGAATAATCTGTTTATCCACCTATTTGATGCGACTCCTTCGGGGCTTACCGTTATTGATGATGGTAATCCGGTAATAGCTGATTATTTTGATGGTCAGGGCTTATTAATTGATGCCTGGAGTGACCCGGTTTCTGCCGGTTATTTCGGTGATGGCATCCAGCTCTCATATAGTTTTTCTGAATTAGGTTTTCTTGATGATTTTGTTTCGGCTTCGGCTGATGGAAATTTTGGTTTCGGGTTTGATCCTGATTGCCATTATTGGAATGATGGTGTCACCCTTACTGTCACAACTTCGACTCCTGAACCGGCTACTTTAATTCTGCTTGCCTTAGGTCTCTGTGGTGGAGCTGTAGTAAGAAAATTATCCTGATTATAAATATTTGATTTTATAAATCCTGCTCTTAATTAAGAGTGGGATTTTTTTATACATTTTTTGCAAACTTTATCTGTTTATGACAGTATATTATATGAAATGATTTCAAGACGCAAATTTAACAAATTTATAGCATCTATGCCGCTTGCATTATCTTTTAATTCTCTAATAGGATGCTCCGATAATATGAGTGTGAATGATTTCCCGCCACAGACCCAGGCTACAATTTATAAATCAACATCCACCGATATCCCCAAAGCTGTTAATTCCTTGATCGAATCAATTGGCGGAATAAACTCAATTTTTGGCAACGAAGATATTATCATATTAAAACCTAACAGTCAGTGGTGGAATCAGGGAACGACCAACACCGATGTCATGGCAGCTTTTATTGACCAAATTCTCAATATACCGAATTTCAAAGGGGAAATAATAATTGCTGATAATCATCAATCAGAAACTCCCAACGATCGGGGCTGGTCAACTGAAAATCGTAATGGCCGCTTTAACCTGAATGAACTGGTAGAGTATTTTAATGACCGTGGGTTCCCAAACGTATCAAAATATCATTGGCATCCGGCTGGAGCCAACCCGACCCCCTTGCAATTTGGAGGACAAGGAGAATCGGTTATCAAGCATCCATCGGAAGGCGATGGGTATATCTGGAATGAAAAATTCTTCTATCAGTGTCCTTATGGCAATAAATCAATACTGGCTTATCCGGTTTTTACATCAACATATAGCGGCACAACTATTGATTTAAAAGATGGAGCTTTTAAAGATGGCAAATATATTGACCAACAGGTTAAATTTATAAATTTTTCAGCCCTAAACCATCACGGTCAATATGCCGGAGTTACAGCCTCAATTAAAAACCTGATGGGCGTTGTTGATATGTCATGCGGTTACCCGGCTCCTCAACCTGATAATTGTTTTAATACTCATCATATCGGCGCCTCGAGTGCTTTCCGGTTTTTAGTTAATCAAGCCGATAAACTTGGCAAACTTCCCTACTATCGCCACCTTTTAAACCATCGCTCAGTATTCAGATTCGAATACACCGGAGGAGTGCTTGGAAAATTCATGAGTACCATTCGAAAACCTGACCTGAATATTATCACCGCCATAAACATCGGTTGGGGGTCAAGAACTGACCTATCCAAAGTCTTTAAAGCTGATACTATCTTAGCGTCCAAAGATCAGGTCGCCCTTGATTACTGGTCAGCCAAAGAAATTCTTTGGAAAGCCTCAAAAAAATCAGGGGCACCCGAGTATATACTTAAATTAAATAATCCGGATACTGAAAATAGCCGTTTGATGGCTTTTATCGAGGAGTGCCGAAGAGAAATAGGCGGCACAACTGATCAAAATATGATAACGGTAATCGAATCATAGTTTATAATTTTATTCTTTATTGTAGATAAAAGACAATTAGAGTCCTTTATCTGAAAAACAACACCTGAGCCTTTGAGGTTTGAATTGAGGGTTGTTTAAACCTTGACTAAAAGTGAATAATTAAATATTTTTAATAGTTAGAAGTAATTTAAATTTCTTAACAACTTGACTCCAGAATAAGATTAAGATGAAACAAATAAATCGCAGAAAATTTATAAAAAATTTTTCGACCCTTACCAGCGGCGTATTGTTTGGCGGATCTCTTCTTAGCCCGTATAATTTTGCCTTAGCTCAAACCAGCCGTAACTACAAATCATCTATTTATATTGCCAAAAACGGTACCCCCGAGGAGAATGTAAACAAAGTCATTCAAATGAAATTTGGCAGTATTGAGCAATTTATAGGATATGATGATGTCGTAATTATAAACCCGAACGGACAATGGCATAGTCAAGGGGCTACAAACTGCGAAACTATCATGGGTTTGATTAATCTGGTTCTGAATCGACCCGGCGGTTTCGACGGAGAAATTATAGTTACTGAAAATACCCAGTTTCAGACTCATGGCTATTGGGATGTTAGCTCAGCCGGTCTTATCAGAAACGGACCGTATAATTTTCAAGATATGATTTCATATTACCAAAATTTGGGACATAGCAATGTTACCGGAGTCAGACTATGGCGTCAAATTGATGATCCTGAAAATTGGCCCGTGATATCATCACCTGCCGATGGACAGGGCTGGGTCAGACCCGAATGGGTATCACCGACTACAGGCTGTTTACTATATCTTCCTTATCCTGTAATTCGATCTCCTTATTCTAACCGATTAATTGATCTTAAAAACGGGGTTTATGAAAACGGTTACAATCAAAATGTCAGTGTAAAATTTATTAAAATGCCAACCTTGAATAATCACGGCTGGAGCGGAGACCAGGACTATGCCGGCATTACCAGCGCTGTAAAATCATTTTTGGGAATCACCGAACTTGAAGGCGATTACCGCGGAGCCTTTGCCGATGGCCACCGCCATATGCATACTTATGATGACTTCTGCCATGGTAATACTATCAGTCTCAAAGCTTTTACTGCCGGAGAAGCGGTGGGGGCTTGGTTGAACTATTGCCGGATGCCCGATGCTATCCTCACTACCGCCGAATGGGTTGGCTGGGAAAGCAGAATTGATGCCGGGGCAGTTAATGCTAAAACAGTAGGGCTGGGTGATGATCCGGCGACCCTTGATTACTATATGAGCAAGTATGTTCTGTGGCCTACTCACACCGAACAATTATATTTCGATCCTAACTATGATATAGCAAATAATAGAACCCGACAAACAATAAACGGCTGTATGCAAATGGGATTCGGAACCACCGATGAAGAACTGATCGCCGCATATATATATGATTATAACCAACCGGTAACATTCCGATTTGAAATTGACCGGATGATTAAAAAATTCCGGGATGGTGAAGCTACCGAACAGGATGTTCTTAATCTGATAGATTCCTTTAATCAATAATTTTTGACATAGATTTTTTATAAGGCATGGGCAACAAATATCTCTCAAAACTAAATTTTCTCGGGAGTTTAATTAATAAGAAAAACTATAACGGCTTTTTCTATGAATTAACAAAAATGCTTCCCTTCTGGTTATATCGGTTTAATGCCGGATGCATTATGAAAACCGACAATCATAAAATTATAACCCGCGAAAACAAACGCTTTGTATTTATGGATAGTACCCTTGAGGATATAGATGAAATTGCTTCTTTTTCAGAACTTCCAAAATACCATATCGCTAACAGATTTAAAAATGGTGATTCGTGCTATCTGGGTAAAGACCTTGAGAATAACAATAAAATTGTCGCTACTCTCTGGTATCATGCCGGTCCGGCCTACATAAAAGGCTTCGGCTATAAACTTCTAAATGAACCTAATGACACTTATCTTTACAACGGATTATCCGCTCCTGAAGTTAGATTAACCGGAATATTCAATACTCTGATGAAAGAGATACATGAATACCGTCAAAAACAAGGCTGTAAAACGTTTTTTGCTTTGATCGAATTTTGGAATAATGTTTCGTTTCGATATCATACCCGGCTGAATTATGAAGTTCTTCACAAAATTTTCTATATTAAAATTCTGATCTTTAGATTTTCAATTATGATCGATGAAAAGTCAAAGAAAAAGAAAATTCACCTGTTCTTTTCTGACCCTGAGCAAATGCACAAATTATAACTATTCAATTATATTTCGTTTATCAAACGAAATATAATCTTAGAAAGTTACAAACTATCACTTCATAAAAAATAGTAGATTTTAAATTTAGTATATGATATTTAAAAGAAGGAAAAAACATTCGGATAACCGATAAACTTACAATGGAAAACGTAAAAAGCAGACTTGTCAAAAATATGCTCTCTAATTGGGCTGGAACAGTTATCGGAGCTGCGATAGCCTTATTGATGGCACCTTTTCTGGTCCATACTCTTGGTAAAGATGAGTATGGCGTCTGGGTCCTGATTTTTTCAATTGTCTCATATACAAATTTCTTTGATGCCGGCATGAAACAAAGCCTGGCGAGATATTTCCCTAAATATTACGGTACCGGCGATTATGAGAATTTAAATAAATCGATCAACTCAAGTTTATTAATTTATGTTATAACCGGCACTCTTGTAGTTGGTGTTACTTTGATAATTTCTTTCTTCTTTTTAGATCTGTTCAAACAACCCCCCGGCCTGTTACCGGCCATGAAAATATCGTTGATCTTTGTCGGTTTTAATAATGCTACTTACTTTTTCTTCATGCCTATTGCTGCTCTGGGTCCGTTTCATCGCTATGACCTTCTAAATTCAATCGAAATCACAAAATCAATCGTTGTTGCCCTGTTGATATATTATTTTGTTATCAATGGCTATGGCATTGTTGCTATGGGGGCCATTACCTTTACAACAAGCTTGATTGCTTTTATAATCAGACGAATAGTTCAACAGCGTTTAGTTCCCCAGATTGAAATTAATAGAAAATACGTCGACCGCGAGCAAATTCGTAATTTAGTAAATTATGGAGGCATCAGTTTTTTCATTGTGATCGCCTGGTTAATAATTTTTAACACCAGCAATATCTTAATCGGGATGTTTATATCAACGGCGGCTGTTACGATTTACTCTATCGCCGGAACTTTGATAAATTATCTGCGAGTAATCATCACTGCTATCGGTACCCCGCTTGTGCCAACGGTAAGCCATCTTGAGTCTACATCTCAATTTGAAGAGATAAATAAAATTTACAAAAAATCGACCCGTTATTTGTTTTTCCTATCGGCTTCAATCTGTCTTGGAATGTTTTTCTTTGTTGATGATTTTATAAATCTATGGATGGGACCCGGCTTCCAGGAAACAATTGAGATTTTGTATATCTTAATAATTCCGGCTTCAATTTATCTCCCCCAGATCATGGCAAATTCGATTCTACTGGGAATTGGAAAACATAAGTCTTTGCTGATTATTTTAATCATCGAAGCGATCAGTAATATTATACTCAGTCTTATATTGATTAGATATTATGGTATCTTCGGCGTAGCAATGGGAACTATCATTCCCCAGTCAATTATCTATATATTTATTTTCCCGATTATTTTCCACCGAATTATCAAAGCGGATATCAAACAGTTTTATATCCAAAATACAAAAATCATACTCTATTGCATTATTGTAATTGCTCCGATTGGCTACCTCTTAAATCAATATTTGACTTTTGATAACTGGCTCGGTTTTATATTTAAAGTATTTATCGTAGGATTATTCGGATTAGGTTTGTTCTGGTTTAAAATAATTGAAGATGATGACAAATTACGAGTCTTAAGAAAAATTAAAAAACAATAATTGTTAATATAAAATTGATGAAATTAAATGAATAACAGTAATGCAAAAATTCTATTCTGCGGAGATTATTTCCCAAGCTGGCAGCCGGAAATTTCATTGCTTAATAGAATCAAATTTAATTTCACTGATACTAAATTTTCCTACTCAGAACGAAATAAATATATTGCTAAAGATGATTCGTTAATTAAAATAATTGCCAAGCCTTATATGAACATGAACGCCAAATCAATGGCGCATTTTCCATTTGAAAATTTATCAGAACTGTTTCAAACTTCCGACCTTAACTGTCTAAACCTTGAGACTCCCCTGTCTGACGCAGGCAGCCCGATCCCGGAAAAATCATATAATTTGAAAAGTAGTCCGTTTTTTATTGAAGGACTTTTAACCAACAATATCGGCTTTGTCTGTTTGGCTAACAATCATATTCTTGACTATGGTGATGAGAGCCTTCGACAAACCGTTGCCCTGCTGGATGAACACAGCCTTAAACATTCCGGTATTTGTAATAACATCAATAACTCACAGCAAGCTGCAATTGTTAACACCAAAGGCATCAAGCTTGGATTACTTTCTTATCTTGATGAAAATATTGTCGACCCCTCACCTGAAGTTTATTATTCCAATTTGCCCTACCCTTTCAAATTGGTAAAAGAAAATATTATTAAAGATATTATTGAAACGAAAAAGAATTCCGACCATGTCATTGTAAATCTCCACTGGGGAACCGAGTGGAGTCACATCGAAACTCAAAACCAGCAAGAACTGGCGAGAAATTTGATTGATGCCGGAGCTACTGCTATAATCGGTCACCATCCTCATGTTATTCAGGGCATCGAAGAATACAACAACGGTTTGATTGCTTATAGTCTTGGAAATTTTTATATGTATCTGGGCGGAATTACCGGACAACGAACAAAAAACAGTTTCATCCTTGAGCTAAATTTATCCAAAGATAAAATCGATTCATATAAAATTCATCCAATAACTCAGAGCCAAACCATCCAGCCGATTCTTGCCGATTGCTTTGAGATTACCGATTTAAAAATTTCAGATCAACCGCAACAATGTACGATTGATAAACTAAAACAATTCAAGGTCAGTTTTTTTGATTCAGGTAGTCAGTCAAACTCTCAATGGGCAAACAAGACAAACCTCGAACGAATACCTTTCAGGGAAAATTGGCAGTCTGAAAATTCTTTTATATCAATCGGTAAAGAGTTTTGTGGTAGATCACTTAAACAATCATATTTTTGTCATTCCGGCAATAAAACCGGCATTGAAATAATTATTGGCAAACAAGCTATTAAAGAAGAGATAAATTTTTTAGTCGGATTCCCGGATTGGTTCGTAAAAACTACCAGACAGGTGAAACTTGAATTTATTTTATTCCATGGTGAAAAAGAGATATATAAAAAGAATATTGAAAAAATAGACGGGTATGAAGAAATCAATATTAATCCTGAACTGTTAATTTCAGACCAATCTGATTTAACAATAAAACTAATCGGCGATAAGCCGGAATTCACCTGTTTATTAGTTATATAAAAATTAAAAATGAAAAACAGTAATTACCAATTCATATCAACAAACCATATCACCTGGCTGGTGTTGATTCTTTATTGTATCATGGTAAGTGCCTCAATCCTGTTGTTTGAACCAATCGTACCAATCCTGATGGTTGTTACGGTGCTTGCCATAATCAATTTAGTCTTACTGTTCCAATATCCTTCATGGGGATTATTCAGTTATTTATTAATTTTCCTGATGCGACCGGGTGAGCTTTTCCCCGCTTTGGCTCCGCTTCGACTTGAATTAGTAGTGGGTGCTTTCGCGTTAGTATCGCTTTTCTTTAATCAGAAAAAATATGAAGGCAAAGTCAGAATTAAATATGACAACATCATAATTGCTATGTTGTTCATGCTGGTGGCGATGTGTCTCTCGATTTACGGTTCTTTTGAAATGACAAAAACAGTCGACACAGCTATTAAATTTGTAAAGCTGGTTGTGTTTTACTATCTGATCGTCAGCTTAATTGATGACAAAAAGAAATTTATAACCTTTATGTGGGTATTTATTTTAATAATAACCTATATGTCTTTTGACTCTTTCAGACTTTACCTTTCCGGCGGCTTTATCCATAGAATGAATGTTGACCGCCTTCAGGGAACAACATCCGCCGCTGGTGACCCGAACTCGCTGGCAACCACGCTTATTGTAACGATTCCATTAATCCTTGCTTTAGCCACCTATCACAAAGAAAAATTAATAAAATTTTGTCTGTATAGCTTAAGCTTATTGATGATTGCCCTTATGGTGATAACCGGCTCAAGAACCGGACTGGTTGCTTTCATAGGCATTATTATAGCTGGTTTTATTTACTCGAGGAAAAAATTCCTTTATGGTACCGTGATAATCATGGTAATGATTGTCGGGTGGGTATCTTTGCCTGATCAGTACCGAGAACGGTATATGCTTTTCTCAGAGATTTCTCAGGATGTTGACCAGGTCTCATCAGGAAGATGGGAAATTTGGAAAGCCGGTATCAATATGATTCCTGACCGGCCAATCCTGGGAGTCGGCGCCGGTGCCTTTGCCTGGGCTTACGGAAGCGGTCGCTATGGTCCGCCCCAGCACATGCAGTCACATAATCTATATATTGAAATATTTGCCACCATGGGTATAATTGGTTTTATAGCCTGTTCGATGTTTTTATTCTTTTTGATAAAAAAATTGAAAATATTAGAACAAAGTGAGTTTCCCGAGGATAAAAAATGGATTAGTATTTTCAGCAGAAACTTTATTCTATCAATTATTTCATTGCTTATTGCGGGATTATTCGGACATAACCTCTTACGATATACCTGGTACATGATCGCTGCTTTGGCTACGGTAATGTATTATATTGCTTTTAAAATCTCTGAAGAAGAAGTTGTCGAGTAATGGATATTTTTGAATACATATCAAGGAATCTAATTATTCCGTTTTATAACCGTCGCCATGGCATCAACAACACTAAATTCTATGATGCTCTGCTCACAAGTCAATTTGATTCCGCTGAAAAAATAAAATCAGATCAATGGATCAAATTAAAAGAACTTCTAAATTTCTCCTATAATTCAAATCTCTTTTATAAAGAGCATTTTGACAAAGCCGGTGTCCAACCCGATGACATTAAAAACTGGGATGATTTTACTAAGATACCGTTGTTGACCAAGGATCATCTTAGAAATAACCTTGATATAATGATCTCACAGGGGTTCACTAAAGAAAACCTTACCCATAAACGTACCGGTGGATCTACCGGCGTTCCGGTGCATCTTTATATGGATCAGAATTCAGTCAGCTTCAAACACGCCGCCGCCCAACGCCATAATAAGTGGGCAAATTATCTGCCGGGCATGAAACGCGCCGCTCTCTGGGGTGACACTGATAAAAAATACAGTCTGAAAGAAACTATCTATATGAAATTGTATGACCGTACAATTTTCCTGGATACTTTAATGATGGATGATCCCTACCTGCTCGATTTTGTGAAACAACTTAGAAAATTTAAACCAAAATCTTTGGTCGGGCATGCTCATTCTTTATTCTTTTTGGCACAATTTTTTAAAGATAAGAACATAAATGACATAAAATTTAATGGCATCATCACAACGGCTGAAACATTATCCCATGCCGAACGAAAAGTTATCGAAGAAGTTTTTGGCAATATCGTGTTCGACCGGTATGGATGTGAGGAGCTTTCCTTGATTGCTTCCGAATGCGAGGCTCATGAAGGCTTACATATAAATTCCGAAGGACTATATGTGGAAGTTATCGGCGGCAGCGATACCGAACCGGGCGAGTTGGTAATTACTGACCTGACTAACAAAGGGATGCCCTTCATTCGCTATGAGATCGGCGACATGGCTACCATGCTTGAAAAACCTTGCTCTTGTGGACGAGGTCTCCCCCGTCTTGGTAAAGTCATGGGGCGAACCTCAGATTTCCTTTATACTCCCGAAGGTAAAATGATTTCCGGTATTTCGATTCTTGATACTTTTGTTATTCATATCAAAGGATTTAAACAAGTCCAGATCATTCAGAACGAAATTGGCAAAATTATATTGAAAATTATAAAGGATGAAAACTTCGGCGAACACAGTTTACAGGCCCTTAAAGAAACTGTCCCAAAAATCTTTGGACCAAAGATGAAATACCAAATCGAATTTGTCGATAAAATAACCATGACGGCACGTGGTAAATTCCAGTTTACTATTTGTAATATTGAGAATAAGAGGATATAATTATTACTATGGGTTGGGTAGAAATTACAATCACAATTTTGTTATTCCCATTATCAGTCGCAGTAGGATATCTGTATTTTATGGCGATAGTCGGGGCTATATTTAAAAAAAAATATTCGCCCTTAACAAAAGACTATAATTTCTTAATTCTTATACCGGCCCACAACGAAGAGGAAGTCATTGCCGACACCTTGAAAAGTGTACTAAACCTAAAAACCACCGGCAATGTTGACATTGTTGTAATCGCTGATAACTGTACCGACAAAACTGCTGAGATTGTAAAATCGTTCAACATCAACCTGCTGGAAAGATTCGATACTGTCGAAAAAGGAAAAGGTTATGCCTTAAGATGGGGCATGTCTCAATATGATCTGAATAATTATGATGGAGTTGCCATCATTGATGCCGACACTATTACCGAACCGGATATGCTAACAGCGATGGCGGAATCTTTTGAAAACGGATATGGAGCCGTGCAATTATACTATGGCTTTGTAGCCTCTCAAAAAACGCATCTTTCATATTTGCAAAGCATGGCAAGTATCTCAGAAAATATCCTTTTTTATAAAGCCCGATCTATTTTAAAACTGCCGATTCTTCTGCGCGGCTCAGGCATGGCAATCAAATCTGAAATACTAATTAAACATCCCTGGGACTCTTTTTCTATTACCGAAGATGTTGACTATGCGGTTAACCTGTTAAAAAAATCTATCAAAATCGACTGCAACACTAATAGCTCAGTTTATTCTGCCGCAACCTCTTCCTATAAACAGTCGGCCAGCCAAAAAATCCGCTGGGCAAGTGGGACATTTCAATTGATAAAAGAAAAAGTATTCGGATTGATTATTCAAGGCCTTAAAAAAGGCAAACCGGAACTTATCGAACTCGGCTTTTCATTCTTTCTCTTAAGCAAACCGCTTTTGATTTATTTAACATCCTTAGTATTGCTGGTATCATTTTTTGCAAATGAAAATTTTCTGCCAATTTTTATAAGCTTGTGCATCTTATTGATCATGTTTCTAATTCTGTATAATATCTTAGGTATATTTTATATTAAAAATAAAGCCGCAGCTTTCAAAGCTTTGTTCTTTATCCCGATTTATGGCTTTTGGTTTTTATTCATTCAGATTGTGGCAATCTTTAAATCCGGCAAATTGGGCTGGGTTCGGACTGAAAGGAATAAAGATAATTAAGATGAAGATTCTTCACCTGAGAGCCTCAAATTTTTACGGAGGACCGGAACGACAGATTCATTTCCACGCCAAAAAAGCAAAAGAATCAAACCTCGATATAACTATATGCTCATTCTCAGAAAACGGACAACAACCGGATTTTTTAAATGTTATCGCTGCTGACAATTTAAAGACTCATACCTTTAAGGTAAAAAACGCCTACGATTTTACAGCAGTCAAAACTCTAAAAGATTACCTGATTAAAAATAACATTGATATTGTTTGTTCCCATGATTACCGTTCGCACCTCATTGCCTATTTATCGCTTAGAAAATTAAATAAAAAATGGGTAACTTTTTCACGGGGCTGGACAGCTGAAAATTTTAAAATTAAGCTTTATCATACGATTGAAAAATTCATCGTAAGATTCGCCGATAAAATCGTAGCGGTCTCAGGTGGTCAAAAAAAACGACTTGAAAAGCTTTTTATAAATCCCGACAAAATCCTCGTTGCCCATAACGCCATTGACCCGGCGGCATTTGATACTTTAGATCCGATAAATTTACAATTAAAATATAAATTCCCATCTGATTCAATTGTCGCAATCACAGGCGGGCGATTCAGTCCGGAAAAAGGTCAATTGGTTCTGATTGATGCGGCTAAAATTGCTCTTGAACAAAACAAATCTCTGCGTTTCATTCTTTTCGGCGATGGACCATTACTTGAAGAAGCCCGACAGCGAATATCAAAATACAATTTGGATCAATATATAATCACTCCCGGATTTGAAAAAAACTTGATTATGCACCTCAAGGGAGCAACCTGTTTAATAAATCCTTCACTGTCAGAAGGTCTCCCGAATATTGTTCTTGAGGCTATGGCGATGAAAATCCCGTCTATCGCTACATCTGTGGGCGGAGTTCCGGAAATGATTACCGATGATTACAACGGTATTTTAGTTGAGCCTGACAATCCCGCCAAATTAGCCGAGGCAATTTTAAAATTTGCTTCTAACATGGAGAGAAACAATATTCTATCCGAAAACGGTTATAAGACTATTATTGAAAAATTTAATTTTGACACTCAATTTAAGACTCTAAGTAACCTTTACAGGCAATTATTGGATGAATAATAATATTACAAATATCGGTTTTATCATCGACACCATCAAGACCCCGTCTGCCGGAACTGAAAAACAGTTACTGATGCTTCTGGAAAATTTAGATAGAACCATATTCACACCGCATTTAATTTGTCTCAAATCATCTGAATGGCTAAAACAATCAACCTTGCCCTATCCGGTGCATATTTTGGAAATGCCTTCCTTAAGATTTTCAGAATTTAGAAATGGTTATCGAAGTTTCAAACAATATTGCCAAAAAAATAACATTGAACTAATTCAAACTTATTTTAGAGATGGCAATATTTTCGGAACTATCGCCTCTCATTATGCCAAAATTAAATATTTAATTTCCAGCCGAAGAAATCATGGCGGCGGTCATTGGCATAACTGGAAATGGCTCTTCATTCTAAAACAATTGCGTCGCTGGACAACTCTATATATTTCAAACTCTGAAAATGTAGCCGAATATACCATCAGAGCTGAAAAGGTTTCGCCGGACAAAATTATCACCATCATGAATAGCATTAAATTCGACCGATTTCAGAAAATATCGCCAGAGCTACGCACAGAGATTAGAAACGAACTAAAACTAAACGAAGATGAATTATTAATCGGGTTGGTTGCTAACTGGCGGGAAGTAAAAAATATCCCCCTCTTTCTTCAGGTTGCTGATAAATTAAAAAAGAAATATGCTTCAACAAAATTTATTGTTATAGGTGTTCCTCCTTCTGAGACAGAACTAAATAACACCTTAAATAAATATAATATAAAAAATCATATCTACTTTATTGGTCCCAAACCTGATATTATTCCCTATCTCTCTGCCTTTGATATTGGTATTTTGTGTTCTAAAGCTGAAGGACTGTCAAATTCAATTATTGAATATATGGCGGCTGGGATTCCGAGTGTCGTCTCGCGGGTCGGCGGAAATCCGGAAGCAATAGGACAAAATGCCGGAGGGTTGGTATTTGAAAGTGATTCTATTGAAGATTTTTATGAAAAACTTGAAATTATGATAACTGATTCGAAACTAAGAGCCCAATTAGGTCTTTCAGCCAAAAAATTTGCAAATGAAAATTTTGAGTATCGAAATATCGTAAAAAAATATGAAGATGTTTTTACAAAGCTACTTAATCATAAATAAGTTTTAGAGGTTGCTATATGCGTGAAACAGTAAAAAAATTAACCCGATATATCGCTGCCATAATTATCTCACCATTTATTTTATTTGCCTGGATTGGCAGAGTCTTATTCCGTACGGAAGCGATGTTTACATTTTGTGGTCAACTGATTAGTATGATTCCTGATCCTTTTGGAATCTTTTTCAGAGTCGCTTATTATATGTTTACAATTGATCAATGTCCCTATGACGGCCATATCATGTTTGGAGCAATAATCTCAAAGAAAAATACTAAAATAGGTAGAAACTATATTATTGGAGTCAGATCGATTCTCGGTTTGGTCGAGATTGGTGATAACACAGCTATCGCACACGATGTACATATCATGTCTGGACGAAGACAGCATAATTTTGAAAATACAGATAAAAGCATTATTGATGGTGATTCAGTCTTCACCTGTACTCACATTGGGCACAACGTCTTTATCGGAAATGGTTGTATTATTATGGCTGATATTGGAGATTACTGTATAATCGGAGCCGGGTCGGTGGTTGTAAATCCAATTCCTCCATACAGTGTTGCTGCTGGAAATCCTGCAAAAGTAATAAAATCCAGAAAGTAATTTTCTAAAATATCAAAGTGACAATGTCACTTTTTCCATCGAAAAAGATCATCTGGTTTAAAATAGGCATGAATAGCAAAAAACAGTAACCCGAACGCCATCAACAATTCCCTGACCTCAGTAGCTGCATCATCGGTAAGAATTTCATAATAATACTTTTCAAATAAAAGACTACCCACAAAAAAACCAACGTATGCCAACGGCAAGACTGGGATAGAAAATTTCTGAATCAGCTCTCTACCTTTTTCAAAGAGTGAAATGCCCGGCAGTAACATCCCTACAATCAACATAAATATTGACAGTAACCGGTGTGTATTCCACGCTGTTTCACCATCCTGGATTTGTGACAGATTATGAAGGTTAAATTCACCCTGGGAATTTAATTCTTTAATAGCTTCAGGAGTTTCAAAATGGAAATACCATTGTCCCCAACTGGCTTCCTCACCCATAAAAAGAAACATTAATGCAGCCCATGCGAACATAAAGAAATATTGAATTTTCCCATCTTGGGATTTTAAAAATTCACTCCGTCGGGCACCAAGAATAAATCCAACACAGGATAATCCCAAAAATATCGCGGTGAGAATTTCAACTAAACCATCTTCATAACAATTTCTTCCAAGGGTTGACGGACTAACCTCTGCCCATATTATGAAAACAATTATTATCCCCGCAGCAATCAGATTTCCAAAAAGAAATTGCCTGAGATCAAAACTATTCATTTTAGTGAATTTATCAGTATTCATCACTTTCCCTTTATTGTCATATGAATGATATTAACAATAGATTTGTCGGCATTTCAACACAAGTTTTAAATCATCTTACCCTGTTTGAAATATATACACTGTCCATAAATTTAACACCACATATATCGTTGCAATTCCATGCTTTACACAAATTAAAAGCATCTTTTGAACTAATTCAATTATCCGGCTGTTACGCCATTCCAGACTAAAGTTATAACCCTAAGGTATTACCAAAGTTACAACAACGCTTTTTGATAATATTCGGGCATTAAAGATGCTAAATAAAGTATAAATATATGGAGAAAAGTTTTGAAATTGACGTTATTACTTTATAAGCAGAAAACAACCTTATAAAGTTAGAATGGTTTTTTATATGAATTTGACAAAATCTAAAATCATTATATCTCTTGCTCTTATATTATTAATAGGAGTAACAGGTGTCAGCTTGATAGTGAAGAAAAAAAATTATGACATCTGGCTGTGCGATTATTATTTTAATTCGACCTCAATGCCTGAAACAGATGGTGTGGTTGATATTATATTCTTATGTGTAGACCATTGGGAACCCGGTGATAATGAGGAATCTGTTAATCGCTGGATGTCAGGATTCAGATCTTTAGCCGATTTGCATATTGACAGCGATGGCGAAAAACTTAAACATACCTTTTACTACCCGATAGAACATTTTCGCGGCTATCAAGTTGACAGTCTGGTGCAATTATGCTCAGAAGGCTACGGTGATATTGAAGTTCATCTTCATCACTTTAATGATTCTTCAGAATCCCTAAGGCAAAAATTTATAACTGGAATAGATTCACTTCAAAGCCACGGTGCGCTTATTTCTGAAAACGGAGAAACACATTTTTCGTTTATACATGGAAATTGGGCACTGGATAATTCTCATAAAACAAAAGAAGGTGTTGAAATATGCGGCGTAAATGATGAAATCAATATTTTATTGGAACTAGGGTGTTACGCAGATTTTACTTTCCCGTCTCTTCAGGAAACCTCACAGCCTTCATTTATAAATAAAATTTATTATGCGACAGACGACCCAAATGCACCAAAATCTTACGATACTGGTGAATTGAGCCGTAAAGGACTTGTGACTAACAAAAGTCAATTAATGATTTTCCAGGGACCTCAGGCAATAAATTGGTCTGATTGGAGATTCAAAACTCATCCAACTATTGATGACGGCAATCTTTACAACGAAATGAAGCCCGATTTTGATCGTTTTGAGCTCTGGAAAGATGTTGGAATCCATGTCCAGAATGGACCAAGTTGGGTCTTTATTAGACCTTTCACACATGGTTGTGACAGAAGAAGTGAAAGTATTGAGGCTAATATTGGGGAATCAATGGATAAAATGCTTTCTGAAGTTGAGAGAAAGTACAGAGATAATGAAAAATTCCGATTACATTATGTAAGCGCCAGAGAGGCGTATAATATAGTTAAAGCGGCTGAAAAAGGTTTAGATGGCAATCCTAATCAGTATCGAGATTTTGTTATCAAACCTTATTTATACTCCGCTAAAGATTTCTAATTCGGAGGTTAAAGAATGAAGTCATATATGACTGGAATAAATCAGAAAATTCTTATTTGTTTTTTCTCTTTATTTCTAATTACAGTAATTAGTTCAAACGTAGCGGGTGTAAATACTGCCCCCGAGACATGGAATGATTGTGCCCCGCAAAATCAGGTTACTATTAATTCATTGCCATTTACACTTAGTGAATCAAATACCTGCTATCGCCTTGAATCTGATCTTTACTCACCCACCAATGGTATTTTAGTCCGCGGAGGCGGATCAGGTGCGGAAAATATCACACTGTTTCTAAACGGATACTCTATCTATTTCGGTACTGCCGGCGGTGATAACAATTACGGTCTGCAATTCTATGGCAATCATGATACCGATGGCTACTACTGGTTAAGAAATGTTAGAATTGTAGGTGACAATGGTGCCATTCACCATCTGCCATCCGACACTACGGCTGATAGAAATATGTGTTTCCAATTCGTAGGCGGATACAACATTAATATGGAAAATGTAAATGCCCGAATTGCCGGTTTTAACGGACACATTTCAAAAAGGATTTCTGGCGGTTATAGCGCTTACAATATTGAAATAGCCGGCGGAACCTGGACAAGTGATGTAACTGCTTATGCAAGTCGTTGTCAAATGGATGGGGCTATTTTTAAAGGTAGAGAATCAGGAATGGGTGAACCGACTTTTGAGTATAATTGGAAAATTCATGATATAACTGTTACTAACGGACCGGGACAGGGATTCACTTTTGGCGGGCTATCATATTTTTATGACAACAATATAACTATTGATGCAAGAAACGATTTTTACACATACCCTTCCGGTGGTACCTGCCTGGGAACTACCAATAGTGCTGCTCTGCTTCTCAGTCGACTTGCTGGAGGAAGTGAAATTCGTGATAATGTTATTCGAGCCGGATCCAACTATGCCGGTTGTGATCTGGGAATGCTGGTTGAAATTTCCAAAGGAACTGCGGAAAACCCGGTAGAAATTTTTAACAACGATATAGAACTTCATCGTGGCAATGAGGCTTATTACGGGACTATGAACTGCAAAGGGATTAAAACTCGTTATCACAATATGCACGTAAATATTCATCATAATAATATTAAAATTCAGATCGGTAATACCGGACACTCAGCTTACGGACCCGATGGAGTCGGACTGGAAATTCTCAGTTATAACGATGCCGGCAGTGATTTTGGCGACGGAAGAGAACCCGACAGTTTTGTTGTCTATGAATATAATAATATTGAAATGCAGGCTATGGGAGGAGACTTCGACGAAGCCCGTAGCGTACGGTTGGCTCTTTCTGAAAAAAATGGACATAACTGGTATAATGCCGGTAACAGAGTTCAATATAATCGCTTAAAATCCTGCTTTGATATCTTCTGGGTTGGTGGTTTAGATAATGGCGGAAGATGTTTTGATGCCATGCTCAATAACAATACTATTGAATTTGACGAAACTAATTGGGGCAAACCAAAGTATGTTTATCATCTTGGCTGGAATGGCGGAGCTGAAAGAAATATCGCCCGTGACAATCTCTTTGTAGGTCCAGTGGCCGATATCGCAGCTAACCCGGCTGATTTAGTAAATACCTGGATGTCGGGAGATGCCGGCGAAAGAGATCTCTCGCTTGAAAGAACTTTAACTATTAAAATCCTTGGTAATAACGACTCGTTAATAACCGATGTCCCGGTTACTGTTACAAATAATTACAACGATGAGGTTATAAATTCAACTAGTGGATCAATTGGTTATGCCCGAGATGTTGTAAAATATTATCGTGAATTTAGATATCTGTCTGATTCAACTAATTATAATCCCTTTAATATCAGCGTCTCAAAGGGCGGACTGACAAAAGATACAACAATTTATGTCAACTGGGACACTCCAATTCTTGAGTTAATTCTCAACACCGCCGGTACTGTTGATACTACAATCCCGGCTATTGATACCATCCTCCCTCCTCCGGCTGCCGACACAAGTATTGCAGACACGATTCCTCCCGCACAAGTTGAAGACCTTGGGGTTTTACCCGGTACAATTGACGGAGCCGTTGTGCTCTCATGGACTGCTGTTGGTGATGACGGCTTATCCGGAACAGCCGATTATTATTTAATCAGATATTCTGAATCAGCAATTATAACCGAATCAGATTGGGATGCTGCCACAGTTATCAGCAATTTGAGAACTCCTGCTGCAAGCGGCACACCGGAAACTTATGCTACTTTGAATTTACCGATTGGGCATGAGCTGTATTTCTCGGTTCGAGCTGTTGATGATGCCGGATTAGAATCCGATATTGTATCAGCCTCGGGATTTACCCGAGGTATCCAGACACCCATTGTCTCGGTTGAATCAATGGTCATTGACACTCTTATCGGAGAGGTGACCTTCTACGCCGAAACAGTTCCATCATATTTAAACATTTATTATGAATTCGTACTGGATACCGATAACTCTTTTTCAAATATTACAACGGTTACTGACTCAAACGCTGTCGGAGCTTTTTCAATTGTAACTTTCACCGGCTTGCAAAACGATCAAATTTATTATTACCGAGTTAGAGCGACAGCTGATGATTTATCAATCCTGTCGGCCTGGTCGCCTACTCTTGCCTTTTCAATGACAGGCGGAGTTATTAACCAGCCACCTTCCGCTCCTTTGGCTGATTCACCTATTGATGATGATATTATCACTTCCACAACTCTCACCCTCTCGGTTTTAAACAGTACCGATCCGGAGAGTGATTTGTTGACGTATGATTTTGAGTTATACGATGCAAACTCTGCAAACCTTATTGAATCAGCTATTGATATTGCCGAAGGTGATTTAATTACCTACTGGGATGTTCCTGATAATCTGCTTCAGCTCGACAGCACTTATACCTGGCATGCCCGGAGTTTTGATGGTGAGGCTTTCTCCAACTGGTCGCCTTTTTATAGTTTTTCAATAGTGATCGTAGGAACGGGTACAATCGCCGAACAGATTGTATATCCATATCCTAATCCGGTTAGTTTTGCACAGGGACAGACCGCAACTTTCACCCTCCCGGATTCCCCCAGCGATCTATTAATCCAAACAATTGCCGGTGAAACCGTAGTTCTGGAAACCGGTGTTTCTGGAAATTATTTCTGGGATGGAAAAAATGAATCTGGATTCGAAGTTGCAATGGGCGTCTATTTATGGTATGTAAATGGAAATGCTTTCAAAGGCAAGATTATGGTCAAACCATAATTTACTTATAATTATTTAATAATTCCAGTAATCCTTCGGTAAGGACTTTATATCCTTCATCATTCAAATCTATCGGTCCGCTCGATAAATTCTGCCTTAAAAATGGCTCTTCGTCTGACAGCAAATCATTAAAATCAAAAAGAATTAATTTATTTGTAAAACAAAATTCTTTTATCCAGTCATTATAAACCTCAAGAGAATCCACCATCGAATAACCATCCAATGTATCCGCCCCCTTAAGCAAAGGAACGGTTGTTGTGAGAATCGGTTTTATTTTGTGGTAACGGGCAAGCTCTGCCATCGAGCTGACATAATCTTTGATTTCACTTATCTGACTGTATGGTCGAAAATTGTACGAACTAACTTCGATCAGCACATAATCAGGCTCCAGATCAATAACATCCGGCTTAAACCGCAACAGAAAACCGGCAATTCTTTGGTGGCTCAACCCCCGGTTTATGATTTCATATTGTCCGCCGGTATCATTTATCTGCCACCTCTCAATAGTCTGAGTTCCAAAAAGTACCACTCTATTGCCATTATTGGGCTGATTTTTTAAATAAATATTATCTTTGTAATAAAATGATCGGCCTGAAAACTCATCTACAATATTAGTATATTTATCAAGATATAGATTTATATGGCTGCGGTATTCCAAAGCCTTATTCCCGACATAAAAAATCGCTATATTTCCAAGCAATGATACGATCAGAACTATTTTCCATTTTCTCTTCATAACCGAAAATAAAAATAGACAACGCAGCAAACAACTACAATATTAAGATTGATAATTGAAAATTAATGAAAGCAATTTTCGATAAACTCATGAAAACAAATATTATTAACACAACCATATTCAGAGAAAATAATATAAAGACTGCGGCAAAGATTGAAACGCTAAAATATATCGGCAAAGGTCGCGCCTCTAGGGCTGTTTTAGTTAAAGTCACAACCGCAGAAAATGAATCTTTTGAATGTGTCGAAAAAATATTTAACCCCGGCTTCCTGACAAAATTTATTTACTGGTTTTCTTTCCAGTCTCCCTTCGCCTACCAGTATAATCAAAATGCCATCAAAGCTGCCTTTTACCGTAGAAAAGTTGCTTCTAAAATATTATCACTTCTCGGAAAAGAAAATCTGGTTGCTGAACCATACTACACCCGATGGGATGAAGAAAATCAGGCTTATGTTTTAGCGGCAAAGTTTATTAAAGGGCGAGGGATTATTCCACAGCAAAGTGACTCCTTCATAATCCGAAGATTTTTATACAAAATCTTCGTTAAACCGTTTACTAATAATCGTCCACAAAACTTAAACCTCGACACCCCGCCTTTTGAAGAAAAAAAAGAAATCACAAGTCACATGAAAAAATGTGAAAACCTTTTCCTTCAATCAGGATTGGTCGGTTCCGGATGGCAGGTTTCAACCAGAGCCTTGGTTGCCACAGCCAATCTTTTAAGAACTAAAGATAAATATGTTATAATCGACCTCGAATCAGGCATCCCGGCATTTTTGATCCCCTATTATCTGTTTCGATCTTTAATAACTATGCGATTTCCATATTTTGATGATCTTGAATCAGCACCATTGAAAAAATTTATTGAAAGCAATAAAACTGAACTGACCAAAGCCATCGGTGAACTCAAGTATGACCAACTTTGCACCGATGTAAATCATCTTATTACATTTTCTGAAAATTGGAAGGCTGAAGAAATATCTGTTTTCAGAAATTTCTTTTCACTTTTCAAAAGATCAAAAAGAAAACAGATTATTCAATACCGATTGCGAACCTGGAATAAAATTGAAATTATTGATAATGATTATTATAATAAAGTTAAAGATACAAATCGGTTATTTACTCAGTCAATTTTTCTATTAGGTATTTTCCCCGGCAGAATTGGTCGTTTTTTAAGAAAGCTAAAAGGGAACAAAGAATATTATAAAAAGACAAAATCCTTTTTCCTAAGCAGTTACGACCGAAGAATTATTATTGGAGATTATGTTGATTCGCACTATGAAAAATGGCTCGATGAAGAAAGAATCTCGCCTGATTTTAAATTTAAGAAATACAGCCTTAGTCTAAAATTTATTTCCAATCTGTTTCTGGGGAAAATATTCCCGATAGGTTTCCACAAAATTGTCGTAAACAAAATCTATCGTAAAAAAATATTTACCCGCATCGGTTTGCTCTTTGTCTCCAATAAATTTCAGTTGGAATATTCCAAATATGTCATCTATAGCGAATTATACTTCTGGAAAAAACATGGGCGCATCTCCTCAAAAGAATTTAAAAACCATATTAAATATCTTAAGGTTGGATATATTCAGGAATATTTAAGATCATTCAGTTTTCACCTCGGCCTAAAATTTTTCGAAGCCGTCACCTCGACTATAAAAATTATGGGGATCGCCTGGTATCTATCTACCTTCGCATCCAATTTTCCCGATGTGGACCCGGACTCACCGCTCACCCTCCGATTGATGACATCTTTTCTCCAAACTGCCGCTCTGAATCCTATTTCTATCCTCATGATAATTAACACCTCCGTCTGGAGAACCTTAATAACTCTCCAAAGAATGATCAGCATCCGAAGACGACATATTACCTATCGCGTTGCTTTATTTTGGGGGATGATTCCGGCTTTAGGGACTCTGGCGTATCCGATGCAGCTTTATTCAAGCTGTCAGGAACTATCAATCTTTTTAATGAGAAACACAACCAGTCGTATCGGGCAAAAATTCCCTATCTATGGCGGGAAAGATTCGATTTTGGAATTGTGGTTTATCAAAACAATCAACTTAATTATCGAATTTTTGGAAATTACCCGTTGGTTCTGGGAAATGACTTTTCAAAGAATTATTAAACTCTTTAAAAGAAAATCAAAAGCTAAACCGGCTGAAATTACATTCACCGAATCTAAAAGGAAAGATCAAACTAAATTAGATTTGTTAGTAAAAGAGCATATAAAAGATATTTGGAAAGATTTTGAAATCTAATCTCTGCCTCAATAATTATCAGCAGTTTCATTATAAATTGTCTTTGGAAGGTCTTGATGGACATGTTCACCATCGCGCTTGGTAATAACCGCCGGCGTTCCCGCAACCGTACAATTCGGAGGCACATCGCGCATCACAACAAAACTATTAGCACCGATTTTTACATTATCGCCAATAGTAATCGGACCCAGCAAAGTTGCTCCGGTGCCGATCAATACATTGTTGCCAAGGGTTGGGTGACGTTTGCCAATATGTTTCCCGGTTCCGCCTAAAGTAACATTATGAAAAAGAACACAATTCTCACCTATTTCGGTAGTCTCTCCGATAACCAGTCCGGCTCCGTGATCACAGAAAAAACCTTTTCCAATTTGAGCTCCCGGATGAATTTCCAGTCCGGTTAAAAAACGGCTGATTTGAGATATTAATCGGGGAATGAAAGGAATGTTTATTTTCCATAAAAAATGCAAAAAACGATGCATTACTATGGCATGAAATCCCGGATATAGAAGGAATTCAATATTCCTGCAGGCAGGATCATTGCGATAGATTGCTTTTAAATCTTCAAAAATTGCGAGCATACTTAATTATCGTCACTTTACTAAATAATTTTTATTCAAAAAGAGCCGTTGAAAGATATCTTTCACCCGAATCACAAACTATTGTCACCACATTTTTGCCCGGTCCGAGTTTCTGACCAACCTGTATAGCAGCCCAGATATTTGCTCCGGAGGATATTCCGCAAAGAATTCCATCTTTACGAGCCAGTTTTTTTGCTATTTCAAAAGCAATATCATTCTCCACCGTGATAACCTCATCAACAACTTTTTTGTCATAATTACCAGGAATAAAACCACCGCCAATCCCCTGAATCGGATGGGGACCCGGTTCACCGCCTGATAAAACCGGTGAAGCTTTCGGCTCAACAGCATATATTTTACAGCCAAAATGATCTTTTAAAACTTTTCCGGCACCGCTGACTGTTCCCCCGGTTCCAACTCCGGACACAAAAGCATCAAGGTGCAGTTCAGCCATATCTTTAATTATTTCAGGACCGGTGGTTTTTGCATGAATGGCAGGATTGGATGGATTGTCAAATTGAGAAGGTTGAAAATTGCCATTCACTTTTGTGAGGTCATTGGCTTTTGCGATTGCGCCTTTCATGCCCTCCGCTCCCGGCGTGAGAATCAATTCGGTTCCAAAAAACTTCAATAACATTCTTCTTTCCATACTCATTGTGTCAGGCATTACCAGAACACATTGATAGCCTTTAGATGCGGCAACCATGGCGATTGCAATGCCCGTATTTCCGGAAGTTGGTTCGATAATTGTCATACCTTGTTTCAAAAGTCCTTTTTCTTCAGCATCTTTTATCATTGATGCCCCAATCCGGTCTTTGACTGAACTTCCCGGATTACTACTTTCGAGTTTTACATAGATATTTGCACAACCATCAGGAACTACCTTATTAATTTTTACTAAAGGGGTATTTCCTATCGAATCAATTATATTTTCATATCTCATTGAATGCTCCTAATTTATTATATTTTCCATAAATACGAAAAAGATATCAAATTGATTGTTTTATATTATCGGCTGGAATAAGAATATCTGAACTATTTGGTCTATTTTAGCTATTTTACCATTGGATGAGAATTTTTAGTCAAGCCAGTCACTTTAGCTTCTCTTAGATTATGCACCAACTCAATTGAAGGACGGGCAACATCCAACCCAAAACCTCGTCCGGCAAGAATTTCTTTATAGATAACCGTATGAAGATCAGCAAATCCGCCCGAGAACTCTATTTCATCATTATCTACAGTTATTGAACGAAATGTCCTTTGCCCTTGATTGACTATATCTTCCGGTAAATCTTCGCTATCTATTGATAAAAACCATTTTACCCGGGCGTTTTCAAGTTCGATATAACCGGCTGTTTTGAGGGGATCATTCAGATGAACTTCAGCACCCTCGACCTTGCCAAAGAGCCACATTAACATATCAAAAAAATGTATTCCGATATTGGAGGCAAGACCGCCCGACTTTTCAAGCTGCCCTTTCCACGAGACCAAATACCACGGACCGCGAGAAGTTATATAAGTCAGCGAAATTTCTTTTTTACTTTTCGGAGGATCTTTATCAAGACGCTCTTTTAATTCTTTCAGTGAAGGATGGACTCGAAGTTGTAAGATTGTATTAATTTTTTTACCGTATTCAACTTCAAGTTCCTGAAGCGCATCTATATTCCACGGATTAAGCACTACCGGTTTTTCACAAATAACATCGGCGCCTTCCCGTAATGCAAATCGGGCATGAGCATCATGAAGATGGTTCGGTGAACAGATGGTCAGGTAATCAATTGCTTTTTCATGATTATGACGGCGAACCTTGTCAACAAACCGGTCGAATCTTTCAAACTCGGTAAAAAACCTGACATTACTAAAATACCCGTCAAGGATTCCGGCTGAATCATGTGGGTCAACTGCCGCAATTAGATTATTGTTGGTTTCTTTAATAGCTTTAAGATGTCTTTGTGCGATATATCCCGAAACACCGGTTATGGCAAAGTTTTTCGACATTATTTCCCTAATCTGTTTTTACATGTTATACAATCTTTATTCATTTTAATTGCAATTTGATAAAAAGGCAAGAAATGAAGTGATATTTTATAAGATTCGGTTGATTTGGTTTAAAATATTAGTTCAAAGGCAAATTATAATCAGTATCACTTATTTCATAAATATTTTACAAAATAACTAACAAAACTGGATTTTAAGCGTAAAAATTGTATTATTTGAATAATTTATTATCTATTATTAAAAATAATCGGTGCCCATCTTTAAATAATAAGAGGTCCAGATGTCAAACAATTCTGTCTGTCATATCGAAATTGCCGCCAAAGATAGCAAAAAATCCGCTGAATTTTATAAATCTCTTTTTGGCTGGAAACTAAACTTTGAAATGAGTGAAGACTATATCTTCTTTATGCCGGATAACGGTACAGGTGGAGCAATTTCCAAAATGGAAAACTTTACTCCCGGTGATTCAATCGTTGTCTACATCCAGGTAGAAGATATTGAAGCTTCTCTGAAACATGTTGTTGAGCTTGGCGGTACTGAAAAAACAGCTAAAACTGAAATTCCCGGTCATGGCTGGTATGGCGTGTTTAAAGATTTGTATGGTAATCCAATCGGTTTGTTTACACCGAAAAACTAATTTACAGAAGCTCGCATAATCGGGCTCTTTTTATGAGGATGATATGGATACGAATGAAATAAAAAAACAAATTGGCGTGTTAGAAAAAGAAATGACAAATAGCCGGATTAAACTCGAAAAATTAAGAAGACAAATGAATTCTGATAAACTCAAAGATTACCGGCTAAAAGACCTTGATGGTAATTCTGTCTCTCTTTCGAGTCTTTTCGGTGATAAAAATGATTTGATTCTGGTTCACAACATGGGCAAAGGCTGTTCCTATTGCACCATGTGGGCTGATGGTTTCATCGGCATCAAAGATCATCTGGGCGACCGCGCCTCTTTTGTAATGGTGTCACATGACAAACCGGAGATTGCCAAAGAATTTACCTCCGGCCGAGACTGGACATTCAGAATCCTGTCGAATGATGATAAGTTTAATTTTGATATGGGCTTTGAAACTGACGATGGCAGCCCGCATCCGGGGATTTCTACTTTCCACAAAAATGATGAAGGCGAAATCCATCGTATTTCCCAAGCTCCATTTGGTCCCGGCGATGATTTCTGCTCTGTCTGGCATATGCTGGATATGCTCAAAGATGGTCCCAATGACTGGAACCCAAAATATTCATACTAATTAAATATTTGAATTAAAAAAACCGCTCTTAAAAAAGAGCGGTTTTTTTATTTAACCTACTTCTGATATTCGCTTATTAATATTATCCCAAATATCTTTCCAGGATTTATCAAACCCTTCTTTCTGATAAGCATCTCGCGCTTGTTTTAGAAGTTTGAGACCTTCCTCTTTTTCCCCTAAGCCTATCATGGCTTCACCAAGATCTTCACATGCTTGCCCGATAGCAGAATTATTATTTAATCTTTCCGCCCAGGCTAATACCGGACGAAGCCATTTCCCGGCTTCTTCATAATTTCCTAATAACCTGTAGGTCATCCCCACATGGTAATCAGCAAATAATTTTCCGGTTTCCCCCGAAAAACGCCAATGATATTCACGAGCCTTGATATAGCAACTTAAGGCCGAGTCGTACTGTTTTTTATCATAATATGTTCCGGCAAGATTATTCCATAACGGTCCCAGCCATTTTTCCTGATCGTTGGCTTCGGCGGCTTCTATCCCTTTCATACTCCACTCTAATTGATCTTCAAAATTATCCGCTACTATGGCAATCATATGAGCCGCATCAACGGCTCTTCCCCATAGAGAATTAACAACACAATAATTGTACATCTGATCAAAGGTCTGCCTTGATTTCACAAGATCGCTGTTCTGCCACTCAAATCGCCCCTTTACCCCCAGATATCGAGACCAGCCATAGGGGTCACTTTCGCGGGCTATTGATCCGGCTTCTTCAAGAAATACCTGTCCTTCATCTTTATTACCTAAGATGAGATTCATTCGCGCCATTTGTGACATTGCTTCAGCGTCAACTGAGGGGTTAAACTCTTCCTTAGCTTTTATTGATACTTTATGATAGAGTTCAAGGGCAGATTTATAATCTCTTGCCTGAAAAACCGAGTCTGCTTCTTCAAGCATCAGACCGGCTGTCATTTCCTGTTCAACCACAACATCTCCTTTTCCTTGTTTCTCTATTGCATAGATACTGGAAAATGATAAAACAATAAATAAAATGATCCAAATATTTCTTTTCATAACTCCTCCTTAGGGAAATCAATATAAAAAAGAGTAATACAATACACAATAAAATTCCATGTAATTACATTTTGCTTTTAATTTGACCATAGGCTCTCTTAAGTATATATTCCGATCTTAATCTCAAGCCGTAAGTACAAAATCCTAAATGGCTTAATTTTTTTTAGAATTGGAGAAATTAAAAATGCGCGCTCTTATAACAGGAATTACTGGTCAGGATGGTTCATATCTGGCTGAGCTTCTACTTGAAAAGGGATATGAAGTCTTCGGTATGGTGCGAAGATCCTCGACTGAATCCGCTGAAAGAATTAATCATATAAAAAATAAAATCACCCTGCTTCAGGCTGATTTACTGGACCAGTTATCAATAATTAATATTATAGAAGAGTGCAAACCTAACGAGGTTTACAATCTTGCCGCTCAATCTTTTGTACCGACCAGTTGGTCTCAACCGGTTCTGACAGGAGAATTTGATGCTCTTGGCGTTACAAAAATATTGGAAGCAATCCGCTTGATTGATAAAAATATCCGCTTCTACCAGGCGTCTTCATCTGAGATGTTTGGCAAAGTTCATGAGGTCCCCCAAAAAGAAACAACTCCATTCTATCCCAGATCTCCTTACGGTGTTGCCAAAGTTTACGGCCATTGGATTACAGTAAATTATCGTGAGAGCTATGGCTTGCACGCCAATTCAGGTATCTTATTCAATCATGAATCACCGCGAAGAGGTCTTGAGTTTGTCACCCGAAAAATCACCGATGGTGTCGCCCAAATTAAATTAGGACTTTCAAAGCAACTCGCTCTCGGAAATCTGGATTCTAAAAGAGATTGGGGCTATGCCGGTGACTACGTCAAAGCAATGTGGTTGATGTTACAACAGGACAACCCGGGCAATTATGTTATCGCAACCGGACAAACTCATTCAGTGAAAGACTTTGTCCGTACCGCCTTTGAATATCAAAACCTTGATTATAAAGATCATGTTATAACCGACCCTCGCTTCGTTCGCCCGGCTGAAGTTGATCTTCTTCTGGGTGACCCTCATCTGGCTAAAAAAGTACTTGATTGGGAACCGACAGTTACATTTGAACAATTAGTCCGGATGATGGTTGATGCTGACCTTAAAAGATTGTCTGCTGAAGATAAATAATGAAAAAACCAGTTGCACTAATTACAGGTATCGCCGGATTTGCAGGCTCTCATCTGGCTGATGAATTACTTAGTGCCGGTTATAATATTTACGGCACTTATCTTCCGGATGAATCACTTGAGAATATTAACCATTTCAAAAAATTCATCAAACTATACAAGCTTGATATTTTAAATGCGTCAAAATGCAAATCCGTTTTTAGTAAGATAAACCCGGATTATATCTTTCATTTGGCTGCTTTTTCTTCGGTTGGACAATCCATTCAAAAAGAAAACAGCTGTTTCAAAATTAATATTGACGGTTCAATAAATGTTTTTCAAGCCGCTTCGAATTTAAAAAAACTTAAAAAAATTATATTCATTAGTTCATCAGAAGTATATGGGAATTTCCCCAAAAGTGTCAAAGTTCTCAAAGAAGATTACCCCTGCAAACCTATCTCACCCTATGCTATTTCAAAATTGACCGGTGAACATATTGCTCGGTATTATCACAAATTCCATAATCTTCCGATCTGTATCGCAAGATCGTTCAATCATAGCGGACCCAAACAGAACGAAAATTTTGTAATCTCGGCATTTTCAAAACAGATTGCCCTGATCGAAGCCGGAAAGCAAAAGCCGATAATTTCAGTCGGCGACCTCTCGGCTAAAAGAGACCTCTCTGATGTCCGTGATATTGTTCATGGCTATCGCAAAATGGCTGAAATTGGAAAACCGGGTGAGGTCTATCTGCTATGTTCAAGTAGTTCGATCTCTATAAAAGAAGTTTTAAAAAAACTTTTAAGTTTATCCAACTGCAAAATTAAAGTAAATATTGATAAGAGTAGAGTTCGAAAAAACGATATCCCTGTTATAAAAGGAAGTAATGCTAAGGCTGTTAAAGAGCTTGACTATAAAAGTCGATATCCTCTTATAACAACGCTAACCGATAGTTTAAATTTTTGGAGAAAGAAAATTTCTGAAAATGGTCTTAAAGCGACCAGGAGTTAAAATGGCTGCGATAAAAAAATCAAATACTAATCTCAGTAAAAAACTGATTGAAAAAATTAAAGACCGTACTGCGGTTGCCGGAGTTATAGGCCTTGGATATGTAGGCTTGCCTCTGTCAGTTGAACTTGCAAATGTCGGCTTTAAAGTAATTGGCTATGATATTGCCAAAGATAAAATAAACTTACTGAAAAAAGGTAAATCTGATATTGATGATGTGCCTCATGCTGATGTTGAGAGAATTGTAAAGTCAGGAAAATTTATTCCGACTTTCGACCCGAAACTGCTAAAAAAGATGGACACTATTTCTATCTGTGTTCCTACTCCGCTTTCAAAAACCAAAGATCCGGATGTTAGTTATATATTAAGCGCCCTTGAAATGATAAAAAAATATATTAAAAAGGGCACCTTAGTTGTGCTGGAATCAACTACCTATCCGGGCACAACCGAGGATCTTATTAGACCTGAATTCGAACAAATGGGCTTAAAGGCTGGCAAAGATTTCTTTTTAGCCTTCTCCCCCGAACGCGTCGATCCCGGTAACCCCATCTACACGACTAAAAATACGCCTCGCGTTGTTGGTGGTACCACTCCAATTTGTACCAAAGTTGCTAAAACCTTCTATGAACAAACGATCCCGAATATCCATGCTGTTTCTTCAACCGGAGCCGCTGAGATGGTTAAACTTTTGGAAAACACTTTCCGCTCGGTCAACATCGGTCTGGTGAATGAGGTTGCCCTCATGTGTGATCGTTTGAATTTGGATGTATGGGAAATAATTGATGCTGCAGGTACGAAGCCTTTTGGTTTTATGCCATTCTATCCCGGTCCGGGCTTAGGCGGACACTGTATTCCAATCGACCCGCACTATCTGTCATGGAAACTAAAATCGTTGAACTACTATGCTAAATTTATCGAACTCGCCGGTGATATTAACAGCCACATGCCGGAATATGTAATTGACCGTATCTCTAAAATGATGAGTAAGCGTTTTTCAAAAGCCCTTAATAAATCAAAAATTATCGTGCTTGGCATTGCCTACAAAAGAGACATCAAAGATGTCAGAGAATCTCCCGCTCTTGATGTTATTCGTCTCTTGGAAAACAGCGGTTCAAAAATATATTACAATGACCCGTTTGTACCTTCAATAAATTGGAATGGCGATAAAATGCATTCGACTAAATTAACAAAATCGCTTTTAAATAAAGCTGATTTGACAATTATTCTGACTAATCATACCCAATATGATTACCAGTGGATTGTTGATAATTCGAAAGCCGTTTTTGATACCCGTAACGCTACCAAAGGAATCACAAAAAACAGACGGAAAATCGAACTTCTTTAAAATTAATATAGATACACCAAAAAAAACCTGCTTTCAAAATAAGCAGGTTTTTTTGTCTTATTTAACTTTTATACCGATCATGCCGATAATTTAAATGATAAACTATATTATTTAAAAGGAACGGCATGAGCGACATTATTACTGACATATCATTGATCCTCAAAGACTTACTCAAAGTGATCAAAGTTGTTTCGATGTACCCGGAGAATAACCCACTGCCTCAATCTCTGAAAAGATCTTTTTCTGAAAAACTGGTGAATATCGTTGAAGAATATGGCGACCTTAAAATCGGAGTCGACAAATCGGTCCTAACTTTCAACAACGAAGTTGTCTTTTCTGATAAATCAAAAGAAGAAAGCCTTGCCATAATTTTTTTCCGGACCGGAATTACAAATTTTACTTTTAAAGCCGGCTTGGACGTTAATGAAGTTTATACTTTTCTTGATGTGCTTAAAGAACATCTAAATTCGCAGAACAAAAATCAGGATTTGGTCGCCATGATATGGGAATCGGGAATATCCCGATTTAGTTTTACAACCGTTGAAGATGTTGCCCTGTCTGAATATGATGGCAATGTTGATTTCAAAGCCTTAGCAGAAAAATTATCTAATCAGAATAACCAGCATAAACAGTTCTCAACTGATAACTCTCAAAGTTATAGTGATATTTTCAGTGTTAATATCGATAATAATTATGTTTCGCTTGATGACTCATCAGATATTGACATACCAGACAACCGCACCGGACAACCACACCCTGCCGGACAAAAACAGCATTATGCACCTCGTGGAAATAATGGAATTGCGGCATCTGTTTTCGGAGGAGATTCTGATGAAGTCAATGAAAATTCATTAAATGCCGTTGAAGCTGCTCAGGCAATGGGGTTCGGTGATATTGTTCCTCAAACGGAATCTCTGCCCGATACAACGATAATTTTAAACAAAGAGTTCGAACTTTCAAAAGAGGCAGAAGAAAAAATAGTCGAAATTTCCGCTGATGATGTCGCCTTCGATATATACGAATCAACTCTTGAGCTGCTAAAAGAAATGCTTCATCAAGAAACTGAAACCGTAAGTTTTAATGAAACCGTCACGATCTGTGAAAAAATTCTAAATGAGTTCATTCAAGCTGGAAAATTTCTTGAAGCATCTCAATTATTCAAATACCTGCAAGCCTTTGGAAAAAAAATTAAAAAGAAAAAACCGATGTGGTCTGAACGTATAAACGATGCTATTGTGACTATCGGAAGTCGAGAGAGGCTGAAAGTTTTAACCGACACCCTCAATGAAAACCCGGAAATTGGTTCCGGAATGATAAAAATTTATCTAAGTAATTTTGATTGGCAGGCATTAAGCGGGCTGACTGATTTACTCGGAGATTTAAAACATGAAACTCATCAGGAAGCTTTATGTAATTTCCTGGCTTTAATGGGCAAAGACAATCTTCATATAATTTCAAAAGGGTTACAGGATAAACGGATTCATGTTGTAAAAAATTCTGTTACAGTTATGGCTCATATTAACAATAGTAAAGCATTTTCATATTTGCATAAACTGACTAATCATCATAACAGCGAAGTGCGTATTACTCTGGCCCGAGCGTTAAAGGATAATCCGAATGAAACGGCTATTGATATTTTAAAAAACCTTGCAATTGATGAAGATGCTGCGATTCGACGTGAAGCGGTTCAATCAATTAGTCAAATGAACGGACAAAAAGCATTCGAAGCTATAACTGATATAATCAACAATGATAAATTTGAAAACCTTGAACAACCCGACCAGCAGTCACTTCTTAACGCTTTTTCATTAATTGGCGGTGATAAAGCTGTCACTTATTTATCACAACTCATATCAAATTATAATATCACCGGAAATTCCACTCTGAAATTCTTCCGTTCAGCGGCTTTTGAAGCACTGACCATAAACAAGAGCGAAAAAGCTGAAAAAGTGCTAATAAAACTTAGCAACAGCTGGCGCCCTGATATAAAGAATCTGGCACAACATGCCTTGCATCAACGACGTTCCAATATCTATGGAGGCGAACATGAATAAGATAGCCGAAAATCCTGAGTTTCGTATTCTGGCCGGCAAAGAGGAAGAAAAATTATTAAATCAATTTTTTATTCTCTACAAAAATTCACGAATTGTCGAGGACAACAATCCGACTTTCAAAAATCAAAGTCAAGCCTTCCATGATACCCTGATCTATTTCTTTAAAGAATTTGGCTCAGCTTTAATTAAGACTGTCGGCAGCCGTTATTTTGTAAACGATAAACTTGTTCGCTTTGATGATACCGGAATTTCAGGAGCAACCTCAATTGTAAACGAATGGAAAACTTTGGGCGTTGGAGGAGTATCATTCAAAGATGGCATTACGCTTGAAGAAACCGTCAAATTTTTCCGCTTTATCTCAAGTATTAAGCCTAATTCTCAAAATCTCGAATCATTATCAATGAGCTTGAAAACTCATCAGCTTTCAGCGGTAAAACTATTAGGTTCCGTTGAAGCCGATGAAAATGAATCAATTATCCCTGAAGAAGTGCGCCGCCAATTTAGAATAGCTGCCCGAACAACTTTCTTTCAGGCGGTGAATGTTGTCGAAGAAGTCATGGTTAACACTAAAAACGACCGTGATATAAATATTGGAAAAACAAAAAGAGTCGTGCATTCTTTGATTGATCATATTACGAGAGACGAATCCTCCCTGATTGAATTAACTGCCATTAAAAATTTTGATGACTACACCTATGCTCATTCTACGAATGTTTGCGTCTATTCGCTTACTTTAGGCGTCCGCCTCGGTTTGGATCGAGCCCGCCTTTCCCAACTTGGATTTACAGCCCTATTCCATGATATTGGCAAAGTTAAACTGCCTACCGACTTAATCAGAAAACCGGATGCTTTTGATGAAAATGACTGGATCCAAATGCAGCGTCACCCGATTCTTGGGGTTAAAACTATTTTAAGAAACTTAAAATTAGACACTCATACCGCCCGGGCAGCAAGAGGTGCATTTGAACATCATATTAACAATGATTTCACGGGCTATCCGTCTCTGATATATGACAAAAGAGATACAAATCTTTTTTCAAAAATTATTTCTATCGTTGATACATTCGATGCCCTTTCATCCGGAAGGGTCTATTTGAAAAAATCGATTGAACCGGATATCGTTTTAAAAAAGATGCATTATCAAATGAAAGTCAAATTTGATCCATTCCTCCTGAAAATTTTCAATGACATTATCGGCATCTATCCGGCGGGAACATTGGTTTTATTATCAACCGATGAGATCGCAATTGTGTTAACGAATAATGAATCCGACCCTTCAAAACCGTACGTCCAGATTGTGGGCGATAAAAAAGGCTTATTTGACAACCCTCTCTGGATCGATTTGTCATCACAGGTTGAGGCTAACCGTTCCATTGTAAGATTAATTGAACCGGAACAATTTGGATTGAATGTTAAAGATTTTATTTTGAACGATTAGAAAGAATAAGTCAGCATTAACCGCGATTGATATTTTTCATTCGCCTTTATATCAAAACTCAATTTTGAATCCGTTTCATTATTGGGAAACCCTGATAAGTGCGCATCGGCAAACGCATCAAACATCGAAACAAAAGTTATAATCACTGCAAACCATCTGAATTTATTGCGTTCATCTTTCCTATCCATAAATAACGAATGCACAATATTCCGGGAATCTATATCAGTTGGATCAATAGCATCATACTGAGCTTTAAAATCAGAAGTCTGTTTGCCATAATGAATTGCCGCTCCGACAAACCAGACATCAAGCCCAAAATAGACCAGTGCTTTTTTTGTTCTCTTATTCCCCAATTGACCCCACCCGGGAACAAGCATCGATTTAAACAACCCTTTGGTCGGATTTTGAATCAAGTGTTTCTCAAAATTCATAGTATCACTTACATGGATATAACCTTCAAATATCAAGCCGGGCTGATACAAGGATGTATCAACCACTATTGTTGAATCTTGTAATAACTCTCCCTCATCTGATTGGGCATACCCGGAAATTGTGATAATGGAGAATAATAGCAGAAAACAGATTATTGATAATGGGTGGTTGAATTTATAAATCATCTAAGCATAAACATTTAATTGTTTATCTAAAACAGTTATCTCAACGAGATCAGTCGGCAAAGTCACCAATTCCCCATCAAGATACAACTCATACTTTTTAAATGGTTCAATACAAATTGATTTACCGCGAAACATTCTGATCTTCTCATTAAAATAATAAGAGCCTTTGGCAATATCAGCCGTAAAGGAACCTAGTACTTTAGGATTTACTTCGGCATCAAATATTATTTCTGCCCGATTATCATCAATTATTGATGTAATGGACATTGGCAATCCGACAGAGTAAGGAAGCAAATTAATGTTCAAAAGGGTCGGAGAAATTTCAAAACGAAATGAATCGACTTTTATAACCGTTTTTGTAGGCATCGAAATTTTGGCGGCAATGCTTCCCATTTTAGACCAGCCTAATTTAAACCGGGGTGTTTTTTTGGTCTCTAATAATTTAAATAAATTCGGTAAAAAACCAACTCCGACCGATCCAAAAAATATTTGATTAACTACCTGGCCGGCATCTATTTTTCTGATCTTTTGATTAAATATTATTTTTGAAATATCCTCAATATTGACTGATCCGTAGATAGACCGGGCAATATTGTTATATTTGCCCATTGGTATCGCACCAACGGGTAATCCGGATTTTAAACCGGCTCTGGCTACCAAATTGAAAGTTCCATCACCACCGCAGGCAATCAACGAGGTTATATTGCCCCACCGGTTAAGATTGCTCGTAACAGCACCCCGGTGTCGTTTTAATCCCGCGGCTGACATTGCCTGATCGTATAGTTCTATAGCAGTTGTTGGTTCTAACAGAGTATATGAACTGCCTCTTTTTTTAATACTGGTAATTAAATTTTTGACTATTTGGTCGTTGTAATTGCTTGCATTACTATTTACTAATAGACAATAATGCTGGCGTTTTTGTTGTTTGGCTTTACTTGTTTTCACAGAAAGGATTATAACTCTTTAAACATCAAAAAACAAATTCATATTCTGACATTTTCATTTCTTCAGGCTGATTATTTAATACTTGAAACTCAAACCTAATTAAGCTATTCTTAAGCCCATGGGATCAGCATTTATAACCTTAGCCCGTCCGGTTCAATGGGTAAAGAACAGCATAGTCTTTGCTGCGTTAGTATTTGCCGGCGAGGCTGCCAAAAGCGACAAATTATTGACTTCTTTCTTTGCTTTTGCCCTGTTTTGCATGCTCTCATCATCTATTTATGTATTTAATGACATTTTTGACCGCCAGAAAGATAAACTACATCCCCTCAAAAAATATCGACCGCTTGCTTCAGAAAAAATTTCTGTTATATCAGCCTCAATTTTTGGACTGATTCTGATGATAATCGGGATAGGCGGAGCTTATTTTATAAATACTAATTTACTGATTATTGCTGTTATATTTGTTGTTCTTAATCTATTCTATTCAAGTTTATTAAAAAATATTGTCATAGTTGATGTCATGACCATCGCTTTTAGTTTTGTTCTCCGCGCCTTAGCCGGTGCTTATGCAATTGATGTTCCGGCTTCAAAATGGTTACTGATAAATACTATGCTGTTAGCTTTATTTTTAGGCTTTGGTAAAAGAAGGCACGAACTGGTTCTTCTGGAGTCCAATGCCACCTCACACCGAAGCAGTCTGGAAAGATATTCTCCATACCTCCTTGATCAATTGATAGGAGTTGTAACTGCTTCCGTTGTTGTGATGTATATGTTATATACTTTCTCTAATGAAGTTTCCTTAAAACTTGGGACTGAAAATCTTTTCTTAACTATCCCCTTTGTAATTTATGGCATTTTCAGATATTTATATCTGATTCACAAAGAAGAAAAAGGCGGCTCACCAACTTCGTTGTTAATCAATGATAAACCAATCCTATTCACAGTCATCTTTTGGACAATAACAGTTTTAATAGTGATGTACCTATTATGAAAAAATTTATCTTAACTACAATTTTATTCAGCCTTGTTCTCTGCTCCTGTTCAACCAAAAAGGAATACACAAAAACCGCAGTCACACCTGAATTCCCCAGCGAAGTCTTTATCGCTGATTTACAAATTCCCGTAATTGAACATCTTCAAAATATTACAATAATCGACAGTGTAAAAATTATTATGGCTGAAAAGGCAGCGGAATTTATCGGATCTTCTGCCGATTTATACCGCGGACATAATTTTGTCGGACTGGTTGCCTTAAAGTATGAAATCAGCAAAATCCCGGTCTCAGTCGAAATAGCACAGTTTGCAACCAATGAAGATGCTTATGGATTTTATTCTCTGCTCCGTCCCAATACTGGACAATTTAACCGCCTGGGTGGTGAATCATACACCGCCGGTAATTCCACTTATTTCTATATCGCTAATTTTGCCGTAAGTCTTTCAGTTGAAGGTGAGACTGATGATAGTTTTGAAATTGTAAAACCTCTGGCTGATGCTATTGTCAAAAAAACTGAGACCCAGCCAACGCTGCCACCATATTTTTTGATGTTTCCATTTAAAAACAAAATTTCCCCCTCAAACCGATATTACCCCTACAACTATCTTGGAATTATAGATCTAAACGGTGTTTTCACATCTGACTATATAATCGACGGCGACACCGTTACCCTTTTCTATGCAATGGATGAATCCGGTGCAAAATTTTATGCTATCAAAGAATTTGCAGAAGCAACCGATGATGAGATTATTGATAACCCCAAAGGGTTTCAATTTGAATCGAATATATCCTTCGCCTTTGGTCATCCCGACCATGGCGTAATCGTGAGCGGATTAACTCACAATAAAATTGCCGGTGTAATTAATTATAATCCAAAAAAGGTCGGTAGATTCGTTACCGGATGGATTAAAGGATTACAGTAAGCTTTTTAAAATAAATTTATTTAAACTCTATTAATCGTCAAATAGATCGTCAAAATTTTTCTTAAGATTATCTTTTTCAGATATTTGAGTTTTCACTCCTCCGGCGACTTTAATCACCGCCCGAGTCTGATAATAATCACAAAAATTTGATTTTTCTTTAATTTTAACCAGTTCATCAACATTTTCACGGCATTGATAACGCCTCGTAGGATCAAAATGGAAACACCCACGACAACATCGCAAATCTGCCAAACAATGTTTGCAATGATCAGATCGTACAACCCTTGTAGTAATTCCGGTTGGTTTACTGCAATTCCAACACATCAGTCCTTGATCAGCCATTATTGCTCCTCAATTAGCTCAAGTCTATTCATCACTAACAAAAAATCTATATCATCATATAAATATACCTCGTTAGTTTATACAAATGATTTTTATATCAAAGATTAATAGAAGTAATAACATTACTCTAATCTATTGAGTTCTAATAAGATGCTAAACAATTTCAATTTCTTGATTTTATCTCCTTAACCAGTTCATCGGTATACTCAGTAGTAGAGGCTGTCCCGCCCAGATCACGGGTCAGGCATTTTCCCTCGGCAAGAGTCACAATGGTCGATTTCCAGATTCGAGTTGCGGCATCATCTTCACCCAGATGACGAAGCATCAGCAATGCGGAAAATATCAAAGCTGTCGGATTAACTAAATTTTTACCGGCAATATCCGGAGCCGTACCATGGACAGCCTCAAAAACAGCATAATCTTTCCCGATATTGGCTCCCGGCACTACTCCCAGACCGCCAACCAGACCGGCAGCCAGATCAGAAACTATATCTCCAAACAGATTACCTAACAGAAGCACATCATACTTGGATGGATCCATCACAAGATTCATACAAAGGGCATCAACAATTTTATCTTCAGCTTCAATTTCAGGGTAACCCTTGGCAACTTCTTCGAAGGTTCGCAAAAACAAACCATCAGAAATTTTCATAATATTGGCTTTGTGAACAAATGTAACTTTTTTACGGCCATGCTCTTTGGCATAATCAAAGGCATACTTTGCAATTCGCGCCGAAGCAGTTTCGGTGACAATTTTTATCGCCTGTGAAACTCCGGGAGTAATCATATTCTCTATCCCGACATACAAATCTTCGGTATTCTCCCGAACAATTACCAAATCGACTTTATTGTAACGACTTGGAATTCCCCCAATGGTTTTGACCGGACGAAGGTTCGCATATAAATCAAGTTTCTGCCTCAGAGTTACATTAGCCGACTTGAACCCTTTCCCGACCAGCGTTGTAACTGGTCCTTTGAGACCAACCTTATTTTCACGGATAGATTCAAGTAACGATTCAGGTACCGAAACCCCATGTTGTTGAATAGCAGGAATCCCAGCCTCATGTCGATCCCATTCTATATCAACTCCCGCAGCTTCTATTACTTGCTCGACCGATTTAGTTATTTCTGGTCCTACTCCGTCGCCTGGGATTAAAGTAACTTTATATGCCATATTTCCTCCATATATTTGTTTATTGAGTACTCCAATAGAACATTAAATTCAAGTATTTGTTTCAATAAATTAATCCCAATCAGTTGCGTCATGGGTCACATTGTATTATTTTAAAGTCTATGGAAGATAAACGGCTGGAAACCACTATAAAATTGACTGCTGAGGTTAGCTGCGCCGGTTGAGCGTCTAAACTATCGCCAAAGGTTTTGGCGAAAGCACTTAAAAATTTACCGATCTCTCAGAATAAAAACCTTCTCGTAGGTTTTAATAAAGCTGATGATGCCGGAGTGTATAAAATAAATGATGAGCTCGCGTTAGTGCAGACCGTTGATTTTTTCCCTCCGATTGTTGATGATCCTTATAATTTCGGTAGGATCGCCGCAGCCAATGCCCTGTCAGATATTTATGCAATGGGCGGTCAACCCTTAACAGCTTTGAACATTGTCGCTTTTCCATCCAATCTTCCCGAATCTGTTCTGGGAGAAATTCTTCGGGGTGGTGCGGAAAAAGTTGAAGAGGCTGGTGCGGTTATCGTCGGAGGTCATTCAATTAAAGATAATGAATTGAAATACGGTATTTCAGTAACCGGACAGATTGACCCAAAAAAAATCATCACTAACTCCGGTGCAAAAGTCGGCGATAAATTATATCTGACCAAACCATTAGGAACCGGAATTATCACAACCGGAATTAAAAGAGGAACCGTTGATAAGCAATTATCAGATATTGTAACTGACCAGATGGCTGCTCTTAATAAAGATGCCGGCGAATTGATGGTCAAATACAATGCCAATGCTGCAACCGATATTACCGGATATGGTTTGATGGGACATACCCTTGAAATGGCTGAGGGTTCAGAAGTCACAATTCGAATATTTTCTGACAAACTTCCTGTCCTCCCCCAAGCTCTGGAACTGGCTGAATTAAAAATGATTCCCGGAGGTGCCAACTCCAACCGTGAATTTGTTGATGGTAAATGGAAACTCGAAAATAAGATTGATAAAAATTTAGAACATATACTTTTTGATCCCCAGACTTCAGGGGGACTGTTTATTTCGCTTCCACAAGAAAATTGTGAAGCCTTCGAAAATGAACTTCGGACCAAAGGTCTGCCGGTTCATGCCATAGGTCAGGTCGAAGAAAAAATTGATGTCCCTATCATCGTTGAATAAAGTAAGTTTAAGTAAATGAAATTAGAAATCCCTAATAACCGTCGTCTGTATTTTATCATCATGGCAATAATTTTTGTCGGCGGATTCATATTCTGGATTTCTGATCTATCATCTGACCCTCCGATGTATTATTCAGGACTGGGACAATCACTCTCAACCGACCCCTCGCAATATTTTTTCCATGCCCGTAACAAATTAATCTTTGATGAATTCGACCCCTTTGATTATTCCCGATGGACCGTCTATCAACATTCAATCACCTCTTTAGTAAATTATTTTTGGCTTTCAATTGTAGGCGTATCAATCACCAAGGCAAACGCTGTCGGAGTTTTCTTCTGTTTTGGAGCCTTGATATTTTTTATACTTGGCATGCTTCGCCACCACAGCCCCTGGGTTGCGGCGGCTCTATCACTCTGCTTTGTGTTGAATGTTTCCCTGCTGACCTATGGAAGATTAACCTATCTTGAAAACGGTTTAATATTTCTAAGCTCATTGTTGTTTTATGTCTACTCATATTGGGGCGATAAACAATGGGGCGTTATCCTTAGCGGATTCATTATATCTCTGGCGATGCTAACCGGCAAATTTTTCGGCGTCCTGCTTCTTCCGGCCTTCCTATTAGCCCTGTTCTTTGCCAACCAAAAAGATCGATGGAAAAACATATCTATTGGAACCGGAAGTTTCCTCCTCTCTTCACTTATCATAACCTTGGTTCTGTACGGTACAAACTTCTCGGCTGCCTTTGGATATGTCACCGAACAATCCTACGGCTTACGAGGGTTCCCGGCCGGTCTTAGTTCACCCCTTGCTTTTTTCGAGCATCTTATATCGTTTGGGTTTGCCAATCGTCTGTTCTATCTTGACCCCGATATTTTCATGTTCATCATTGCGAGTGGCATCTTTCTGATTTATCTCAACGCCAAAGGAATGAAACTGTCCGACCTGTCCCGCCCGACAATGCTTTCGATTCTCTGGGTTGTCATAACTTTTACAGGGTTGATGCCGTTAAATTATTCCCCCGTTCGCTATACTCTGTTCATGCTTCCCCCCGTTATTATCGCAGCATTTTTGCTTACCGATACGCTCTACCATAAAAAATTAAAAAACATACCGACTTTCACAAAACTCCACCTCGCCAGCTTGGGAGTTTTACTTTGGTTTGCATCTTTTCAAATTATTGGAAATTTCTTTTTCTTCAATACCCAGCCGCAGCCTATCGCAACTCTTACCTGGATGAGCTTGCCAATCGCAATCGGTTTGACGGTTATAATTAAAACACTATTTGAAAAAGAATATATCAAATTTAACAAAAGGCTCGTTACCCTTTCACTTATTATCATGCTGGCGATGTCAGTCACTTCCAACTCTTTCCGAATCCGCCGCCTGCACATTCTTGACAACAACTATAACATCATTGAAGCCAATCTGGATATCGAACAAATCCTTGGTGAAAATGCGGTTGTATCAGGTCCCTACGGCTCGGTGCTGACGGCTAACACAAAGGTCAAATCGTTCATCCATCTCTTTGGTGTAGCAAACGTTGATTCAACTCTTTTTGACCGCTACCCGATCACCCACGTTGCTGTGGATGCTTCCAATTGGAACCTTGCCCAAAAGGATTACCCGCAACTTCAACAACTTCAACCGGTCACATCCTACTGGATCCGTGATTATGAGGTGCAGCTTTATAATATCAGCAAACTGTTTTCCAATAAAACCGCCAACGCCTACGAAGAGACTGATTATGAAAAAGGGCTCGCATCTTTTTATGAAAACGAAACCGAAACAGCCTTAGAATTTGCCCATCAATTTTATAACGATCATCCTGAATCAAAATCAGGAAATATCTTACTGATCGACTTGTTATCCGGACAACAAAAATTTGATGATGTTTATCGTCTGCTGATTGACCTTGCCGCCCGCTACCCTACCGATTTCTTTCTACAGCTTCAATGTGGCAGATTTCTCCAGATCATGTCATTCTCATTAAATGATCAATCGCTTTATCTGCAGGCTCAAAAATATTACGAAAAGGCTGTCGAGGTAAACCGCTTCAAAGGCACCTACGCCTACAATATGTTTACCCATACCGCCCGTCAGCTGAACGGGAATGGTAACCTCACGCCGTAATATTTTTCAATAACTGAAAATAATCAACTGCCTTCAAATTTCCTGACCACAAATTCCCAATTAACTAATTCCCAAAAAGTTTTTATATATTCAGGACGTGCATTTCGATAATCGATATAATAGGCATGCTCCCAGACATCACAGGTCAACAATGGAATATCACCATCACGAACCGGACAACCCGCATTGGCTGTGGTTTTTATGGCGAGTTTCCCAGCCTCTGTTTTCACTAACCAGCACCAGCCTGAACCTAAAAGAGTAGCGGCGGAATTTGAAAATTTCTCCTTAAATTCAACTAATGAACCAAACTCACTATTGATTGCTTCGCCCAGCATCGACGATGGCACTCCGCCACCCTTTGGTGATAAACAGTGCCAATAAAAGGAATGGTTAAATATTTGAGCCGCGTTGTTAAAAATCCCGCCCTCGGCGGTTTTGATAATCTCTTCCAGTGACTTCCCCTCATACTCGGTTCCATCAACCAGCTTGTTAAGATTGTTGACATACGCCTGATGATGTTTCCCATAATGAAATTCTATTGTTTCTTCTGAAATAAACGGTGCTAAACTTGTTTTTTCAAACGGCAGATTTGGCAACTCGTATAACATACAGACCTCCTTTTCTTCAAGGTTTTTCCACTTTTCTTGGGGTTCTATACAAGTTAATTGATATTTATCGACAAGTCAATCTACGTATAATCAGGAGGAAAAAGAACTTTTTTGTCGGGTTGGTGATCTTAAATATCACCAATAACAATAATTTCCTGATATCTTTTTGTTGAATTGATCGTAAGAAAATATATAAATGGAATTATAAGAAACAGTCACCACAACGATTTATAAAAATTTACGATAGGTGCATGATATGGAAATCGGATTAATTTATTCAGAAAAGGACCCCCGTCAGATTAAAACCAGAAACTTTCTCCGGAATTATTTAAAAGAGCATGGTATTCTGGCAAAGTTTACTGAAAAAAAACAAAAGGTCGAGATTCCAACGATCACGATTAATGGATGTCGTATTTTTACTGAAATGTCAAAAGTTAAAGTTTCAGATGATTCGATTAAGACTAAACCGGCTTCACGTCCATTCCCAAAACTAATTGATATCGCCAAAGCTATCGAGCAAAACCTCTGGAGCCTGTAGCATTCCAAGCAAAATTGGTTTTATCGACCATATTTATCAAGAAATTCTTTAACTGTCTTGGTATTTGGGTGTTGCTCTCCATGAGATACCTTAAAAATATCATAGGCTTTTTTCCACAGATCTCTTGCTTTTTCATATTCACCCAAATCTTTATATACCGTAGCTAAATTGGATTGACTTATTGCAACTAAATGATGTTTATCACCGTAGTTTTCAATATTTGATTGCAAAGCTCGCTCTATCAGATCTTTTGCTTTTTCTAAATCTCTCAAAGCTAGATATACAACAGCTAAATTGGACTGTATTCTTGCGACAGAAGGATGTTTGTCACCATAGTTTTCAATATCTGTTTGCAAAGCTTGCTCTAACAGCTCTCTGGCTTTTTCATATTCACCCAAATTATTATATACTACAGCTAAATTGGATTGACGTTTTGTGACAGAAGGATGTTTGTTACCGTAGTTTTCTATGTCTGTTTGCAAAGATTGTTCTAACAGATCTCTTGCTTTTTCAAATTCACCCAAATTTTTATAAACCACAGCTAAATTGGACTGACGTCTTGCGACAGAAGGATGTTTGTCGCCATAGTTTTCAATATCTGTTTGCAATGCTTGTTCTAACATATCTCTTGCTTTTTCAAATTCACCCAAATCTAGATAAACAAGAGCTAAAATGGACTGACGTGTTGTGACAACAGGGTGTTTGTCACCGTAGTTTTCAACATCTGTTTTTAAAGCTTGTATTAACAACTCTCTTGCTTTTTCAAACTTACCCAAATCTTTATATACTGTAGCTAAATTAGACTGAATTGTTGCGATATAAGGATGTTTGTCACCGTGGTTTTCTTTACCTGTTTTTAAAGCTTGTTCTAACAGTTCTCTTGCATTTTCAAATTCACCCATTTCTATATATACTAGAGCTAAATTGGACTTTAAATTTGATGTTATATCAGAACTGTCATCTATAATTTGTTTTAAAAGAGCCTCACCAAAAGGTATAAAATGAAACTTATCTATCGGATTATCTTTTGATTGATCAATATAGAGTAATCCAGAAACTCTTTCAGTAAGAAGTTTCAAATCCTCTATTGTAATCCCCAATCGAGGAATAAGTGCCTCAACAAGCACCGGGTGCATCTTGTAACTGTCGGCTTTATCATCTTTTAATACAAAACCTTGATCGCAAACATTCTCAAGCATCCCCCCGAATTCATCACTCCAGTCAAGCTTATCCTTATCTAATAACCTTGATAAGAATTCATAATCAATCCATTGATTAGGCAGTGCTGTAAACTGTTTCAACAAATAAATTTCATGTTCGGTGAGTCCGCTAATATCAAAAATACTTGTTATATATGATTTGATACGATCAATTTTATCAACATTATGTTTTACTTTAATCCCCGCTTTGGCATCCTGTGCAAAGGCACTTTTAACTGTGTCATATTCCCAGTGGTTTCTCTGTGCCGACTTTGCCAATATTTCAATAGTAAGAGTGTGAAGTTCTACACCCTTAACAATAGTCTGTATTTCTTCAGTAGAAAAATCGTTGTGATATTTTTTAAATAATTCAATCGCTTCATCTTCAGGTAGAAAATCCAAATTTATTATTTTGAAATGGTCAATATGTTTCCTCGATGTTACCAGAAGGTGCCAGCCGGGTGCTTTGGGCAATTTGTTATAATGTTCAGCTAAATTTTCATGAGCGTTATCAATAACAAGAAGTTTTGGTTTATCACTTTGTAAAGTACGCAATTTATTCAAGCAGCTAATTAACGGTTCGCTCAGTTCTTCCTCTGCTATTTTTAAATTCTTTATAAGTGATGTATTTGCAATTATTGCTTCTTCCAAACTGTTCTCTATTGTCAGCAATACTATATGGTCATATTCATCATAAAACTCTGTCAGGTAGACAGCCGCTAAAGTTGTTTTACCAATTCCACCCATCCCATTAATAAGAGCCGTATCGTGGTTTTGCATAAGTGATTCCCGCAAATCCTGCAAATCTTTCTCCCTGCCCACAATATCATCTTTGGAAATGCGTACCCATTCAGTAAGTTCTTTGGGATAAGAATTACCAGAGCCTTCTGGATTAATGAACTTTCTTAGAAGATTGATTAGTTCATAAACATTATCTGAAATTGTAAATATTTCTTCTTGGTAGTTTTCCTCAATGGCGAGTTTTTTTAGTTCATCATCTTCATTAATATTCTGTTCAAAAATATTTAAAAAATCGTGAATCTGCTCTTTTTCAGGTACTATAAATTTGTTGTTATTTTTAAATTCAGATAGAATTTTTTCATCATCGGTTTTGTAACCGGATTTGCAGAAAAAACGATGTTTTAAAAGTTCTTCCAAAATAATTTGTGACTGATAAAACGGGGATTTGCCATTGGATTCAGGAATAGCGTTAACTTTGCTGAATTCTTCTATTGTAATATTGATAACATCGATAAGTTTTTTCTCGAACTTCTTCTTATTCTTTTTATTTACTATCGCGTCTAAACCTTTTTTTAGACCATACGATACAACTGTTTTTGCGACAATTCCTGCTAATGTGATTGGATCAAACATTATATAAATCCCCATCTGGTGCTTGATAGTCGGGTGCCCCACTCCGCCAATGGCGGACGGTGGGATAAGTAAGAATTTTCCTCAAAGTCTGCTCCCTGTCATAAACCTGCAATTTAGTTTATGGATAAATATATGTAATTTGATTTATTAATCAAGCCCTCCTCGTATGCCTCATTTTCCCCACACTTTCACAAGTGAATACGAAACCGTACCCCTATATAAAAGGAGGAACGGTAAGTTATGCCCAAAATCGTACATCCAAAAATCAATGAATCACTCGATGTGAAAAAACACAGAAAATCACAAAAAGTGCGTTTATGGTACCGTAACATTTGAAATATGCGCAAGTATACAAAAGTAACAAAACGAACCCATTTTCATTGTAAAAATAAATCCCAGAAGGAGTTACAGCGAAAAACTTGATGATAATAAACCACCCAAAGTATGTCGCCAGAGATAATCACACGAAGTGTGCAAAACGAACCCATTTTCATTGTACAAGAGACCTGAGCTGTGATTCTGTCTTAATTTCTTATGATTCAATAACTTGACTATCGTCTTATGTCGCCCATCCAACTTTACCTCCATGTGATTCAACCACTTACAGGCAAAACTTAAAATATTTGCCATGTCTGAGCAAAACTGCTATACTTAGGGCTATGTTGTTTTTGAACAATCGGTATGATCTCAGCTAAGATTATTGTTTTAAACTATCAATTTAAAAAAGCTGAGATATATTATCGGGTTGTAAAGATAATGAAAGTAAACTCTCTGTTCTAACAATTGACAAATGAGCAGATACAAAGAAACAGGACATGATGTCAGACAAATTTAAAAATTGGATTTTCTACGGTTCTATATTTGGAGTGATTGCAGGAATTCTAACAGGTTATTATTTACCGGGATTTATTTTATCTATAGATTTTATCGGATCTTTATTTATCAATGCCCTTAAAACAATTATTCTACCATTAATAGTAACAAGCCTCGTAGTCGGCATAACCGGACTTGGCGATCTAAAAAAACTCGGACGAACTTCGTCTTCTACTTTATTATATTTCTTCACCACCACTATAATAGCCGTATCAATCGGACTGGTATTGATGATATTCATCAAGCCGGGACTTGGTGTTTCAAGCGCCGGAGCGTTTATACCGGATTTTTTGAGAGAATTCCGCGAATCAGGCTCACTTGATATCATTGATAAAATTTTACCCTCAAATATCCCGCAGGCTGCTATGGGCGGAAATTATCTCGGGATAATATTTATCTCGATAATTTTCAGTATTGTTCTGACAACAATGTCCCGTTCGGGGAAAATCGTTGTCGATTTTTTCAAAGCTATTAATGAATTGATTTATAAAATCATCAATATAATTCTGATTGTCGCACCGGTTGGTCTGTTTGTTTTAATCGGAACCAGTGTTGCCAGGAATGAACAGTCGATTTTCTTTATATTTGAAAAATTACTCCCGTTTTCGATTGTTCTAATGGGCGCATTTTTAATCCATGGTCTGATTGTTCTTCCGTTAATACTCAGGATTTTCGCAAAACAGTCGGTTGTATCAAATTTCACCCATCTTATTCCGGCTCTTTCAACAGCCTTCAGCACCAGTTCCTCCGCGGCTACTCTTTCGATAACCTGTGATCGTGTTATTAATCATAACAAAGTAGATTCCCGTGCCGGCTCGTTTGTGCTTCCGCTGGGTTCTATTATAAATGTTGATGCTACGGCGATGTATGCTTTGATGGCGGTTCTGTTTATTTCTCAAATGATCGGGATTGATCTCACCGCGGCTCAGATCATGCTGATGGCTTTTGCCTCGATAGTCGTTTCGTTTGGGATATCCGGGATGCCGTTTGCGGCCATGTTTTTGTTGGTAATCTTGCTTGATCTGGGGAATTTCCCACCTGATGCTTACGCAGCTATCGGGTTGTTATTTATCGTTGACTGGTTTTTTGATCGTGTCAGAGCCACTCTTAATGTCTGGAGTGATGCTATTGGGGCGGCGGTTGTCGGTGAAACCTTTGATTTTAAAACTGCCCGTCGGAGACCACGTACCGCCAGCAGTCGCACCGCAAAGCCGGATGACAAAAAATATTCAAGATCAACATCAAGCACTTACAAAAGAACTACAGTTCAAAAAAGTGATCGGTACGACTCTAAAAAAGACAGTAAGCCTGCTCGCAAATATAAGACCAAAGATAGCACTGAAATTCGAGGTCGTTCCAAAGTCAGTCCTGCCAAGGATGTTGTTAAAGAAACACGTTCACCTTTTGAAATTAAAGTTGATAGTAAAGAAATATTTGAGACCGCTCCCAAAACTAAACCAGCGGCCAGAACAGTTTCTAAACCAAAACCAAAAATAATTCCAAAAGTGCCAAAACCACCAAAGACAATCCCGCAAAGAACCGAATTTAAAGAGACCAGACCTAAAACTTCGGCGACTGATAAAAAGAAAGAATTCCTTAAAAAAGATAAACCGTCTACTTCTACCCCGGTAAAATTTGAATTTCCAAAACCACCCAGCTCGCTGCCATATAGACTGCCAACTCCTCCGGCTCCCAAAGATGAGGCAATTGATACATTCACCTTGTCTCCCAAAAAAGTAGAAGAAGAATTATCAAAAGTAGCCGAGCGCTTAGCCGCTTTGGATAAAACAACTGATCCTAACGAGACAGAAAAAATCGAAGAAATAACCAATCAGAGTGAGAGTATTGCCCCGGTTTTCGATAATAGTAAAGAAGCCGAAATCGACTTTATTTCAGAAGATACTATCGAAGAAGAACTTGAAGTAAAAGTCGAAGAGAAACCTGAGGTAAAGCCAAAAGCACAACCGAAAGAAATCAAAGCTGAAATCGCTCCTGAAAAGCCAGTTCAAGCGAAACTTGAGGGTCCTGAATCAAAGAGTGAAATATCATTTGGAAGAAAATCCCGTAAGAAAACTCCAATAAAAGATGATAGTGCCGAAACCCCTGCCGAAGTTGCAGTTGAAGATAAAAAGCAAGATTTTGATGTTGAAAAACAGTCTTTCGGAAGAAGCAAACGAAAGAAATCACATTAATATTGAGCTTATATCGCAACTTTCTACCAAAATACTTATATAAATTGGTAAAGAAACTATTTGACCTCGATATAGAATTTACTATAGATTTTATAAGAGGAAGGAATCGATGAATAATTTTAAAGTATTTATGTTAATGGTATTCATGATGTCTCTTTTTATGGGAGTCGGATACCTTTTTGGTGGCAGCAATGGTTTGATCTTAGCCTTTATTTTCGCAACCGGAATGAATTTTTTCAGTTATTGGTTCTCTGATAAAATTGTTTTAAAAATGTATCGCGCTAAGGAAATAACCGAAAGGGACCATCCGCGATTAATGCGGGTTGTTAGAAGAGTCACTACGCAAGCGGATAATATGCCGATACCCAAAGTTTATATAACTCCAAGTAAAGCCCCTAATGCATTTGCAACCGGTAGGAATGTCGAACATGCTGCGGTTGCAGTCACCGAAGGCTTGCTTGAACTTCTAAATGAAGATGAACTTGAAGGCGTGATCGGACATGAAATAGCTCATATTCGTAATAAAGATATGTTAATCGGAACTATTGCCGCCTCATTCGCCGGTGCTATCGGAATCATTGCCATGATTGCCCGTTGGGGTGCAATTTTTGGCGGGTACGGAAGATCTAATGATAACCGCGGCGGTCTTGCAATAATCGTCACGGCAATTATCGCACCACTGGTAGCAATGATTATTCAGATGGCAATATCAAGACAGCGGGAATATCAGGCGGATAAAATTAGCGGTACAATCACCGGCAAACATCTGGCCTTAGCCTCTGCCTTAAAAAAACTACATCGTTCCCCGGTAAGAATGAATCTTGACCAGAAACCCGCAACGGCTCATTTAATGATAGCTAATCCATTATCAGGCAAAGGAATGGCATCGATGTTTTCGACCCATCCCCCAGTAGAAAAACGGGTTGAACGGCTTGAAAAACTTGCCAAGGAATATATTTACAAAGGCTATGCAGGCTGATGAATAACGACGACCCCTTCCCTTTATCCAGTTATATTTTAATCGTGGAGCCAATGTAAATGGAATCACGTTTAATTCTGGAACTACTGGCTATCATGGTATTAATATTAGCTAATGGTTTTTTTGCTTTATCAGAATTTTCAATCATTGCCAGTCGCAAAAGTAAACTTCGTCAGGATGTCGAAGATAAAAAGCCGGGCGCAGCTATTGCAGAGAAACTTTATAATAAACCGGATAAATTTTTAGCCTCAATCCAAATCGGGATCACTCTGTTTGGAACCTTAGCCGGTGTCTTTGGCGGTGCAACTTTGGTCAAACAACTTGAGGAATGGCTGAATAATGTACCGATAGATTTCATTTCATCAACCTCGGGTACAATCGCGGTTGCTATCGTCGCAATAACAATAACAATTGTAGCGGTTCTGTTTGGTGAACTGGTCCCCAAATTTTTAGCTCTTTCCCAACCGGAAAAATTTGCGCGTCATGTTGCTCGCCCCGTTAATATATTTGTTATTATAACATCAATATTTGCAACTGCTCTTAGTAGTTCCGCTAATTTTATAGTCAGATTATTTGGTGTTAAGCATGAAAAATCGCGAAGCCCAATCACCGAAGAAGAAATCAATATGATGATTTTCGAAGGGCGTCAAAAGGGAGTGTTTGATGCTACCGAAGAAAAGTTAATTAAATCAGTATTTGATTTTGCCGACTCAACCGTTAAAAGGGCTATGACACCCCGGACCGATGTGATTGGCGTGGAGTTAACAACCAGCGTTGATAAAATCATCAATTTGATAATAGAACATGGCTACAGCCGTTACCCGGTGTATGAAAAAGATCTGGATAATATCATCGGGATATTATATGTCAAAGATATCATTGTGCAAAAACTTAATCCCGAACTGATTATTGTAAAAGACCTCTGCCATACTGCAACCTTTGTACCTGATTCGATGCCGCTATCAAAATTATTGAATGAACTGCAGCTCACTAAAAAACATATGGCTATTGTTCTCGATGAATTTGGCGGAACTGCCGGAATTATCACTTTTGAGGATATTATTGAAGAACTTGTTGGTGAAATTCGTGACGAATATGATTTTGAAAGCGAACCATTAACTAAGCATTCAGAGAATGTCGCCTATGCTGAAGCATCAGTCTGGCCCGGGGCAGTCAACGAACTTATCAATTGTAATCTTCCCGAAGACGATGTTGACACTCTGGCAAAACTTTTTATTGATACTTTAGGGAAATTACCTGAGAATGATGATACCATAGTTGTTGCTGATGTAAAAATGACTGCTCTGCAGATAGAAAATAACAGGATTCTCAAAATTAAAATTGAAAAAATTGAAAACATTTCAAATGAATAAAGTTCAATGATAAAATTTTTAATGAAACCATTAGAATGGTCGCGTTCACTCTATGATTGGGTACTTAACTGGGGAGCCTCCAAATACGCTTTGACGGCGTTGTTTATTTTAGCCTTGGCAGAAGCTTCCTTTTTCCCAATTCCCCCTGATGCTTTATTAATAGCTCTTTGTATGGGTGCTTATAGACGCTGGGCGAAATTTGCCACTATCTGTTCGGTTGGATCAGTGATTGGCGGTATTATCGGATATTTTATCGGACTTTTTGCTTTTGAATTGATTGGCGAAAAAATGCTCGCTTTGACGGCTGCTATTGCCGGTACCAGTCCCGAAGAATTTCTTTCGCTAGCCCAATACTGGTTTAATGAAAAAGAGATTTCCGGGATGAAAGTAGGTCCCTGGGCAGTTGGCATAGCAGGCTTTACCCCCATCCCTTATAAAGTATTCACAATTTCTGCCGGATTTTTCAAAATGAATTTCGCACCCTTTGTAATCGCATCGGTCATAAGTCGTTCTCTGCGGTTTTTTCTTGTAGCCGGATTGATAGGTCTTCTCTACAAAAAGTACGGTAACAAAATCCAGGAATTTATCGATAAATATTTTAACTGGCTTGCATTAGGCTTCGTAGTTCTATTAGTTCTTGGTTTTATGTCTATTAAGTTGATGAAAGGCTAACTGTTTAAAAACCAGCACCGGTTAAGATTTTAAATATGGCACACGTTCACTCACATGATTCAGTTTCCGGGAAAAAACTGCTCTGGACAATTTTATTTAATTTAATCATAACGGTGGCTGAATTTATCGGTGGAATTCTAACCGGTTATTTGGCTCTTTTAGCTGATGCAGTTCATAATCTTTCCGACGTGGCAGCCTTGGGTCTTGCCTGGTTAGGCGTAAAAGGTTCCGAAATCCCCGCTACAAAAAAATCGACTTATGGTTACAAACGAATTGAAGTTATTACTGCTTTTATATCAGCGGTTTCCTTAGTTGTCATTGCGATTTTTATTTTAATGGAAGCCTATAACCGGTTAATCAATCCTCAGCCGATTGTTAATCCGGTATTGTTTTTAACTGTGGCTGTAATCGGATTAATTGGGAATATCCTCTCAATCTGGTTTCTTCATTCGGAAAAAGGTAAATCACTGAATATGAAAACCGCCTTTCTCCATATGGCTTATGATGCTATATCCTCGGTGGTCGTCATTATCGGTGGTATCGTTATCATCATAACCGGCTGGTTGATTATTGATATTATTTTATCATCTGTCATCGCCTTGATGATTTTCTGGTCTTCATATTTGGTAATTAAAGAAGCTGTTATAATTTTCATGGAAGCAGTTCCTGAGGGAATAAGCTTTGATGCTGTCTACAAAGAGATGCTCAGCACAGATAATGTTGTTGATGTTCATGATTTACATATCTGGTCGCTTTCATCAAAAGACATTGCTCTTTCCAGTCATATCTGTCTTGACGAAACCAATTTTCAAAACGGACCAGAAATAGTTTTAAAATTAAATACAATGTTGAAAGATAAGTTTCATATTGGCCATAGCACAATTCAGATCGAAAAAACCCGTTGTGTAAATTCTGAAGCCTTATGCAGCCATCCTCACGAACCAATAGAAGAAAGAACCCATGACAGATAAATTAGTTGAATTAGAAATAACTGATCTGGCTTTTGATGGTAAGTCGGTAGCGCACCTTGATGGTAAAGTAATATTCCTCAAAGGCGGACTTCCCGGAGAAACCGTTTTAGCAGAAATTACTAGAACTAAGCCACGTTACAATGAAGGCATTGTTAGAGAGATAACAAAAAAATGTGAACATAGAATTGATGCTATTTGTACTCATTTTGATTATTGCGGCGGCTGTACCTGGCAGGACCTTCAATACCAGAGCCAGCTTGATTTCAAAAAGAAACAGGTAATTGATTGTGTAGAACGAATTGCAAGACTTGAAGGCGTGACAGTTCCTGATGTGATCGGTTCAATTGAGTTATTTAATTATCGAAACAAAATGGAATATTCTTTTAATATTGATGAAGAGCATGGTTTTACTCTCGGGCTTCATGAACGGGGGCATTTCGACCGGGTTTTCAATGTTGACAGATGTTACCTTCAGTCAGAAGTCTCCAGTAAAATTGTTGGCTGGTTAAGGGATTTTGTTAAACGTGAAGAAATCCCGGTTTATGATGTCATGAATCATGGCGGATACATGCGATTTCTGGTAATCAGGCAATCAAAACGAACTGCTAATCTGATGGTTAATATTGTCACTAATTATGGGGATTTTCCGGTTCGTGAAAAACTGATTAAAGAGATGACAACTGAATTTCCAGAAATAACTACCATTATACATTGCCAGAATGGTCAAAAATCAAATATCGCTATCGGCGAGATTGAGAAAATTTTATACGGTACGGGATTTATTGAAGAACGGTTATTTAACAGCACCTTCAGAATTCGTCCTAATTCTTTTTTCCAGACTAATTCGGTTCAAACCGAAACCCTTTATCGCACCGCTTTTGAGATGTTGAATCCGGTTAAAACTGATAAAGTCATGGATCTGTACTGCGGAACCGGTTCAATCGGTATTTTGATTGCCGGTTATGTTTCGGAAGTTATAGGGGTTGAACTGGTCGCCGAGTCAATTGAGGCTGCGAATATTAATGCGGAAAAAAATCACGTTGAAAATATCAAATTTTTTGAGGGTAATGTCAAAGATTACCTTCGCACCGAACATAATACTATTAATGAATTTAATATTATAATTTTGGATCCCCCTCGTGCCGGGCTTCACCCCAAAGCCTTAAAACGGGTTATGGAACTAAAACCTGAGAAAATTTTATATATTTCCTGTAATCCGGCTACTTTTGCTCGTGATGCGAAAGCCCTTGTCGAGCAAGGATATAGACTTCCGGTCGTTCAGCCAGTTGATATGTTCCCTCACACAATGCATATCGAGTTAGTCTCCGTATTTTACAGAGAGTAACAGTTCTTGCAATTACTGCCGATATATTATAAATTGATGGCTAATTTTTTAGGAGGTTAGAAATTTGCGTTTTAAACAGATTATTATTTTTACAACTTTATTGCTGCTGCTGATATCGGTTAATTCTTTCGCAGCCAAAAAGAAACAAACATTCGATAAACTCTGCGTGGAGATTCTCGAATCGATCCAATCATTCTACCCGGTTAAATCAACAGAAATGGGTATTCATGCCTACGACCATCGCTTGACTGATTATTCTTCCTCTTCAGTTAAAACTATGAATAAGGCTTTAAAAAATTATACACAAAAATTGTATAAATACAAAAATACGAAATTAACTCCTCATCAGAGAATAAATTATAAGCTTGTTAAAGCTGATCTTGAGACAACCTTATTAAATTTAAAAAATATTGCATGGCACAAACGCTCGCCTCAACTTTATATTGATGAAGCGGTCAATGGTTTGTATTTCCTGATGTTATCACCGCATGCTCCGCTGAATGAAAAAATTGTCCCAATCATGAGCCGGATAAAAGCGGTGCCACAATTGTTTGCAACGGCTCGTAAGAATATTAAAAAACCACCAAAGGTTTACATTGATGGCGCCCTTGAGGCGCTTGAATCGGGGAGTGATTTTTATAAAGTTGTTTCTGCCGAACTGATGAAGTTTTCTCCGGAACGGGCGGATAGAATTTCCAAAATTGCCACTCAGGCGCGAGAGGCAATGAATGATTTTGCAATCTATTTGACCGAATTAACCCCCGGCGATCCAAAATCAATTGCGATTGGTAAAGTAGATTTTGATTATTTATTAAACCATAATTATTTACTCAGTTATGACAGTGATTCATTATTGAAAATCGGTGAGAAGCTGCTAAGCGAGGTTCAGGCTGAATATGTAAAATATGAAAAGTATGTTGAGGATAATCATCAGAACGGAAGCGACTCGGTTTATATTCCGGAAGTTTTTACAAAAGATGATATTCTGAATTATTATAATTGGGAAACCGGCCAGATCAAATTTTTCCTAAAAGCTAATAACATTATCAGTATCCCTGAAAATATTGCTGATGTATCCGTGGTTGAGACTCCGTATTTTCTGCAGACAATGATTAGCAGTATTGCTTATCACCCGGGGGCGCCATTTGATACCGTTCAGCATGGTTATTTTTATGTAAGACCGATCCCTGATGATCTCGACCGCAGGCAGCTTGAAGCTCGCTATCGGTATGTTCATCGACGCGGATTCAAAGGCTCGGTTATTCATGAAGCTTTCCCGGGGCATCATTTACAAATGCAGATTGCCGGGTTAAACAAAGATCCGGTTCGCAAATGGCATATGGATAATATGATGATTGAAGGCTGGGCGTTGTACTCTGAAGAAATGATGTATGAAAATGGGATATATGGTCAAGAGGATCCGGCTCGATGGTTAAGTGTGCTGGGCGGGGTACGGTTCCGGGCGGCAAGAATCGTGGCTGATGTGAAACTTCATACCGGACAGTTTTCAGCCGAAGAATGTGTCGAATGGATGGCGAATGAACTTAATATTACTACCGAATCAGGTAAAGAATTTTTGAATAAAGAAGTTTATCGCTATACGATCACGCCTACTTATCAGATGGCTTATCTAATGGGGAAAGTTGAGATTATGAAACTCCGTGAGGCTATGCAGAAACGGGATGGTGCTAATTTCAATTTGATGAATTTCCACGATGCGTTACTTGCCGAAGGTTCAATACCACCGGTATTGATGTGGGATGTGTTAGGGTTGTAAGGAATAAATAAATATATAGATTTTAAAAGGCGGGTCTGATGGCTCGCCTTTTTTTGTGGTTATTGCTTTTCACATTCAGTTGTGGACAATTTATTCATAGTTTGACAATGGGACAGATAACTCTTATATATTAATAAACAGGACACCAATTTATTAATTATGATAGTTATTAGATTACTCTTAACGCTAAGCATTCTACTGTTGACCTTATCTTGTGCGGCTCAAGATAATCAGTCTCAGATTGTAGAATCATACAATGACAACGCAGCTTACCCCTATAAGTTTAAAGCTATTGATGAATCCCCAGCTACAAACAGAGTTATTATTCCGGCTGATATGAACAACGATGGGAAGATGGAATCATTTGCAATTCAAAATTCATATCGTAAAAACATCTGCGCTTTTTATTTCTATCCTGATTATGTCAATGGACGCTCGTTACTTCATTTTCTGATTGATGCGAATAAAATTTCTGACTATCAATTATTTGATCTCGACCATGATAATATTATGGAAGTCGGTCTGACATACACGTATCAAGACACCCTTTGGTTTGATGTCATTCATTTCCATAACGGCCGTACGCTTCACCAACCGATTGTTGTCGGAGAGGATTCTAATGGTAACGGCTATTGGGACGGGGTGGGCGATATTGACGGTTTTTATGATTACAATGATGATGGTTATGATGAAGTGCTGATAAATTGTCTAACCGGATATGATATTTACCCTCGAAAAATAATCTGTTATGATGTGCATAATAAAAAGATACTCTGGGAAAACTGCACCACCAGCAACACTACTTTCGGTACGAACTATTCAAACATTATATCAAAATTGGAAGGGGCTTTGATTTTTGCAACATCGGCGATTTTAAACGGCGCCGAATGTGGCGAGTATTCCGACAACAATTCAGCCTTATTTTATTATGACAGAGATGGGAAAATAATTTGGTCGCAGCCCTTAGGGTCAACTTTCCATTATCCTCAAGTAGAACTGTTTGATTTTGACAATGACAATGAACTTGAGATTATGGCAACCTTTGAAAAATCTCAAGAACCGATATCAGAGCCGGCAAATATTCAAAGCGGATTTATTGTACTGAATTTACAGGGTTTGATAATTGACACAATGCTAATAGAAGATAACAGATTCATAAGTAATTTCACGTACCTTGAGGAGGACAACTTAGCTCAGGGGGAGCTGTTTATATCAACCTCCAAGCATGAAATTTATCGTTACAATAATAATCTTGAATTAGTTCAAATATATAATTTTACTTCAATAACAAATATTATTGGAAGAGACAGCTATCTGGGACCGGATGAAATTAATTACCTCGCTCAATCAGCAGACGGGAAATATTTATTATTGGATAATGAGTTTAATATTGCCGCAATTATAGAGGCTGGGAATTCAATTCATGCGTTTAAAACAAAACAGGATCCAGACAAATTTAACATCTCTATAAATTACGCTAACAGTACCATTCTTTACTCAATTGAGAAAAGCCCCTGGATTACAATTTTCAGACAACACCCGATTCAATCACAGTATGTTTTGATCTTTTTCTTTGTCCTGGCATTCTTCTATATCACGACCGTCTCATTAAAAAACCGGGTAATTTTCAAACAGAAAAAAGAATTAAACATTACTTTAAATAAACTTGTTACAACCCAGAAAAAATTGATCGAGGCTGAGAAATATAAACAGATCAAAGATATCGCCGGCGGATTTGCCCACGAAATCAGAAATGCCCTCTTCCCTGCAAAATCTTTGTTAAACAAAATAAAACCTCAACTTGAAAACGATCAGAAACTAAATAAATATATTACTCTGACCAGTGATTCGGTAACAAGAGCCGTAGAATTAACCGAATTAATTATGAGATATACAAAGGTTGATTCGGATAAAGCGGTTGAAAATGTTAATCTCAAAAAGTTAATTGAAGAAGTTATTGAATTGAACTTATCCCGCACTGAAAAAATAATAATTTCTATAAACTTATTTGAAAATAACAATATTTCCGCGCAGGGAAACTATCAGCAATTTTTGATTGTGTTCAACAATTTACTCTTAAACAGCCTGGATGCTTTTACTGATGTTGAAAGGGATAATAAAATAGAAATTTCTTATACTGAAACGGACAACGATTTTATTATTACATTTACCGACAACGGTCTTGGGATTGAACCTGAGAATATTGATAAAATATTTGATCCCTTTTTCTCAACCAAACCTAATACGGGTACCGGCGTTGGGTTGTCTATTTCAAAGAAAATTATCGAGATGTATGACGGTTCAATGGAGGTCACAAGTCAACTGAACACTGGGACAACTTTTAAAATAAAACTAAAAAAATAATTATTTGATTACAGCATCTCGTAGGGCAGAACCCTTTAGTGTTTCTGCCAATTTTAAATTGGAGCAGACGAGGACATCTACCGCTCCATTTATCACCCCCAAACAAGTTTGAGGGTGCCAACAGTCAAGATATGTGATAATGCTTTTCTGGTCGTTTGTTGACGTTCACCTCAATGAAGTCTCTGGTGATTCGAAATGACGAAGCTGGAGGTTTTAACTTACAAGAATTATATAGAAAGAATTGAGGCATAAATGGAATTAAATAAAGATGTGTTTTGGCGTTTATATAGTTATAAAAGGGAAGATAATGCTTGGGACTATAAGCAACATCTTTCAATCTCTACTAAAAATGAACGTTATGAGTTTGCTAAAGACTTACTTGCTTTTGCCAATTTCGGAGGAGGTTATATGTTGCTTGGTGTGGAAGATAAAACACATTTATTAACTGGAGTTGATTCAAAAATTGATCCAAGTAGCCTTGGGGATTTAATTGAAAAAAGGCTAGGTGTTAACTTAGATGTTCAATTTTTCTACTTTGATCATTTGGAAAATGCAGAAAAAAAAGTTCTTGGATTAGTTTGGATTCCACCTGGGAATAAAGTAGAAATGTCCAACTATGATTTACGTAATTCTGATGGGAAAATTAAAATCCAAGCTAATTCGATATACTATAGAAGAAATACACGTAGTATACGTGCCAATGGAGAGGATATTGAAAAAATACATAAACGACTTTACAACAAACAATCTGAAAATGTTGTTTCAATACAGGATGAAACAAGTGCTCTTCATAAAAATCACCAGTCAAAATTTGATTTTTTAAGTGTTCTTTATAACAACTATGATCCAACTGCTGAAGAATTGGGAAAAAAACTTAAAGAAATATGGCAATTTACATCAAAGAGATCTAAAATTGATTTCGCTAGATTAATACAAATACAGCCAGAGGATATTGATTCTTTTTTTGATGGAAAGAAATTACTTAGCACAAGCCAACTTATTACGATTACGAAGATACAAAAGCTACCAACTGATTACTTTTTCAAACCAACATATAATATGCGATTTACCTATTGGAAGGAAGATCTAGTAAAATATTCTATTTTATCACTTGTTAAACCAAAGTCTGCAATTTGTCTAATTGATAATAAAGGAAAATTTTATGCAGAAGTTCTATCTACATTAGCAAAAGGTATTTGCAGATTACACGACCTTCTATATTCTGAAGATTCTCAGCCCAATCCTGCACTTGGAGACAATAATAAAAAAACACCATGGTTTTTTAATGAGCCTCTTCCAGAGATGCTTCAATCTGATTTGTCTAAACAATATTACAAATTACTTGAACAGTATCCTCGTAATACAAAACGATCATTGATGCAACATGAAAAAATATTGCGAAATTGGTTCTTCTCAGGTGATGAATATATTGCCAGACTAATTATTGAAGGTATCGATAGTATTATAATAAAGTCTGAAGATAAATATCAGATTAAACTACGATTCATGAAAGATCTATTAAATAAAAAAGTTCGAATGAGAGGATACGACTCAATTAATTTAAGAATGAAAAAGTAAAAGTAGAATCACCCCCAAACAAGTTTGAGGGTACCACCTATAAAACAGCAAAGATATTCACAAACTCAATAATCATTACGATTATACAATAATATTTTGCTTAAAATAATTGTAACTCAGTAGAAATATTCAAATTGTTGTAAATTCAATAATATTACTAATATCCAAGTTTAAAATTACTTTAAGTTAAAATAAATGTAACTCCGTAGAAATATTCAAATTGCTGTAAATTCAATAATATTACTAATATCCAAGTTTAAAATTACTTTAAGTTAAAAT